>JBDHAN010000007.1:0-53091 GCA_039588055.1 Gemmatimonadota bacterium | reverse complement strand
GCGTCGTGGCATCGGAATCGACGTCGATGCGCTTTCCCGGCAACTCGGTGTGCCGGTTGTGGCCACGGTTGCCCGGAGCGGTAATGGGATCCCGGAGCTGCTCGATGCGATCCACGGCGTGGCCACCGGGGGGACGAAGACGGATCCGTATCGCATCGAGGAATACCCAGCGGACGTCGAAGAGGCGGTGGCGGCCCTCAGTACACTGATTGGCAGCGCGTATCCCGACGTGCCGAACGTCCGTTGGGTGGCGCTCCGCCTCCTGAATGCCGACGAGCGTGTACAGGCCGTCGTCCGAACCGGTGACCTCGGCACTCTCGGTGATCCGCCGGTGTTTGCCGATACCGAGCCGGAAGAACGTCCGTCCCGTGCGGTCGCCAAGCATGCCGCGGAGCACATCTTGAACCGGGCCACGGAACTACGATGGACGCTGAGTCCGCAGTTTCACGACTCTCTTACCAAGAGCATTTATGATGCAGCGGAAACCATCGTCGCCGGGTCGAGCGTGCGCGGGCTCGGGCGGGCCAAGTTCGACGTGGATCGGTTGCTCGACCGAGTGTTCCTGGGTCGCTGGACGGCATTTCCCGTGATGTTGGCTCTTCTGACAGTGGTGTTCTGGCTAACCATTTCTGGAGCAAACCTACCGTCGCGGTTTCTGGCATGGGTGCTTCTTGATACGGTGCACCCCGTTCTGAAAGGCCTGAGCGCCGGTGTGGGTGTTCCGCTATGGATGGACGGCCTCGTGCTGGACGGAGTCTACCTGGCGACCGCATGGGTAGTGAGCGTCATGCTTCCGCCGATGGCGATCTTCTTTCCGTTGTTCACATTGCTCGAAGACTTCGGATATCTGCCCAGAGTCGCATTCAACCTCGACCCGCTGTTTCAGAAGACCGGCGCACATGGGAAGCAGGCGCTCACGATGTGCATGGGGTTCGGGTGCAATGCGGCGGGCGTCGTAGCCACGAGAGTGATTGACAGTCCTCGAGAGCGGCTTATTGCCATTCTCACGAACAACTTCTCTTTGTGTAATGGACGGTGGCCGACGCAGATACTGATCGCCACCATCTTCATCGGGGCGCTCGTTCCCGCGCACCTTGCTGGTCTCGTTTCTGCGTCGGCCGTCGTGGGAGTAGCCGTGCTCGGTATGGTCGCGATGTTCTTCGCCTCGTGGCTGCTCTCTCGTACGGCCCTGCAAGGTGAGGCAACGACCTTCAGCCTTGAGCTTCCTCCATACAGACCACCGCGTATTGTACAAACGCTCTATACATCGCTGATCGATCGCACGCTCATCGTGCTCTGGCGGGCCGTCGTGTTCGCCGCGCCGGCCGGTGCCGTGATTTGGCTGATTGCCAACGTCCAGATCGGTGGTGTCAGCGTCGCCGAGCACGGTGTCGGCCTGCTGGACCCGTTCGGCATTCTGCTCGGGCTCAACGGGGTCATACTGGTCGCCTATATCGTGGCCATTCCAGCGAACGAAATCGTGGTTCCCACGGTACTGATGCTCACGGTCGTGACGGCAGGGCTCACTGGTCAGTGCGGGGAAGCTGGCGTCATGTGCGAGCCCGATTCCGTTGCGGCCACCGGTGACTTGCTGCGCGTTGGCGGGTGGACCCTGCTGACGGGCGTGAGTGTCATGCTGTTCAGCCTACTGCACAACCCGTGTTCCACGACGCTCTACACTATCTATCGGGAGACCGGAAGCACGAGATGGACGGTGTTGGCCGCGCTGTTGCCCCTCGGGATGGGCTTCACCGTGTGCTTCCTGGTGGCGCAAGTGTGGAGGCTCGTGACGTAACGAGAAACGGGGCGCCGGCCCATGTCGGACCGGCGCCCCGTCTCACAGCGTCGAGACGCCGCTACTGTGAAGCCTGCCGGAGGTACTCGAAGATCGCGTGAGCCTCCTCTTGCGTCGTGCCCATGGGGACCATGGGTGTTCCGTACTCCCGGAGCAGCTCCTTGGCGACCGGGTCATTCTGAACCATCGAGTCCGGCCGGACAATCATGGCCATCATCCAACCGTACTCTCGCCGCTCCGTGATGCCCTTGAGGCCGGGGCCGATCATGCGGGTATCGGTCACCGTGTGGCAGCCCACGCATCCGCGTGACTGGAAGTAGCCCTCGCCCGCGCTCGCCAGTGCGGCATCGATCGGGCCGGTAGGCGCTTGGAGCTCGGTACCCTGAGCCATCTCGGTGGTGGCGGGGGCGGCTTCTTCCGTGGCGCCCTCAGTCTGCGCACCTTCGCCGCCACATCCAAACCCTATGACGGCCATCAACACAAAAGCACTGTTCCGGGTCAGCATCATTATCCTCGTGAACGAAGTGTCGTCGTTGCGTGGTCCGGACGCGGTGGCTTCTGGAGCGGCCGCGCCGGGGCTCAAAATGGCACGTTGATCGGGAGAAGTGAAGGGGGGAGCGCGGCGAGAAAAAAGGGATGACGGCGCTCGGGGAGCCGTCATCCCCCAGGGTCTCTACGACTCGTTGGTTAGGCTCCAGACGTAGGCCGCCACGGCTTTGAGCTGCTCATCCGACAGCGAACTCCCACCCTTGGGCGGCATGACCGTGCCCGTGGAGGACTTGTCGGGGCTCACCCCCTCCGTGATGGTCGAGAGAATGCCCTCATAAGACCCGTCACTGTGAAGCCACTCGTCGTCCGTCAAGTCGGCGCCGAGGTTGGGAATCCCCTTGCCTTCCGGCCCGTGACAGGCGTTACACAGGCCACGGCTTGAGAAGAGCGGTTTCCCTGCATCGATCATCTGCTTGGTGACGCCCTGCTCCTGTGCAACCATCGGTTGAGCCAGAAGAATGGCGGTAGCGGCGAGCGCAAGCGTACAGATCAACCTTTTCATGTCTTTCATCTCCGTTTCTTCCACAGGCTCTAGAACCCCGCTGTGAATCCGAGGGTCCACCGGGCCTCATCTTGCTCTACATCGCACGTGGCTTTCACGAACGTTGGGAGATTACGCCGCAACACGTGGCCGACGCCACCGGTCAGTGTTCGGTATCGCTCGACACTGCTGGGTCCACCAAGACGAAACGTTGGGAGCGGCAGTACAACCACATACATGCTCTTCTCTGGGATCCCTGACGAGAGGAAGAAGACGTGGTCAGCTTTGTGGGGTATCGCTCTCAGCGAAGCCGGTGCCGAGTCGGGTCAGCGGTGCTGCGGCCGTGACCGGTGCCCCCGTGTCGTCATGCCAAAGAGCGTGTACAGCGGACACGTTTTGGTGAGGCCAGTTGCCGCAAACACGAGCGCCAGCAGCGCAGCGACCAGCGATACGACAGGCTCAGCACTGAACACGGCGGCGAGCACGAGAAACACCACGGAGAGGGCCGCTCGAATCAACGCGTCAACTTTGCCGACGTTTGCACCCACCGCGCCCTCCTACTCAGTGCTCTCCGGGAGAACATCGGGGCACGTCCATGAAGTGATCCGTAACCGAATGTGAAGGTGTGGTAAAAGCCGACTTTAATCTGTGGGTACGGCCAGGGGGAGCTGGAGTGCGATGCGCAGTCCGCCCAGTGGACTCCGCTCGGCTCGGATCGTGCCTCCGTGGGCCTCAGCGATTGCGGCGGCGATCGTAAGCCCGAGGCCAGCGCCGCCGGTGCGAGACCGGGCAACGTCGCTCCGATAGAAGTGCTCGAAGAGTCGCTCCGTCGCCTCGGCGGACATACCCGGCCCGCTGTCGTCGACGAGCACCGTGAAGCTCGCCTCATTGGCGATGATGGACACTTCGACACGGGTGTTCTCGGGTGTATGCGCAATCGCGTTGTCCAGGATGTGGCTCACGGCGATGTTGAGCATGCTGCGATCGGCTGGCGCCGTCACTCCCGTTGTCGGCGTCTCGAAGCGGACCGTTCGTGAGCCCGCTCTCGCACTGGCGCGGCGAACCGCACGCTCGAGTATCACCGTGACGTCTGCTTCGGCGCGTTGGAGGCTCAGCTCTCCGGCTTCCAGCCGCGCGAGGAGCGTCAACGACTCGCTGATCGCCGTGAGGTGGTCGACTTCCTCCAGGATGCTTGTGAGCACGGCTCGATACTCTTCCGGGCGCCGGTCGCCCCTGAGTGCCACCTCGAGCTCGCCGCGCATGACGGTCAGCGGCGTACGGAGGTCGTGACCCGCGTCGGCGATCATGCGACGTTGCGCTTCAAACGCGCGCTCTAAGCGCAAGAGAACGTCGTTCACCACGGCCACCAAACCAGCATACTCCTGCACGTCTGCATGGGCGGTGATCCGCTGTCCCCGGCCGGGCTGAATCGAGCGGGCCTGACCCGTGATTTCGAGTACAGGGGCCACTGCGGTGCCGGCGAGCCACGTCGCGCCGATCGCGGTTGCCACGGTCCCAAGAAGGACCGTTCCAAGCATGAGAAACAAGACTCGGCGGGATGTCGCGTTCAGCGGGTCAAGTGACGCTGCGACCTGGACCACGGCGTTGCGAACTCGACTTCCCTGCGGGACGGGTCCGTAGAAGGAGCGCAGGCGCGTGTCCCCCCACCGCTCGGTCACCCAGGCGGTGTCGCCGGCAAGTGCGAGCGCGAACGCCTCGGGGTGCGAGGGCAAGTTCGACGCCAGCGGCGTGTTGGTTTCGACGATGTACGTCGTTGAATCTCGCACGGCCACGAAGCGGTTTACCGAACGGACGAATTGATCTAGCTGGCTCGGGTCCGGCTGCAACGCGATCGGAAGTCGCGATGCCAGCACTGCTGCCTCGAGCTGTGCGGCAGCGGCGAGATTGTTGTCGAGTGCCTCCTCGAGCACCTGTCGAGCACCGACATACGCCCACAGCGCGATGAGGAGGAGGGCAACGAAGATGGTAAGCGAAAACCGCACGGCGACCGTGCGGCGAAGCGAGTACATCAGGTGGGAACGTTCTTCTTCAGGCAGAACCCGACGCCGCGGACTGTCTGGATGAGGCCTTTGTAGCCCGACTCGCGGAGCTTGCGACGCAGGTTGCCAACGTGAACATCAACGACATTGCTCTCCGGATCGAAGTGCATGTCCCACACCTTCTCCAGCAACTCCGTTCGTCGTACGACGTCCTCAGGGTGGAGCATGAAGTGCTCCAGGAGCTGAAACTCACGGGGTGTCAGATCGAGTGCGTGGTCGCCGGCCCAGGCCTTGTGCTTGAGTCGGTCGAGCTCGAGCGGGGCGTAGGAGAGACGATCGAGACGTGCCGCGCCGCCGCGTCGTACCAGGGCACGCAATCGCGCGAGGAGCTCGTCGAACTTGAAGGGCTTGGTGAGATAGTCGTCTGCTCCTGCATCCAACCCGCGAACCACGTCCTCTGTTGCATCACGAGCAGTGAGCATGAGAATGGGTGTGTTACGGCCCTCGCGGCGCAGTTCTGAGGCGACCTGCAGCCCGTTCTTCTTGGGCAACATGAGGTCGAGTAGAATGGCGTCGTAGTCGTTGATGTGGGCAAAGACGGTTGCCTCTTCACCGTCTTTGGCGACATCAACGGCGTAGCCCTCCTCGCGAAGGCCCATCTCAATGAAGCCAGCGACCTTGCGATCGTCCTCGACGACGAGAATTCGCATGTTGCGTACCGTAGTGGCTCTCTTGTAAGTGGGCGTTGAAGCGACTGTGAACCGGTCTTTAGGGTGTTCCTGGGTCGACTGGCACCTCGAAGAAGAAGCGCGAACCCTGACCGGGAGTGCTCTCGACGCGAAGGTCTCCACCGAGGAGCCTGGCGAGCGTGCGGGAAAGTGCGAGCCCCAGTCCGGTGCCCCGCTCGGTCTGCTTCCCAGCTCGCGCGAACGCCTCGAAGATGACATTCTGCTGTTCCGGTGCGATGCCCTCACCCTGGTCCACGACATCGAAGCGGAGCACGGAGTCGGTCACCCGCAGTTCGACCTGGATGGATCGATCCTGCGGGCTGTGCCGAACCGCGTTCGTGAGCAGGTTGATCAGAATCTGTCTCACACGCTGGCGGTCCGTGCGGCACGGAACGGCTTCATCGGGTCCACGGAGCTCAATGTGTACGCCACGCCGCTCCGCCGATGGCTCGACTGTCGCGACGGCCTCGTGAACGACGCTCCAGGCATCAAGGTCCTCGATCGACGGCTCCAGCTTGTCGGCATCGATGCGACTCAGGTCGAGTAGATCTTCGAGGAGCGTGAGGGAGCGCTCCGCCGACTCCTGCACCTCGACTGCCGCTCGCGGCGTGTTCGGCGCGGTCTTCCGAACCCACAGCTCCGTCCATCCTGCCACGGCGGTGAGCGCGTTGCGCAACTCGTGGTTCGTCATTGCGAAGAACCGCTCTCGCGACGTGTGCATGTGTCGAAGCTCTTCGAGGAGGTGTTCCCGCTCGCCATGATACCGCGCGTTGTCCACCGCAACGGCGGCGTGCGCCGCCAGCATGGCTGCGAACGCCTCATCCTCGGAGGTAAACGTTTCTGCGCCGATCTTCTCGGTGACGTAGAGGTTTCCGATCGGCCCGTTGCGACCGATGATCGGCACGCCCAAGAACGACTTCATGGACATGTGGTGCTCTGGAAAACCAGCTGCCTTCGCGTGGGCGCGCAGATCCTCGAGACGAAGAGGCTTCGGATCCTTGATGAGCAGACCCAGAATGCCCCGCCCCACGGGCGGGGCACCAATGCGGCTGTAAACGTCAGCGCCCATACCACTGGTGACAAATCGCTCGAGTTCCGACGTGTCATGCTTGATGATCCCGAGTGCCGCATACTTAGCCTCGATCACGGCGCGCGCGGCGTCAACGACCTCCTGGAGCACGCGATCCAAGTCGTGCTCCGACGTGATGCGTACCGCCGCTTCGCTGAGCGTCTTCGCGCGCTGCCAAAACCGCTGACCGGCGTCTTCGGGTGTCATAGCCAACAAGCTACACGGTCCCCGGAGCCGAAGGCCAGCCCGCAAGATGGTCGGCGCGCGCTGCCCTCTGTTGCGACGTCGGTCGGGACAGTACTCTCTCAGTCAAACCGACACGGACGGGATACGCAGTGGATCCCACACTTGTTGTGCTCGTCTATGCCTCGATTGCCGCCGCCATGGGTGGCGTCGGCGCGTCTCCGCTCCTCCTCAAGCGACCATTCCCTGTCGCATGGATTGGATGGTCGAACGCCCTGGCGGCGGGGCTCATGTTGGGAGCCGCGTACGCGCTGATGGTTGGGGGCATCGAGCGTATTCCGTTGTCGGGTGCAGTCGGTGCGGCCGGTGGTATCGGCTTCGTCTTCTGGACGCACGCGGTGTCAGGAACATCGGATCTCGCGCTCAACCGCCTGGATGAGACGAGTCCCGAGTACGGCTACCGCGTGCTGCTCGTAAGCACGCTGCACTCTGCGGCCGAAGGGGTGGCCATCGGAGCAGCAATGGCAGTGAGTCTGCCATTCGGGGTGTTCATGGCGTTGGCGATCGCGATCCACAACATCCCGGAAGGCACCGTGCTGTCGGCAATCTTGACGGCCCGTGGGGTCACGGTTGTGGACGCTGCCGGGCTCGCCGTTGCCGCCAATGTGAGCCAGGTTCTGCTCGCTATCGTCAGTTTCGCGCTCATTGCGGCGGCACCAGACCTGTTGCCCTGGGCGTTGGGGTTCGCAGTGGGTGCGCTGGTCTGCTTGGTGCTCATCGAGCTGCTGCCGGAATGCTACCGGCAGGCAGGAAGCACCAGTATCGCACTCGTGACCATCGCGGCGATGGGGATCGTGGTGTTGCTGCTGGGCGGAGGGACGTGATGCACGAGGTCCTGACGGTCGGTGGGTATGGGCTCCTCACGGCACTCGCTACAGGGCTCGGAGCGATCCCATTCGCCTTTGTCCGCAACCTCTCGGCCCGCACGGTGGCGTATGCGAATGCCCTGGCCGCTGGGCTGATGCTGGGCGCGAGTCTCGGCCTCGTCGCTGAGGGAACGGCACAGGGAAGCTGGCAGACGGTGTCCGGTGCGCTCGCCGGCGTCGTGTTCATGCTCATGACGCAGTTGTGGCTCAGGCAGCACGACGTCGAGTTCGGTCACGTTCATGGCGTCGGCGCCCGGCGGATGGTGCTCGTGCTGATCGTCATGACGGTCCACAGCTTCGCGGAAGGTGTCGCCGTCGGCGTTTCATTTGGCGGTGGCATGACATTGGCGCTCGTGATCGTCGTCGCGATCGCGGTGCACAACGTTCCTGAAGGCCTGGCAATCAGTGCGGTTCTTCGACCGCGGGGCTCGACCGTCGCGGCGTGTGCGGGCTGGAGCATCGTGTCGTCGCTTCCACAGCCGATCATGGCGGTGCCGGCCTTCCTGCTCGTTGACGCCTTCCGAAGTCTCCTGCCCTATGGGATTGGGTTCGCTGCTGGAGCTATGGTGTTCATGGTCTTGGTGGAGCTTCTCCCGGAAGCGTATGATCAGGCACGGCGACCCGCAGTTGCCGTGCTCGTGAGTGCCTCACTCATCGGGATGGTATTGTTTCAGCAGTATCTCTAGTCCGCTACGCAAACGGCGGCAGCCATGGTTGGCTGCCGCCGTTTCTGCATGCGGTCCTAGGGCGGGTCAGAAGGGCTTGAATCCAGGTGACCCGATCGCTCCCATACCCAGATGGTCGGCGAGGGGGTAGGCGTAGGCCAGGGCGACCAGCACGACCGCTAGGACGACCCAGACCCAAATCCGGTCGAAGATGAGCAGCCGCTTTGGCTCGCCTTCCAACGGCTCAGCAAACTGGATGACAGGCTGTTCTGCGCGACGGCCGGCGAGAACGGTTCCGAGCATGACCAGCAGGAAGAACGATGCACTGATGAACAACAGCACACCGCCCAGCGCTGAAATCAATGTCAGCCCTTCCCATTGTGCCGCGACGGCACTGCCCCCATAGCTCGCTTCGAAGACGCGCCGCGGCATGCCCATCAGGCCGGTCGCGTGATTCGAGATCGAGAACACGAACATTCCCAGGAACCACAGGTACGGCTGCACCTTTGCCAGCAACACGAGCTCGAGATCGCGGCCCACGAGTTTCGGGACCAGCCAATACGCCACGCCCATGAACGTCAGGGCCGTCGCCGTGCCTACAGTCAGATGGAAGTGTCCTTGGATCCAGGCAGTGTTATGCACGACCGCGTTCATGCCGAACGCCGCGTTGATCGAACCGCCGATCCCGCCGATCGCAAACATGATCATGCTCAGCAGAACTGCAGCAACCATCGGGTTGCCCCAAGGGAGTTTCTTGATCCAGTTGAAGAGTCCGTCCGCGCCTCTCATCCGCGCGGCGACCTCGAACGACGCCGTGACGGTGAACGCGGTGACGAAACTGGGAAAGAGAATCCCGAACGTTGTGAACGTGTGCAGCATCTTCCAGCCAGACGAGATGCCCGGGTCCATGAACTGGTGGTGGAATCCGACGGGTGCAGAGAGAATGATGAAGAGCGCAAACACCATCCGCGCTAGCGGGTCGCTGAACAGCTTCCCGCCGGCCTCGCGTGGAGCGATGGTGTACCACGCGACATACGCCGGAATGAGCCAGAAGTAGACGAGCGGGTGACCGAAATACCAGAACAGCATCCGTGCCAACAGCGGATCCACGGTCTCCTTCAAGCCGAGCGACCACGGGATGAGTTGAAAAAGCATCTCCGCCGCCACGCCTACCGTAGCAAGCAACCAGACGATAATGGTCGCGAGAATTCCGTGCACGGCCAGGGGAACCACTTTGCCAGGATTGTCGCGGCGCCAGCTGAGGTACGTGACGATCGTCGAGATGCTCCACAGCCACGATCCAACAACCACCAGCGTGAGGCCGATGTAGAAGGCCGGGTGGGCCTGCATTGGCGGGTAGAACGTATAGAGGACACTCGCCTCACCGGAGAGGATCGCCCAGGTAGCCGCCGCCGTCCCGACCACAGCCAGCCAGAATCCCAACCACGCGAGGCCCGAAAGGCGGAGCGGTCGTTCCAGCGCGCGCGTCGTGAACGCCACACCCATGCCCATGATGAAGAACGTCGTAAACACCAACGCCATCAGCACGCCGTGTCCGGTCACGGAGAGGTAGTACATCTGCGCCGAGCGCCATGGGAGGTCGAGGCTTGCTCGCGACAGGGCCTGCATCAACGCCATGAACGTGGCAATGCCGAAGGCGCCGACTGCAACACCGATATTCGCAGTCGCCAATCGCCGATTGTGGATCATGTTCCCTCCTCGACGATCAGCGTTGCGGACATGTTGTGATGGTTGGTGCCGCAATACTCGTTGCAGACGATGAGGTATTCGCCCGGATCATCGAACGTCGTGGTGAACTGGCTGACGTAGCCGGGTACCACCATCGTATTGCTGTTCGTGCCGACAATCTGAAATCCGTGTATGACATCCGGACTCGTCATGCGGAACGTCACCGGCCGTCCGGCCGGGACGCGAATCTCATTTGGGCGGAATATCCAGATCTGGGCGATCATGTTCACCTCGACGCTCCCGTCGGGATTCGCCGTGACGCCGGGCTCGCTGAAGCGGGGATCGGTGAACACGGATTGGGGATCGATCGTTTCGACGTGACTCGGCGGTACGCGTCCCTGTATCACGGTTGCGAACCCGATCGCCCCGAGGAAGAGGACGATGATTGCGCCCGCCGCCCACATCCAGAGTCGTTCGTAGAGGTCGACGTGCATGGCGGCTACCTCGTCACAGCGCCGCGGGGCAAGTACACGAAGACGAAGACGGCGAGCCACCCGAGCACGAATATCAATCCGTACAGGCCCACCAGCGCCAACGTGCCGCGCGGATGCTTGCCGATGTCGCCCTTCTGATCACTCATCCGAACCTCTCTTGAAGAACGGTTGGAGATGCGTGTGCCGTCAGATCCTGCCGTCGGCGACGGCCCGTACGATGTCGCTCTGTGCAATCACTCCTACCAAGGACTCCCCCTCGACCACAAACAGGCGGTGCACGTCGAGGTGCAGCATCTGCTGGGCTGCCGCCCGTACGTCTTTGGTCGGCGCCACAGTCTGTGGCGGGGTCGTCATGATGTCACGCACCAAGGTGTCGTCGAACAGTTCGTCTGCATCGCCGCCGCTCGTGCGTTCCGCGGTGGTCTGTACGATGTCACTCGACGAGAGCACGCCAACGAGGCGCCCCCGGCGGTTCACGACTGGTACGCCATGTACCTTCGCGTCGGCGAGATGCACGACCGCTTCCTGGATGGTGATGTCCTCGTTGACGACCGTGAGGTCGCGGATCATGAGTTCGGCGACTGTCATGACGCTCTGCCCTCTAATCAGTGCACGGGGCACCCGGGGTGGGGGGACCGGCGACAAGCGAGATATGCTAGCGGCTCGCCCCGCCGACGCAAGACCGAGACGGGAATCTACGTCTCATCCGACGCACGAATTGGGATAACGAGCACGGGCGACGGGAGGCGATTCAGCAGTCGTTCCGTCGTGCTCCCGAGGAGTACGCGATCGACCCAGCCTTTGCCGTGAGAACCGACCACGACGAGGTTTGCCTCCCACGTGGCGGCTTCTTCGGCAATCGCTCGCGCGGGGGCACCCGCCCGGACATCCACCTGAACGGCATGCTCGGGATCGATATCCGACAGGAGTGCCTGCGTACCCTCTTCGGCGAGTCGTAGATGCTCCCGCTCGTCGAGCTCGATTCCGATGTCGGGCACCGATGGAAGCGGTTCCACGATGTGAAGGACCTTGACGTGCGAGCCGAACGATCCGGCGAACCGAAGAGCCGCCTCGAGCGTGGGGCGAGCGGCATCTGAGAGGTCGGTCGCCACCAGTATCCGCGGAAACATGGCGTCCGTGGGTGCGGCCACGAGAATGGGGACATCAATAGTCCGGACGGCGTGGTGCACGGTGCTCCCGCCAAACCACCGGACCAGGGCTGCGTGGTGTTTGCCTCCCAGCACGAGGAGGCCGGCCTTCGTCTCTTCGACTGCCCGGGCGAGGACCCAAGCCGGGTTTCCCAGATGAACCTCGAGCTGTGCGATGGCGGCAGCCGGGACGTGCTCCCGAAGCGCATCGACTACCGTCGCGCGCGCTTCGTCGAGGATCTGTCGATGGATGCGTTCACGATCCTCGGCTGGCCTGGAGCCGAGAGCCGGGTGGGCGGGCTCCCGGGCAACATGCAGGATGCGGCAGGGGGCACCCGTGGCCTGGGCGACCGTCCACGCCGTGGTCACGGCCAGCGCGCCTTCAGATGACGCATCTGTCCCTGTGACAATGGGTTGCCAAGTCATCGGTGGCCGGCTCCGCGAGTAGGGAAGCGCACCTATACCCTCGCAGGCGAGTGTACCGCACCCACTCGCCGTGCGTCAAGGCGGCGCACCAAGGTGTTGAAGCTGGGTTCAGTCCGATTTCACTCCAGCTTCATGCGTGTCCAGCTACTGTTCTGCGTCATCCTTGATGGGTGGCCACTGCGGGACCGCCCTTGGAGGGAAGGGCCGGCGTTCGCGACGCCGCTGAGGCTTGAGGGGTTTTGGCCATCGGCCGCAGGCAAGACGATCGGGATCGTCGAGCGGGTAATCCGATGTAGAAGATCCGGTAAAACCCTGCGCCATCTTCCGGTCTTTGGCGCGCAGACCAAGTCTCGGAGGGAAATCCCTCACCCCCGGTGCACGGGAGGGCACCGGGGGTTTTCCCTGTTATAGATCCGATTCTGCGGGGTGGGCGGGTCGGGTTCTCAGGCTTTCAGCGAGACCGTTCCCCCCAACTCGGCGACGTTGGCTTTCCATCCATAGCGCTCGTCAATCCCAGCGGCCAGCCCTTCGGCCGCCTCCGGCTCCCCGTGCACCAAGTACGTCCCCTTGGGCTCGCGCTCAAATCCTGAGAGCCACTGCAGCAGTTCGTCCCGGTCGGCATGGGCGGAGAGACCGTCTAGAGTGTCGACCTGGGCGCGGACCTTGATGGTGTGACCGTGAATCCGGACTTCGTCTGCGCCCTCTTGCAGCAACCGGCCTCGGGTACCAGCCGCCTGAAAGCCTACGAGGAGCACCGTGGTTCTCCGATCGGCCAGTCGGAGCTTGAGATGGTGGAGGATCCGACCACCGGTGGCCATGCCACTGGCGGAAATGATCACAACCGGACCTCGGACGTCGTTGAGCGCCATCGACTCTTCCTTCGTCTTCGCGAGCTGAAACTGTTCGGGATAGAGTGGGAAGTCCCCTGATTCCTGCACCGTCCGCATGTCGAGATCGTGCTCTGCGGTATGCCGCAAATAGATGTCGGTCACGTCGATAGCCATGGGACTGTCGATGTAAATGGGAATGCTGGGAATGCGGGCGTCGTCCTCCAGCTCGCGGAGGCGCCAGAGCAGTTCCTGTGTGCGACCGACAGCGAACGCCGGTACGAGGAGCGCGCCACCCCGCTCCGCGGCGTACCGCACGCAGTGGGCCAAGTCATCGCTGGCCCCCGGCGGCGGATGTGACCGATTGCCGTATGTGGACTCGAGCAGCAGGTAGTCCGCGTGTGACACGAACTGCGGGTCGCGGAGAATTGGTCGTCCCCAGCGACCCAGATCGCCGGAAAACACCAGGTGGATTGGGCCTCTTCCGATGCGCCCGTCCAACTCGAGGTCAACCGTCGCGGAACCCAGAATGTGCCCGGCCGTGCGGAATGTCGTATTGATGCCGTCGGTCACGGACAGCGTCTCGCCAAAGGGCTGGGGCTTGAGGAGCTCGAGCGCCGCCTGAGCATCTTCCATCGTGTACAGAGGTAGTGCTGGTCGATGCTTCGAGTATCCGAGGTAATTGGCGCTGGCGGCAAACTTCTCCTGGAGGTACGCCGAGTCCGGGAGGAGACATCCCAGCAGGTCGGCCGTTGACCGCGTGCAGTACACGGGTCCATTGAAGCCACGCCGCACCAAGAGCGGCAGATAACCCGTGTGATCGATGTGCGCGTGGCTCAGCACCACCGCGTCGATCTCTGCTGGCTCGAAGGGTGGAGCCTCCCAGTTCAGCTGGCGAAGCGCCTTGAGGCCCTGGAAAAGCCCGCAATCGAGTAAGATCTGGCGGCCATTCGCCGTGACGAGGTGCTTGGAACCGGTGACCGTGCCGGCCCCTCCGCAGAACTCGACGGTGGCTTGGGCTTTCTTCATGCGCTTGAGTCCCATGGGCTCACGTGATCTCTCTCTTGGTGGTCGAGATTTCGGTCCTTAGGTTGTACCGGTGGCCGCTATGCAACGGCGACGTCCTTCTCACACCACGCGACATCCCGTCGTGGTCGGCGGACTCAAATCTAGCCGCCGCACCCGGGGTGCGCCCGGCATCGCCAGACAGCCGGTCACTCAATCGTGCTGAACGGTTGGCGAAGCTCGAGCCGGGTGTCCCGTCCGCGGGAGTCGTTGCTTGCCGATCCGGCGCTCTTGGAACACGACGAACCACCACGTGAGGAACGGCTTGACGAGGAGATTCGGGGCCTCTTGGCGGCGCGGCTGGTGGCGGAGAGTCCCATCGCAGAGCTGTTGCACGTCGCGTTGGCCGCGGTCATGGCTGGGTTGTTCTGGGGTCGCGTGCCTGCGGGGGCGCTGCTCGGTTGGGTTGGCGTCATCACCGTGGCCGTGGTCGTACGGGCCTTTACACGCCGCCACCTCCACGCGCTCGGAGCGGATCCCGGCCATGTGACCACGGAGGTGCGGCGAACGGTCGTGCTGACCGCACTGGCCTGGGCTGCGGGGCTGGCGATCTTGACCGGTGCGCTCGGTGTCACCGACCTGTCCATCCTGCTCGTTGTGTTTTCCGGACTGATTGCGGGTGGGACGATCACCCTGATCGCCGATCCACGGAGTTACCACTTCTTTGCCGCCGGCCTGGTGGCTCCGCTCGCGTTGAGCATTGCTGTTCACGGCACGGATCGGTGGCACATCGTCGCACTGGTGCTCATCGTCCTGTTCTGCGCCGCGATGATCTTGTTGTACCGCCGAGGACACCGGCAGCTGCGGGACTATCTCACGGCGGCCAAGCGTCTCGAGTTGAGCCGGGCAGAGGTCGCGCGCGAGCGAGGCTTTCTCGATTCCCTTCTCACCTCCGCCCCGACGGCAATTGCGGCCATCAGTCCATCCGGACAGGTGCTCGGTGTCAACCCGGCGTTCGTGAGCCTGTTTGGCTACTCGGCTGACGAGGTTCGCGGGCAGGTGCTCAACGAGCTGATTGTTCCGGAATCGGCCCGCGCCGAAGCGGAAGCATTGGATGAGCGTGTGCATGCCGGCGGGGTCGTGGTGCAAGAGCTCGAGCGGCAACGCAGAGACGGAGAGCGCGTGTGGGTCCAGGTCTCGGCTGCTGGAGTGCGCCAGGAAGGCGGTGCGGTCTTCGTGCTCTATCAGAACGTGACCCAGCGCCGTAAGGCCGAGGAGGCGCTCCGACAAACCGAGGAGATGTACCGAGACCTTGTCGAGACGGCGTCGGATCTCGTGTGGGAGGTCAACCGAGAGGGACAGTGGACATTTCTCAACGCGGCGGCGGAGGAGATCTACGGGAAGGCGCCAGCTGAGTTGCTCAACCATCCGTTTGCCGAGGTCGTTCATCCGTCGAAGACCGCTGATGACTTGGCGGCCTTTCGAGAGGTTCTGACGGGAAATCCACTGACTGACTACGAGACGATTCACCGGCACGCATCGGGGGAGGAGCGACACCTGAGTTTCGCGGTGAGCCCGCTGTTTGACGTGAAGGGTCGTGTGTACGGTGCCCGGGGAATCGCGCGCGACGTCACTGATCGTGTCGCGGCGCGGGAAGCGCTTGATGAGGCGCGCGTGCTCGCCGAACGGGCCGCGCAGGCCAAGAGCGCGTTTCTCGCCAACATGAGCCATGAGATCCGCACCCCGATGAATGCGGTGCTCGGCATGACGGAGTTGCTACTCGATACCGAACTCACGGAGGAGCAACGCAAGTCGGCTGAGCTCGTCAAGAGCTCTGCGGAGTCATTGTTGGGGGTCATTAACGACATCCTCGACTTCTCGAAAATCGAAGCGGGGCACGTCGAGTTGGAGAACATCGAATTCGATCTCCACGGTTTGATCGACTCAGCCGTGCGGCTGCTGGCGATTCGTGCGTTCGACAAGGGTGTTGAGCTGGCCTACGACATCGGTGCGCAGGTACCCCATACCGTTCTGGGGGACCCCGGCCGCTTGCGCCAGGTGCTCACGAACCTGATCGGCAACGCCATCAAGTTCACACATGAAGGCGAGGTACTGGTATCTCTCTCGTGTTCAGGGCGCGAGAATGGCAACGCAGTGGTGGACCTCGGGGTGCGCGACACGGGCATCGGCATCGGATCGGGTGAGGTTGACACGCTGTTTGAGGAGTTCACACAGGCGGACGTGTCGACCACTCGGCGATACGGTGGCACGGGCCTGGGGCTGGCGATCACGCGACGGCTCGTGCGCCTGATGGGCGGGACTGACGTTTCTGTGGAGAGCACGAAGGATGAGGGGAGCGTCTTCTCGTTCAGCCTCCCGTTTACGGTCATTTCGGACCGAGACCGATCTGCCGTGCCGCGAAACGCCGATACGCTGCGTGGGTCGCGTGTCCTCGTGGCGGACGACAACGCCACAATTCGACGGATTGTGGCCGAGGCGTTCGGGCATGCTGGAGCGACGGTCGAGGGGGTCGAAAATGCCGATGTTGCGCTGGAGCGGATCGCAGCGTGCGCGGCTCAACACACACCCTACGCGCTTGTTGTGATCGATGCCTACATGCCGGGTCGAAGCGGATTCGACATGGCAAAGGTCATGCGGGACGATCCTGCACTTACCGACTTACCGGTGATCATGCTGACAGCAGTTGGGCAGCGTGGTGATGCCGAGCGCTGTCGTGAGCTCGGAATCACGGGGTATCTGCCCAAACCGGTGGCTGAGGTCGAACTCATCGAGGTCGCTGCTGCGGTGCTCGCCGGAGCGGACGTTGATTCGACGAGGGGTGCGCGGCTAGTCACGCGACATTCGATCGCTGAAGCGCGACAGGCACTTCGCATTCTGGTGGCCGAGGACAACCCGGTCAATCAGCAGGTGGCGCTCCGGATGCTCGAGAAGCGCGGTCACGTGGTCACGGTCGTTGGCAACGGTCGAGAGGCAGTCGAGGCGGTCAGCCAGGGCGGGTTTGATATCGTGCTCATGGACATCCAGATGCCTGAGATGGACGGTATTGCGGCCACGAAGGAGATCCGTGCGGACCCGCGCGGGGCGTCGTTGCCCGTCATTGCGATGACAGCCCACGCGCTCAAGGAAGAGCGGGCGCGGTTTCTCAATGCGGGGATGAGTGATCACATTGCCAAGCCGTTCAAGCCGCATGAACTGTTTGCGTGTGTCGAAGGCTGGGGGAGTGGTAGCCGAGAAGCCGATCGCAAGGCAGAAGCGCCAGTCCTGTTCGAGGCTGAATCACCCCCGGTAGACCTGGAGGCGTTTAAGCGAACCATGCGAGAGGCGGGGGTCGAGGAAGCGGTGGATGGGATGCTCGCGGTGTTCATTGAGGACGCCCCAGGTCGGATGGACGCGTTGAGGATGGCAGTCGGTGCCGCTGAGGCGGAAGCGATCGCGCAGGCTGCACATGCGTTCAAGTCGTCGGCTGGCACAATACACGCGCAGGGGCTTTTCGAGCTCCTGCGGAGGCTCGAGTCGGCTGGCCGCGAGCAGCGGACTGGAGACGGACCGGGGCTCCTTGCCAAGATCGAGGCGGAATACCATCGGGTTGACGACTTCCTGCTGCGGGCGACTCGATAGCTCGAACGGGTCACCGAACCTCCCGGATCGCGCCAAATCCCGACATACTTCGTTTGAGAACTGTCGTGTTTCCCGCGCCTGACGATTGCGGAGAGGCGGTCGTGCATGTCTAGCCGAAGCAGTCAACCTCAGCTCCTGCGAGCACTGTTCACGCCTCCGGTCCTCGAGGATCCGGAAGCGGCACGGCGCATGAAGACTCTAGCCACCGTGTTGATCGCGGCGGTTACCATCGCCATAGTGCTCGCGGCCTCGGCGCCCTTCGTCAACGCGGACCCGCTCCCGGCATTGGGTGTCTATGTGATCCTGCTGGTGATCATTCTCGTAGCCTTTCGCCTCCTGCAGCGGGGGCACGTCGCCGTGGCGAGCCACCTGCTCGTATGGGCGATGCTGGTCACGGCCGCCGGCGACGCGTTCGTTTCGGGTGGGATTCGCGGACCAACCGTCCCGTTCTTGTTCGTGGTGGTGGTCTTGGCCGGAGTGACGCTGGGGGCTCGTGCGTTGATTGGGTGCACGATGCTCGCCGGCACCTTCGGAATCGTGCTCGCGGTGCTCGAGACGAGAGGGGTGCTTCAACTACAGTCGATCGCCCCGCTCAGGATGGCCATGGCGACGACCGGCGGCTTCGCTGCCGTCGCTGTGCTTGTGCGTCTTGCCCTCTTGAGCGAGGTGGAGCGACGACAGGCAACTGAGCAACTGCGGCAAGTGGTTCAGACCGCCATGGACGGATTTCTGCTTGTTGCGAATGACGGCAGAATTCTAGACGCGAACCCCGCGTTTTGCAGGATGTTTGGGGCGCCCGCCGAGACTCTCCGCTCGCGAACCGTGATGCAGATCGATGCGCATATGACGGAAGCGCAGGTCGTACAGCAGATCGAGACAGTGCTACGGGTAGGAGCAGACCGGTTCGAGACGAAGCTCCAGCGCGACGATGGGTCGGTGGTATACGCCGAACTGAGTGCTGTGACCATGAGCGTCGGCAAAGACGCTCCCAGCGTTGCCGCATTTGTTCGCGACGTGACCGATCGTCGGCAAGCGCAACGAGCCCTCCAGGAGAGTGAGGCTCGGTACCGCGGTCTGTTTGAGAATTCCCGCGACGCGATCTACGTGACAACCATCGATGGGGCGTTCGAAGACGTGAACCCCTCCATGTGCAACTTGTTCGGGTATGCTCGGAATGAGCTCCTTCTCGTGAACGCGAGGGAGCTCTACGCGGACAGTGTCGACCGTGAGCGCTTTCAGGAGCTCGTGGGACGATACGGATCATTGAGTGACTTTCCGGTGATGCTCAAGAAAAAGACGGGCGAGGAGATCGAATGTCTCCTCACTGCTTCGGCGCGACGAGACGAAGAGAGTAAGATCGTCGCCTACGAGGGGATTGTGCGGGATGTGACGGCACAGAAGCAAAAGGATCGGGCCCTCCGGGAAAGCGAACGTCGGTTGGCCGAAGCGGAGCACCTGGCAGTGCTGGGTACGTGGGAATGGGACATGGTCGATGGAACGGTCGTGTGGTCGAACGAGCTGTATCGTGTATTGGGAGAAATCCCCGGAAAGGAGCGCCCCACGTTCGATAGGTATCTCGATCACGTGCATTCCGATGACCGTGCCGAGGTCGATAGGACAATCCGGCACGCCGTTGAGACTGGCGAGTCATTCGAGATCGTGCACCGGGCCGGTTACCCTGACGGCACCCAACGTACGCTGGAAGCCCGGGGACGTGTGTTCAGGGATGAGAGTGGCGAGTCGGTTCGAATGGTGGTCTCGGCTCAGGACATAACCGAGATGAAACATGCCGAGCAGGCGCTGCGGGAGAGCGAGGAGCGATACCGTGTGTTGTTCGAGAATGCGCCGATCGGAATTGGCCTTGCCGATCGCGACGGCAACCTTCTTGCGTACAACGACGCGATGCTCGAGCCGGGTGGGTATGAGCGAGGTGATCCCTGTCTCACCAATGTCGCGCAGTTCTACCTCACGCAGGACGATCGGGCGAGAGCGCTCCACGAGCTCCAGGAGCGGGGGTCCGTCCGACAGATGGAGACCCGGTTTCGTCGCAGTGACACTGGGAGCTACGATGCGTTGCTGAGCCTGAGCCCGGTCACGGTGGAAGACAAGGACCGCGTATTGGCGATCGTCCAAGACGTTACAGAACGGAAGAAGGCCGAACGGGCGCTCGCTGATTCGCGGCAGATGCTCCAGCTCGTGCTCGACGCCATCCCCACGCGGGTATTCTGGGCTGACCGCAACTCAGTGTATTTGGGCTGCAATCGCATCTTTGCCGAGGACGCAGGAGTCGCCCGCGCCCAGGATATCATTGGCAAGAACGATTTCGAGCTCTCCTGGGCGGGTCGCGCGGAGCAGTATCGGCGGGACGATCAGGACGTAATGGGGTCTGGCCGGCCGAAGATCGGCTATGAAGAACAAGTGCTGCGTGCGGACGGCAGGGACCGGTGGGTCCGGGCTAGCAAGGTCCCACTGAGAAACATGGAGGGCTCCGTCATTGGTGTGCTCGGCACGTTCGAGGATATCACGGAGCGTCGAGAGGCTGAGCACGCGGTCCAGGTGTCCGAGGCCAGGTTTGCGAAGGCCTTCGGGCTCAGCCCTGACGCCATCGTGATCTCGAAGGTGAGCGACCAACGGATGATCGACGTCAACGACTCATTCGTGCGCATGACGGGATACGAGCGTTCCGAGGCAGTTGGCCGAACGGCTCACGACCTCGGCCTGTGGGGCGAGGATCCCGGTGCCAGAGACCAGTTTGTCTCCAGGTTGCGGTCGGAACAGGGCGCTCGGGACGTCGAGGTGACGTTCTTCGACTCCAGGCGGGAGCCCTTCGTCTGCCTTCTGTCGGGAGAGGTGATCGACTTGGACGGCGAGCCGCACGTGTTTTTTTACGCGAAGGACATCACCGACAGAAAGCGGAACGAAGAAAGGACCAGACAGTCACGGGAACAGCTCCGATCGCTCGCAGCTCGGCTGCAATCGGTTCGGGAGGAAGAACGCACGATGATGGCTCGGGAGATTCACGATCAACTCGGACAGGCTCTGACCGGAGTCAAGATGGATCTGTCGTGGATGGTAAATCAGCTTCCACCTGATGCGGGGACGCTGCGGGAACGGGGCAGGAGCGTCATGGCATTGGTGGATACAACAATCGATACGGTGAGAGATCTCTCCACGCGATTGAGACCGTCGGTCCTCGACGATCTCGGTCTTGCTGCCGCGGTCGAGTGGCAAGTAGGTGAGACCGCCCAACGAGCGGGGCTCGATTATTCCGTCGAGGCACCCGCCGATACCCGCAAGCTCGACCGAGAACGGGCAACGGCACTGTTCAGAATCCTGCAGGAAGCTCTGACTAATGTAGCTCGTCATGCCGATGCAATCCGTGTCGATGTCAACCTGCGAGACGACGGGAACGACCTCGTGCTGGAGATCGCCGACGACGGAAAGGGTGTTGAGATCGCGAAGCTCGACAACGTTCACTCAATGGGGATTTTGGGCATGCGCGAGCGTGCGGCGGCATTTGACGGTGAGGTCGACGTTCGTCGCCGCGCCCGGGGGACCGTCGTGACAGCCCGAATGCCTCGAGCCGGAAGAGCGACCCATGCCTGAACGCGTCAACTTGATGATCGCGGATGATCATCCAATTGTCCGGCAGGGCCTGCACCGCATTCTCGCCGAGCATACGGACATGCGGATCGTGGCGGAGGCGCCGGACGGAGACACGTTGCTTGAGACGTTGAAAGGCATCGAGGTCGATGTACTTCTGCTCGATATTTCCATGCCCGGTCTGTCGTTCTTGGACATACTGGAGTGGGTGAGAGCCAACAAACCGAAGATCGGCGTCTTGGTACTGAGCGCGCACTCGGAAGAGCAATACGCCATGCGCGCACTCAAGGCCGGCGCAGCTGGATACTTGACCAAAGAACACTCACCGGACGAACTGGCCGAAGCCGTTCGTCGCATTCATGGCGGCGGGCGCTACATCACCCCGACGCTCGCCGAAAAGCTTGCGTTGAACCTCGATCCGCATCATGAGGCCCCGGCGCATGAGCAGCTGTCGGATCGCGAATACCGTGTCCTGTGTCTGCTGGGGGCCGGCAGAAGTGTGAAGGAGATAGCCGCGGAGCTGGCACTCAGCCCGAAGACGGTGAGTACGTATCGGGCACGTCTCCTGAAGAAGCTGAAGCTCGACACTACGGCCGATCTCATCCGTTACGCCGTGGAGCACCGCCTGGTGTAGAAGCAAATGGCTCGCTATGGGGGAAAGTCAGTCATCAGCTGACACCCCGTCGGCGCTGATCGCTGTACCCCTTCCGCAGATCGCACCGGGCTGCTTGACCGGTGCTGACTGACCAACGGAAGGGTTCTTCCTACCTTGGTCCTGTCGAGACTTCTCCGTCGCCGCACCCGTGGCTGACGGTGCCACTCGGCACAGTCTGGGAGGCCGTTCGTGAAATCAACTGCTGTGAGCCCGTTGCGGGTCACGATCATCGATGACTCGGTCGTCATCCGCCAGCGACTGGTCGCGCTCTTCGATGAAACACCCGAAATCAAGGTCGTTTGTACTGCGGTCGATGGGCGGCAGGGACTCGACTGCGTTCTTGAATACGAGCCGGACGTGGTGATCCTCGATATCCGCATGCCCGGGATGAGCGGTATCGAGGTCATGGAGGCGCTGCAGAAGCGGGAGGTAGATGCCAAGATCGTGGTTCTCACGAACTTCCCGTATCCGGCATATCGCAAGCGCTGCCACGAACTTGGTGCGACTCTCTTTTTCGACAAGTCCACGGAATTCAACGCAGCCGTTGAGGCGCTGCAAGCGATGAAACCAAACGGCAAGTAGCCACACAAAGCGACGGTCCACTGGCCCATGAGCCCTCTGCTGATACCGGCAATTACGATCACGTTTGCGACGTTGGCGTGGTCGGCGCTGCTGTTCTATCGACGGCGGGTCCCCCGGCTGGGAGCGCTGCTGGCAGTCGTGGCGATTCTCCTGCTGCACCAGTCGGTTGAGTTCCTGCAGTCCGGGATCGTGTGGGCGGCGTCACTGCCGCACTATTTGAGCACACTCCCGGATCTCTCCCTCAGCGTTGTGGCGCTGGTAGCGGTGATCTTCGTGCATCGTCACACAGTACACGCGAGACGTGCTACGTCGCTCCTGCCTTTTGATGAGCCGCACTGGCGAGCTCTGGTTGAAAATGCGTTGGATCGTGACATCATTGCGATCCTCGACGCCGATGCAATCATCCAGTACGTCAATCGAGCCGGCGGCACGCTGTTCGGCTACGGCCCACCGGACGTCATAGGGAATTCCGTCTTCTCTTTCATTCATCCGGACGACCTCTCGGATGCAAAGACCGCCTTCGCCGAAGGCATCAACGCGCCCGGTCCGGCATCGCCACTTGAGGTGCGACTGCGCCACAAGGACGGATCGTGGCGCTGGCTCGAGATCGTTGGCAACAACCTGCTGGGTGATCCAGAGCTGAGTTGTGTTGTCGTGAGCTGCCGCGACGTCACCGAGCGTCGGAAGCGGGAAAAGGCAGTGCAAACCCGCTGGGATCAAACCCGCCAGTTCTTGAATGTCGCACGGGTGATGTTCGTCGCGCTGGATCGGAACGGCCGCATCACATTGATCAATCGCAAAGGGGTGCGCCTCCTCGGATATGAAAGCGAAGAGGAGCTTGTCGGCCGCGACTGGTTTTCCACGTGTCTGCCCGACGATGTCGCTGATGAAGTACGACAGGTGTTCGGAGATTACATCGGTGATCGCCTCAAGGGTGTTGATGACTATGAGAATGAAATCAAGACCAAAGATGGGCGTCGACGACTGATCGGGTGGCACAACGTCATATTGCGCGACAAGTCAGGCAAGCCGGTCGGAACGCTGAGTGCCGGCGAGGACGTCACGGACCGAAAAGAGATGGAGCGGGAGCTGCTCCGGTTCCGGCTCGGCATCGAGAGGTCAAACGACGTTGTCTTTCTGACGAACATTGAGGGTGAAATCCTCTATGCGAACCCGGCGTTCCAGCAGGCGTACGGCCACAGCCCTGAAGAGGCGATCGGAAAGACGCCGCGGATTCTCAAGTCAGGAGTCGTGCCGCAGGAGACCTACGACGAATTCTGGAAGGCACTGCTGGCCGGCCAGGTCGTGAGCGGGGAGATGATCAACAAGACCAAACACGGGCAGCTGCTGACCGTCGAGGGGACAGTGGCACCGTTGATTGGCGAAGACGGAGCGATCCTGGGGTTTCTCGCCATCCAGCGCGACGTCACGCAACGGAAGGAAACGGAACGGGCGCTCCGACGCTCGGAGGCCAGTTTCCGAGAGCTGGTCGAGCACGCTGCCTATGGGATTTACCGCTCGACTCCTGATGGGAAGTTCGCGGCCGTCAACCCCGCGCTCGTTCACATGCTCGGGTACGACACCGAAGCAGAACTGCTTGCGGTCGACATGGGTAGGGACCTGTACTCCGACCCCTCGGAACGGGCGCGTATGGTCGCGCGCTACGAGGGACGTGAGCGTATCGAAGGGGTTGAGGTCCAATGGAAACGCAAGGACGGCGGGCAGGTCACCCTACGTCTCAGCGGACGGACGGTCGCCGGTGAAGATGGCAACGTGCAGTTCTATGAGATGCTTGCCGAAGATGTCACTGAGCGCCGCGCGCTTGAGCAGCAGCTGCGGCATGCGCAGAAGATGGAGGCCATCGGCCAGCTCACCGCAGGCATCGCCCACGATTTCAACAACATCCTGACGACAATCATGGCCAATGCCGAACTCGCCATGACGGCCGTGCCGCCCGATGATTCCCAGCTTCAGTCGGACATCAGCGAAATCCGGAATGCTGCACAGCATGCGGCCGACATGATCAAGAAACTGATGGCGTTTGGCCGACGTGAGCACATCGAGCTCGAGCCAATGGACTTGGGAGCGGCGGTAGAAGAGACCGCACGAACACTGCGGCGTGTGCTTCCGGAGAACATCGAAATCGATGTGGCGGTAAAGGAAACCGCGAGTGTTGTTGAGGCTAACCAGGGAGCGCTCGAACAGGTACTGCTGAACCTGGGATCGAATGCCCGCGATGCGATGCCCAACGGCGGCAAGTTGCGCCTGGAGATAGGTGATTTCACGATCGACAAGGACTATCGACGCACGCACGGCTTTGGGAAGCCGGGTCCTTACGTGCTGCTCTCGGTGAGTGACACGGGCACCGGCATGGACGCTCGAACTCGAGAGAGGATCTTCGAGCCGTTCTTTACGACGAAGCCGTTGGGCCAAGGAACCGGGCTGGGACTCGCCATGGTGTATGGACTTCTAAAGCAGCACGGCGGGTTCATCGACGTGTACAGCGAGGTGGGATTGGGAACGACTTTCCGGCTGTTCTTCCCGGTTTCCGAGGAGTCGGCACTCAGCGACGCGGCGGCCGCCGTGTCCGACCTCCCACATGGAAACGAGACCGTGCTCGTTGTGGAGGATGAAGAGACCATCCGGCGCTCCGCTCAACGCATTCTGGAGCGCTTTGGCTATCGGGTTCTTTCAGCTCCCGACGGCATGGAAGCGGTGCAGTTCCTGCGCGAGCACCGCGACGAGGTGGACCTTGTGATCACTGACGTGGTAATGCCCCGCCTGGGTGGCGTACAACTCTTTCATGAAGCGCGGGAGGAAGGCGCGTCCGTGCCCTTCCTCTTCACGAGCGGATATGCGACGGGTGAGGTGATCGGCCAGCCGGCGAGGGCACCCGACGCGCCGTTTCTGCGTAAGCCGTGGACCGTCTCCGATCTCGTGCTCAAGGTGCGCGAGACGCTGGATGGATCGGAGTAGCAGCGGCATGAACGATTCGCCCGTATGGGGAGCGTGGGGACAACCACCCGGCATTCCGGGGATCCGCTATGAGTCGAACGACCCGCTCACGGGTGCGGATCGCCTGACACCCAAAACCCCCTGCATCCTGGTGGTCGATGATGAGGAAGCAAGTCGACGGGTACTGGGGAGGGCCCTGACATCGTTCGGATACGAAGTCGTGCTCGCCGTCGACGGAGATGACGCGCTCGCGAAGTTGTCTTCTGAGATCGACCTCGTTGTGCTCGACGCCTCGATGCCGACCGTCGATGGCTTCACAGTTGCAGGGCGCATCCGAACGATGCCCGGTTACTTCGACCTTCCGATCATCATGGTGACAGGCCTCGATGGAAAGGCCAATCGGCTTCGCGCCCTCAAAGTGGGAGTGAACGACTTCATTTCGAAGCCGTTCGATCTCGCGGAACTCCAACTGCGATCAGCGTGGCTGCTCAAGCTCAAGGATGCGCACGATACGATCAAACAGCACCGCGCCGAGCTCGAAAAGACCGTACGGAATCGGACGGCGGCGCTTCAGGAGGCGTTGGTTGAGGTCGAAGCGGCGCAGCAGCGCACGCACGAAGCTCACCTCGATACCATTCGTCGCTTGGTGCTCGCCGCCGAGCACAAGGATCGCGCTACCGCCGCTCACATTGAGCGGATCGGACTCTTTTGTGAGATGCTTGCGGAACATGTGGGTCTGCCGTCGGAGCAGGTGGCGCTCATTCGTCACGGCAGCCAAATGCACGATGTGGGGAAGCTGGGCATTCCGGACCAGATTCTCCTCAAGCCGGGATCGCTGGACGGTCCCGAGTGGCGGATCATGAAACAGCACGCCCACATGGGTGGTCGAATCCTCCGCGGGTCACCGTCCGATATCCTGCGGGTTGGCGAAGTGATCGCGCTCACCCATCATGAGCGCTGGGACGGGAAGGGATACCCCCAAGGATTGGTCGCCGACGAGATCCCGCTCGAGGGGCGTATCTGCGCGGTCGCCGATGTGTTCGACGCGCTGACCACGACTCGGCCCTATCGACAAGCGCTCCCGAATGACGTGGTCTACGACATGATGCAGGCTGACCGAAGTCGGCACTTTGACCCGACGGTTCTCGACGCGTTCTTCGACTGCAAGTCCAAGGTGGAGTCCATTCAACACGAGCACGGCGTCACGGGGAAGGGGGCTGGCGGAACCCCAGATCGAATGCAGAACTGAGCGCAACGACCAACTGGGGTCCAGCCGGGAAGTTGCGTCCAGCAACTGGCAAACGGACTCCCCCTTCCAGCCAAATGCGTCGTAACAGCCGTAGCGCCCCCTCGAACTGCAGAATGAAAATACGCCGCGACGTTGCAGTCTCCACACCTTCCACGATCCAGTTTCCCCCTACGAATCCGTCGAACGTCGCCTTGACAAGCGTGCCGGCGGTGGGGTTGAATCCTGCCTCCGCGAGCACGACATACTCGGCGCCCGGATCCTTTGCGGTTGTCTGGTTGGCGAAGCGCGTTCGATAGCCGAGCCAGAGCTCGGCGTAGGCGGGAATCGGCCAGAATGAGTGTCCGATCTCGCCAAAGAGCTCCAGGTCCCACTGCCCTTCGCCCAACGGAATGATCGTGACATCGAGGGGAGCGAATCCGAGTGGGGCTTTTGCTCCTGCGCGGACGGCAATCGGCGTCGACCCGCTTCCCAAAGAGAAAGGCTGCCACCGCACCCAGGCTCGGAGATCGCCCAGTCCAGCGCTGTGCAAGTCTTCCGCCACACTGGTGAATCGGAGATTGAGATAGGGAATCTGCACCCAGAGATCGAGCGCAGGGATTACCCCAACGATGATGTCGGTGAAGATGGCCCGCGAGTCAGCGACGCCTTGATCGATCCGCCGCCGCCGCTCTCCGGCCGGCCCGAACTCCTCGTCTGTGTCCTGCCAGAACAACGCGCTCTTGATCCACACTCGACCCCAACCGCCCTGTGTCCACTGACCTGCGGCGGAGCTGCTGGACAGCGCTACCATTGATATGAGAGTAAGAAGGACTCGGCGGATCACAGGTCGGCGACGCCCGTCCCCGGATGGAACACCGACCAGGCAAACCAGAAGACAGTGTATGCATCAGCCAGCGGCTGCAGTTGTCGTCCGGCGTGCGGGCCGTCCACTGCCACACCATCAGCTCTCCAAAGAGAGCCCGTCTCAATATCTCGGAACGTGATGGCGGTCGGATCTTCGACGGCAAACGTGAGTGTTGCTCCATCGACGGTGCGGTCAAACGCCTGTGCAGTCTGCGCACCTTGCCCGAACGTGACGAGAATAGACCGGCCACCAATCGCATCGTTGATCGCGACGGTCTGGCCCTGCGAGCCGAGGAGACCGAACGGATAGGCAACAGCCTCGTCTCCTTCGGTTATCCCCAGCACCAGCTCCTTCGGGGGACGTGATCGATCCCACGGTGACGACGGGAACAAGGTCTGGTCGTTGTCGACTTGCGCGTAGTCGCCGTAGGGGTACTCCCCGTACGATCGCTCGTGCCCGGTGTTCGTGGTGAGGACCGTCGTAAGTGGGTGGCGCCGTTTCCACTCGCCCCATGTCGTCTCGATGATCGGCAGACGCGCGAGATCTGTGCCACGGTCAGGGCCGCATTGTGCTCCCAGCAGCATCTGATTCCAGAGGCTCTCGTTCAACCGGTCAAACATGATGAGGTTGTTCTCATAGAGCAGGCCGGAGACGCCGAACCTGCGAAACTCGCCATTCTCGCCGTTGACTCTGGGATCAAAGGCAATTCCGGAGCCCGTGAGCGGGCAGTAGGTCACGAGCACAGCCCTACTGCCCAACGTGTCATTGACGATTTCATGCCACCACATCAAGAGGAGTGGGTACGCACGTGCTGCTTCGTTGACCACAAGTCCGAGCACACGGTCAGACTCTCTCAGGAAGACAGCGTTCTCGCTGGTCCCGATATCCGGAAAGTCGAGCGCGGGGATTCCGTCCGGCGGCGGCCCTCCGTCGTAGATCGCCGAGCTTGGAATGGAGCATTGGAGCTGCGGTCCCCCACCCGTTGGGCCCAGCACCTGTCCGGCACCCCCAGTGCTGTCACTGCCTGAACAGCCTGCGAGGAAGACCGCTGCGGCGAGTATCGCCGTGCGGGAAAAGTGACCACGAGGCATCGTAGGAGAAAGAACGGAAGGAAGCCGCAGACGGTTCCCAGCCCGCCGTGCTATCGCACAATCCTGGTGTTGGATCGAAACGCGGCCCAGGCAAACCAAAAGTGGTTGCCATGGGGAATCGGCTCCAGTTGAGAGCCGGTGAGCGGACCGGCCGTTCCGACTCCGAGGAGATTCCAGGTCGTACCGGTTTGCGTGTCTCGGTACGATCCGTCACCGGCGGACTCGAACTCCAGGGTGCGAGATCCCAAGCGGCGGCTGAACACGCCGGTCGACCCGACGTCCCGGCCTGAGGCGATCTCGGCAGCGTCCAGAGCGCTCGAGGTGCCCGGTGCCCAAAACACTACGATGGATCCGCCGTCCAGATCGTCGTGCATCACGCGTCGCTTCGCGAGCACGGAGAACGGAAAGGCGGCGCTCACGTCTCCCAGTTGCACCGCGACGACGCGTTCCATGGCTGGCAACCGATCGTCGGGCGCGCGGCGGAAGAACCGTGAAAAGGGCCCACCCCCCGGGTTGTCGTATCCGGCGTAGGGATTTCGGCCGTACGGTCGCTGATGTCCGGTCTCCCGCGACAGTACGAGTCCTTCTGGATACTGACGCTTGAAGGTATCCCAGCTGACGGTCGGGGCCCCGACAAAGGTGAGATCTCGACCGGAGTACGTCCCGACGATGCCCTCGCCTGTCGCTTGCTGCCACCAGGTTTCGGTCTGGCGGTCGTACATGACCAGGTCGGAATGCCGCAGTCGTCCGGTGGTTCCGAAATCGAGCAGGAGCCCGTCCAACCGGCGGTCAAAGGCCAGGGCCGTGTTGCAGAGTGGACAGTAGGTCACAGTGACCGGCAAGTCCCCGACGACATCGTTGACGATTTCGTGCCAGATGAGGATTTGCAGCGGATAGGCCTTTGCCTCCTGCCCGACGGCAACGACGACAATCGGCTCGCGCCGGCTCAGCCACTCATCGGCCTCGGCGACGGACACGAAATTCGGCTTGTCGATCGCCGGAATGCCGTCTTTGGGCGGACCGCCGGGCACGATCTCATCGAGCGGCACGGTGTGCTTGGTGAAGTCGGTCTGCCACTCGCCACCCTGGGATTGAGCGTGGGCTGGCCCGGTGAGCAACCCCGCGCCGGCAATTGTCACAAGGAGCCTCCACCCCGTCACCGTCATGTTGCCTCGTCTGGTTGAAGCAGGTTCGATCGTCACCAAAGAGGAACGCCGTGCTAGGTGCGAGGGTTCCAGCGGGACCTATTCGACGGGGTTCACGAGGCTGATGAGTGTGACGCCGGTCTTGATCGGGGGCGGATTGATCTTCGTGAACACCTGCAATTCGCCCGAGGCCTTCACCAGAAACATGGGAATGAAGGAGCCACCGTAGTGGGCGCGAAACGCCTCGAAGTCGAACTCGTCGGTGAGGCGGGTGCGTTTGACCACCGCACCGTCCCGCACACGAGTGGTGAGGTGTTCGTGAGTAGCGCCGTCGGCAAAGAGAAAGCGACCACGCAAATGCCTTGGTATTCCCTGCTGCCGCCGGTCACGTTCGGTTCCCTGTGGCGCGAGCTGGTACATCTGCGACCGGTCGAAGAGATCGCCGAAGTGCAGCGTGCTGAGTGCGTTGACCTCGTCGTTCGGCGTGAGTGCAAGCAGGCGACCTACGCCGTCGAGTTCGATCTCGATTTCCTCGAGTGCTCCCTCGGTGAGAACGTTGGTGTAAAAAGCCGTCAATCCGCGGCGGCGGGCAGCAGTCACGTTCGCCCAGTTCGAATCGGCTACGAGGAGCTTGACGCCGAGATCGTTGAGAAGGGCGGCCGCATCGCGGACCCACGGAGAGGCACCGATGATGAGAACGCCTTGCGGATTGGGAGTGGCCACGCCCAGCCAGCGGGCGATGAGCGGTGAGAAGATCCCATAGATCGCGACCGTCCCGATAATGACGAGAAACATGAGCGGAACGAGCCGGGCAGCTTGGCCATACCCGAGGTCGACGAGTTCGATGGCGAATACCGAGATCACGGCGGCAGCGACGATGCCGCGAGGTGCGATAGAGGCCAGAAAGAGCCGTTCCCGCCAATTGAAGTCGGATCCCCACGTGGACAGCACGACCGTGGCGGGGCGTACAATGACAACCAAGGCCCCGAGAAACAGGAGACTGCCCGCGCTCCAATAGTCCGGGTCGCGAAGGGGAAGCCGGGCCGCAAGAATGATGAACAGCGCCGAAATCAGCAAGACGCGAAGGTTCTCCTTGAACTCTACGATGCTCTTCACGCTCACGAAATTCTGGCTCGCGAGCGCAGCCCCCATGAGGGTGACGGTGAGTAAGCCCGATTCTGCCTGGAGCAGGTCCGACACCGCAAACGAGAGGATGACGATGCCGAGTGCGACTGGGCTTTGGAGATAGTCAGGAATCCAATAGCGTTTGAGCAGGATGACGATAAGGGCGGCGCCAGCTAGGCCGACCCCGCCGCCAACGACGGTCGCCTTGAGCATGCCTGTCGCCGCGACGCCCAATCCTGCTTCGAACCCTCCGGCAGCCACCGCTTCGAACACGAGGACGCCGAGGATAGCGCCGATCGGGTCATTCACGATCCCTTCCCACTTCACTGCAGATCCGACGCGGGCAGCCGGCCGGATGTGACGGAGGAGTGGGATGATGACCGTCGGGCCGGTGACGACGAGAATCGCGCCGAACAGAATCGCAAGCGCCAGGTCCAGTCGCAGCAAGAGGTGTGCGAAGAGCGTCGACAGGATCCACGTCGCGAGCGCACCGATGGATATCAGGTTCCGCACCACCCGGCCAATGCCACCCAGCTCGGCGATGTCGAGGCTCAGGCCACCTTCGAACAGGATGACGGCGACCGAGAGCGACACAATGGGAAAGAGGAGATCGCCGAAGATCAGATCGGGGTCGATGAAGTGCCCAACGGGACCGGCAACGAAGCCGACTAGCAACAAGAAGAGAATCGCCGGAAGCTTCAGTCGCCACGACAGCCACTGTGCCCCGATGCCCAGCACTACGATTGAGGCGAGGCCGATCAGAAGATGTTCCATAGCCTTACCTCGGCGCCTGATACGCTTGGGGTCGTCTTGTTCGGGGTTTTGCCGCCGGGGCCCGGGATTGGGTGAGCGATCCCGCTCCAACCGATAACGTGCCCAGACCAAGCAAGAAACCGGATCCGCTGGGAACTGCGTCTCCGCTCACGATGGCCAGCATGAAGACCGCGAGCATTGTGCCTCCGGCCATGAGTTCGGTTATCGCGGCTCTCGATGCGACAAGACGATACGGTGCGGTTCGCCAATCGCGAGTCTGCTGCGTCCCGATCCGATATTTGGGCGTCCGATGAAACGGCGTTTGCGTTCCGCGCAAGCCGCGGTAGACAGCGCCCACCTGCCCCAGTGCGATCCCAGCGCCCAGCACCATAATTATCGGCACGAGAAGCATGCGGCGCTTCCATTTCTCCGGGTTCCGGACACGTGCCGCGACCCCGTAGAACGCGGTGAGCGCGCACGCGGCGAACAGTAGTAGCGATCCGTCCACAGCGAACAAGAACGCGCGCTGCACCGGTGTGATAACCCATCCGGCAGCTAGGCTCGACAGGGCGAGCACCACGAGCACCGGGTACGTCACATTTCCCGTGAGTTGCCAGGACGCCTCGAGCTTGACCCTCCAGCCGACTGGAGCGCGCAGAATGCGTGGCAGCAGCTTCTTGGCTGTTTGGATGCCGCCTTGCGCCCAGCGCTGTTGTTGAACTCGGTAGCCGGCAATCTCCACCGGCAGTTCAGCTGGCGCCTCGATGTCGTCGCGGTAGACGAACCGCCAGCCTGCGAGCTGCGAGCGAAGCGACAGGTCCAAGTCCTCCGTCAATGTTTCAGCGGACCACCCCCCAGCCGCGTCGATGGCCGCTCGGCGCCAGACGCCTGCCGTCCCGTTGAAGTTGAAGAAGCAGTGGGTCGCCGCACGAACCCCGTGTTCGATTGTGAAGTGAGCGTCGAGTTGCAGGGCTTGTGCCCGTGTCAGGACGCTGGACGACGCATTGAGGTGTCCCCAGCGTGCCTGCACCACAGCAACGGAGGGATCCCGGAACTCTCCGACGAGCGAATCCAGAAAGTCAGGCGGTGGAACGAAATCGGCGTCGAACACCGCAACCAGCTCACCTGTGGCATGCGCCAATCCTGCCGCCAGTGCCCCAGCCTTGAAGCCCTCACGAGCGGACCGGCGGAGATGAATCGTAGTTTTGCCCTCGTCACGAAGACGCTGCACGGCTGCCGCTGCGACGAGCGCCGTCTCGTCCGTGGAGTCGTCGAGAATCTGGAGTTCCAGCTTGTCCCTGGGATACCGCAGTGCGCCAAGTGCCTCGATTGCGCGTGCAGCAACGTAGCGCTCGTTGTAGAGCGGTAGCTGAACGGTGATTCGCGGAAGAGGTCGTGGCCGGCTCGCGCGAGCAGGGATCTTCCCCGCCACGTGACGGAGGTATCTGAGAGCGAGCGACAGCCGGTGTGCCCCAAAGGCAGCGAGGATCACGGAAGCGCTGACGTGCGCGACGATCAGCAGGACTGACAACATGGGACGGCGCTAAAACACGGGTCCAGTGCCGGAAGTCCGACCGGACACGGCGACCATTCCATCGCACCGTGCGCACACGATTCCCTGCTCGTTGTGAAGCTCAGCGGTGGCAAACACCAGGTTGGTGCCGGCTCGCACCGGATGCCCGACGACGTCGAAGCGGTTACCGAGAACCGGCCGAAGGAACTGAATGCTGAGTTGGGCAACGCCCGCTCGACGTCCCACGGTCTGAAGGTATCCGGCCAGACCGATGACCAGGTCAAAGACCCCAGCCATCACGGCCCCATTCACGGCGTCGGTACCGAGGCCGCCACGGTGTTCCGGCTTGATCGGATCGACGACGGCTCGGACGAGTCCCGGGGTGGAGAGATCGACGCGGGCCCCCATGTGACGCATGCCGGGGTGCTGGTTCCATTCCTCCTCGAACGCCGCGAGCTGCTCACTGTCGAGGTTCGGGAGGATGCGCTCGGTGCTCATGGGGTCGTCGCTCCGTCTGTCGCTCGATGGCGCCAAAGCAGGAAGGCCGGGACACCTGCGAGAATCAGCACTGCTCCGAGGGCCGAATCTTTGAGATTCGACGCGACCGTGCTGACGACGGTGAACCCGGCGGCCAACACAAAGAACGCTGGAATCCACGGATAGCCCCAGAGGCGGAAGCCGGGCTCGTCGTCGTGTTGGTGCATCCTGTAATAAAACACGGTCGCACCCACCAGGCCGAAGAAGATCCAATCGCCGAACACGACATAGTCCAGAAGTTGTCCGTAGCTCTTCGTTGACACGAGTAGAATAGCCCAAGCCGCCTGGATCACGAGCGCGGTGGCCGGCACGTGATGTCGCGGATGGAGCCTTGCAGCCGCTCCAAAGAAGACGCCGTCTGCCGCCATTGCGCGGTACATACGAGGCGACGCAAGTATGGCCAAGTTGAGGAAGCCGAACGTCGATACGACGATGCCGATCGCCATGACAGTTGCGCCGGTGGGGCCAAGAAGCTGTTGCATGACATCTGAGGCAGGTGCGGCGCTTGCGGCCAGTCCATCAAGGCCGAGCACTCTCACGTAGACGATATTGGCCAACACATACAGGATCACCACGCCGACGACGCCGAGGACCAGTGCGCGGGGCAGGTCGCGTTTCGTGTTTCGCAACTCCTCGGCCACGAAGTTCGTACTCTGCCATCCGCCGTACGCGAAGAGGACTGGGATGAGTGCGACGCCGAGCGCCTTGATCACGCCGCTGGCGGTGATGCCAGACCGGTCCGGATCGACTGGTGTCGTGGGCTCGATGCCCGCTGCAAGTCCCACGGCAATGAGTGTCGCCAGAGCCGCGAGCTTGAGAATGGTAAACACGTTCTGGACCACGGCGCCGGGCCGGATGCCGTAGTAGTTCACCCCGGAGAGGAACACGATAGCCGCGACGGCTAGCGGCGTCGTCCATCGACTGGTGCCGATCAGGCTCGTAGCATATGACGAGAATGTGACGGCGACGGCGGCGATGCCACCGCTATTGATCACCAGCAGCTGTGCCCACCCATAGAGGAAGGCCGCCAACGGCCCAAAGGCATCGCGAAGGTAGACATAGCCGCCCCCGGCCAAGGGTCTTCTCGCTCCCAGTTCGGCGAAGCACAAAGCGCCGGCAAGCGCGACGGCGCCACCGACCACCCACACGAGAACGGCGAGCGTCCCGGACGGAACCCGAGCGGCAACCACCGACGGGTTGAGAAAGATGCCAGCGCCGATGATGCCACCGATGACCAGCATCGTAGCGTCGAAGAGAGACAGTCGCCGCACGTATGCGACCGGCGGGCGACTCGTGGGAGGCATGGCGGGTCAGTATGGGTTGACGATCTCGGGCGCGCAAGCTGGGCGAATTGCGCCCGGCTGAATCTGCGGTACTGTTCCCGCAGTCACCCGAACAAGGAGTCTCGCTCATGCGTTGGATTAACGAGGCTGGATGGGACCGCGCGCTTCGCGTCATCGCTGGAGTCGTTCTGCTCTACCTGGGTTGGGCCGGAGTCGTCTCGGGCACGCTCGGCACGGTGTTCAAGTGGGTTGGGTTCCTGCCCATCATTACCGGATTCGTGGGTTGGTGTCCTGCATACACGCTTCTCGGGATGGGAACCAAAAAGAAAGCGGCTTCCGGTCAGTGATCATGGCGCGGAACTGGGCTTGGGAGCGCGCGCCAATCGACGAGGAAGATCTATGGCACTAGAGTCCGTGAATCCGGCGACGGGTGAGTTGGTCGCCCGCTACAGGGAGGCGTCGCCCACCGAGGTGGCTGGGATTCTCGAACGCAGCCGCATAGCCGCGACGGCATGGCAGCGAACCGCGCTTGCGCACCGTGCGACGCTGATGCGCGCCGCAGCCAGTCTGCTGCGGGAGCGAGCCGCTCACTATGCGGAACTGATGGCGACCGAAATGGGGAAGCCGCTGGCGCAGGGAAGAGCCGAGGCCGAGAAGTGCGCATGGGTCTGTGACCATTACGCGGAGCACGCAGAGCACTTCCTGGCCGACGAAGCGGTGCCCACTGATGCGACTCGGAGCTTCGTCGCCTACCGGCCACTGGGTGTCGTGTTTGCGGTGATGCCCTGGAATTTCCCCTTTTGGCAGGTCCTTCGCTTTGCGGCGCCGGCGCTCATGGCGGGAAATGCCGCTGTGCTCAAACACGCGTCAAATGTGATGGGGTGTGCGCTCGCCATTGAATCGATATTTCAGGAGGCGGGCTTTCCTCCCGATCTGTTTCGGGCGCTCGTGATCGGGTCGAAGGGGGTTCGGGCGGTCATCGAGTCGCCTCAGGTCCGTGCCGTGACGCTCACGGGGAGCGGTCCAGCAGGGAAAGCGGTGGCGGCAGTTGCGGGATCGGTGTTAAAGAAGACGGTCTTGGAGCTCGGTGGGAGCGATCCCTACGTGGTTCTCCAGGATGCAGATCTCGATGAGACTGTAGCGACGTGCGTTACATCGCGACTCATCAACAGCGGCCAGAGCTGTATTGCGGCGAAACGGTTCATTGCCGTCCGTGCCATTCGGGATGAGTTCGTCGAACGCTTCGTCGAAAGGATGCGGTCCGCGCGCATGGGAGATCCGTTCTCGGACGATATCGATCTTGGACCGCAAGCTCGGGTTGATCTGCGCAATGAATTGCACGACCAGGTGCGACGATCCGTGGCGTTGGGTGCTGACGTGCTCCTGGGTGGCTCTGTCCCGCCCGGCTCGGGAGCGTTCTACCCACCAACCGTTCTAGACCAGGTGCAGCGCGGCATGCCCGCGTACGATGAGGAGTTGTTCGGCCCCGTTGCCGCCATCATCACGGCCGAGGATGAAGAAGATGCGGTGCGCATGGCCAACGACTCGCCGTTTGGGTTAGGTGCGGCCGTGTTCACGCGAGACGTAGACCGGGGCGAGCGCATCGCGCGAGACGCGTTTGAGGCTGGCTCATGCTTCGTCAACGCGTTTGTGAAGTCGGACCCTCGCCTCCCCTTTGGAGGCATCAAGGAGTCGGGCTATGGGCGGGAATTGGCTGTCTTCGGAATTCGCGAGTTCGTGAACATCAAATCCGTCTACGTGAAATAGGACTGTCTCATGGAGCTGCAAGGGTCGCATTGCCTCGTCACGGGCGCGACGGAAGGTATCGGTCGGGCAATCGTACTCGCCCTTGGTCGCGCTGGTGCCCGGATCTCGTTGTGCGCCAGAACCGGTGCCAAGGTTGACGCGCTCGTGGAGGAACTCGAAGGATCGGGTATCGCCGCGTTGGGGGGACGTTGCGACGTGGCTGATGAGGCCAGTACCCAGGCCTTCGTCGAGATGGCACGCTCGCGATTCGGACCGGTTGACGTCTTGGTCAACAATGCTGGGCGGGGATACTTCGTGCCGGTCGAGCGGATGTCGTTGGAGGACTTCGATGCCACGATGGCCGTCAACGTCCGGGGAGTGTTCCTCATGACCAGGGCCGTTCTTCCTGACATGATCCGACGCGAGAGTGGACACATCATCAACATCGCGAGCCTCGCCGGACGCAATCCAGTTCCTGGAGGCGCGGCATATGCCGCGTCCAAACACGCCGTCCTGGGCTTTTCCAAATCGCTCTTCGGCGAAGTGCGAAAGCAAGGTGTTCGGGTGACGGCGATCTGCCCTGGCTCGGTCGTGACCCCGTTTTTCGAGAAGTCAGGCGCAGCTCTGGAAAATCCAGATCGAAAACTCCAGGCGGAGGATGTGGCCGCCACCGTGATCTCTACGCTCACCTTGCCCGACCGTGCGCTGGTCTCGGAGCTGGATATCCGACCGACGAACCCCTAGCCCAAATCGGGTTCGGCCCTTCTGAACTCCTTGTCTATCAACGAGTTGATGCGACCTCCCGGCATTTCCTGACGACCCGATCGGGCCGGGAATGGAAACCTCAGACGGCGTCACCGGAGATCGCAATCGGGGGTTGCGGCGGGTGGCCCGAAAAAGCATGTTCCGGGTCCCCTAAGAAGGAGGTGCGACCGTGAAGGTCTACACGGGAGACGCGATACGCAACGTCGCGGTCGTTGGCCACGGCGCAAGCGGCAAGACGAGTTTGGTCGATGCACTTGCGTTCGTGGCCGGCAGCAGTACGCGACATGGATCGGTACAGCAGGGAACCGCACTCACCGACTACACCCCCGACGAAATCGAACGGCAGTACTCCATCAGCCTCGCCCTGGCTCACGCGGAGTGGAAAGGGACGAAGGTGAATCTCATTGATACGCCGGGCTACCTCGATTTCATCGGTGATGCGCTCGCCGGAATGTCCGCTGCCGACGCGGCCCTAGTGGTGGTGAGCGCCACCGCAGGAGTCGAGGTGGGAACAGAGAAGACATGGGAGTTTGCCACCGAGCGAGGTGTGCCTCGACTGTTCTTTCTGTCGCTCCTCGATAAAGAGAATGCCGACTTCGAGAAGGTGTACAACGACATCAAGGAACATCTAACGTCGAAGGTGGTGCCGATCGAGATTCCGGTCGGAGAAGGCCCGGATTTTCACGGCATCATCAATCTCTTTTCGAAGAAGTGTCATGAGTACAAGAAGGGCACCAAGACAGGTGAGTATGACGAAGTCGATATCCCAGCTGAGCTTCAGGATCGGTTTGAGAAGTACTCGCAGGAACTGATCGAGACGATTGCGACGACCAACGACGAGTTGCTCGAGCGCTACCTCGGCGGCGACGAGATCTCGCGGGATGAAGCCATCGCGGCCATGAAAACTGGAATGGCGGCGGGAGAGCTTTTTCCGCTGCTTTGCGGGTCGGCGGAGCGCACGTATGGTATGCAGGCCCTCCTGTCCAAGCTTGCGGAGCTCGTGCCGCCGCCCACTGAGCGCGCGCCGACCATAGCCGAAATGTGGGGAACCGCAGATCCCGTCGAGCTGGAGCCGAGCGACACGGCCCCGTTCGTCGCTCAAGTCTTCAAAACGGTTTCGGAGCCCCACGTCGGAGATGTCTCGTTCTTCCGCGTCGTGTCTGGCAGCGTGTCGAATGGCGCAGATGTGTATAACGCGCCGCGGAGTGCGGTGGAGAAGCTCAACCATCTCTCGGCCGCTCAGGGGAAAGACCGGACAGAAGTCCCGATACTCCATGTCGGTGACCTCGGAGCGGTCGCAAAGCTCAAAGACACTCACACCAACGATACGCTGTCGACGCAGGGCAAGCCGGTCGTTCTTCCGAGAATCCCGTTTCCGGAGCCGCTCACTGTGCTCTCGGTCGAGGTCAAGCAGCGCGGCGAGGAGGACAAGCTGTCGATGGGTCTCCAGAAACTGCATGAGGAAGACCCGACCTTCCATCACGAACACAACGCCGAACTGCGGCAGACCCTCATCGGTGGTCGTGGGGAACGCCATCTCGAGGTGGTCATTGGTCGGTTACAGCGCAAATACGGTGTCCATGCAGAGCTGGGACGGCCCCGCGTAGCCTATCGGGAGACCTTTAAAGGAAAAGCCGAAGGGCAGGGCCGCCACAAGAAGCAGACCGGCGGCCGCGGTCAGTTCGGTGACTGCTGGATCCGGATCATGCCGCTACCCCGGGGGAAAGGGTATGAGTTCGTCGACCGCATCAAAGGGGGGGTGATCCCTTCCAAGTACATCCCGGCGGTCGACAAAGGCATCCACGAGGCTGCGGATCGCGGAGTAATCGCTGGCTATCCAGTCGTGGACTTCAAGGTCGAATGCTACGACGGCTCCTATCACGACGTTGACAGCAACGAACAATCGTTCAAGATGGCCGGCATCCAGGCATTTCGAAGTGTCGCCTCGAAGGCAAAGCCGATCCTGCTAGAGCCGATTCTCGATGTCCAAGTATGGACGCCGGACGACAACCTTGGAGAGGTGATGGGAGACCTCTCGTCCCGCCGCGGCCAAATCCTCGGCAATGAGAGCGACGGGCGCCTGACGAAAGTGAAGGCGTACGTCCCGGAGGCCGAGATGTACCGCTATTCCACGACACTACACTCGATTACACACGGGCGCGGGAGCTTCCGCTGGGACTTCTCCAGCTATCAGGAAGTCCCGTCGGAGATCGCGCAAAAAGTCCGTGAGGAGCGGGAGAAGGAGCGCGAGGAAGAGCGGGGGAAATAGAAACTCCCGGCGCGCGTTGCGCGCCGGGAGAGTGCCGCATCACCTCAGGTGCGTTTTCGCTTTCCCGTACGGCGATTGCCGTTCCCTGCTGACGGTCGCTTGAGCTTCGCTCGCGGCGTCTCGTCGGGCGCGGGCGTGATGGCGAACTCTGGCTCGGCCAGCCCGGCGGCAACGAGCACTTCCTCGCGTGCCTGCGGGTAGACGAACCGCTCGCCGTGGTAGTTGCGCAATACCACCTCAGATTCCGAAACACTCTCGACGTATTCCGGAAGGACGGGGATCTTGCCACCTCCGCCGGGAGCGTCGATCACGAAGTGCGGAACAGCCAGCCCGCTGGTCCATCCCCGCAGTCCTCGAATGGTTTCGAGTCCTTGCTCAAAGGAGGTCTTGAAGTGTTCGACCCCGGCCACGTTGTCACACATGAAGATGTAGTAGGGCCGAACCCGTGCAGCGAGTAGTCGCTGCATCAACTCCTTCATCACGGTGAGGCTGTCGTTCACGCCCTTGAGTAGGACGGTCTGACACCCCAGCGGCACACCGGCATCCGCGAGCATCCCCAGGCCACGCACTGCCGCCGGTGTCAGCTCTGACGGATGATTGAAATGCGTGTTGATGTAGATCGGATGATGCTTCCTGAGCACGCTGCAGAGCTCCGGCGTGATGCGCTCAGGCAAGTGGCACGGGATGCGGCTTCCGATTCGGATGATCTCCAGATGCTCGATCTTGCGCAGGCGACCCAAGATCAAGTTGAGCCGCCGATCGGATAGCAGCATCGGATCGCCGCCCGACAAGATGACATCGCGGATCTCCGCGTGCTCCTCCAGGTAGCTGAATCCGCTCTCGAGCTGAGCCAGAGGGATCTTCTCGGGATCGCCAACTTTCCGGCGCCGCGTGCAGAACCGGCAATACGCTGCGCACACCGGGCTCACGAGGAAGAGTGCTCGATCCGGATACCGATGGGTGATGTTCGGAACCGGACTGTCGCCTTCCTCATCAAGGCTGTCGAGCACGCCATCGATGACCTCGAGCTCTTGCAGATCCGGCACATACTGCTGCCAGATCGGATCGCCTGGCTCCTCGATGAGGTCAACCATCGCCGGGCTGATCCGAAACTCGAAGTTGTCGACGGCTTGTTGCAGCCGCTCGAGGTTCGGCACGTGTTCTGGGCCGAACTTGTCGACCAAGTGTTGCAGCGTGCGAATGCTGCGCTCGTGAAGGAGCTTCTGCCATTCAGCCATTGTGCGTCGTCTCTGCGTCGGGAGGGGCAAGGGACTTGACGTACACGACCAAGTCGTCACCGGGCGCGTAGTAATCGGGAATGCGCGCGGCCGGATGGTATGCAAGCGATTCGTAGAATGCCCGTGTCGGTAAGTAGTCGTCCCGAGACGAAGTCTCGACAACGACGAGCGTTCCGGCAAGGGACCGGATTGACGTTTCAGCTGCCGCCATGAGCTGGCGTCCGACACCGTGGCGCTGTGCGCCCGGGCCGACGACGATCCAGTAGAGATCCCAGGTCGACACCGTGCAAGGCGTGGGGCCGAAGAGGGTGAAGCCCACGAGACGATCTGCGTCGAAGGCGCAGATCCCGTGGTAGTCGATGCCGGGTCGCGTTGCCGCACCGTCGAAGACCTCCACGGCGACGTCGACCTCGTCCGGTCGGAAGACGCCGGTCGCTTCGACGAGGCGTGCGGCCTGGTCCCGGTCCAAGGCGCGGGGCGATCCGAGTCTGATGGCGACGTCGGACGCGGTCATGCGATCGTGGCCTCGGCGCGAGGGGAGACGGCGGGAGACGCCTCCAGTGCCGCATTGAGGATCTGACACACGAGCTCGTCATAGGACCAGCCGAAGGCGTGGGCCATGCGAGCCAGCCCGGCGTCGGTGGACAGGTCCGGGTTCGGGTTCACTTCGAGTATCCACGGTCGACCGTCGTCGTCGACTCGTAGGTCGACGCGGCCGTATCCGCGGCCCTCGACGGCGTGCCAGGCGTCCGCGGCGACCTTTGTGATTCGGCTTGCGAGCGCGGCATCGATCTTCGCCGGGCACACCGGCTCCGTTCCGATATAGTCGGGTGTGTCCTCGTGCCACTTCGCCGAGAACGACACGATCGGCCAGGCACCGGCGGGCATGCGGCTGAAGTCGATTTCCGAAAGGGGGAGCGTATGGCCGCCGACGAACGCGACCGCGATCTCGCGGCCCTCGACGTAGCGCTGCACGAACGCCGATCCATGATGATGCTCGACGTGGGCAATCCGCTCTCTGAGTTCCGCGGGCGTCGTCACGACAGAGCCCTGCTCAATCCCGATGCTCGCGTCCTCCGCCGCGGGCTTCACAATGGACGGCAATGGCCACTCACCGGGCAGGGCTCGACGGCCGTCAGGGGTGAAGAACGGCGGAATTGGGAGCCCCGCGTCGCGAAGTGCGGCATTCAGCAACGGCTTCCGATGACACACGGTCATCGTCCATGCCGAGCAGCCGGTGTAGGGAGTACCGGTCAGCTCGAGCGCGGATGCCACGGCGTATTCCATTCGACTCACGCCGCCGACTCCCTCGCAGAGATTGAACACTACCTCGGCAGTCCGGACCCGGTCGAACCACTCGAGGTTCGAGCTTGCGGCAATCCGTGTCACGTCGTGTCCAGCCGCTTCCAACACGCGCTGTACCTGACCAACGGACTCGAGGACGGCCTGGATGTCTTCTGGACTCCAGCTCTCAGCGCCCGCATCGTAGAGCAGTGCGGCTCTCAGGAGACGCCTCCGGGTCCGGTCTTCCGGGTCAGCTCGCGGCCACTGATCCGTCGCCAGGCGATTCGCGTCACGGTCTGGATCAGTTCGTCGAACGACATACCGGTGCTGGCAGCGGCCCGAGGGAAACAGCTGTTCGCAGCGGGGTCGGGGATGATCCCGGGCAACGGGTTGATCTCGATGACGTGTGGAGTTCCCTCCGCGTCCAACCGGAGGTCGACCCGAGACCAATCTCGGCATCCGAGAGCCCGGTAGGCAGCGATGGCGGTGGTACCGATAGCGTCAGCCAATTCGTCTGAAATCGCAGCAGGACACTCGAGGATGTCGAGCTCCGCCTCGATAGTGTCCCATTTCCACTTGGCCTCGTAACCCATGATCGGCAAGGCACCGTCCGGCAGCTCATCGAAGCGGTATCGGATGATGGGAAGCGCGCGTATGTCGGCACCGTTGCCGAGGAGGGCCACGGTAAACTCGTCGCCAGGCAGGAACGTCTCGGCGAGCACGGGTTGGCCGTAGGTCGCGAGGAGTTCACTGGCTCGCGCCATCGCCTGCGCCGGTGTCTCGACGTAGTTCGCCTCGGCTATTCCTTTGGAAGAGCCCTCCCAGACCGGCTTCAAGAACACCGGGTAGGGGTGGCCGTTGGCCAGCGCGCTCAACTCGCTCTCCGACTCCATCCAGACAAACGATGCTGTCGGGATCCCACGCTGGCGAAAGATCTCCTTCGCCCGGACCTTGTGGAGCGCGATCGCCAATGTCAGCGGATCGCTGCCGTGGTAGGGAACGCCGAGGAACTCGGCGATGGCGGGAACGTGTGCCTCACGGTTTGGCCCAATCTGCCCCTCGGCCATGTTGAAGAGGAAGTCGACTCCGGCGTCGCGTAGGCGAGACGGAAACCCATCGACCGCCTCGAGAAGCACCACGTCGCCGAACACGCTCAGCGCGTTGCGAACTGCCTCGATCGTCTCACGATCGTCCCACTCGACGAACGAGTCGGTGAGCGGCTCGAAGGTCGTACGACGCTCTTCGTCGTCGGTGACGACGTCGTCGGGACGTTGATTGTATGCGAGGCCGATGCGCATCGAGACCCGTTCGGAAGTTCGTGATGCGCAACACGATACGAAAAGCTGTTGAGATATGCAATACTTTTTTTGCGACTTTTTTTCGATGGCTGGTTCCGAACGCCGGCCGTCGGATGCGTCGAGCGGTCGGTGGTTACGGATTCGAGTGCGGGTGAGTGGAGCTATTCGTCGTCGCGGTCGTGCGTACGACGTGCGTAGAGATGGAAGCTGAAGGGGCTACGATGGTGGACGTCGGACTCGTGTCGCACGGCTTCCTCGAGGCGCCAGTCGCCGGTCTCGAACTCCGGAAAGAACGTGTCTCCGCTGAAGGTGGCGTGTATGACCGTCAGGTAGATGCGGTCGGCGTGCGGCATCGCCAGGCGATAGATCTGTTCCCCGCCCGCGACGAAAACCTCGGGGTCGTCGCTCGCGGCCTCCAGCGCGTCGATGAGGGTCGGGAAGACCTCGATGCCCTCTGGACGATAGTACCTGCTACGGGTGAGGATCATGTTCCGGCGTCCCGGTAGCGGCTTGCCCATGGTCTCATAGGTCTTTCGACCCATGACGACCGCGTGTCCCATGGTGAGCTGCTTGAAGCGCTGCATATCGCGGGGGAGGTGCCATGGCAGCGCTCCGTCCCGGCCGATGACCCGGTTCTCGGACATCGCGGCAATCAGCGAGACGATCACACCGCCACCCGAGCCGGGATGTGAGGGTGCGGGTCGTATCCTTGGAGGGTGAAATCGTCGTACGCGAAGTCGAACACGGAGGTCACGCTCGGGTTGAGATGCATGGCCGGTAACGACCTGGGTTCCCGTCCGAGCTGCAGCCGCGCCTGGTCAAGATGGTTGGCGTAGAGATGAACGTCGCCGAACGTGTGGATAAACTCCCCGAGCTGCAAACCAGTAACCTGTGCAAGCATCATCGTGAGCAGAGAGTAGGACGCGATGTTGAAAGGAACGCCAAGGAACGTGTCGGCGCTCCGCTGGTAGAGTTGGCAGGAGAGCCTGCCATCCGCGACATCGAACTGGAACAGCACAGGGCAAGGGGGCAGTGCCATCGACGGTAGCTCGGCAACATTCCAGGCACTCACGACCATGCGGCGCGAGGCAGGATCGGTCCGGATCAGATCGATGACGTGGGTGAGCTGATCGATCGTCTCGCCCCCTGGGGTTGGCCACGATCTCCACTGGGCCCCATAGACCGGTCCGAGGTCGCCGTGCTCATCGGCCCACTCGTCCCAGATCGTCACACCGTGGTCGTGCAGATAGCGCACGTTCGTGTCACCGGCGATGAACCACAGCAGCTCGTGGATGATCGACTTGAGGTGGACCTTCTTGGTGGTCACCAACGGGAATCCTGCTCCCAAGTCGAATCGCATTTGGTGGCCGAACACGCTGAGGGTACCAGTGCCGGTACGGTCAGGCTTCGGTCGGCCATGATCCAGAATGTGCTGGAGCAAATCCAGGTACTGCCTCACGGGCGGCCCCCCTTAAGATCCGTCGTAGGGTGAGCGTGGCTTGACCAGTCGCTCCCAGCCAACCTGCGAAAGTGCCCGGCCACGAGGAGATTGCTCGGTGCGACAATCCGGGTCATCACGAGAGTTCGGTAGACCTGTGAGCGGGAGATTTTGACCTTGTGATCGGGATCCAACAGCCTGTCCTCGACCTCCGCCAGCCGCAGGGTCTGCACCGCAAAATACAGAGCCGAGAGGCAAAACAACCTGACGCCGTACTGCCGCCGGGGGAGGGCGACGGAGTACGTCAGCGCGTCGGAGAGGTGTCGCTGAGCCTTGTGGATGAGCAGGGCCATGACGTGATGACCCGCGTCGCGGTAGGCGGGGTCATGCAGATGAGCGGGATCGAGACCGACGAGTTGGCAAAGCTCCTGCGGAACGAAGATCCAGCCGCGTTGCCGGTCATCGGCGACGTCCTTGATGATGTTGGTGAGTTGAAGCCCAAGACCGAAGCTGGTTGCCAGAGCATCGAGGGTAGCGCAGCGCCCTGGAGACCATCCACTTCCGTGATGCCGAAACAGCCCGGTCAACAGATGGCCGACCGTGCCGGCCACGTAGTAGCAATACCGGTCGAGTTCCGCGACGGACGAGAGCGCCTCGGTTCGCGCTGCGGACGACCCCCCATGACGCTGTGTGAACTCGGCCATGCCTTCACACATCTCCTGAACCCAGGGTCGCACGGCGATCTGGTGCCCGAGGGGGAGTCGCCGGAACTCCCTGAGCACCCTATCGGCATCTCGAGCGAGGTGCTCTTCGTCGTTTGCCGGCTTGTCGAAAGCCTCTTGGAGGAACCGGGCTGAAGGGCCGCCGTCGTTCAGCGCGCAAGCGAACTGCCCAAGGAAGTCTGCCTTTTGGCCGGCTGCCAGGTTGGAAGTGTCTTCGATGGTATCGGCAATCCGGCACAAGAGGTAGGAGATGAGCACGGAGTGGTCGAGCTTTCGTGGCAACAGCCTGATGCAGATGGCAAAGGTGCGAGACACCCTGGGGAGCATTGATGCGCAGAAGGCACGGTCGGACCTTTGCGCGGCCACTGCGCCAACCGCCCCTACTGTCTCAACCGCCACGGGAGCGCCCCTGGAAGCAGTGTCTTCCACGAAAAGACGTTTCGAGGATCTGTCGTCTCGTTGACGATGCCGGCGGTTGTATGGCGTAACGCTGGGCTGCGGCGAATTCGCCTGGCCAGCACGTCGCCCAACCACGAATGACCCAGCCAGCGCTCGGCGATACGATAGCCGGCGTACTTCGGTGCCAACCCGCTGCGCAGTCTTCCTGGAAACGAAGCAAGGCTCTCATGGTTGTCGTTCATCAGCGAGTCACTCACATGCTCGGCCGCGAGCTCGCCCGTTTCCATGGCTTTGCCAATTCCCTCACCGGTGAACGGAAACGTCGCTCCAATCGTCTCCCCGATCGCAATGGTCCGGCGTCCGTCATAGGCCGCCCCGGGATCGAGGCCGCATCGGAGGCGTGCCCCAACAAGTGCGGTGGATTCCCACCGTGCGTTCCACAGGTCGCGGGCGAGTGGAAACTGCGAGACAAACGTCTCAAACGTCGTGCGCAGGCTCACGTGGCGCGTGTGTGTACGATGTCGAAACATGCCACAGCCGATGTTGTAGACATCATTGCCGAGGGGGAAGATCCACGCATAACCGGGAGCGATAGAGCGATCGTAGGAAATGATGAGGTGGGGAATCCGAACCGGTGACCGAGCGTAGCATCGTAACGCCACGCCGCTGGGCCGGCGCTCCGCCGGGATGCCCAGCCCGCGGATGAGCTTCACGTCGGCCCCAGTGGCCACGACCCCGATTCGCGCTGTGACCGGTTCGGGGGAATCCGCCAACCAGGCTTGCACCCCCCCGCTGATATTCACGAGACGGTCGACGGCGGCACAGTGAAACGCCGCCCCCCGGTCCATCGCCCCTTGGACCAGCAGCTCGTCGAGCTCGCGGCGACGAAGCGTCATGAATTCGCCGGAAAGGTCGATACGAACGGTTGAAGCGCTGAAGATCGAGAGTGTGTCGGTCTCGTACCCACGCTCTCGAACAGTCTCGTATAGACCTGCGCGACGCAGAGCATTGAGGGCATCCGGGATCAGTGCGTCGCCGCAGACCTTCTCGCGCGGGAATGGCTGCCTATCGATGAGGAGGACGGAAAAACCCTCTTGCGCCAGACGGCCGGCGATCGTAGAGCCCGCCGGGCCGGCACCCACGACGACCACGTCCCACAGCTGGTGTCCGACGACGTCGGATACGGGTTGGACCGCGCGATGACGATCGATCACTCGGAACGACCGGAAGAATCCTCGGCGAGAGCTTCCAGGATGCGCCGGATGAGCCGGCCACCGGGATGGTCCGGTGGGAGAATCACTTCACGCTCCCGCTCGGCGAGCGACGGGTCGATAACACGGAGTGTGACGGCCTCGGAGGTCAGCTGAGTCTGGCGTTCGCCGATCGGGTCCGCGAAGAAGCGTAGACGAACCCTCCGATCTAACCCGTCGAGGTGCTCGCCAGCCGCCGTGTCAGGTACGGTCTCATACCAGCGGGTCTGCAGGAACCCTTCGTCCAACGCCAGAACGTGGATGGAGAGTCCCTGGGCCCCGATTTGGTCTGCCACTGCCTGAAGCACAATGGATGGATCAGCTTGCACGGTATCGACGAGGGCGTCGGGAAACGGTGTCAGATAAGGCCGGACATTCACCGCGCCGCATGCGGAGGCTGCGAGGGCGACGCCAAGAAGGACCGTGCTGTTCGATGCCCTACCTCCCATCAGAAATTGCTCACTCCCGACCCGCAGTTCCGAGCGTCTTCTTGATCTCGTTGGCGATTCGCTCGATCGTGCCCACGCGGCCGAGCTGCGCTCGACCAGCGGGGATCTCGCGGTGCTGGAGCCGGTCGAGGACCTGCTCGAGAGCGACCTGTGTCTGCTCGACCTGACTTCGGCGGCGTCGTGCAATCGCGAGACCGGCCAGCAATCCCAGGCCGACTGGGATGAGTGCGATCGGCAGGGCAACGCCCAGGGTGACTCCGATGGCGGTCGCGATGCCACCGGCTCCAGCGACCGTCGCCGCTCCGGCGAGGTGCGAGCGTCGAGTATTCGTGAGATCAGCCGACAGCTGCACGTGGCTGTGGCCAGGATCGAGGGTCGCCACCTCTCCGACGATCTCCTTCGCGCGCGCGAGTCGATAAGAGCGGCCCCCAACTCGAAACTCACGCTTGATTGAGGAGAACATGTCTGACCGTGCCTCCCATGAGGTACGGTCAGAATACCGTCGCTTGACGCTCAGCAACTCGCTCTCGGTCATCCAGTGGTTCAGCGCCGACTTGACGTCGTCGGCATCCTGGGAAACCGATCGTTGAACCATTATTTGCCTGGGTCCTGTGAGCCAGTGGCCAAACTTCGAATCGGAGACGGTGATCGCACGAGTCCGCTCATCGAGTAGGGCGCGCTGCAAGTACGAGCGGGGAATGCCGACATCCTTACCGAGATGCATCAACTCGGATTCGGAGAGCCCCTCGCCAATGTCACGTTCCTGCGCCTGCAACTCGGCAGCGCGTCGGATGATCCGTTCCAGCGCTGCACGGTCAATGCGGACCCCGGGAACGAGATCGTTCATCTGTCTTCAGCCCTCCTGCTGGGCGACCACGGCAGTCGGCCATGCGAGGCGACCGCACTGATCGTTGCATCCCTGCCGACGCCGATGCTCGCCGACCCAGCTCTCACAATTCAGTTACCGCAGCGCAACAAATGGATAGTGATCCGTACGCGGCTGACCGCAAGGGGGTACCCGATGACCCAGCCGGTGGCGGGCTCAACCGCTCCCGCTGGGATGCCTTAGCCCCTGACGACTCGTTCTGCGAGGAAGCCTCCGACCTCACCGGTTGATGCTGAGCCGCCGAGGTCCGCCGTGGTCACACCGCTCGTCAACGCGTCCTTTACCGCGGCGACCAGCCGCCGCGCGCCGCTGGCGAGTCCGAGGTGATCGAGCATCAGGGCTCCACTCAGCACCATGGCCATGGGGTTGGCGAGGCCCTTGCCCGCCAGGTCGGGGGCCGAGCCATGAACCGGCTCGAACAGTCCCGGTTTCCCTGGATGGAGATTCGCGCTCGCCGCGAGACCGAGGCCACCCACAAGTTCCGCTCCGAGATCCGACAGGATGTCTCCGAAGAGGTTGTTGGTGACGATGATGTCGAAGCGCTCCGGAGCGCGCACTAACTCCATGGCCAGGGCGTCGACGTATCGGTGCTCGCGCTCGAGCTCGGGATACTCCTCACCCACCTTCGCAAAGAGTCGCTGCCACATCTGGTGGGCCGCGATGGCGTTTGACTTGTCACACATCGTGATGCGTGTACGGTTGTGCTTACGCGCCCACTCGAAGGCGGCTCGGAGAATGCGCGTGACTTTCGGGGCGGTATGAACCTCTTCCACGATCTGTTCTTCGGAGGGGGTGCCGACGCCGGTTGCCCGCTCTCGTCCCAGATAGCTCCCCTCGGTGTTCTCACGAAAGATGACAAAATCGATGTCGCGACTGGCAGGAAGCGTTTTGAGCGGGCAATGGTCACGATGGAGTAGACGACATGGTCGGAAGTTCACGTACAAGTCGAGCTTGAAGCGGAGGCCGAGCAGAATGTCACGCGCGTGTTCGTTTCCGGGCACCCGAGGATCACCAAGTGCGCCGATCAGTATGGCGTCCGTTTTGTCACGAAGCTTCAGGAAGCTGTCGTCGGGCAGCGTGTCGCCCGTGGCGAGGTAGTGGTCCGCGCCGAACGGAAGATCTTCCCACTGGAGCACTCCCCCGTCAGACGCACACGCGGCGTCGATTGCCGGCTTCGCCGCCTCGACAACCTCAGGCCCGATTCCGTCTCCGGCGATGGCAGCGACCCGAAACCGGCGCGACCGGCTCTTCATTCAGTGTCCGTCGGCCGTCTCCGGATGGGCGTCCCACAGGTGAGGCAGTATCGCCAACCGGGCGAGATGGACTCGCCGCATACGCGGCAATCGCTGGCTCCAATCTGTCCTCCGCAGAAGGGGCAGAAGACCGCCGTTCGCTCCGCAGGCAGGTCTTCGGCACAGTGCGGACACGAGGTCGTTGCGGTCACGGGCTCGAAGACCATCTCGCGGGTGGGGACCTTTGGCATTTGAGCGGTCGTCTGATCGGGACTCGCCGGTGGAGGCTCGGAAGAGGAGCGCTCCAGCGTGAGCTTGGGGGCGGCAGGCGCTGGAGGCGCATAGGCCTCGTCGTGCTGTGCGATGCGACGGACCGCTTCCTGGTTCAGGATCGCGGTTGCAGCCGCGAACTCGCGAAACGCCCCGGGGTTGGGATTTGCCATTTGCGCTTCAACCGCCAGCGCTTCCTGCGCATCGTGCGGCTCGAGTACCACGTACTCATGCTCGCCAGCGAGCAACCGCAAAACCGCCATTTCATAATCCTCGATCGAGTCGAACGCGAGCTCACGCCGGTGATCGCGGTAGGGAAGAAGCCGCTGATAGAGTTCAGAAACCTGGAAGGGCTTCTGCAGCCGCTCGGGCGCGCTTTTCGCCAAGTGATTGACGAGGTGGTTAAAGAGTCGGTCGAGATCGTCCATGGTGCGCAGTCATCTCCACTCTTTGGTCCAGCGCTCATACAACACCGGCGTGACCCCGCTGGCGGCAAGCAGTTCGACACCACTTGGGTCACGGTACAGCCGCCGATAGAAGACGTGACTCACGCCTGAGTTTATCATGAGCTTGGCACACATCACACAAGGACTGTCGGTCAGGAACACGACCTTGTCCGACGGTCCGCCTGACGCTTTGACAAGCGCGTTCACCTCCGAGTGAATGCACCCGCAGTTGCCTGGGACCGTTGAGTCGCACCGGTTTGGCAGCCCTTTTGCGTTTCCGTTGTAACCGATTGCCAAAACGTTCTCGAGACGCGCGTCGGTGATTACAGTCCCAACCTGCAGGCGGGAGCACGTGGAACGCTTGGCCAACTCCTCGCCCATCCGCATGTAGACCTCATACAAGGGAATGCGCTGTACCTGGGGCGCCGGACCGTCAGGTTGCAGGGTGAGTGGGTGCGTATTTTCCGATACGCCGTCCTTGTGCACCGTCATCATGCCGTTCCCAATCTCGCTTCGGTCTCATAGAAATCTTCGTCGGGGTCGTACTGATCGAACTTTCCACGCTCCCGTTGCTTGGTGAGCCATTCCTCAAATCGCGATGGTTCGGCCCCAGTCGAGTGAACCTGCTCCTGTGCCGCCCACATTGCCAGATCGTTTGTGTATTCGTTCTTCGGATGCCCCGCGTGGCCGCGGACCCATTTCCACGCAGGTTCGTGCCCTTTCGTGGCTTGAACGAGTTTCTGCCAGAGCTCGAGATTCTCGATCTTCCCGCCTCTGCGGCGCCAACCACGTGCCATCCAGTTCGGCAGCCACTCCGTCATACCCTTCACCAGATACTCGGAGTCCGACACGTACAGCACGCGGTACCGTCGCCCTTTCTGGGACAGCAGGGCGAAGGCTGCAATCGCACCCGCGAGGGCCATGCGATTGTTGGTCGTGTCTGGCGACGAGATAAAGATGTCCCAGCGCACGACACCGTCTGGTGTCATGGCTTCGACCATGGCGCCAGCCCCGCCCGGACTCTCTTCTGCCGCCCCGTTGCGTAGACAGCTCTCGTCGGCGTGCACGAGCACGAAGCGCCCGGGTCGTCTACGCTGGGCCATCACCGATCGCGATCATGCCTCGCTCGCCGCCCACGATCTCGCCGATGACTGCAGCAGCTGGAGTGCGCTGATTCTCGAGGCCGGACAGGAGCTCGTCCGTTGCGTCGGAGGCGACGGCGATGAGCAGCCCACCCGACGTCTGTGCATCACAGAGGATGGTCCTGGTACCCTCGTCCACGTCGCGCCAATCGGTGTAGGCGTTCGCCGCCTCCATGTTTCGGGTCGTCCCCCCCGGCACGGCACCCTCACGAATCTGCTCTGGGACCCCTGCGAACACCGGAACTGCGCTCGCATCGATTCGAGCTGCCTGATCACTGGCGTCCAACATCGTATGCAGATGACCCAAGAGGCCGAAGCCGGTGACATCTGTCGCGGCGTGCACCGACGATCCGACGGCGCGAGCGGCCGCCAGTGCCCCCGCGTTGAGCGTCGTCATGGACGCAATCGCGTCAGCCATGTCCTGTTCGGAGATCGTCGCGCGCTTGAGGGCGGTGGCAAGAATCCCAGTGCCGATGGGCTTCGTGAGCACCAATCGGTCGCCAGCTCGCGCGCCACCGTTGGTGATCAGGTCGTTTGGATCCACATCACCGACGGTGACCATGCCGAACTTGGGCTCTCGATCCTCGATGGAATGTCCGCCCAGAATAAACACCCCTGCTTCACGAGCCTTGTCTGCACTACCCTGCACCGTTGGCCCGACGAGCGCGAGGATCTCCGGGTCCCGCGGCCAGGCAACGATGTTGAGCGCAAAACGGGGAGTCGCGCCCATTGCGTACAAATCACTCAGCGCGTTTGCAGCAGCGATGGCGCCGAACGTGTACGGATCATCCACGATGGGTGTGAAGAAATCCACCGTGGCAACGATGGCACGGCCGTCCGCTGCACGATACACGGCGGCGTCGTCCCGAGTGAGCGACGCGATGAGCACCCGGGGATCGTCGACTGCTGGCACGTGGCGCAGGACCTGCGCCAACTCGGCCGGGCCGAGCTTACAGGCTCAACCGGCTCCGTGCGACAGCGTCGTCAGCCGGATGCGCGGCCGCTCGTCTCGCGGGGCGTCAGGCATCGACCGTTCTCTCCTCGGCGTGCAAGGTTGTCTCAGTGCGCCCGCTACCTGCGGGCCAGGTCTGTCGATAAAGGTAAGTGGGTCGGGCCTCGTCTATCGCTCGGCCGTCCAACCCGGGCCCCTGAGCCCACGACCCGGCCGGGCGGCGGTCACTTGCCCCTCGTCCACGACCAGCTGTCCATTGACGAAGACGTAGCGAACGCCGGCCGAGAACTGATGGGGCTCTTCGAACGTCGCACGGTCGACAACTTGGTCGGGATCAAAGACGGCG
>JBDHAN010000006.1:0-63263 GCA_039588055.1 Gemmatimonadota bacterium | reverse complement strand
CGCCTCCTTGCGCAGTCGGCGGAGCATCTCGATGCCATCCATCTCCGGCATCAACACGTCCGAGATCACGATGTCAATCTGCGGAGTGAGCTTGTTGAGCGCTTCCTGTCCATTGTTGGCGATGTCGACCTCGTAGCCGGCTGCATTCAGCATCCGTTCCACGACCCTACAGATGTTTTCGTCGTCATCGACAACGAGGACACGGGCTCCGCTCATCAGACTCTCCACTTCCTCCAAGGGTACATTCCGGTATTCGAACGATACTCAGTCCCCGGTGTCGTGAACAGTACCTCAGTCGCGTCGGTTTCACTCGAGCTCGACAACCTCCCCTCCGCGCGACGTAACCCGCGTGGGGGGCGTGAGCCACCTCAGGAAGCGACACGGCAGGAATCAAGGACCGGATCATGAAAGCACTCGCCGACATTCAGGTCATCCCAATCGGCTCTGGGGTTTCCGTGCGCACCGAGGTCAAGCGCGCACATCGGATCCTCGAAGACGCCGACCTCAACGCGACGCTGCACGCGAATGGCACGAGCCTCGAAGGCGATCTCGAGACCATCTTCGCGGCAATCGTCATGATCCACGAGACTTTGCACGCGGAGGGGACGGCCAGACTCTCGACCCACATCAAGATCGGGACCCGGATCGACAAGGAACCCACGCTGGCAGGGAAAATGTTCTGACAGGCGGTCCCACGTTCGAGCGGTCAGGCGACCACCTAGAGCTGTGGGAACCATCTCGGTTCCGCTGGGGTTAACGACGGAACCTCTCTTCCGCTATCGGGGCGTACCATTATGACGCGATCTGCCGCTCTGGCCGGCCTTCTCGCAGTGCTCATCACGACAGCTGGTCACGCACAGTTCCCACCCGACTCGTTCACGAACCTCGAGGTTCTCCGCGAGGACATTGACGTCCGCGAGCTCATCGGGACCATGCGGACCTTCGCGATGGGACTGGGGGTGCGGTGCGAGTACTGCCATGTGGGTGAGCCAGGCCAGCCACTGTCCTCGTTCGATTTCGCCTCCGACGAGAAGCCGACGAAGCTCAAGGCGCGCGAGATGCTGCGCATGGTTCGGGACATCAATGACCGCGTGCTGCCGACTCTGCCCGAGCGCTCCGAGCCCAACGTGAGTGTCTCCTGTGCTACGTGCCATCGGGGGCTGTCCCGGCCACGCATGACCGAGGACGTTCTGATGGACGCGTATGCTGAAGGTGGGCGAGCTGCGCTCGAAGCAAAGTATCAGGAGCTGCATGACCGGTACTACGGATCGTACTCCTACGACTTCAGTGAGTCCGTCTTGGTGAACGTTGCGCAGCGTTTGGCCGCGGGCAACCACATCGCTGACGCCGTTGCCGTTCTCGACACGAACCTCGTCTACTTTCCGGAATCGGGGCTCACCAGATTCAATTACGTTCCCGCCGCACTGGAACTGGTTGCCGCCGAGGGCGAAGGCGCCACCCTCCGCACGCGCTACGAGGAGTTGAAAGCCACCAGCCCACGCCAGGCTTTCCGGGAGGACATGCTCAACCAGGTCGGCCACCGCCTGCTCGGCCAGGGCCTGCTTCCGGCGGCGATCGAAGCCTTCAAACTGAACGTCGAGCAGTTTCCCGATGCGTCCAACACGTATGACAGCCTCGGTGAGGCCTACATGATGGCGGGCGATCGAGACAATGCGATCCGCAACTTTGAGAAGTCGCTCGAGCTCAACCCCCAAAATGCCAACGCCGTCCAGAAGCTCCAGGAGCTGCGCGGGCGCCGCTGAGCGCTCTGGCAGCGACACCGGGAAAAGGCCCCGTCCGGCGGGGCCTTTCTCTTGCCCGTGACACGGCAATCGAGTTCATTTCTCTCGCCCATGTCACTCCGAGCCAACTTCCGCGCGCTTTTCACTCTCGGTCGAGGGGTGACCAAAGGCATCTCAGAGCTGTCGGCCGCCAAGGACCCCATCGAGATGTTTCGCGTCTGGTTCGTGGATGCCAGGAGTGCCGGTATCTTTCTGCCGGAGAGTGTCAACCTGGCGACTGCCACACCGGATGGCGTGCCGTCGAGTCGCATGATGCTATTGAAGGGTGTGGACGAACGCGGCTTCGTGTTCTTTACCAACTACGAGAGCCGCAAGAGCGACGAGCTGGTGGCGAATCCTCAGGCGGCGTTGACCTTCTACTGGGGCGTTCTGGAGCGGCAGGTCCGGGTCGAGGGAGTGGTGGAAAAGATCTCACAGCAGGAATCGGAAGTCTATTTCCACACGCGTCCGCGCGGCAGCCGCATCGGCGCGTGGGCATCGAAGCAGAGCGCGCCCTTGGAAAACCGCGAGGAGCTCGACCGCCGCTTTAAAGAGTTTGACGAACGCTATCCGGGCAACGACGTGCCAATCCCGCCCTACTGGGGTGGGTGGCGGATGAAGCCGCAGCGCATCGAGTTTTGGCAGGGTCGGCTCAACCGGCTGCACGACCGGCTGCGGTACGAACGTAGGGGCGAAGCATGGCAGGTGACGAGGCTCTACCCTTAGCTACGTCCGCCAGGCCGGCTTCCCCGCACTCACCGCGTCGTTTGACGCAAAGGCCTGAGGATCGTGCTGCTCCCACCAACGGGCAGCGCGCTCCTCCGTCCACGGGTGAGCAACCCCGATTGTACCGAGCCTATGTGCGAGCTTCTCGGCCGTTTGCGGACGGTCTTCGGGAGCCTTCGCTAAACACCGAAGGATCAGTTGCTCCAGGTCCGCCGGAATAGCAAGCTCCGTGCGGTCGCTGAGTGGAATCGGGGCCCGTTGGGCGTGCGCAACCATCATCGCACCCACCGACGTCGCTTCGAAGACGAGCACGCCCGTCAGCATCCAATAGGCCACGCACCCGAGCGCGTAGATGTCGGCGCGGCCGTCGACCGGCCGGTCACCCATGACCATCTCAGGTGCCATGAACGACGGCGTACCAGCAACGACGCCAGTGCGCGAAAGGGCCAGTTTCGCTTCGACTTCTGCGCTCGAGTGGTACTTCACCAGCCCGAAATCGAGCACTTTCACGAAGTCGTATTCGAACGCGCTTCTGCAAAGGTAGAGGTTTGCCGGCTTGATATCTCGATGAATCAAGTCTCTCCGATGCGCCTCCGCCAATGACGAGCATGCCTGACGCAAGATGTAGATGACTCGTTCCGGCGGCAGCGCACCGAACTTGCGAACCACGTAGTCCAAATCGCGTCCTTCAAGCAGCTCCATCACGTAGTAGAAGGCCCCGTCCTCAGTCGTGCCAAAGTCGTAGATGTCGATGGTGTGCGGTGATTGCAGGCGCGCCGTGACCTGGGCTTCGCGCTCGAACCTCTGCAGGGCCGCGTCGGCCGACTCTCTTCCCTCTTTCAGCGCGTCGGGTCGAATGAGTTTGATGGCCGCCGGTCGAGCGAGCATCCGGTGGCCTGCGCGCCAGACTTCACCCATCCCACCTTGCCCAAGTCGCTCCTCCAGCCGATAACTGCCCATCTGCCGCAGGCGTGTCATATCTTGCCCCAGGCGATAGATAATTCGCAGGGCGATATAGGCGAGCAGTCCTACGATCACATAGGGGCCAACGAAGATGAAGAAGAAATTCAAGGCATCGAGGCGGGGTGCATTGTTGAACAGCACCATCAGGAGATAGGTGATCGGCACGGCCGAGGCTGCAGCATGGACTGCCACCAGTGCCTGGCGGGGGCGAGCCGGAACGAGCACCGTGAAGAAGATGATCCACAACGCCACAGGAGACAGCCCAACGATATCGCTGTTCATCACTGAAGGGGGCAGCCCGCTGAGCGAATCCCAGTACTGCCCAAACGCTGCGCCAAAGCTGAATACCACCTCGTATATCAATCCCACCGTGATCACTCGCTGCGGCAGGCTCTTCCCCCAACGACGCACCACGAAGATCATTCCCAGCGATGCGACCACCATGAGCATGTTCGGTCCCCACTGCATGGGGCGACTGAACTCGTGCCGCAGATCTCCCTCGATCAGGTTGGTCAGGAACCACCCGATGAACAGCACCACCAGCATCAGCAGCGCAACGAACCGGATGCGCCGGACCGCTCTGCGGAGTAGCGCAGGAGGAAGCTCCACCGATACCGTTCGTCGCCGACCTACGTCGTCGCTGTCGGGGCGGCGCGAAAGCAACAGTTGACCGGTACCAGTCATTGCGTCAGACCCGGATCGATGATCGCCTTGGTGACGTTGTGCGCCGCCACGTCCGCCAGGGCATCATTGGCCTGCTCCAACCCATAGCGGGCACCGATCACCCGATTGAAGGGAAGCTGGTCGCGGTGCGCGGCCAGCGTTTGCAGTGCGTGGGCGACGTGGTGAAACTCGGTTCCCCACTGCCCCAGAATCGTCGCGTGTTTGCGGTTGATGTGGATGTGAGGGTTGATCTCGATGCCGCCAGTATCGGTGTAGTGACCAGCGACGACGTAGGTCCCCCCATCCCTCAACATGTCGAGACCCTGCTGGACGGCCCTGGGGTTCCCGCTCGCCTCAATGACCACGTCCGGGCCACGACCGTCGGTCAGATCACGTATTGCCGCCAGCCGTTCCTCCTCGGACTGGTCAAGCGAGCATACAGCCGTGGCCCCCAACTGGGTGGCCAGTTCGAGGCGAGCCGCAGGGGCACCGACCACCACCACCTGCTGCGCCCCGAGGAGCGACGCAAACGCGGCAGCCGAGAGCCCAACGGGACCGGCTCCCTGCACAACGACGGCGCTTCCCTCGGGCAGCTGGCTTCGATCCACTGCTGCGAAGCCGGTGAAGAGCCCGCAGCCCCCACCAATCACGTCGTCCGGTGAGAGCTCGGGTGGCAGCTTGATGGTCTGGACCCCTGGCTTCAGGTAAATGCGCTCCGCCCACCCACCCAGCGGGCCGTCGCTCGCCGAATATGTGATCCCATAGACGCGACGGCTGGGACATCTCGTCGGCTGCTTCGCCACCGTGCAGTAGTAGCACTCATTGCAGACACCGTGTACGTCGTAGAAGGTGATGACATCGCCCTCGTTGAGCGGCTCGCCCAGCGAATCCGTCTCGACGCCACGGCGTTCGACCACCTTGCCGACACTCACGTGACCCGGAATGATGGGATACGGAACGCCGTCGAGCCTTCCCTCGTGAAGGTGGACGTCGGTACCGCACACCTCGCTCGCAACGGTTTCGAGCAGGATGCTTCCATCCTCCAGCGCTGGATCGTCCAGCGTCCAGATCTCCACCGGCTTGTGCGGCGCTGTCATGACCGCGGCACGTATCGCCATGTTTTAGCCTCGCTTCAATCCCACGCTCTGTAGCAATGCCGTGAACCGGTCGTCCAGCCTCACATCGTCGTAGAGCGGATCAACGTTGAGAAACACGAGATGGTGAACTCGCTCACGACATGCCCGCTCAAGCCACGCAAACACCTCATCGATCTCCTCAAGGCCCATGTGGGCGACGGCGAAGTAGTCACTGGGGATGTAGACCTCACGAGCCCGCTCGCGCAGCCCGACGAGGATCTCGCGGGCCTCGTCGACTCGTCCCGCCTTTGCACAAGCATACGCAAAATAGGCATCCATGGCGGGGTGCCCGCCGCTCGCCTCCGAGCCGCGGCGATAGACCGCCATGGCATCTTCGAGCATCCCGGCCGCCAGATAGGCGATCCCGAGGAACCAGTGCACGAACACGTACTCCGGATCCAGCTCGAGCGTCTTCTGCAGCTGGGCGATGGCACTCGGGTAGTCTCGACCGTGATAATGCGCCCAGCCGACCCCCGTATTGATTGTCGGCGAGAGTGGCTCGATCTGCTGCGCCTTGCTCACATGTATCAACGCTTCGTCAAGCCGCTGCTGCGATGCCAGTAACTCAGAATAGAGATGAAGCGCCGTCGCGTCCTCGGGATTGAGCTCGAGTGCTCGAATGAACTCCCGCTCCGCCCCATGCCAGTCCCAATCGTAGAGGAACCTGACCTCCGCCTGCGAGATGTGCGCCTGGGGCAACAGATCATCGGCGTCCAGTGCGCGCATCGCCGCCACGTTTGCTTTGGGAAACGCATCGTGGGGACGAAGGAATCGATAGAACGCGAGGAACGTGTACGAATCTGCAAGCCCCGCATGCGCAAGTGCGTAATGGGGATCTTTGTCGATCGCCTGCTCGAAGTATTCGATCCCCTTGCCAAACCCGTCTCGTCGTCGAGCCTTCTCGACATACCGGCCCTTGAGATAGAGCTCAAAGGCTTCCACGTTCTCCGTGTAGCGCTTGATGACCTGTTCGTAGCGCTCCGCCGCCATGTGGCCCTTGAGCGTGCCAACGATCGCCGCAGCGATTTCATCCTGGATCGTGAACACGTCTTCCATCTCGCGATCATACCGCTCCGACCACAGATGGTATCCATCGTCGACGCTAGTGAGCTGCGCCGTGATGCGAAGACGGTTTCCGGCCCTGCGGACACTGCCTTCGAGCACCGTATCGACGTTGAGTTCAGTGCCGATCTCGGTGGCACTCATGGATTTGCCCTTGAACGCGAACGATGACGTGCGTGCGGCAACACGGAGCCCTGAAAGCTTCGCGAGCCCGTTGATGATCTCCTCGGTCATCCCGTCGCTGAAGTATTCGTTGTCAGGATCGGGACTCATATTCACGAACGGCAACACGGCGATGGACGCCACGTGAGTTGGAGGAGCGACCGTCCCTGGTACCGCCAGCGCCTGGGTGAACGCCGTGGCCGTCTCGAATCGGTCTCCCGGCAGCTTCGCCAGCGCCTTCGTGATGGCGTGATCGATGTGGGCGGGAACTTCGTGGCGCAGACGCCGAACCGACGGAACGGGCTCCGAAAAACACTTGGCGATAATTGCGTGGGTCGTGGCGCCCCGATAGGGCGGCTCACCGGTGAGCATCTCATACAGCACGCACCCCAGGGAGTACACGTCACTCCGGCCATCCATGTGGCCTTCCCCACTCGCCTGTTCCGGACTCATGTAGGTAGGCGTGCCAACCGCTATCCCGGGTGCGGTGATAGACTCTCTCCCGACCTCTTCAATGGCCCGCGCCACGCCGAAGTCCATCACGACAGCGTGACCGTTGGAGAGGAGGATGTTGGCGGGCTTGATGTCTCGGTGCACGACGTGGTGCGCGTGCGCGTACGCGAGCGCACTGGCCACCTCGTCGGCGATCTCGATGGCGTCGTCGATGTCGAGCCGCGTCTCGCGTGCCAGCCGGTCGCTCAGCGACTCTCCCGCCATGTAGGGCATGACGTAATACATGAGACCATCGACATCCCCAGAGTCATAGACCGGGACGATGTGAGGATGCGAAAGACGCGCCGCAATGCCAATCTCGCGCAAAAACCGGTCTACCCCCACTGAGATGGCGATCTCGGGACGGATCACCTTGATCGCAACTTCCCGGTGATGCTTCTCGTCCGACGCCAGAAATACCGTCGCCATCCCGCCGCGACCGAGCACCCGCTCGACGGCGTAGCGATCGGGGAGCTTTTCCCTGACTCGGGCGAGCAGCGGAACCATGCGCAGTGGTGACCTCTCGGGGAATGTGTAGAATACGCTCAGACCCACAGGGATGCCAAAGGGACCGACAATGCCCATACGAGACACACCCTCTGAGAGTTACGAGTTCGATTCCTCGGCCCTGCCCCTGCTTCCGCTCGTGTACGTCGCGTGGGCTGATTGCACGCTCACCTACGACGAGATCGACACGATCGGCAAGATCGTAAAGCGGCAGACATGGCTGGATGCCGCGGCACGCCAGTCGCTCGCACGGTGGCTCGATCCGGGGGCGCCGCCCACCGCCCGTCAACTGCAGCAGCTCCTCATCACCATTCGCCGGCTCGCACGGGACCTTCCCCGCGAACGGCGCTCTCTCGCGCAGCTCGGGATTGACCTCGCGCGACGGGGTGCCGAGACCATTGGCGACTGGGACGCTCCCGAAGCAGAGCGTGCACTCGCAGAGATCGAGGACGTGCTGGGCGTCATCGGGTCGGAGGCATCGCAGGAGCTCATCGCCGTCTCGGTCACCGCACCGCCTCCCGAAGAGGCACTTCCGGAATTCGACGTGTCCGAACTCACCGCACTGCTCGACGGAGAACACGCCGAGACCCGCGAGAGAGTGTTTGCCATCCTCGACGATCCTCAGTTTGTCTATGAGTACGGGCTCGACAAAGCCGTATACCGCGAGCGCGTCCTCGAGTGGTGCCGCGCCCTGGCAGCCAACGGTGTGGGCGCCCTTTCGTTCCCCGAGGCATATGGCGGACGGGACGACCTCGGTGCCTTTATCACTGCATTCGAGACTCTGGCGTTCTTCGACCTCAGCCTGCTCATCAAGTTCGGTGTGCAGTTCGGCTTGTTCGGGGGCAGCGTCGAGCGGCTGGGCACTGAGCGGCACCACGAGCGGTATCTCACGGACATCGGCACTATGGCGCTTCCGGGTTGCTTTGCCATGAGCGAAACCGGTCACGGCTCCAACGTCCGCGATCTCGAGACGGTTGCCCGCTTCGATGCGGAGAAGGACGAATTCGTGATCCACACGCCGAGTGACCATGCTCGCAAGGATTGGATCGGAAACGCGGCACTCCACGGACGCATGGCCACGGTGTTCGCACAGTTGGAGATCGGGGATGAGCGCCACGGCGTGCACGCGTTCCTCGTGCCCATTCGGACGACCAAGGGCAAACCGGCTCGCGGCATCCGCATCGAGGACTGCGGCCACAAGCTCGGGCTCAACGGCGTAGATAACGGTCGGATCTGGTTCGACAAGGTGCACATCCCGCGGGAGAACCTGCTCAACCGGTTCGCGGACGTGAGCGCAGACGGCGCGTATTCCAGTCCCATCGTCAACCCGTCGCGGCGGTTCTTTACCATGCTTGGAACCCTGGTAGGCGGTCGGATCAGCGTCGCCGCCGCAGCTCTCAGCGCTGCCAAGTCGGGGCTCACCATTGCCGTGCACTACGGGCAGCGCCGGCGGCAGTTCGGACCGGCTGGTGAGCCGGAGCTAGTCATCCTGGATTACCTGACGCACCAGCGCCGTCTGATGCCGCGGCTCGCAGCGGCCTACGCCTTCGACTTCGCCATCAAATACTTGGCGGACCGGTTCATCAATCGCAGGCCCGAGGAGGAACGGGAGATCGAGACGCTCGCCGCCGGCATCAAGGCGCTCAGCACCTGGCAAACCACCGACACGCTGCAGACATGCCGCGAGGCCTGCGGCGGCAAGGGATATCTCGCCGAGAACCGCATCGCCGATCTCAAAGCCGACACCGACGTCTTCACCACGTTCGAAGGCGACAACACGGTGCTGCTGCAACTCGTCGCCAAGGGATTGCTCACCCAGTACAAGCACCAGTTTGGGGAGCTCAAGCTGTTTGGCGCGGTCAAGTTTCTGGTGCGCCGGACGGCTCGGGGCGCGCTAGCCCTGAACCCAGTCACCACCCACCTCACCGACGAGGACCATCTCCGCGATCCGGACTTCCACGTCGACGCCTGTCGCTTCCGTGAGCGTCGACTGCTCGCCTCAGTGGCAGGACGGCTACGAGATTTCATCGAAGACGGTCATGACACGACGAGCGCGTTCAACACGTGCCAGGACCACCTCGTGTCGCTGGCCAAGGCATACGCGGAGCGCGTGGTCGTGGAGCAGTTCGCCATCTGTGCGCAGGCCGTCGAGGACGAATCCTACGGCCCAGCGCTCAAGACGCTCTCGGATCTCTACGCGCTCTGGCGCATCGAGCAGGACCGGGGGTGGTTTCTGGAGAGCGGGTTCCTGTCACAGAACAAGTCCAAAGCGATTCGCACGCTGGTCAATCGACTATGCGGCGACGTTCGTGGAGATGCGCTGGCGCTGGTGGACGCATTTGGGATACCGGAGAAGCTGTTGGGAGCGCCGATAGGAATTTGAGGAGGCAAGAAGGGGACAGAACAGCAGCGGCAGAGGCAGCCGGGCGGGGGAACAGACGACAAAAACGACTCAGACGACGGCGGCAGGGCGGCAGGACAAGACGACTGAGACGACGAGTGCGCTCAGTCGTCTTCTTCTTCAGCTCAACTGACTTCCCGATGCCCGACAATCAGGAGAGGTTGAAGGCTGACGGCCAAACGCAACAGCTACTCCTCACACCACTCCCGAGCGTTCTGAAACATCCTGAGCCACGGCGCAGCCTGGAGCGTCTTCTTCCACGGCTCTGGCATCCATCCCCACTGCCATTTGAGAAACGTGCGCTCGGGGTGCGGCATGAGTGCCAGGTGTCGACCGTTCGGGGAGCAGAGGCCAGTGATTCCGTGCGGCGAACCGTTGGGATTGAAGGGATAGGCTTCGCTCACGACACCGTCGTCATCCACGAATCTGACAGGTGCGAGTGATTCCCTGTCTACGCGCTCGAGCACTGACGCGTGGGGGAAGAACGCCCTGCCTTCACCGTGTGCGACCCAGACGCCCATCGTCGAGCCTTCCATGCCGCGCAGCATGATTGCGGGACTTTCCTGGATCGTGACGGTCGCGAAACGCGACTCGAAGCGGCCCGAGGCGTTCTGAACAAATCGCGGCTGCTGCTCACCGGAAATGCCTTGCCATGGCACCCACCCTAGGAGTGCCAACAGCTGGCACCCGTTGCACACGCCAAGGCTGAAAGTGTCCGGCCGATCGTAGAACACGCTGAACTGATTCCACAGGGAGTCGTTGAACTTGATGACCCCCGCCCAGCCCTTGGCCGAGTCGAGCACGTCGGCGAAGCTGAACCCGCCCACGAACACGGCGCCGCGAAACCGGTCGAGCGTAATCCTGCCCGCGAGGAGATCGGTCATCATCACGTCCCACGGCTCGAATCCTGCTGAGTAGAAGGCGGACGTCATCTCGCGGTCCCCGTTCGACCCTTCTTCGCGCACGATTGCAACCTTCGTCTTGCTGTCGGAGGCTATGATGGCTGGTGCCGTATCGGTCGGCATAAACGTGAGTGCGTAAGGCGGCGTCTTTCGTTCCCTGAGCCCATCGCGTTCCTGCACCACGCAGTCGGGGTCCGCCTGCAGGCGGTCGAGCTCGAAGCTTGTCGCCTCCCACAGGTCCCGCAGCTCCGGCATGCTCGCGTTCAAGATCTCATCGCCGCCGCAGCGGATGCGCACGTGCTTCTCGCCGATGACCGACCCGATGGACTCACACGCCACGTCGGCTCGCCGGAACGCGTCGAGCACGGCGCGCTCGTTGTGCGCCTCGACCTCGAGCACGAGGCCCAACTCTTCGGAAAAGAGCGTGGCGATGGCGTCACGTCCGGACGCTCGCAGGTCGACGTCGATCCCGCAGTCCCCGGCAAAGGCCATTTCCAGGAGCGCCGTCAGGAGGCCGCCATCGCTCCGATCGTGTCCGGCCGTGACAGCGCCCTGGTCGATGAGTGCCTGCGTCACGTTGAAGGCACGCGCAAGGGCCTTTGCGTCTTCCACGTCGGGTGACTCGCTGCCGATCTGCTCGAACACCTGTGCCAGGGCCGATCCACCCAATCGGTGGTGACCGCGACTCAAGTCCACGTAGAGCAGCTGGCCGGTGTCCGGCAGCTTGAGGTCCGGTGTCACCACCTTGGTGATGTCGGGACACGTGGCATAGGCCGAGATGACGAGACTCCCGGGTGCCTTGACGGTCTCCTGACCACCGTTGCCGTCCGGCGCGAGTGCCGCCATTGAGATGCTGTCCTTGCCACCGTCCACGGCAATGCCCAGCTCGACCATAACGTCGTGCATCGCGTGCGCGGCGTCGTAGAGTGCGGCACCCTCGCCCGGAAGCTTGGCCGCCCACATCCAGTTGGCCGAGCATTTGATGTCTTCCAGCGCGCTCACCTTGGCCCACACAAGATTGGTAAGCGCTTCACCGACACTCATGCGCGCCATGGCCGCCGTGTCGATCAAACCCTTGATGGGCTGCTCACCAATTGCCGTCGCGGCGCCGGTAACCCCGAAATGGCTTTGCGCCATGACGGCCACGTCACCGACCGTGAGCTGGAGCGGCCCGCAACACTGCTGCCGCGCGAGCAACCCGGTGACACAGCGGTCGACCTTGGTCGTGAGGAATCGCTTCGACCCAACCGACAGGAGTCGCAGCACACGATCCAGCGCATCTCGCACGGTAAGGCCTTGGGGCAACTCCAATGGCTCGAGCGTTGCGGCGATCCGCGTCAGCTCGAACGTCTTCTGCGGCATCGCTCCCAACACATGCTCGAGCTCCAGGTTGACCGGCGTCGAGTCATCGACGCCGTCGTGCACGATCACCTTTCCGTCGCCGGTCACGCGCCCCACGAACGCAAAGGGCACGTTCTCCCGATCGCACAGCGCGCGAAGGAGATCGCCGTGCTCGGGCCGAAGGAGCAGCGCGTCATTCTCCTGGTATTCCGCGCCCCAGATCTCCAGCACGGAGAGCGTCTCGTCGCCGAGCGGGATCTCGCGAATCTCGATCTGCGCACCCGCCGGCTCGACGATTTCCTTGAGCACGTTGCAGTTGCCGCCCGCGCCCTGGTCGTGGATGCTCACGATGGGATTCGCGTCACCCAACTCCACGCATGCGCGGATGACACGGTTCACCTTCTGCTCCATCTCCGCGTCGCCCCGCTGCACCGCGTTGAAATCGAGCTCGGCCACGTTCTCGCCCTGCACCATACTCGAGGCGGCACCTCCACCCATCCCGATGCGATAGGCCGGGCCGCCGAGCTTGACGACCAGCATTTCCGTCTCTGGCGCGCCTTTCTCGACGTGTCGCGCGTCCATCTGTCCAATGCCGCCGCTGAACATGATCGGCTTGAGCCACTCACGACGTTCGCCATTGGGAAGCCGGAGGCCAAAGGAGCGGGTGTATCCTTGAAAGACCGGCTCGCCAAACTTATTGCCGTAGTCGGAGGCACCGTTCGATGCCTCGATCTCGATGTCGAGCGGCGACGCAAGGTTGTCGGGATACTGGAACGCACTGCACTCCCACGGCAGCTCGTAGCCGGGGATGCGGAGATTCCCCACGCAGTAGCCTACCGTGCCCGCCACAGCAAGCGAGCCGCATCCGGTCGCGTGCACGTCTCGGATCCGGCCCCCCGTCCCGGTCTCCGCACCGGGGAACGGTGCCACACCCGACGGGAAGTTGTGGGTCTCGGCGGTGAAGATGACGTGGTAGTCCGCGTCCGACTCGATGAACCGCGACGGCGCCCCACGCTCGTGCGGCACGATGGTCCGAATGGGAAACCCTCGGATGGCGCTCGAGTTGTCTCGAAACGCAATCACGCTGTTGTTCGGGTTTGCGTCCAGCGTGCCCTTGACGAGCGCAATCAGGTGGTCAGGCACCTCGCGGCCGTCGATGACGAGGCGTCCCTTGAAGAACCAGTGGCGTGAATGCTCGCTGTTGGACTGGGCGATGTCGAAGCACTCGACGTTGGTCGGATCGCGCCCGATGCGATTGACGAAGAGGTCCGTGTAGTAATCAAGGTCCCAATCGTCGAACGCGAGTCCCATGTCGCGGTTGATGCGCTCAAGGGCCGCGCGCCCCTCCGCGAGGAGCGGAACTTCAATCATCGGCTCAGGCGTCACGCCGGTTGCGAAGGTTTCGAGCGGCTCGGGATACTCGCACTCGGTCATGCGGTCGTGAACCAGCGAGAGAAAGGCGGTGACGTCGCCGGCCGTCAGGCGGTCGGGTGTGGTCAGGCGGTAACGTCGGGACCGCTCGATGCGGCGGACCTTCCCGAGCCCGCACGCGTGACAGACCGAGACCGCGTTGGTGGACCACGCCGTCGAGAAGTTCATTCGTGGCCCGACCTCCAGTATTTCACTCTCTTCGAGGAACGGCCGCTCGCCGAACCCTTGCGGCTCGAACGTCTCAGCCAGGAGCCACGAGAGCGTCCCGAGCTCCTCCGCGGTGAGCGGCGCCGACACGTCGATGTTGAAGCAGAATTCGGTGTCGATGTCGGCCATGTCGCTCCGCACACGCTCACGGGCAAGGGCGAGCAGGGCGTTCTTCTTGGCTTCGGTGAATCCCGGGTGGCGGTAGAGGTGCAGGAGGCTCATGCAAAGGGAAGATAGCGGGTGGGATGGTGGAGGGATAAGGGATAAGACGTGAGGCGTAACGGGTACGGGATACGAGTGGAGTTTCGCGAACCGTTAGTCTGCCAACCCCGTGGCGCGCCAGCCACCCCCTGCGCACCGTTCCCATTGCCTGTGCATCCCGCGACATTGTGGTGGACCCTACCACCCCCCGGGGGAGCCTAGCATGACCCTGATGCCCATTTACTCGCGTAGCCGCATCGTTCTCATTGCACTCGCCGGACTCGTGGGCTGCACAAGCCCAACGCCGGAGATAACACCCGCTCCGAAGCAGCCGATCGCAGGAGACCTGATTCCGAGCCGCGACGCCTTCCGCGTAATCCCCCAGCCTTCAGCACTCGCTCCCCAACCGGGGGCGCTGTCGCTCGGCACCCTGACACAGATCGTGCTGTCCGATCCGGCCGACGCCGAGCTTCAGGAACTGGCTGCGTTGGTCCAGAGCACGCTGCGCGACGAGGCCGCCGTGGAGCTGGCCATCGCGCGTGGGGCGGCGACCACACCTTCAGCCCAGAGTGTGGCACTGCTCCTATGGCAAGGCGACACAAACGGCGATCTCGAGGAATACACGCTGAAAGTCGAGCCCACGTCGGTCACGATTTCGGCACCAAGCCACGCGGGTCTTTTCTACGGTCTTCAGACACTGCGACAGCTGCTTTCTACGTCATCGGCGAGCGAGGATCAGGCTCGTGCGATTCCCGCCGTCGAAATCCGTGACAAGCCGCGCTTCACCTACCGCGGCATGCATCTGGATGTCGGTCGTCACTTCTTCTCGGTCGCCTTCGTCAAGCGCTACATCGATCTCCTAGCCATGTACAAGATGAACAAGTTCCACTGGCATTTGACGGAAGATCAGGGCTGGCGCATCGAGATCCGAAAGTACCCGCGGCTCACCGAAGTCGGCGCGTGCCGCGACGAGACTATCCTGGAGAAGAACTTCGACCCGTACGTGGGCGATGGGGCCCGCTACTGCGGCTTCTACACGCAGGACGAGGTCCGCGAGATCGTCGCCTACGCAAAGAGCCGCTACGTGACTGTGATTCCCGAAATCGAGCTACCCGGACACTCAACGGCGGCGCTCGCAGCCTACCCGCACCTCGCGTGCACCGAGGGACCGTTTGAGGTGGCGACCGTCTGGGGGGTGCACCCCGACATCTACTGCCCGAAGGAAGAAACGTTCGCGTTCTTGGAAGACGTGCTCACCGAGGTGATGGAGCTCTTCCCCGGCACCTACATCCACATCGGCGGTGACGAAGCGCCCAAGACGCGCTGGGAAGAGAGCGACGTCGCGCAGGCCGTGATCCGCCGCGAAGGACTAGCTGACGAGCACGAGCTCCAGAGCTACTTCATCCAGCGTATCGAGCGCTTTCTGAATGCACATGGACGGCGCCTGATCGGCTGGGATGAGATCCTGGAGGGCGGCTTGGCCCCGGAAGCGACAGTGATGTCATGGCGTGGTGTGGTCGGCGGTATCGAGGCTGCGAGGCAGGGGCATGACGTAATCATGACACCGTATAGCGACGTGTACTTCGACTACTACCAGGGTGATCCCGCATTCGAGCCCCTCGCCATCGGTGGGTATTTACCACTCGAGAGGGTCTACGACTTCGAGCCGGTACCGCCCGAGCTCTCGGCAGAGGAGGCGCAGCACGTGCTCGGTGCCCAAGGGAACGTCTGGACCGAATACATGAAGACCCCCGACTACGTCGAATACATGGTGCTCCCGCGCATCCTCGCCCTGTCGGAGGTGGTCTGGTCCCCTGCCTCGTCCCGAGACTGGAACAGCTTCTCAGCGCGACTGCCAGCGCAGTTCTCTCGTCTGGACGATTTGGGCTTCAACTACCGCGTTCCGAACGTGACCGGCCTCGAGCGCGATCTCATCACCCTCGATGACCAGGTGAGGGTACGGCTCGGTTCTCTGATGGAGGAGGGCGAGATCCGCTATACGACCGACGGTACCGACCCAACACCTACGTCAACTCGCTACACCGGAGTATTCGAGCTCCCGTTGAGTGAGGACGGTGTCACAGTGACCGCGCGTCTCTTTCTGCCCAACGGCCGCACGAGCGCACCCCGGAGTGCGACGTATGCCAGCACGACACTCCGGCCCGCCATGCGTGTCAACGAGCAGAACATGGAACCCGGACTCCGCTACCGATACTACGAACTCCAGCAGCCGATCGGATCCGTGACAGCCCTTTCGGACCTCACGCCAACACTGGAAGGCATCGCCGGCGATGTGGAACTGCAGCCGGCCGCACGCGACGAGGGGTTTGGCCTGGCGTTCTCGGGATACGTCCGGGTGCCGATCGATGGGCTCTATACGTTCTTCCTAAGCTCAGACGACGGCAGCAGACTCTTGGTCGGCAACGAGATCGTCGTGGATCACGACGGGCCGCACGGCACGACAGAGCGCGCAGGAATGATCGCGCTGGAGGCCGGTTATCACCCCGTGACGGTGTTGTTCTTCCAGACAGAGGGCGGTAAGGCCCTGAGCCTGAGCTTCGCCCGCGAAGGTGAGGTGGAGCGCACCCCCGTGCTCGCGCGCTTCTACCACGAGCGCTAAAGGCCGCTCATCAACTCGGCACGATCGCCGCGCGCGTAGCGAATGACGTCGATAACGTCGAGCGCCAGCGAGATCGCGTTCGCGGCAATCACGGCACGGAGCCAATAGCCGTAAAGGTCGCCAGCGGGAACGTGGTCGAGCCGGCTCCACAGAAAGGGCAAGAGGGCAAACCAGACGAAGTGGCCGGCGCCGAGCAGGCGGGTGAAACCGACGGTCTGCGTGAGAAGAACCATGAGGCTCATTGCTACCACGATGGCGACGAGCGTCACTCGAGCTTCCGCCCGGCCGAGGAACATGAGCGGGACGACCATGTTCAGGACGCCGAGCACGAGGAGCCAGAGCTGCAGCGCAAGCGGCAGCCGAAGAAGACCACGCGTGAACCGAGCCAAGCCCCGAATCATCTGTTACCCTGGAGCTCGATGCTGTTCCGACTCTCACCCGTCATCTTGAGCGCGCTTCTCTTGGCAGCGCACTTCTCCCGGCATGGCCTGCCAACGCTCGTGGTGCTGAGCCTGCTGCTTCCGCTTGTGTTACTGATCAAGCGTCCCTGGGCGGCACGTGCAGTGCAGGCGATTCTCGTTCTCGCTGCCATCGAGTGGCTCCGGACGCTCGTCGTGCTCATGCGCGCCCGACTGGCCGCCGGAGAGGACTGGGTCCGCATGGCCGTAATCTTGGGTGTCGTGGCCTCGGTGACGCTTGCCTCGACATTGGTGTTTCGGAATCCAAAGGTCCGTGAGCGATACGCGCTCACTCCCGGGCCACAGGGCGGGTGAGCACCCGCCACACAAGGTGGCGGGTGCTCGAGAGGTTACAGCCCGAGACGGTTTCTGAGATGGTCCTTGACCGATGGCGTGATCACGCCGCGGCCGAGAAGCTCGTCGATCATTGTCTCGATCTGAGGTCGTTCGGCATCCAGCTTCCGGTCACGCAACTCGGCAATGATCCTGGCGAGCCGCTGATCGTACTCGCCATGTCCGAGTTTGCCTGTGCGCATCTCGCTGTTGAGCGACTCCATCTTCTCCACGAAGTGCTCGATCTTGATGGGCTCTTCCATTCACTGCCTCCACTTAGTGTATCCAATCTGCTCGCCGTAACAATACGCCCGGGCTCAGAAGAATGCGAACGCGGGTGGCGCCATGCCGTTCTTGCGGAAATTGGCCACCAACTGACCAGCCGTCCACATGCTGTGCTGGTGGATCTCATCCCAAATCTGCCACCGCGGGATGTCCATCTGCCCGAAGAAATTCACCACTTCCATCCGGCTCTCCATCGACTGCTTCTTCAACACGTCACCGGCGAAATCATATGCCGTGTTGATGAACGTCTTGAGCCCCTCTCTCGTGTTGAACGTTGCCGCAGTATCGGGCTGCTGGGGCGGCTCGGCCGAAAAGTATCGGGCGGCGATAAACACGACGGCCGACGCAGCATGATGAACCTGTTGGGCGAAGTCACGCTGCTCGGGTGTCGCACGGTCGCGATACAGCGACTCGGGCATGGAATCAGCCATCGCGACCAATAGTGATCGTTGCGCCCCGAGCTGCCGCATCTGGGCATCGCGATGGGTGTCAGACATGGAGTGCATCGCTTCTTGAGCAGAGACGCTCACCGCGAAGCAGCAGAACACAGCCAACGTGAACAGTGTACGCATCGATTTCTCCTCCAGTGGTTCAGCTGAATTCCCGGAGCCGGTTCTCCAGTTGCCCCGCCGTTTGCAGGCGGTCCTCCGGCTTCTTCTCCAGCAGTTGCAGTACCAGCTCGGATAGTGAGGGTGGAATCTCGTCATTGAGCGCCGTCGGCGCCAGCGGCTCCTCGTTCAGCAGCCTGGCGATCAGGGCAACCGGTGATTCGGCCTGAAACGGCAATGTGCCCGTCAGACACTCGTACAGCACCACGCCAACCGCAAACAGATCGCTCCTGGGGTCGATCGCCTCCGACAGCAACTGCTCGGGAGACATGTACGAAGGAGTCCCGACCACGAGCCCTGCCTCGGTCAGGCTGCTCGTCCGTTCTGCCAGCCGTGCGATGCCGAAGTCCATCACCTTGAGCTCACCGTCGGCATCGAGCAGCAGATTCTGCGGCTTGATATCGCGGTGAATGATCCCCTGCTCGTGAGCCACGTGAAGCGCGGTCGCGAGCTGCGTTCCAATGGCAAGCGTGGATGAGATACCGAGCTGACCTCGCGTGTCAATGAGCTCGCGAACGGTGATGCCCTCAACGAGCTCCATCGTCAGGTAGTACACGCCCCGCCACTGCCCCAGGTCGTGCGTGCGGACGATGTTGCGATGGGAAAGTCGGCGTGCGAGACGGATCTCCTGCTTGAACCGCTCCACGACTGTTGCGTCGGACACCAACTGTGGCCGGAGGGTCTTGATGGCCACTTCTTCGTCGAGTTCGGTGTCGCGTGCCTGGTACACCGACCCCATTCCGCCGACACCGATCAACGTCGAGACCTGATACCGGTCAGCAAACTGCTGGCCGGTCCTGAGATTGCCGCCGTCGAGCATGGCCTCAACTGCGCGTGGTGTCGCTCTTGCAGCCTCGATTTCGACTCGGAGATCACGTACTCGGTCCTTGAGGCGCTGCTCGCGCTCTTTCACCTTCGCGGCCATACCGTCAACAACCCGCGCAAGCCGTCCTAATTCGTCTACCGTCGTCGCCATCTCAGCGAGAGCACCCGGCTCGTAGGTTCCGGCTTCGATCGCGGCTGCCGCCTCGATCACGCCTTTCACCCGCTCGAGGTAGGCGAGCTCTACGTCACGCAGGCGCTTCTTTTCCAGAGATGCGCCAATCCTGGCCCTGAGGAGCACAGGATCAAACGGTTTGGGGAGGTAGTCCTCGGCACCACTCTCGATGCACCGAACCACACTCGCCAGATCGTCGAGCGCTGAGATCATGATGACCGGTATGTCTCTCGTAGCCTCGTCGCTCTTGATCTGCTTCAACGTCTCGAAGCCGTCGATTTCCGGCATCAACACATCGAGCAACACGAGATCGAAAACCTCATGCCGAATCCGCTCGAGCGCGCGCCGACCATTCTCCGCCGTGTCGACCAGATATCCGTCGCGTGCCAGACGCCGGCGTAACACCTCGCGATTGTCCTCGACGTCGTCCACGACCAGAATCCGCGGGACCCGCTTGGTGCCGCCAGCAATCCCTTCCTGTGCAGCATCTTGCTGCGCCCTGGGAGATCCGTCTTCATCAGCCGGTGCGCGATCGTCCGTGACCAGTCGCTCCGCAGCGTTGAGGATCTTGTGCACGTCCGCGATGAACTCCCCATTACGGGGGGTGCCGTCCTCCTCGAGCAGTCGCCGCGCCGCCGTCATGATCCGCGCCTGCGGCTGCCGCAGGGACTGATAGAGCAACAGCACCTCCTCGGGGGACACCTCGCTCCGCGTCGCCGGGAGTGCCTGGCCGATGAGTCCGAGCACGTCACGCGCCGCTCCGAGCGTCTCCTCTAACACCACTCGCCGCTGCGCCTGCTCGTCGCCGGCGCTCAGCGCATCCTCGAGCAGCATCTCTGCGTAGCCCATGATGTGGTTCACGGGAGTGCGGAGCTCGTGCCGGAGCTCCGACATGGCGTCACCGCTCAGAGGTTGTGACGGGGTGGGAACGGTCACGAGCGTGGGCCGAGCAGGGCTTCGATCTTGGAGAGCAGCCGGGGAAGCTCGATGGGCTTCGTGTCGTAGTCGTTACACCCGGCCTCGAGCGCTTTTTCGCGATCACCCGCCATGGCGTGGGCCGTGAGCGCGATGATAGGGAGTCTCTGCGTCTCACCGGTAGCCCGGAGCTGCCGCGTGGCTTCCCATCCGTCGATCTCCGGCAGGCTCATGTCCATGAGTATGAGGTCGTACGTTCCCGCTCGCGCCATCTCGACACCCTGTCTGCCGTCGACGGCGATCTCGACATCGAACCCCTTCCGCGCCAACCGACGCGACAACATGTCGCGGTTCATCTCATTGTCCTCGACGAGGAGGATACGCGTCATGCCACTCTCCCTGTTGCCCTCATGATGTGTGCGACCCGACCGCGGACTCGCTCGCGACGCTCGCCGGAAGCTGAATCGTAAACGTGGAACCCTTTCCTGGGGAGCTCTGCACGTGCACGTCGCCCCCGAGGAGGTGACAAAAGCGCCGGGTGATGGCGAGGCCAAGCCCGGAACCGCCGTATTTACTCGTCGTCGACGCTTCAGCCTGTGAGAATGCCTCGAACAGCTTGGTCATCTGCTCCGGCGTCATGCCGATGCCCGTATCCTCGACGCTGAACATCAGAAGATCCGCACTGTGCCCCGTCGGAGCCACCTCACGATCGACCATCAGTGTGATCGTCCCTTGCTCCGTGAACTTGGAGGCGTTGGACAAGAGGTTGAGCAGCATCTGTCGGACCTTCGTGAGGTCCGAATGCATGACGCCGAGCTCGCCGTTGGCTTCGATCGAGAGCGTGTTCGCGTTCTGCTCGATAAGCGGTTGTACCGTAGACACGACGTCGTCCAGCATCCCGGCCACCGTGAACTCTTCGGCGAACACATCCATTTTGCCAGCCTCGATCTTCGAAAGGTCGAGGATGTTGTTGATGAGCGAGAGCAGATGCTTGCCGGCCGTGTGGATCTTTTGGAGGTCACCGGTCAGCGCTGGCTGACCGAGGTCCTCGACGTCCTCTTCCAACATCTCGCTGTAGCCGATGATGGCGTTGAGCGGTGTGCGGAGCTCGTGACTCATGCTGGCGAGGAACTGGCTCTTGGCGCTGTTCGCCGCCTCCGCATCGCGCCTGGCCTCCAGCAGCTCGGAAATGTCGTGGTACAGCCCCATGAGGCCGACGCGGGTGCCCTCTACGATCACCGGAACCCCAAGCACTTCGACATCGACCAGCGTGCCGTCCTTGCGCACGCGGCGACCGATGCCGTGCACCGCGCCGCCCAGAGCCCCTCGGGTATACCCCTCCGCTTCGGATCGTGTGGCCTCGGTGGTAATCAGTCCATCCAGATTCTGACCGACAGCTTCATCCGTCGTATAGCCAAAGAGCTTCTCGAACGCGGGATTACACGCCACGATATTGTGATCCCGATCGAGTGTCACGATGGCGACCGGGCTGTTGCGCACCAGCGTTTCGAAATACTCGCGCTGCTGCTGGGCTGCAGTGTAGAGGCGCGCATTCTCGATAGCGATCGCTGCCTGTGGGGCAAAGAGATTGAGCAACCGAAGGTCTTCACTTCCGAACACCCGTTCAGGATCGGAGTGCACCGTCGCAATGGCTCCCACCAGCCGCCGACCGATGAGGAGCGGCGCGGCCATGACCGAGTGGACGACGACATCCTCGTACTTGGCCGATTGTCCACTCCATTCGTGATATGACGGGATGATGAGCGGCTCCTTGTTGCGAGCGACAGTGCCCATCGCCCCCTCGCCCAGCTTGAGGCGAGTCCCAGTAGAGTCTTTCCCGATGTTTTCGCTCGCGACGACGGTCAGCTCCTTCCGCTCGGCGTTGAAGATCGCGACCTCACCACCCGTCACGCCAAGGAGTGTCACGGCGCGCTCGAGTACAGCTTGCAGAACTTTCGAGAGCTCGAGCTCGCCGGAGAGGTCCTTCATCGTATCCAGCAGCGCCCGCTGCTCCTCCGCGCGCTGGCGCTCGGCGGTGAACAGGCGCGCATTCTCAATGGCAATTGCCGCCTGCGGTGCGAAGAGATTGAGGAGTCTGAGGTCGCCTTCGTTGAACACGCGCTCGGGATCGGAATGCACCGTCGCGACCGCACCCACCAGGCGTTTGCCGATCATGAGGGGTGCCGACATGACCGAGTGCACCATCACGTCTTCGTACTTGGCCGACTGTCCGCTCCATTCATGATAGGACGGGATGATCAGCGGCTCGCGAGTGCGCGCCACGGTTCCCATGGCACCTTCGCCCAGCTTGAGGCGAGTGCCGGTCGAGTCCTTCCCGATGTGTTCGCTTGCCACCACGACGAGCTCCTCACGATCCTCCTCGTAGATCGCCACCTCACCGCCAGTCACGCCCAAGAGCGTGACAGCCCGCGCGATCACCGCCTGCAACGCCTTGGAGAGCTCGAGCTCACCGGCCAGATCCTGCATGGTATCGAGCAACGCTTCATGCTCGTCCGCACGGCGGCGCTCCTCAGTGAGGAGCTGCGCCCGCCCTATGGCGATGCTCGCCTGGTCGGCGGCCGCGCTCAGAATCTCGAAATCCTCCTCACCGAACGCATTCGGCTCGCTGCTCTCCACAACGAGCACCCCGATGGTTGCACCATCGACCCGGAGGGGAACGTCGACTTCGGATCCCGACGCCAGACTCGGGAGATAGTGTGAGTCACGCGTCACGTCCGGCGTGTAGTGCAGCTTTCCGTCGTCCAGCGCGCGTTGGCTCAACCCTTCGCCCTTGGGCACACGCCACTGGTCCTGCACATCCGGCCACCCAATGCTTGCCTGCAGCACCCGATCGCCCGTGGCGGGATCTACAAGAAACACGCCGAGGAAACTGTACCCCAGCGCCTCATCTTGAAGACCATTCACCATGGAGCGGTAGACCGCGGCTTCGTCGTTGGCGGCAGCGATACCCGTCGTGAGCCTGAGGAGAGCCGCCTGCCGGCGTGCAATGTCCGATCGATTGTTGTTCGCCACCGGCACGCGCCGCTTCACCCCCATGGCCGCCTCCTCACACCCCACCGCCGGTGGCGCTGCGGTCCGTGACCAACTCTCGCACGTGCTCGGCCAGTGCGTCAGGTGCCAGGGCACCCTTCGACACGATGCGTTCGACACCGCCGTTCAAACGTCGCCGGTCGTCTTCGGTCAGTTCCTTCGCGGTCACCACGATCACCGGGACGGTCGCTAAGTCGGACTGCTCACGCATTGCCTCCAGGAACTCGAACCCGTCCATCTCCGGCATCACGAGATCGAGCAACACGAGACTCGGACGCTGCTCAGCCAATCGGTCCAACCCGATCCGGCCGTTGGCAGCCTCTGCCACGTCGCATCCCTCCGCCTCCAGCACGCGGCGCACTACGAGCCGAGTTGCTTCATCGTCTTCGACGACCAGCACCGGCCGTGCACCGTCATCGCCAATGAAGCGCCTGAGCACCGACACCAAGCGCTCGCGATCGATGGGCTTGGTGACATACTCCGAGGCGCCGAGGGCAAACCCGAGACGCGTATCATCCAGAATAGACACCATCACAACAGGGATCTCAGCGAGCGACTCATCCTCCTTCAGCGCGCTGAGAACCGCCCACCCGTCCATCCCGGGCATCTGCACGTCGAGCGTAATGGCGTCCGGACAGATTTGGCGTGCTTTCGCTAGCCCCTCCTCACCGCCAACCGCTTCCTCGACGCGAAAGCCATGCTTTTGGAGAAGTCGGCGGGTGAGATTTCTCGCCGTGGCATCGTCATCGACCACGAGCACGGTTCCGACGGCGGCGTTGTCCGCTGCCCCCTCCGTGTCCGTCTGAGCGTCCGCTTCCTCACGGGACGCCTGCTGGTGCACGGTGACGTGCGTTGGCAATGAAACCGTGAACGTGGATCCGACGCCCGCCTCACTCGTCACGTGCACGTCCCCACCCATCATTTGGCAGAGTTTCCGTGAAATCGAAAGACCGAGGCCCGTTCCACCGTACTTCGACGCTGTGCTGGCTTCCGCCTGGGAAAACGCCTCGAACAGCCGGTCCAGCTGCTCCGGAGTCATCCCAATCCCGGTGTCACGCACCTCGATCGTTACCGCGTCACCTTCGGGCGCACCGGAGCGACGGGCGGCTAACGTGATGGTCCCGCGTTCCGTGAACTTGCTCGAATTCGACAGGAGGTTGAGCAGAATCTGCCGGATTCGCGTGATGTCGGCATACATGGTGCCCAAACCATCATCGCACTCGAGCGCGAGACGATTGGTGTTCTTCTCGACGAGCGGCCGTATCGTCGTCGCGACATCCTCGATCAACGTGGGCAAGTCGAACGTTTCAAGGTGAAGTTCCATCCGCCCAGCTTCGATCTTCGAGAGATCGAGAACATCGTTTATCAGCGTGAGCAGATGTCGACCTGCCGCATGAATCTTGTGCAGATCGGGCACGAACTCCTCTTGCCCTGCATCGGTAGCGTCCTCTTGCAGCATTTCGCTATAGCCGATGATCGCGTTGAGCGGCGTGCGCAACTCATGGCTCATGGCGGCGAGAAACTGGCTCTTGGCCTGATTGGCCGATTCCGCAGCCTTCCGGGCCGAGAGTAGCTCGGTGACGTCATGGTAGAGCCCCATCATCCCGACACGCTCTCCATCGACGAACACGGGTACCGCGAGGACCTCGACGTCCACCATCGAACCGTCCTTGCGGCGGCGGCGACCGAAGCCCTTGACGGTATCTCCACTCGCCTGTTCGGTGTACGACACGGCTTCTGCCCGGGTCGCTTCATCAGTGATGAGGTCGTCGAGGTTCTTCCCCCTGACCTCGTCTTCAGTGAATCCGTACAGCTCCTCGAACGCCGGGTTGCAACTGACCACGTTGTGATCGACGTCCAGTGTCACGATGGCAACCGGACTGTTCCGTACAAGCTCGGCGAAGTACTGCTTTTGCCGCCGGGCGTCGGTGAAGAGCCGGGCGTTCTCGATCGCCACCGCGGCTTGGGGGGCGAACATCCGAGCGAGGCGTACGTCGGCGTCCTCAAACCGTCGCGTTTCGTCCGAGTGCCAGAAATCCATGGCACCGACCAACCGACCGCCGATCAAGAGCGGAAGCACAACGGCCGCGCGCGCATCCACCTTGGAGTACAGATCCGACCGGCCTGACCACGCGCGATAGTCGTCAATGAAGAGCGGTTCGTGGGTTTCCGCCACGCGGCCCATCGCGCCCTCTCCGACGCGCACCCGGGTGCCGATCGACACTTGCCCGGTGTTGTTGTTGGCCACGACCGCGAGCTCACGACGTGCCTCGTCGTAGATCGCGAGCTCACCACCGCTCACGCCGAGAAGGTGGACCGCGCGATCGAGCACGGCCTGCAACAGCTTCCCGAGCTCGAGCTCGGCGGAGAGATCGCGGAGCGTCCCGAGGAGCGCCTCCTGCTCGTCGGCACGCCGTCGTTCGGCGGCAAGGAGCCGGGCTCGGGTAATCGCAATGCTGGCCTGATTGGCGGCCGCCGTGAGGATCTCGAGATCGGCCTTGCCGAACGCCTCCGGCTGATCACTCTCGACGACAAGCACGCCGAGCGGTGAGCCCTCGACCATGAGGGGGACGTCCACCTCGCATCCCGTGCTGAGCCCCGGGATGTACTCGGGCTCTTGCGTCACGTCGGGCGTGTAGTGCAGGCGCCCGTCCGCAATCGCACGAGCACTCAGTCCCTTACCGGCCGGCACTCGCCATCCCTCCGGAATGTCGTCCCAGCCGACACTCGCCTTCATGATCCGATCCCCGGTCGACTCGTCCAGCAGGAACAGACCGACGAAGTCGTAGCCCAGGGACTCGTCACGGAGTCCATGCACGACGCTGTGGCAGACCGCGTCTTCGTCGGGCGCCGCAGAGATCTCCGCACTCAGCCTGAGCAGCGCCGACTGGCGTTTGGCCAGACCATCGTGTCGGTCCTGATTGTCAGCGGATCGTGCAGCTGCCATTGCCCTCCCCTTGGCGCGCGATGCTTGACCTGGGCACTGTTTGCTGGGGTCGAATACCGATAAAAGTGATTGGCAATCATGAAGAATAGAGACTGACCGATGCTCCCGCTAGGACACGGGGCAGAAGCGGACAGCCAACACAAACGGGTCGCTCTCTCGAGCGACCCGTTGTGGGGCACGGTCTTTGACGTTCCAGCGATAGCCCAGCCAAATGAGCGTGAGCCCGATGAACTCCATCACATACAGCACTTCCGTATAGCCCATTCTCGTCGCCGCGCCTCCGATGCCCGGAAGCAAGGCACCACCGGCAATCAGCACGTTGCCGACAAAGCGATTGTAGGTGCCACGGCGCTTGCGAAACCGGATCGCCGAGACCACGGCGCCGCCGATCAGGAAGATCGCGGCATAGCTATTGACCAGGGGACTAAACAGGCGAACCCACGACCACTCCATGACCCGACCCGACAGGCGATGCGCCTCGACCAGCGAATAATCAATGGGTGTGAGCAGCACGAAGGTCGCAGCAAGGGCGATCCAGGCGAGCAGGATCGTGGCAAGCAGGTTCGCCGTCCGACGCCGCATCAGCAAGTACACTGTTCCCTGCGCCAGGGGGGGCGCCGCCCAACAACGCCCCCGAGATGTACCAGGTGCGAAAGACCTGCTCACTCCATCCGAAGACGGTGACCGTGGACTCCGTTAACGTCCCCACTCCGTACAGCAGGATGCCAGCCGCCCACCACAGGAGATGTGGCCCCGAGCGACGCTCGAGCCACCTCGCGAAGATCACCCACGAGAATGCGAGCGTCATCACCGTGGTCGCGATCGGAATGAAGTGAACCGGCTCTCTCACGCTGCGCTCCTCAGCTCACGCGCTGACCTAGAACGTGACGTCCCACGAGACCACCAAGCTCCGACGAGGTTCCGGGCGGAAGAAGCCGGCGTTGGAAAACTCCGCGTAGAGCGCATTCGAGAGATTCCTCACTGTCACGCCAAGCCGGTGCGAGTGCATCCCGCGTCGGAAGACGGTGACCGCGCCACGGACCGTGTGCGTGGTGAACGCCGGCAGCACCTCGCCGATGGGACTCGTACCGATCGGACCGGACAGCTCCGAGTCTTTCCGCGCGCCGTTGTGACGGAACGCGTACTCGACGTAGAACACATCGCCCGGATCCCGATACCCCAACTCGAACTGCAGTTTGTTGGAGTAGGAGTCACCGATCGGGTTGTTCTCGTTCAATACGTCCTTCGTGTCCAGATACGCGAAGCTCGCGCCGAGGTACGGTCCGAACGGCAGCATGATATCACCGGCAACCTCGACACCGAGGAAACGCAACTTATCGACGTTGACATTCGAGAAAGTAGGAAGGCCGTTTAGGCTGTCGCCCGTCGCACCGATCCGAATGCCATTACTAATCTCATTTCTGAAGCCGAAGGCTTCGAGGTAGATGTAGCGGCTGCGATACCGAGCGCCGAGATCAAAGTTGAGGCTGGTCTCAGGCTCGAGGTCGCTATTGGGAACCTGATACGCCGCACCTTCCGGGGTGAGACCGTTGAAGAACTGCTCCACCAGATTCGGAGCCCGGAACCCGCGGCCCACCGAGCCGATGATGCTGACGCGATCTGTGACGTCGAAGATCGCGTTCGCCGTACCGACGAACGTGTTATAGCTCTCGGTTTGCAGGGGATCTGTGACACCCTCCGTCTCCTGAGTCGCCGCGCGGATGTACTGATACCGCCCACCCAGAATGACGGAGGCGCGGTTGGTGAGTTGGATATCTCCCTGAAGGAACACGCCCGTGTTTAGATACGACGCGTTCGGGACGAGCGGAGTGTTGCTCTCCGTCACTTGCGGCGGGCCGAATCCGACCATCGTCGTGACGCTGGAGTCGGTGTTCTGGGTCCCATCCCGGAAGAGGTCCACGCCGTAGGTGAGCATGACACTGTTCCCGACCAGCTTTCCTACTTCCACACGCGCGCCGAATGTCTCGAGATCCGTGTAGTTGTTGCTTTTCACATCGACACCGGCACCCGGAGGACCGAACGCCACGAATACATTGTTCGACAGCCGCCGCTCGTTTTGCTGGAAGAAGCCCACGATGTTCAGCCGATCGGCAATCGGGACTCCCAAATTCGCTGCCCGAAATCCCACAGTGGACTTGTCGAAGTCCTGGAAGGGGTAGAGGATCTGGATAAAGGGCGCGCCGGGTGCATAGTCCTCAGGATCGACGTAGCCGAATCCGGCCGTGTCGGCCCGATACCGCTCGTACTTGACGAAGAGCTCCTTGTTTCGGCCGAGCTCATACGCCAGCATGCCCTCCGCGCTGTGGTCCTGTGCGCCTGTATCCAGGACTTTGGTGTTCTGAGCTAACGTGATCTGACCGAAATCACCCGCCGGCGCTTCATAGTCGTTGGCGTTGCGGAACATTCCCTTCGCCATGAACGACCAGGCCCCAAAGCGACCGAAGAGACTCCCGCCGGCATTCTGCTGCTCGTCGTGTGTGCTGAAGCGGTAGCCGGCCGACCCGTGCAATCCTTCGGCGGTCGGTCGACGCGTGATGAGATTGATCACCCCGCCGATCGCGTCCGTCCCATAGAGCACCGACGCGGGACCTCGTACGACCTCGACACGCTCGAGAGAGCGCACATCGATCAATGCCGGGATCTCCCCGAACGATTGCTGTCGCCGTGAGTTGTTGAGCCGCATTCCGTCGGCCAACAGCAGAATGCGCTGCCCGCGCTGGCCACGAATGCTCGGCCGGACCTGGTTCGTTCCGACACCCGTGACGTCGAGACCGGGCATCTCACGAAACAAGTCGGCGGCGCTGTTGGGTTTCTTGCGAAGAATGTCGTCCCGGTCCATGACGGCAACCGGCTTGGGCACATCGAACGTCTCTTTTTCAGACCGCGTCGCCGTCACGACGACTGGGCTGATACGGTAGGAACGCTGCGGCGTCACGGTGGAATCACTCGTCTCCTCCTGCGCGGCAGAAGGCGACGCTGCCACCAATGCGAAGCACGCTGCGCACACCGCGAATCCAGTGCGGTGCAGCCATACAAACGAATGCTGGTTCATGAGCCTTGACCTTGTATGATCGGGCGACTCGAGAATGAGACTCGCGCCGGACGCCGTCGCCCTCGAGGCGGCCGGCAAACTCCGACTCGATATCTAGGCTTGGGGCTGTTTGGGGGGTATTAGGTGGACTACTGAACGATCTCTCCGTAGTCCTACGGAGGTCAAACTGGCTAGCTGGCCCCTCCCAGTCCCGTCTCCAGCACGAGCCGCGTGAGCTCGGCGACCGAGCGGATCCCCAGCTTGCGGGCAATGCTGTCCCGGTGTGTTTCGACTGTGCGTGGACTGATACCCAACTCGCCAGCGATGTCCTTGTTCGTCAGCCCTTTGGTGACACGAACCAGCACGTCCCGTTCGCGAGGAGTGAGCTGGGCCACGAGTGCCTCGCGCGCAGATGCTTCTTGCTCTCCACGGACCGCAACGTTCAGCTGCCGCGCTGCAGCGGCGACGATGTATTCCTCGCCCTCGTACACCGCCCTCACTGCCGTGCGCAGCTCTTCCGGCGTCGCGTCTTTGAGGACGTACCCATGGGCGCCGGCCCGCACTGCCTGCAACACGTACTCCGGGTGATCGTGCATGCTGAGAATGAGCACCCGCACGTCGTCGAAATCTGCTCGGAGCTTGGCAGTTGCCTCAAGGCCCGACATGCCGGGCATCGTGAGATCCAGCACGACCACGTGCGGACGTCTGGCCTCTGTGAGCTCGAGCGCCTCCGCTCCATCACTCGCCTCACCGACGACCTCGATCTCCGGCGTAGAAGCGAGGACGCCGCGGATCCCTTCCCGCACCACGGCGTGGTCATCGACAACCAAAACGCGAATTCGCTCTTCGCTCACGACGAGTTCTCCCCGGCCGGCATCCGAACCGCCACCTCCGCTCCCCGCTCCGGTCGGGACCCAAAGTACACCGACCCCCCCAACGCCGCGATCCGCTCGCGCATCCCGGCCAATCCCATCCGCCCCTGCTGCTCGAACTGGTCGATACGAGCCTCGTCGGCAACCCCCCGCCCGTCGTCGCGGATCCGAAGCACCAGATCTCCCTCCTCTTCGGCGACGGCAACTTCGACCGTTGTCGCTTCGGCATGGCGCCCGACATTCGCGAGACCCTCCTGCACGGCTCTGAACAGCGCAAGTTCGGCATCCGGTGTGAGCGCCGGTAACCGGTCCGCCACCGTGAAACGCACGGCGACCGGACTCCGCTCGCCAAAATCGTGTACCAGGGCCCGCAGCGCAGGGAGAAGCCCGAGATCTTCCAGAAGCGACGGACGAAGCGAGTTCGTCAGATCACGGATACTCTTGATGCCGTCGTCCATCAACGTGAGCGCCCGATCCAAATTCGGCACCATCTCAGCTGACGCATCCTCACGCATGAGGCCAAGCTGCAGTTTCACCGCAGAAAAAAGCTGCGCCGTCTCGTCGTGCAGTTCGCGCGAGAGTCGCCGACGTTCCTCCTCATGTTGTTGCACCATGCGCTTCGCCAAGCGCTCGAGTTCGGCCGTCCGGCTTTCGAGTCGTCGATAGAGATCGATGTTCTCGAGTGCCGCCCCCACTTGGCGCCCAAGCGCCAGAAGGAATCGCTCGTCGAGAGCCGCAAAGGGATCTCGGGCGTCTCCCACGATCACGAGCGCTCCTGTCACACCAGAATCTCTGAGCACCGGTAATGCCGCGGCGTAGGCATGGCGCCGCGCCCGCCCAGTGCCGCTCGGTGTCCAGTCCTGCACCACTTCCGGCCGCCCCGCATCGATGGCACGCCGGATGGCCATCGCCGCCGCCCCATCGGCCTGCCTTCCCTCCCAGCCTTCGCAGGCACCGGAACTTCGCACGAAGCGTCCTGGCCCATCGTCGTGCACATACATGGCACTGCCACGCACGGCAGGAAGGGTCATGAGCCGCGCGAGCAGGGCATCGAGGACATCGTAGGCCCGCTCCCGTCGCTGCAGCTCGCTGGACAGGGCCGAAAGGGTGCCAACGCCCCCCTGGAGATCCTCCACCACAAGGAGGAGAATCCCAGCGCCCATGGCCAACTCGAACACCACGTCGAGGTAGTAGCCCCACGGGTTCCACACCCCCCGGGCCCGGAGCAGCGGGTAGTCGAGGTGGTGAACAGCCCAGAGCAGGAGAGAGATCGCGAGGCCGGCTGCCGCTGTCGACCGGACCTGACGGTAGTACCGGAAGAACACCCACCCTGTCCACAGGGTGGCCGCACTCAGAAACAGTACCATCGGACCCGCCGCCAGCAGGAAGTTGCCGAGCCGATAGATCGCCAGGTATGACCACACCGGTGGAAACAGCACCAGGACGAGGTAGCGTGGACGCCAGTTGAGCCGCTGGGAGAACACGAGCGCCGCCCAAAGAAGAATGAGCGCCGTCCACCCGGTGATGACCTGGTGCCAGTACAGCCAGTATCGCTGGGCCGTCAGGACGAAGCTGATGATGGCGGCCAGCCGAAGCAGATAGGTGACCCACGCCAGCGCCCACCACCCGAAATAGGGCTTGCGGTAACGCCGATAGAGCCAGCCACACACGAGAGCCAGGCCCAGCGTCACCGCAGCTTGGAAGAACGCCGCGGCGAGCTCGGAGCGGACAGCTTCGGGGATCGTCAGATCCATGGCCGTAAGCAAGAACGGTGGCGCACGGAGCGAAAGGCCCTCACGGCCGCATCACATGGCCAGGAGGCACACCAGAGAGACGGTATTCGCGGCCACGAGCGACCACCCGACTCGTTTGAGCCGTCGAGGGTGAATGGCGGTCACGCCGAGGACGACAGTCAACGCTGCCGGCGGCCCGACGGCCAGTACACCAAGCCACGACGTCCAACCACGTGCGGCCACCATCGCTCCCGCCCCCACGACGGCCACGGCCAGCATGACCGTGAGCGTGGTGGCGAGGGACGCGCGAGGGACCCGCTTGTGGCGAGCTTTCAGCGCATGCACCGCAAGCGTGCCCAGGCTCAAGCTGACGAGCCAAACCCACGCGGCCGTCCACCCGAAGGCCCACGAGCGCCCGGAGGCCACACTCACCGGCAGCACGGTCGCCGAAAAGGCGGCGACGGCGATCAGCTCGGCTGACAGCATCTTGAGCCGCCCGAACACGATCCACGGTGCGAGGACGACGAGCGCCGCCACGGGGACCAACGCCGCCAGCCTCGCTGCCGGCGTGCCGGTAACGAGACCGGAAATGCCGGCCAGGATCCCGACAGCGATGAGCCAGCCGAACTGTCTGGGTGCGACACGCTCTCGTGCAGCGCCTAGCCTGGGTCCTCTGGTACCGGTCATCACCGCCAACGGCTCGTGGGCGAGGAACGCCGCCACGGCCGCGATCGCAAACGCGACAGTTGCGGCGGTTGGAGGTGCACACAGGAGGCCGGTCAGCAGTGGAAACGCCAACTCGGCATATGCCCCGTGCTCACGGGGCAGCAGGAGCGCTGGTCGGGTCATCTTGCGGTCGGAGGAGGCAGGAGCGCCCCCACGCCCGACGTCAGCCAGGCTGGAGGCGCTTCTTCAACTGCTCGAGGAACTCCCGTCGATTCTGCTACCGTCTCGCGAAGACCGTCGTGTTTCCTTCCGCATCGAACGTCAGCACGTTGTAGCGTTCCGGTGCTCTCCCGGGGGCTTCCATACCAGGAGAGCCTGTCGGCATGCCGGGAACGCTGACCCCGATCACATCGGGCCGATCCGCGAGCAACTTCCTGATCACGTCTGACGGAACGTGCCCTTCAATGACGTAGCCATCGACGATGGCCGTGTGGCATCCCTCCAGCTCCCGTGGCACGCCGTAACGCTGCTTGACCGGAGTAAGACTTTCGACTTCCCGCGTTTCCACTAAAAACTCATTGTCTCGTAGGTGCCCGACCCACCGCTCGCAGCACCCTCACGTCGGTGTCTTGTAGACCGTCACAACTGGCTGCTGCACGGGCTCAGGAGCCCGCACGGCCGCCACAACGGCTCCAGCCGCCAGCAGGACGGCGCCGCCACCAATCAAAGCCTTGAACGAAGCGCGTGTCATTCTCTCCCCTAGATCTGAGTTACCAGAACCCGCCAACACCGACCTCACTACTCCCTTTAGGATAGAGGGTTCCCGCCCGGATGGCTAGGATGCTCCAGCAGCGGGATTAAGAACTCTCCCCGACAAGTTCTTGGAACCGTGGGTGGTCCCGCAGCGACGAGAAATCCGGGTCGTTTTGAATCCACTTCTTGTTGCCGAATCCGCGCTCGAGTGCTTCCGCGAGCCCGTCCAACGCCTCCCTAACCATGCCAACAATGGCATAGACGCAGGCGACCGCGTACACCACGACCGGATCCTCCGGATCGATACCGCGCGCGCGCTCCGCCCACGCAACAGCTTCTGAATCCCGTCCAAGGCGGGCGAGGCAACCCCCGCCGAGCGTGAGAGCCCGTGCGTCACCGGGCGTAGACTCGAGGTGCTTCTCGATGACCCGCAGCGCACGAGCATACGCGGCGTTCGCCTCCTCATCGCGACCCAGCCCGGCGTACGAGAGCGCCGCAAGCAGGCACGCCTGATAGTCCTCATGGACCTCGCAGGCCTTCTCAAACAACTCGACAGCGGATTCCAGTTTGCCCTGCTGAAAGCACGTGCGCGCGTAGAAGTAGTAGGCCTCGAAGAGCGAGGGATTCAGCTCGATAGCCCGTTGGAACTCGGCCTCTGCTTCCGCATACTCCTTGCGTAAGGCGACCGCGAGGCCCCGGGCGGCATGCGTTTCAGCCAAATAGGGTCCCAGCTCCAGCGCCTTCCGGCTGGCCGCGTCGGCCTCTTCGAGGTTGGTCTCGCTTCCGTCGAAGTACATGTAGAGAAAGGAGCAACAGTCAGCGACGCCCGCATGCGCCAAGGCATAGTCCGGATCGAGTGCGATGGCGGCCTCGAACATCTGCTTTCCCTGCCGGACGCTCGCCTTCTGGAGCCGGTGCAGGAAGAACCGCCCGCGAAGGTAATCCTCGTAAGCTTCGACGTTCTCGGTCGGCGCACGCGACAGCTCGCGCTGTTCGTCGTCACTCAAGACGACCTGGAGCGCGGCGGCAATCTTCCGCGCGATCTCGTCTTGAATCGCGAACACGTCTTCCGCCTCGCGATCATACCGCTCCGACCACAGGTGGTACCCGTCCGCGACACTCACCAGCTGCGCAGTAATTCGCAGTCGCTGCCCGGCCTTCCGAACGCTGCCTTCGAGAATAGTCGCGACCCCTAACTCCTCGCCGATACCGCGGACGTCCTGATCCTTCCCCTTGTAGGCGAAGGCAGAGGTCCTGGAAACGACGTTCAACGCCTGAACCTTTGTCAACACATTGGTGATCTCTTCAGCGATCCCGTCGCTGAAGTACTCGTTCTCGGGATCGTTACTCATGTTGGCAAACGGAAGGACCGCGATCGACTTGGCGGGCACCTCGGTGACCGGGACGGCGAGCGACGAGCCCGTGTGCAGTTGTCCCGCCCCGTGCGACGTGAGGGCCTGCGCAAATTCCGCCGTGGTCGCAAACCGGTCGGCGGCCTCGCGCGCAAGGGCGCGACGAATCACCTGTTCGAGCGTGCGAGAAACCGACCCCTTGATGCGGCTGAGGCTCGGGAGCGGACGCTCGACCTTCCGAGCCAGCACGGCATGCGGACTGGGACCCGCGAACGGCGGCTCGCCAGCAAGCATCTCATAAAGCACGCAGCCCAACGCGTAGATATCCGTCCGAGCGTCGAGGTGCTCCTCACCCTCCGCCTGCTCAGGACTCATGTAGATAGGCGTGCCCACAGCCATACCCGGCGACGTGACGGGGGTCTCGCCGGCGGCCGACACCGCTCGTGCAATGCCAAAATCCGTGACCAGCGCGTGCCCCGACTCGAGGAGGATGTTTTCGGGTTTGATGTCGCGATGCACCACCCCGTGCCCGTGGGCGTAGTTGAGTGCATCGGCCACTTCAGTGGCGATATGGAGCGCTTCGTCCAGTTCGATATGACTGTCTCGCTCGAGTCGCTGTCGTAACGATTCTCCCGCGACGTAGGGCATCACGTAGTACAGCAACCCATCGGCCTCGCCGGAGTCATAGAGCGGGAGAATGTGGGGGTGGCTGAGCTTGGCCGCGATCTCGATTTCACGAAGAAAGCGATCGGTGCCCAGCGTGGCGGCGAGCTCGGGGCGAAGCACCTTGATGGCAATCTGTCGGCCATGCTTGAGGTCGTCAGCCAGGTAGACAACAGCAGCTCCCCCGCGACCCAGCTCGCGAACCGGGGGATAGCGATGCCCGAACGCCGTCGCGACCATCTGGTCGAGGTTCATCACGGATGACATCGCTCTGTGCGCCGGACCACTCGAGTGTGACCTCCTTGCCTGTCCCATCGTCGGTTCACGACCGCCCTCGGGAAGATCGTGCGTCGCGGTCCGATAGTCCCTACGATCGGCGTAGCGTGGCTGTTTCTAATACGTCCAGAACGAGCCGGGTGTTCCGGACGTGCGGCACCAACAGTAGTGCTCGGGAATGGCGCGCCTCACTCACGGTCGATCTCAGCCCCGTTCGACTTCTCACCCTCATGCGGCCTGTGCCGCTCGATGAATTCCTCGTGCTCTTTGGGCACGAACATGTTGTCGGCGATGCTCGCGATCTCCTCGGCTTCCCGCCACGCCAACTCGAGCTCGACCAGCTCCCCCATGAGCGCCCGCATTTCTTGTTCCTCGTGCAGCGCCATCTCCAACGCAAGTCGCGTCGGCGTCGGCAACTTGTGGACGACTCCGGGCTTGCCGGGGAAGAACGGTCGCCCGTACCCAGGCTGCCAGTTGTCCGGATCGATTTCGTATGACGTCCGCGCGAGAAACCTGTCGGGACTCCCCGCGTCCTCGATCTTCGTGACGGCGTTGCGGATTGCCTCCTTGGAGCCCGACATCCGATTGAGCTGTGGTAGAAGATCCGCCGCTATCCGCTTTGCTTCCTTTCCCTCGAATGTCTCCTTCCCTTTCTTGTGCTTGACGCTGAGCACCCATTCGCTCGACCCAGGCTCCATCAAGAACCGCGTCTTCTGCATGTCGGGAACTCGGAACTTGAGAAGACGTCCGTCGCGGGTCTTCACCTTCGCGCGGATCGGCACGTTCATGATGAGGTTGGGGATTTGCGGCGCAAACCCCGCGCCGACTCCCAGCGCAATGCCTCCCGCTACGACCGCTCCGACCGCCACCACGCCCGCGCCCGTCCAAATCATCGCCCGACGGCGGCGGCGGCCGAACTGATCGCCGTAGCGCCATGCCGCGAACTCCGGCCGCAACGGTGCACCGATGCGCACCAACTCCAGCCCTTCCTTGAGCTTGGCGAGCCCGATCTCGTCCGTCGACATCCTGAGCCGGGTTCCCCGATAGAGACGCTCACACTCCTCGAACGCTTCCCACCGTTCCTCGAGCGGAGATAGATTCCACCGCTCACAGCGCTTGCACACGACCCAGAGCCGGCCCTTGCTCACATCGAACGCGAGGCGGCGGCCGACCGGAAACGACTCCACAACCTCGTTTCTGCCCAGGTCGCGCTTGCAGTAGATACAGGTGGAATACACGGCGTCCGGACCCTATCCCCCGCGGAGTGAATCGATCGTGAAGCGCGGATGAAACGAAACGAGGTCCGAGACCGAGCATCCCGAACCTCGCCGTCAGGGGACCGACTCGCTACTTCTTCGTCTTCTCCGGCGAGCCGAGCCGGCTCAAGATGTTGACACCCGTCGCGGTCTCGATCTGCTCGGTGAGCTTGATGATCGCCTCGGGCAGCTGTCCAGCCGCGTTGGCGACACCCGTACCTTTCCCACCCGAGTCGATGACGGTGACCTTGTCGATATCAATGCCTTCAACCGACCCCGAGATCTCACGAATGATGTCGGGCAACATGTTGAGAATGAAAATCCGCTCCGCCTCCGTGCCCGCCGATTGATAGAGCTTGATCGTCTCTTCGAGCACGAAAAGCCGCGCTTTTCCGTCCTCGCTGATCGACGCGGCCACGCCCTGAGCACGCTGCTCGGCCGCCTCGCGATCGGCTTGCGCCGGCAGCAGCACATCGGCCTCGAGGCGGCGCTGTTCCTTGGCAATCCGTTCGTGCTGCAGCTCCTGCTCCGCCACGACTCGGGCCTTTTCGCCGGCCACCTTTGCTTCCGCCTCTCGCGCGAGCGCCAAAGCGTCCAACTCCGCTTTCCGAACTCGAAGACGGTTGCTTTCCTCAGTGATCGCGAGATCGGCTTGGATCTGCGCAACTTGCGCGATCTGGCGGGCGGAGGCTTCAGTCTGCTCCGCCTCCGAGGCTCGCTCGGCCTCTGCCACTCGTGCCTTCTTGAGAATCTCGGCGGTTTGCTGCCTACCGATCGAGTCCAAGTAGTTCACGTCGTCGGTGAGGTTTTGGACTTTAAGCGTGTCGAGCTCCAGCCCGAGCTTCTTGAGGTCCTCGTCCGCCTCTTCGATCAGCCGGTGCGCGAACTTGAGCCGATCCTCATTCGCTTCCTCGGGCGTGAGCGTGGCAAGGACACCGCGGAGGTTCCCCTCGAGTGTGTCTTTCGCAATGTGCATCAACTCCTCGAAGGGCTTGTCCAGAAGCCGCTCCACCGCGTTGTGCGAAACCGGGTCGCGCGCACTCACCTTCACGTTCGCGATGCCCTGCACGATGAGTGGAATGCCACCTTTGGAGTAGGCGTTCCGCACCGTGACATCGATCGGAATCGTCCTCAAGTCGATGCGCGAGACCCGCTCGACAATGGGTATGCGAATTGTGCGCCCGCCATGTAACACTCGGTAGCCGATGCGACGCCCGTCAGCGGTGACACGGCTCCGGCCCGTGACGACGACCATTTCGTTGGGCAGGCAAATGACGATCAGGGAACGCACCGCATAGATCAGCGCGCCCACAGTTCCGAGAGCGATCGCTCCCAGAATGACACCAGCAGAGGGGTCCATTCTTCTCTCAGCTTGTTGAGGGTGGGAGCTCGCGTGATTCGAACGGCATCACCTGAGCCACAGTCTCCGACACCTTGAGTACCACCACTTCGCGACCCGGCGGAAGCGCCGGATAGCCTTCGGCGAGCGTTGCGATCAAGTAGACCTCACGGTCCCCAATGCGACACGCGATCCGCCCCCGTTCACCCGGCTCGAGCGGCAGTACGACGCGTCCGACACAACCCTCGATCTCGCTATCGCTCACCACGTCCACGGCCGACTCACTGCGACGCAGCCACTCGAACACCCCGTGGGTGGCCACCATCGCCCCAAGGCCCATTCCCAACGAGGGAACGAGACTCGCGATGGCGCTCCACGGACTGAGCAAGGTCAGCGAAGATCCCGTGAGACCGAAAGCCGCAAGGAAGAAGGTCAGGTTTCTCGGGCGGAACAGCCCAAGGACCAGTTCGCCGGCTCCACCGTGCCCAACATGGCCGGCATCGGTGTGATGCCCGACATCATGATCGACATCGTGCCCAATATCGTGGCCAATGTCATGATCGGCGTCGAATCCGGATGCATCGCCGTGTGCATCGTGGTCCCCGCCGGCGAGCATCGAGAACAGGAGCAGCCCACCGCCCAGGATCGCTGCAAAGAGGTAGATTCCGAGCATCGTGTCTCACCCTTCTCGTGGCTCGGCCAGCTTGAATCTGCTCTGTAGGCACCATCGGTCGCAAGAACGCCCATGCTGTTTACCGCTCCCCTCGTTCGACCTCACCCATCCGCAAGCACGGAGTCATCAATGAGACGACTGCTACTTCTGATCGGAGCCTTCTCTCTGACCGCTACCAGTGCGCTCCGCGCGCAGGACGTCGGGGCCGCCCTGCACGTCGGGACGCTGGGTCTCGGCGTCGACGCCGGCATCTCCGTCAACCCGCGGATCACCGTGCGGGCGGGTGGCAGCTTCTTTCCCGTGAATCCCAGCGTCACCGTGTCTGACATCAAGTACACGGCAGACCTGCCGTCACCGCAGTTCACCGGCATCGTCGATCTGTTTTTGGTCGGTGGGCTGCGTCTGAGCGGCGGTGTCCGGATCTCCAGCGACGATGCCGGCGCGACGGGCGAGATCACTGGTTCTGTGGAAGTTGGCAATGTCACCTACACCGCGTCCGAGATCGGCACCCTGGCCGCCATTATCGAAACCAACACGATGGCACCCTACCTCGGGATCGGGTTCGGCAACATCGCCAAGTCGGGCCTAGGGTTCTTCATGGATTTGGGAGTGGCATTTCAGGGGCGGCCCGCCATTACGTTCGAGGCTACCGGCACCCTCGCCAACGATCCACTGTTCCAGGCGGAGCTCGCACGGGAAACGGCGACGGTGGAAGACGATATCGCGATCTACCGGTTCTATCCGGTTCTGTCGCTAGGTCTGTCCTTCGGGTTCTGAGCTGAGCGGCGAGCGCCGTGCATCAAGCGGCGCTCGCCGCAATGGCGGCAACACCGTCGACGAGGCGCGCAGCTTCGGTTGCCGTCGTATAGCACGCACAGCCGGCACGCACGAGCCCTTCGGGTTGCAGTCCCAACCGCTCGACGACCGTCTGGGCATAGAAGTCGCCGTGTGAGCTGAACACACCCTGCGCGGCGAGCTGTCGCGTGACCTCCGACGACGCGACGCCTTCGACAGTAAAGGCCGCGGTGGGTGTCCGAGGAGCGTCAGGCGGCGGGCCGTAGATCGTGACACCAGGCACCGCCGCAAGACCATTCCACATTTGCTGGAATAGGGTTGTGCCGCGCGTATGAAACGCGCCATAGGTGCGTGTAAGCCTCGCACGACGAGTGTCCCCCTGCGCCAGCGATTCCAGCCACTCGATCCCCGCGGCGGCGCCCACGATACCCTCATGGTTGAGCGTACCCGTCTCCGCGCGCTCGGGAGACTCATTGGACGCCGGCTCGACGCGCGGAAAATCGAGCCGGTCGAGCAGCTCGCCCCGCCCGAAGAGCACACCGACGTGCGGTCCGTAGAACTTGTAGGGCGAGCAGGCAAAGAAGTCGCAATCGAATGCCAGCACGTCGGGCAGCGCATGCGGGGCGTAGTGCACGCCGTCGACGAACACGAGAGACCCGACCGCATGCGCCACGTCTGCTGCATGTCGCACATCATTGACCGTCCCCAGCGCGTTCGCCGCCGCACCGATGGCCAGCAGCTTGGTACGAGCGTTGATGAGCGATTCCAGCGCGTTCCAGTCCAGTTGGCCCGTCTCGGGGATGAGCGTCACCCACCGCACCCGCACACCTCGTTCGAGCTCGAGCGCGATCCACGGCGCGATGTTCGCATGGTGATCCAGCTCCGTGACCACGATTTCGTCGCCCTCCTGTAACTCGCGTCCCAGCGCACGAGACACATGGTACGTGAGGGACGTCATGTTTGCGCCGAACACGATCTCCCGTGGGCTGGCATTGAGGAAGTCAGCAAAGACTGCACGCGCGTGTTCCAAGGCCAGATCCGTCTCTGCGCTGGTGGGATAGGCCCAGTGGGTGTTCGCATTGTGGTGCAAGAGATAGTCGGTAACGCTATAGGCCACCGCTCGCGGTACCTGGGTGCCTCCCGGCCCGTCGAAGTACGCGACAGGCTGTCCGCGCTCCAGTCGCTCGAGAGCGGGAAACTGTTCGCGGATCGCCTGCGTCGCGGCGACTCGGGATGTTGCGGCGTCGATATCGCGTGCGGGGTCAGCCACTATCGATACCTCATGACGGCCGATGGACGAAAGCACATTGTCAATACGTACTTCGCAGCGTGCGTACGGTCACCAAGTGGGGCACGTCGCTGATATCCTGAGAACGCGAGCGACCACCACGGTCGGGTTGCGGAACGGGTCATCCGAGCATATCTCCAGTCTGCACGCTAGCATAGCCAACAGCCCATAGACTCAGCAAGCATTCGCGCCTCAATCATGGATCTGACGCTGGTGGTGCTGGCCGCCGGACGGGCCAGCCGCTATGGCCGCCTAAAGCAACTGGAGCCCGTCGGCCCGCACGGCGCCGCGCTCCTCGACTATTCCCTGCACGACGCGGCCCGTGCCGGCTTCACCCACGTGGCGCTGGTGGTTCCACCGGGGCTGGAGCGCACGTTCGAAGACCATGTGCAGGACCATTGCGGTGACCTGGTGCCGGTGAGGACATTCTCGCAGACCCTGAATGCCATACCGCCCAGCTTCGCACTCCCTGATAACCGCATCAAACCCTGGGGAACCGCCCACGCCTTGCTCGTGGCGGAGCCTGCGCTGGGTGACAGCTTCGCCGTGATCAACGCCGATGACTTTTACGGGATGGCCGCGTACCGGCAGCTTCATGAGCATCTTGCACACGACACCAAGACAGCCGCATTGGTCGGATACGAGCTCGGCGCAACGCTTTCTCCGTTCGGAGGTGTGTCGCGCGGCTTCTGTGAACACGACGAGCACGACATGCTCACAGGGCTCACGGAGCTTCGAAGTCTCACAAAGAAGGGAAGCGACATCGTCGGCACCGATCCGGCTGGACGAACCCACCGTTTTCGCGGCCACGAGACAGTCTCCATGAACCTGTGGGGCTTGAACTCGACCGTGGTCGCGACACTGCGTCGGCAATTCAGCGAGTTTCTCGCGCACCGCGGCACGGATCCCGGCGCCGAGTTCCTTCTCAGTTCGGCGATAGACGAACAGGTGCGGTTCGATGGACTACGATTGCAGCTGTTGAAGACGGAAGAGCAGTGGTTTGGCATGACATTCCCCGAGGACACCACCCGAGTGCGGGAGCGCATTGCGAAACTCGTCGCAAGTGGCCAGTATCCCGATCACCTTTCGAAGAGGCTGTTCTGACCCATGCAGCTCGTGAATGCCGACTGGCTCGTCATCGCCATCTACGGAGCAATGGTGCTTTCCGTGGGTCTCATCTTCGCGCGACGCGCTGGACGCGGGACCCAAGAGTTCTTCCTCTCGGGCAGAAAGCTCCCATGGTGGCTGCTGGGCACATCCATGGTCGCCACCACATTCTCGACCGACACCCCAAACCTGGTGACGGACATGGTCCGGACCGGTGGGGTGAGCCAGAACTGGATGTGGTGGGCGTTTCTCATCACCGGCATGTGCACGGTGTTCTTCTACGCCAAGCTGTGGCGTCGCTCGGGAGCGCTGACGGATATCGGCTTTTACGAGCTTCGCTATTCGGGGTCACCTGCGGCCTTCCTCCGTGGTTTCCGCGCGCTCTACCTCGGAGTCTTCTTCAACATCGTAATCATGGCCAGCGTCACGCTCGCAGCCATCAAGATCTCCGGAGTTCTGCTCGGGTTGGACAAATACACGACGGTCCTGATCGCGGGGTCGGCGACGGCACTCTACTCGGCGACGTCAGGCCTGTGGGGCGTCGTGGTGACCGACCTACTGCTCTTCGTGATCTCAATGATCGGCGCATTGTCGGCGGCTTATTTCGCGCTGCAACAGCCGGCGGTCGGCGGTCTGAGCGGTCTCGTTTCGAATCCTGCCTTGACCGACAAACTGTCGCTGCTGCCCGATTTCACCGACTGGCGAACCGCGGCCGCCGTCTTCATCGTGCCGATCGCCATCCAGTGGTGGAGCACATGGTATCCTGGTGCTGAACCCGGCGGGGGAGGATACATCGCGCAGCGCATGCTCGCGGCACGGAACGAGAAGGACGCCATGGCCGCGACACTCTGGTTCAACATTGCGCATTACGCACTGCGGCCGTGGCCTTGGCTCATCGTGGGACTCGCATCGCTCATCGTCTTTCCGAGCCTCGAATCCATCACGGCGCGATTCCCGGGACTCGACCCGTCGATCGTCCGACACGACCTCGCCTACCCCGCCATGCTGGTGTTCGTCCCGCACGGTCTCTTGGGACTCGTGGTGGCATCACTAGCGGCTGCATACATGTCGACCGTTTCGACCCATCTCAACTGGGGCGCATCGTATGTCGTCGACGATTTCTACCGGCGCTTTGTGGCTGGAGACCGCGACGAGCGCCACTACGTGACGGTCGGCCGTATCGCCACCGTCCTGCTCACGGTCGGTGCAGCTCTCGTGGCGCTCTGGCTCGAGAACGCTTTGCAGGCGTTCCGAATCCTCTTGCAGATCGGTGCCGGCACGGGGCTCATCTTTCTCCTCCGCTGGTTCTGGTGGCGCATCAATGCCTGGAGTGAGATCGCAGCCATGGTGATCTCCTTCACCATTGCCGTGTACTTCGAGGTCGTCCATGAAGCGTTGGGATTTGCCGTGATCGATCCGTCGCTCCGGCTCGTCCTGGGAGTCGCGATTACGACGGTCGGTTGGATCGTGATCACCCTCGTCACACCTCCGACGAAAACCGCCACGCTGCAATCGTTCTACGATCACATTCAACCGTTCAGCCGAGGATGGCGGCGAGCCGTTGACGTTTCCAAGTCTCGCCCAGGCGAGAGCATTTCGGCAGCGTTCCTTGCGTGGTTCCTGGGCTGTGCCGTCGTGTATGGCGCGCTGTTCGGGACGGGGTTCTTCATCTACGGCCAGGCGGCCTACGCGACGCTGTGTTTCGCAGTCGTAGTGGTAGCGGGTGTCGGGCTGTTCCGGACCTTCCCGCGGGTGGGATTCAGCTGAGCGATGTGACCGTGGCGCCCCCCGATGGCGCTGCGACGAAGAGGTGTTCGTGAATCGGCCCTGAGACCGGACGCGTCTCGTAAAAGTCGGTGCGCAGCGCCGTACACACGTCGGACACGAGCGGTTCGTCGACGAGCGCCACAACGCACCCGCCGAACCCCGCGCCGGTGAGCCGCGCGCCTGCAGCGCCCGCCCTGCACGCGATCTCGGTCAGTCGGTCCAACTCCGGAGTGCTCACGTCATAATCATCCCGTAGGCTCGCATGGGACTGGTTCATGAGCAATCCGAATTGCTCGAGGTTGCCGACCCGCATGGCCTCGGCGGCCGACTCAACCCGCAGCGCCTCGGTCACCACGTGGCGAAACCGCTTGATGAGCGCCCCACTCAACACACGATGTGCGATTTCGTCGACGTCGGCCGGTGTGAGCTCGACGAGAAGCTCTCGATAGGAGCCGACGCCGCGCGGGGTGTCCAGATGGGCGATGACGGCGTAGAGCGCCTCTTCGGTCGCCCGTCGGCGACTGTTGTAGGCCTCTTGCATCGCACCCGACTTTTCAGCGGTCATGAGCGTCGAGGCGACAACGAAGCGCCAGCCGGTCGGGACCTCGATGGGCGACAAACGGAGTGGATCGAACTCCACAATCGATGCGCACCCTGATACTGCGCCCAAACAGATCGCCTGGTCCATGCCGCCGCCGCGCGTGCCCACGAACTGCTCAGCCTCCGCCAACTCATGAGCGAGCTTGGTGGTCGGGACAGTCACGCCGGAGGCATGAAGGAGGCTCACGGCGACAGTCACGACAAGCGCCGAGGACGAGCTCAGCCCCGCCGCGACCGGAAGAGATGACTCGATCACCGCATCGAGGCCGGAGAGCGGGCCGTAACGTCGTTCAAGCGCCTGGGCGGCCGCTTTCAGGTAATTGCCCCAATCTCCATCTGCATATGGCCTGAGTGAATCCGCGAGCGTGAACGCACGGCGACCGTACCGTCGATCCGCGTTCACGATGCGGACCGTCCTGTCCTCGCGGGGGCGGAAACAGGCCGTCATCCCCTGCGGGATCGCCATGGGAAACACCGGGAGTCCCGCGTAGTCGATGTGCTCTCCGATGAGGTTCACCCGGCCTGAGACGCGCGTCCGATGCGTCGGAGTCCTCCCGAACGTACGGGCGAAGAGGTCTGCTGCGGTTGGACTCAGCGCAGGCCGACGACGACGCCGTCCAGATCCCATGCCGGGTCAATCTCCACACCGAGATGCGTGAGCGCGGTTACCGCTACGTCCACGATGCCTGGTGGGGTCATCACAGTCCCACGAAGTGCCGAGGGGCCCGCCGCGAGATAGAAGATCGTTCGCTCTTCAACCGATTGGCCCCCATGGCCGCCGTCATCGCGGCGGCCGTGATCGGTGCTCATGAGGATGAGCCAGTCTTCGCGACCGTAGGTGGGTCGACGACGAATGGCGCTCACAAGGGCCGCGACCTGCCGATCGGCGGCTTCGATAGCCGCACGATATTCGTCGGACAGCGAGCTGGTCTCGTGACCGACGACGTCGATGTTCCCCAGATACACGAACGCCGCGTCGACGTCACTCTCCTCCAGGAGCTCGGCAGCGACCCACGTGGTGACCGAGTCGGCAACGTCATATCCCAGCTCGTCACCGTTCAGGTTGATCTTGGCGTCGACTCCATCGCTCACGAGCGGACCGCCCGACGCTTCCGTGCCCAACGGGGGCCAGTCGAGAACCGCAAGGGTCGAGTAGCTCGAGTCGATATGCTCGAGTCGAGTCAGGAAGTCAGGGAACGCCTCGTATGCGTTTCCCTCGAAGTTGTTGCCGTGCACGCCGTGCTTTTGGGGCCACACACCGATCAGCATCGATGACCAACTGGGACCGCTCACCGTGGGCTCTCCCGTGAGCGCGGCGTCGCTGAATATCCCTTCGGCAATGAGCGAGTCGATCGTAGGTGTCGTCGCTTGAGCCAGGATATCCACCCGAACGCCGTCGAGTCCAATCAATAACACCTTCTGGTCGGGACCTGCGTCGGTGCAGGACGTCAACAGCACCCCGGCAATCAGTGCCGCGGCCCACCGAAGACTCAGCAATTCATTTCGGTTCTGCATGCCACCGCCTCGTCGTAGTCCTGGGTGCGGCCCTAGAACTCGTCACTCATTCCGAACGTGAACGGCCGTCTGGTCCAGCGACCTCCCGTGAAATCCGGAAACGCGACTGGCGCGCTTCCCTGTGCAATGGACTGCTCGGAGAGCGGACTGATAACGCTCCACGTTGCCGCTGCGTAGACATCCAGCGGCGGCGGTATGCGTCGCTTCACCGACTCCAGGAACGCTCGCACCACAAAGAAGTCCATGCCACCGTGTCCGGCGCCGGTCGCATCGTTTTCGAACCGTCGCCATAACGGGTGATCGTAGCGCTCGCGGTAGGTGTCGAACGGCTCCCAACGGTGCGGCTCAGGGCTCGTCCCCTCGAGGTAGATCGAGCGGTTGTCACTCATCCAGATCCCTCTCGTGCCCTGCACGCGGAAGTTGAGCGAATATGGCCTCGGCAGGTTGGTGTCGTGGATCAATATCACCGTCTCGCCGTTCGCCGTGCGAATGACCGTCGTGACGATGTCGCCAAGCGCAAAGTCGACATCTGCGTGTCGGTGATCCTCTCCCCCGTGCTCAACGATGTAGTTATGCAGGCCGCGGGATTTCGTGGCTGTCGACGTGAGGGTGGCGAATCGATTGCCAAAGTTGACGCGCAGGTAGTTGGCCACCGGCCCGAGCCCGTGGGTCGGATAGATGTCTCCGTTCCTATGAACCGAGTGCCATGTGCGCCAGACGGCTTCGCTCCGGGCTCCCGGTCCGAACTCGACACCAGGTTGAAACTTGATGCTGCGGAGATCGTGCTGGTAACCGCAGTGACAGTGCAGGACCTCCCCGAACAGTCCCTGCCCCACCATGTTGAGTACCGTCATCACATCCCGTCGGTAACACACGTTCTCCAGCATCATGCACGGGAGTCCCGTTTCTTCGGACGCGGTGACGAGATCCCAACACTGATCGACTGTCACCGCCGCGGGCACCTCGACGCCGACGTACTTCCCGGCACGCATCCCGGCGACGGCCATCGGTGTGTGCCACAGCCACGGGGTTGCAATGATCACGGCGTCCAGATCGTCCCGCATGACCAGCTCACGAAAGTCCTCCTCCCCGTTTCCATATCCTTCCGGCTCGTATCCTCGGGTCTCCTGCACCATGTTGGTGGCGAGCTGCAGCGCGTCGGGAGCGATGTCGCAGAGCGCAGGCACCTCCGTATCCGGCCGTTGAAGGATCAGTCCGAGCAGCGATCTCCCCCGGAGCCCCGTGCCAATGACGCCGACGCGGATCTTGCGGTCGTCTCTGCCTCGAAGCACGGCCGGCAGGCCTGCCAGCCCTGCCGCTGCTCCGGCCGCGCCTTTGATGAAATCACGTCGTTCAATCATGGAAATGCTCGCTCCCTATCGTGCGTCGGGCGCAACGAAACCGAGTGCCGCGCGTCTCAGCTCCTCCGGTGTTGCGTCTGCTGGTGCGATCCCTCGCATGGAAAAGCGGTATCGGTATTCTCGATACGGCAATGAGTATTTGGGAAGGGCTGTGGGTCCCCAGCTGTTGATGCCGCCCACACCCATCTGCCGATGGTCCACGTTCACATAGACCTCGTCTCGGGGCTCCAGGTCGCCTGCGTGACGCTGTCGTTTGAACGGACCGGGATCAAGATCCTCAATAGTATGATGGAGAGCACTCATGCTGAGCACGGGCATTCCCGCGAACATGAGCCCCACCCCATCGGCGTTGGTGAGGGTCATCCACCTGACGTCCGTCTTGTTGCCAGTCTCCTGAGGTCGCACATAGGGGTGGAACTGCTCGGTAACGGATCCTGCGTACCGACCCACCCGGGCTCCTGCCTTCCGATCCCAGTACGACTCGTGTGGACCGCGGCCATGCCACGCGACGTTCGAGAGTTCCGGCGGAAGTGCCATACGCATTCCAAAGCGTGGCATCCGCGGCATAGAATCCCGCTCGGGAGCAAAGTGACCGTCCACGATGACGTCACCACTTGCCAGGACCGTGTATGTCACTGTATGCACCGCTCCCACGCTGCGCATCCGACCACGGACAGTGATCGTCACTCGATGTGGGGTATCGCGACGCACGGTGACGCGCCGGAACTCCCATTGATCGGCCGCGGTCCGCCACACACCGAGCTTCACCTGCCAGGATCCGCCGAAGTCATTGTCATTCGGGGCACGCCAGAAGTTGGGACGGGGGCCAAACTCCAGCAGCTCAACCCCCCGATACACATATGACGACATCTCACCGCTTCGCGAATCGAACACGACGCGAAAGGCGCCTCCGTTGACGATCACTGAATCGGGCCGCTCGTCCAGCTCCAATGATCGGAAGGCACTGAGTGATTGCGGGACGATCGGACCGGACAGAGGGAGTGTCAGCTGCTCGAACGCGACCTCGTGATCTCGCGGAACCAGTCGCGTTGCCGTCTTCGTTCTGAAGCTCAATTCCAGAATGAGCTCTACGCCTGGCATAGCTTGTCGGCGCGCCAACGGGAGGGTGACGTCGGCGGCCGTACCCGGAGCGATGTCGAGATCGGAGATTTCCCCCGTTTCCGTTACCAGGCCGTCGGCCAACACGGTCCACACCATGCGGACATCGCTCAGATCCTTGAACCCATAGCGGTTGGCAACACGTACCACCCCGCGTTCCAGCGCAACAGGCGTGACATCGATGGACTGGTAGACCTTCTTCACTTCCCACAGTGACGGATTGGGCCGCCTGTCGGGCATCACGAGTCCGTTGATCAGAAAGTTCCCGTCGCTTGGAACGCCCGCAGGTCCGAAGTCTCCACCGTAGCCAAAGACCGTGCGGCCCTGTGCGTTAGTCGTGAGAAGTCCCTGATCGACCCAATCCCAGATGAATCCCCCTTGCAGCACCAGATAGCGATCGATGATCTCCCAGTAGTCGGTCAGGTTTCCAACGCTGTTCCCCATCGCGTGCGCATATTCGCACATGATGAGCGGACGATCCGAGTGATTCTCCGCGTAGCTGACCAACCGCTCGAGGCTCGGATACATGGGGACGTAAATGTCCGTATTCCGCTCCAGCAGCGCCCGCTCGTACTGGACGGGCCGAGTGGGGTCGCGCTGCTTGATCCAGTCATAGGTGGCGTAGAAGTTGTCGCCGTTTCCTGCCTCATTCCCCAACGACCAGATGATGATCGACGGATGGTTCTTGTCCCGTTCCACCATCCGGATCGTGCGGTCCAGGTGCGCAGCCTGCCACGCTGGGTTGTTGCCCAGCGTAGTGGCCGGGTCATAGCCCATGCCATGCGATTCGATATTTGCCTCGTCGACGATATAGAGACCGTATTCATCAGCGAGGTCATACCACGCGGCGTCATTCGGATAGTGCGACGTTCTGACCGCGTTGATGTTGAACCGCTTCATGAGTGCGACGTCTCGGCGCATCGACACCTCAGACACCACATGCCCCGTGGACGGGTCATGCTCATGACGGTTGACCCCCTTAATCAGGATGGGGACGCCGTTCACCAGCAGCTGACCGTCTGCGATCTCCACCGTGCGGAAGCCGACCCGGGTGCTCACGACCTCGACGGTCTCTCCCTGGTTGCCGATCACGGTGACGAGGAGCGTGTACAGATATGGCGTTTCGGCCGACCAGCGGAACGGTTCGTCGATACCCTGACGAAAACCGATGCTCGTCGTGCCTCCAGCGGGCAGATCGAACATGCGCCCCAGGAGGGCCCGTCGGAGAACGGACACGCCGGCCGCATCGAGCAGCTCGACCTGCACGCTCCAGTCAGCGGCATCAGCTGTCCCGTAATTGCGAATCTCGGCCCGCACCTCTAGCACGCCGTCCCGATACTCCCCATCGAGCCCAGCTCGAACCTCGAAGTCACGGATGTGTACGAGCGGAGTCGCGTACACATACACGTCACGCTCGATACCGCTCAAGCGCCAGAAATCCTGGTCTTCCAGGTAGCTTCCGTCGCTCCAACGATAGACCTCCATCGCAAGCAGATTCTCGCCGGGTCGCACGAGCGACGTCACATCAAACTCGGCAGGCAGTTTGCTGCCCTGACTGTACCCCACGCGCTGTCCGTTCACCCACAAGTGCATCGCTGACTTCACGGCCCCGAAGTGCAGCACGATACGGCGACCATCCCAGTGATCGGGAATCGTGAACGTGGTTCGGTAAGAACCGACGGGATTGTAGTCGTGATGGATCTTGGGTGGGTCCCGTTCAAACGGGTACGGGATGTTCAGATAGATCGGGATGCCGAATCCGTTCGTCTCCCAGTTACCCGGCACCGGGATCTCATCCCAGGCGGAGTCATCGAAATCCTCACGATAGAACTCTTGCGGCCGGAGATCGGGACGACGCACCCACCAGAACTTCCAGTCCCCGTTCAGCGAAACGACGTATGACGATCGTCCAGGTTCGCGCCGCACGGCGAGCGCCCGGTTCTCGAACGGAAAGAAGGAAGCGTGCGGCGGTTCCTTGCCGACGGCGAAGACGGATGGATCCTCCCACTCGGGGACCTCTTGGGCGCCGACACTGCCGGTCACCGACGCCAACAGCGCGAGGACGAACACCGATGAGCGTGTCATGCGGAAGGACCCCTGAAGTCGGTAAAAAAAGCCCGTACTTCGATCGGCGGCGGAGCGGACCGTGTTCATCGCGCCAGCACCCGTGCAAGCTCCATCAACTGTGGATCGAGGTCCTTCGTGTTCGCCACCACGCGGGCCAGGGGCGTGCTCACGATGTCGCCTTTCTTGACACCCACGAGCACTCCGGTTTCGCCGCGAGCGATGCAGTCCGTCGCCGCCGCTCCCAAGCGTGTCGCGAGCAGGCGGTCATACGCACTGGGGATGCCGCCGCGTTGCACGTGACCGAGTGTCGTGACCCGGAGCTCGAAGCCCAACCGATCCTGATGCTCGACGAAGTGATGAGCGAGCGATTCTGCCCTGTATTCATCGCCTTCGGCCACCACTACAATCGCGTGCGACTTGCCCCGTTCGTAGGCCTCTCGGAGCTCCGCCGCCACCTGATCGGGATCAGTCGGGACTTCAGGGATCACCACTGCCTCCGCACCACCAGCGATCCCGGCCATCAAGGCCAGGTATCCGCTGTTGCGCCCCATCACCTCGACCAAGAAGGCCCGTTGGTGCGATGACGCCGTCGTCTTGAGTCGATCGATCGCCTCGAGCGCGATGTTGAGCGCGGTGTCCACGCCAATCGTGATTTCGGACCCATAGAGGTCGTTGTCGATAGTTGAGGCAATGCCAACCACGGGGAACCCGCTCTCGTCAAGCGCAGCTGAGCCCCGTTGGGAGCCGTTCCCACCGATGACGATCAACGCATCGACCTCACGCTGTCGCAGGCTGCGCAGGGCCCGCGCTCTCCCGTCGGCATCCTTGAACGCCTCCGAGCGCGCGCTGCCCAGTACCGTACCCCCGAGCTGGATGATACCGCTGACGTCACGAGGGCCCATCGCGTCGAGATTGCCGTTAATGAGCCCGGCAAATCCGTTGCGGACGCCGAACACTTGCCAGCTTCGTTCGACGCCTGTCCGTACCACCGCCCGGATGGCCGCGTTCATCCCTGGGGCATCGCCACCGCTCGTGAGTACCGCAATTCGCTGATTCGCCATACCTCACCCTGAGAAAGCGTTCTCTCGCCTTCAATACTCTCCGCAGAATTGAGCCACGGCAAGACGGGCGACACAGGCCCCCGCCGCCAGTCTAAAGAAGTGCGATGAGCTCCTCGAGCGACGTTCCGATGCTGGGGATGCTGTCCGGCGGCGTCGGGGGTGCGACATACCAGTCGGGAGGATCCACCGAACGTCCGATCAGCGGCTCGACCACCGAGGCGAATTTGGCAGGATGTGCGGTCGCGAAGAGGATGCCAACGGCCCTCGGGTGCCATTCGAGCTCGGCTTCGAGTCCTAGCAAACCAACCGCCGAGTGCGGATCCAGGATGTATCCCACGCGTTCGTACACTCGGCGAATACATGCCCTGGTCTGGTCATCGCTCGCCGAGTACCCCACCACATCCCGCCGCATCGCTTCAATATCGTCGCCATACAACCATCGGATTCGGCTGAAGTTGCTGGGATGGCCTACGTCCATGGCGCTGGAGATCGTGGCAACCGACGGTCGCGGCCGGAAGTCGCCCGACGTCAGATATGTCGGGACGACATCATTGACATTCGTCGCGGCGACGAATCGATCGATCGGGATTCCAAGACGCTTCGCCATCAGAGCTGCCGTGAGATTCCCAAAGTTCCCCGACGGAACCGACGCGATGACCGGTGACTGCGCATCCGGCAGCGCTGCCCACGCATGGGCCGCATAGAAGATCTGTGGCAGCAGCCTTCCGATATTGATCGAGTTTGCAGATGTCAGGGTGAGTCGCGATCGCAGCCCTTGGTTCTCGAGCACTAGCTTGGTGAGACGTTGGCAATCATCGAAGCTGCCCTGCACGGCGACCGGCAGCACATTGTCGCCGAGCGTCGCGAACTGCCGCTCCTGAAAGTCACTGACCTTCCCTTGCGGATAGAGCACGATGACTCGCGTCCCGGGGAAGCCGTGAAAGGCTCTTGCGACAGCACCTCCGGTATCACCTGACGTGGCGACAAGGACCGTGAGCTGGTCGTCAGCGCCGCGGAGTGCCGTCATGAGCCGAGCCATCCATCGAGCGCCGACGTCCTTGAACGCCAACGTGGGTCCGTGGAACAACTCGAGCACGTAGGTACGCGACGCAAGCGGCACAAGTGGAATGGAGAAATCCAGCGTTTCGTGGACGAGCCGATCGACCGGCGTCGGCCAGTCATCGTCCTGGAACAGCCGTCGTGCCGCGGCGAGCGCTGTATGCTGCAGTCCGCGCCCGCGCAGCGCCTGCAGCTCAGCAGGAGAAAACGGAACGAGGGGCTCCGGCATGTAGAGCCCCCCGTCGGGCGCCAATCCCTGGAACAGCGCGGTTCGCAGATCAGCGGGGGGCGCGGAGCCTCCCGTACTCACATAGCGAACGTCTGTCACGTTGCCAGCTCGCTATCGTCGCCGTCTACGGACGCTTTTCCCACTCCTCTCGGTCTGCCAACTCCAGGGGCGGCATTTCACGGCGTACGAGTTGGCGGCTGATTTCATCAACCTCTCGCTCGGTGAGCTCAGCAAACTGCTGCCGTGCCTCGGTCAGCTGTGCGGCAAGCACTTCCATCTGCGCGAGCTGAGAGCCCGTCGGCGGTCCTTCGTAGCCGTTCACCGCGCCGTACAAATCGATCAAACGTTCCCTCAGGCGCTCTTCGCCGGAGAACCGTCCCGCTTCGGAGGTCGACACCACCGACGCTCTGAACGCCTCGAGTCGGTCCGCGAAGCGCGTGAGACGACGCGCAAGTCCGCCGCGCCCACCGAGAGAGTCGGCACGTTCCCGGCTCTGATCCCGCAATTCCGTGGCACCGTCGACGATATAGGTGAGATCACCAAGCATTCGGTATAGCCGCATGGCCGTTCGGTCCTGAAGCGCCCGTTCCTCGGCCGTTGACGTGGCCCGCGGATCGGCTACGAGGGTCACGGTGGTTTCAATCGTGTCCCGTCCCTTCACGAGCTTGACGGTGTACGTCCCCTCCGGGACTCGCGGACCCATGAACGCACCCGACTGCGCCACCAGTGAAGTCGCCCGTGGCACCTTGGGACTCTTGAGACGCATGGGCCAGGCAACGCGGTTGATCCCGCGGCGTTTGCCCCCTGGCACGGTGGACACCAGGCTCCCGGTCGAGTCGTACACCTCGATGTGGAGGTCACCGAACATGTGGCGACGCGCGAGATAATAGACGATGCTCGCCGCCTCTTCTGGGTTCTGGCCCACGAACTCATCATCGCCCGGGAACTCCTGAACCGAGCTGGGAATCACCATCGGGGATGGACGAGAGGGCAGCATCACCACCGCGCTGTCCAGCGCCTCTCCCGTCAGATGCCGGAGTGGCGTTACGTCGTCGAGGATATAGATGCCTCGTCCATGGGTGGCGATCACGAGATCATGGTCCCGAGGATGAATAACGAGATCGTGCACCGCCACCCTGGGCAGGTTGCCGGTCAACCGAGCCCACGCCGCACCACCGTCGACCGATACATACAGGCCGAATTCGGTCCCGAGAAACAGTAGTTCGGGTTGTACCGGATCCTCACGAATCACGCGCGCATACCCCTCGACGGCTTCCGTCGCGAGTGACTCCCACGTGTTGCCGAAGTCCAGCGTGCGGTACACGTAGGTCGCCATGTCTCCTGTTCGGTGTCCGTCGAACGTGGCGTAGGCGGTGCCTTCAGCATGACGACTGGTCTCGATGTGTGAGACCCATGTAGCAGCCGGTAGATCGGGCACGTTCTCGACGACGTTGCTCCAGGTGCTTCCGCCATCACGGGTGACCTGGAGATTCCCGTCGTCCGTCCCAGCCCAAAGCACGCTGGACGCCATCGGTGACTCACTGATCGTGTAGATCGTGGTGTGGTTCTCGGCCGTCGTATTGTCGATGGTGAGCCCGCCGGATTCCTCCTGCCGCTGTTTCTCCGGGTCGTTCGTCGTGAGATCGGGCGATATGCGCTCCCACGAATCTCCCCGATCACGTGAGCGAAAGAGATATTGGGCTCCCGCATACATGATCCCGGGCTCAGTGGGCGACAGGTGAATGGGCGTGTTCCAGTTGAAACGCAGCTTCGGCTCGCCGGCGGCAGGATATGGTACGATTTGCTTCACCTCACCGGTCGACTTGCGATATCGCAGGAGCCGGCCGCCCTGATACTCCACATACACGAGGTCCGGCTCCGTTGGATCCACGAACGCATGGAAGCCGTCGCCAAAACCGATGTTGCGCCAGTCTTTGTTCTGAACGCCAGCCACCCCTCGGGACGGTCCCATCCACGAGCCGTTGTCCTGCAGCCCACCATAGACGTTGTACGGCCATTCCATGTCGACGCTGACTTCATAGAATTGCGAAATCGGCAGCGCCTGTGCATACCGGAAGTGGATGCCGCGATCATACGACACGTAGAGGCCACCGTCCGTTCCCAAGTAGAGCTGATACGGATCCTTGGGATTGACCCACAGCGCGTGAAGATCGGAGTGAACGTTGGCGCCACCTGAGAGCAGCGAGCTGAACGACTTCCCTCCGTCGGACGAGATGCCGAGGATGAAGCCAGGCTTATAGATTCGGTTGAAATCGACGGGATCGACGACGACGTAGGCAAAGTAGAACGGCCGCCCGCTCACGGTGGACGACGAGTTCACCTCAGTCCAGCTCTCACCAACATCGTCGGACCGGTAGAGCGCCGTCTTTTCTGCCTCGACGACTGCGTACACCACGCTCGGCCGCGACGGTGCCACTGCCACCGCGATGCGGCCTTTCTCGCCCTCGGGAAGCCCTGTGGTTACTTCACGCCACGTTTCACCAGCATCGGTGGACTTGTACATGCCACTTCCCGGCCCGCCCGACGTGAAGAAGTCCGGGCGGCGGCGGAACGTCCACATCCCTGCATAGAGGATGTTCGGATCCTGCGGATCGATCGCGATGTCGGAGCAGCCGGTATCCTCGTCGACGAAGAGGGTGCGAGTCCACGTCTCGCCTCCGTCAGGCGTACGGTAGACCCCACGTTCGTCGTTGGCATTCCACAAATGGCCTGTGGCGCACACGTGCACAGTGCTCGCGTTCTGAGGATCCACCACGATGCGAGCGATGCGCTCGCTGTCGCCGAGCCCCATGAACTCCCACGTTTCACCACCGTCGGTCGTCTTGTAGACGCCGGTGCCGACCGACACGCTGTTCCGCGTCCACGTCTCGCCGGTTCCCACCCAGACGGTTTCCGGGTTCGAGGGGTCCACGGCGATAGCGCCGATGGATTGCGTGTGCTCGTCGAACACCGGCTCGAACGTGACCGCACCGTCTTTGGACTTCCAGACGCCGCCGCTCGCGGCACCGACGTAGACCACCACGGGATCGCCGGCGACCCCGTCGATCGCCGCAATGCGACCGCCCATGACCGCAGGGCCAATCGAGCGGGCTTCGAGCCCCTCGAGCACGCTTTCGTCGATTGCCGCCTGCGCGTGCACTGGCTCCGCCACCACCGCCAGGCATACCGCGGTGGCGGCGAACATCACTGCTCCTCCCCAGGCACTACCCCGCATATGGCCTCACTTTGTCGTGTCGGTGACCGCCTCGGTCTTGGGCATCATGAACCGCTCATCATCGATTGCGACATTGTGCTCGATCACATTGATCGTGAGCGTCTGTGTACCGGGGCCCTGGCCCGTAATCGCGATGGAGTGCGGGATCATCATTCCATCGACTTCCTTGTAATCGCTCAACGTGGTCGCGATGTCGAGGTCGGCACCCTGGATCGTTCGCTGTGACGTCGTCTTGATCGGAAGGAAGTATTCGGCATCGAGGAAGTAGTAGGTCACTTCACCGTTCGTGAGGGTGAGTTTGAGCTTGTACGTGTCTGCGCCCTCGACCTCCTCCATGCCCGCCAATTCCAGCTGATGGCCCTTCTCCTGGTAATCCACAAGCGGGCCGTCGAAGTCGGCCTCTTCACTCATCGGTTCGGCGAGATCGGGCGGCATGACCTCGGGCTCAGTCTGACCCATGAACGGCATGACCATCCACGCCGTCTCGCCGTCATACGCCTGCACCGCCGTGAGGCCCTGTAGTGTGAACTCCATGCGGGCTTTCGTCGGCCGCTTGGAGATCAGCAAGAAGGTTGCTTCCATGCCCTGCGGCAGGGACATCACCCCGGTCATCTGTCTGGTGGTGACCGATTTGAGCTGGTCGAGACCGCCTAGTGCCTCATAGTGGTTTGCGACGATCTCGTCGAGGGAGAGATCTTGGGCGACCGCACTAGCGGCACACAGCGCGAAGGCCGTTGCGGTCATTGTCAGTCGTCGTGCGAACTGATGCATGGCTTCTCCGGGACAGACATGAATAGATGGAGCGCGATGTTCATCGCGCTGCTACGTAAGCTTACTAAGCCGTCTTCACGACAGCCAGAGCAGGGTTTGCCAATCCGTGACCCACGATCTACACTCACCTCAGACCGTGAACAGGACCAAGTGATGCAGGACGATTTCGTGAGCCGCCTTCGCGGGCTCAAGTGCCTGGTCGGCAATACTCCCCTCCTCGCCGTCGATTTGTCATACCGCGGCGAGCGACGAGTGATCCACGCCAAGGCCGAACACATCAACATGACCGGCAGCATCAAGGATCGCATGGCGCTGCACATCATCGAGCGGGGGTATGCGAAGGGGATGCTCGAGCCTGGCGACCGACTCGTTGAAGCCACGAGCGGCAACACTGGTATCGCAATTGCTGCCATCGGTCGAGCGATGGGACATCCCGTCACGATCTTCATGCCGGACTGGATGAGTGCGGAACGGATCGACCTGATTCAGAGCCTCGGCGCAGATATTGAGCTCGTGACGCGCGACGAGGGTGGGTTCCAGGGCAGTATCGAGCGTGCAGAGGAGATGGCGTTTTCAGGCGGCCACGTGTTCCTGCCACGGCAGTTTTCCAACGAGGACAACATCGAGGCCCACGCGGCGACGACCGGACCCGAGGTCTGGTGGCAACTGCGGTTCCGGAATCTTTATCCGGACGCGTTCGTGGCGGGGGTAGGGACGGGCGGCACGGTCATGGGCGTGGGTCGGTTTCTCCGACAACAGCATACGGACGTCAAGCTCCATCCGCTGGAGCCCGCTAGCTCACCGACCCTGTCCACTGGTCATCGGGTCGGAAAGCACAGGATCCAGGGCATCTCCGACGAGTTCGTCCCACCGATCGTCGACCTCGATTTCCTGGATGATGTGGTCGCGGTGGACGATGGCGACGCGATCCTCATGGCCCAGAAGCTGGCCTCGGTTCTGGGGCTTGGGGTGGGTATTTCTTCCGGGGCGAACTTCCTGGGTGCGCTTCAGATTCAGAACCAGCTTGGCTCGAATGCCATCGTTGTCACTGTGTTTTGCGATGACAACAAGAAGTACTTGAGCACCGATCTCCTGGCCGACGAGCCCATCAAACCGGGTTTCCTCGCGCCCCACGTCGAACTCGAGGGCTTTCGCGGATTCAAGCGGGTGTGCCACACCTGCTGTGATCCGGTGGAATGCTTGGAGAGCTTGCCTCGGGACTTCGTGGCGGCTGAGGACGCGTTGCCGACGTGTCCGCGGCGGGTGGGGGTGTGAGGGAGCGGGGGCAGAGGGGGCAGAACTGCCGTGGCAGAGCGGCAGTCTTATTCGCTGTCGTGATTCACTGCGTTAGCGGCAGTAGCGGCAGGGCAGCAGAAGCTGATCGGGAACAGCTAACGGCTCAAGGCTGAAAGCCAAAGCCCCAGGATCTCACCCGGTGCTTGTCATCTCAGTGAATCACTGACGTCTGAAGACTGGCAACCGAGAACTCCTACCGTTTCCGTCGCCGGACTTCCCGTTCGATCGACCGACGGACGCGCTCATGCACGGCTGCGCGGCGATCTTCCGCAGGCTCAGGCGCAACGGCGCGCGCCGGGCCGACCGCAGCAGGCGGTGCAAGCGGTGGCGTATCAGATGGATCTGTCGTCAGCCAGCTCGATACGTCGGTGTTGCTGTTGCTCACACTGTCGGCATCCTGCAGTCCGCTGCCATAGGGTCCTCCGGCGCCGTTCGCGATGCCCCACCAGTTCTGCGTCGCGTCGAACACCGCCGAGTTGAGAACGGCCCAGTTAGCGTTTCCAACAAACCGCCCAAGCGTGAAGCTCCGAAGGCCCGATCCAGTGTTGAGGATACCATCCTGCAGGTTATTGGAAATGTTGTTGCGCAGGCCGATCACGGAGACCGGATCCGACGGATTGATGTAGATCCCGTACGTCGTTGTCTGGGAGACGGCGTTGCTGTCGATGACGATCCGAGCCGTATCGCCGGTCAGGATATTCGGGTTGAGGTACATCCCGTACCGGCCCTGCCGGATGGTATTCCCGTAGATCGTGGTTAGTCCATAGCGGCCGGACATCCAGAGCGGTTCCCAACGACCTATTCCATGTAGGATCGAGTCGCGACGGACGACAAGATCTGCGAGTGGGTAGTTGGTGCTGTACGACGCGTAGACACCATAATCGCAGTCGCGAATAACATTGTCCTCGATCACGCTGGGGGCAGATACATTGACGCCGTACGTTGCTGCGGCCATCGGCGTGCACGTGACACCGTTGCGGGCGATGAAGCCACCCACGGGTGCACGGCCGATTTGCTCGTGAGTGATGGCGTCTTCGAGAATGCGGCTCAACACGTTATCGGTAACGACGACGCTGTCGGCTGCGAGCCAGATGGCGATTTCCGCGCTATCGACGACATTGTCGATTGCCACACCCGTGGCAAACGGGCGGTTGGAAGTTGACCCATACCAACTGGCTGCTGCCACGTCAATGTTACGGAACTCGTTGCGCCGGAAATCGGCGGAGTCGACGTCGAAGACGTAGATGCCCGGACCCCAACGAATGAAGCGCGAATCTTCCACGATGACTGCATCCGCGTAGTCCCACACGACGATGCCGTAGCTGGTGTTGCCAAGACTGTCACCGAGGAACTCCGAGTCGACGACTCTCAAGGTGTCGATCGCATCGCCTACATAGATCCCGTCGGAGAAGTACCGCTCCGACTCCTCCATGCGCACGTTGTTGACGAGCAGGTTCCGTAGCCCGTTGACGTTCACGTAGTCGCCGAACCCCTGCAGCACGAGGTTGTGAATCTCTCCCCGCTCACCGTCGCGCCAATCAGCCATCCGTTGACCACTGGGACCGCGCAGGATCGGGCGTGTTCCGTCCGGCAGCGTATCACCCATGAAGACCACTCCGACGTAGAGGTCGTCATAGGTCTCGGCATAGTCATGGATGCCGGGGGCGATGAGGATCGTGTCGCCTTCCTGCACATGCTGGAACGCGAGGTCTGGGGCTTCGAACGGATAGGTGGCGTTTCCGAGCTGCACCGGCAGGTCTCTCGCGATCGCCGCGTCGATATGCCACACGGGTCGGCGTGCCAGGACCGTGACCGTCCCCGTGACCGTGACGCCTGGACCCAAGGCCGCACGAACGGTGGTGGTCCCCGGCTGCCGACCTTGGATTTCGCCGTTGGCATCGACGAACGCAATTTCCGGCTCATCGATGTCCCATCCGACCACCGTCACCGCCGTCGACACCCCGGCTGCATCGCGCGACACGACCTTGAGCTCGGCGTCCTGGCCGACGACAAGCTCGGTCATATCAGGGACAATCTCCAACGTCGGAACCTCTGACAGGATGCAGGAGCCCGGTGCGACCAACAGCACACGCTGGCCGGTGATGTCGATGCCGACTGCGTACGACAGCAGGATCAACGCGTCACGCGTGTTGGTGAGACCGTCGCCGTCCACGTCGCCGAGCGTGAGGTCGAATCCGACCGTCGGCAGGCCGACGACACTCGAGAGGATCGCCAGGGCGTCGCGGCTGTTGGCACGGAAGTCCGTGTCCAGGTCCCCCCAACGACCGCGCGCCGCGCAGGCGGTGCCGCTCTGGGTCGTCACGATCGGCGTGAGGTCAGCGAACGTGCCAGCGGCGGACATTTCAGTAACCTGGAGATCGACGGTCGTCGTGGAATCCAGCTGCTGGAAATACATGCGGATACGGATGAGCTCAAGCATGTCCTGTCCACCCGCGGCTGACACGCCAGCGAAGCGAAGGACTCCGTAGGACCACGCGCTATCGGTCTGCACAACAGGCTCGCTGAACGTGCCACGCTCGAAGCCGCCATTGTACTGCAAGACCGTCGGGTCCCAGCTCACCCGAATCGTGTAACTCCCAAGACTGGCGCCACCCGAGCCCGTCATGTCGGCGTAGATCGGAACGTAAAAATCCTCGAACAGCGGTGCACTCAACTGTCCCCCCACCCCGACCGTGACAGTCTGCGCGCGGAGCGGGAACGCGCCAACGAGCGCGAAGACGGAAGCGAAGAGCAGGATGCGCTTCATCATCACCTCCGCCAACTGGCCCGGACATCGCTGCTCAATCCGCGGAACAGCCGGAAGTGTCGGCCGCTCGCACCGAGCAGGTACCACTCGTAGCCGCTCCGCGGAAACGCGCGGAACGTGATGCCGGCCGGCAACCAGCCAGGGTAGTTCTGCGTGCTGCTCAGAAAGGAGGCCGGCACACCGATGCTGTCACCCGTGGCAGCCACCCGATACACGCGGCCCAGCCCAGAGTGGTTGCTGTAGTACGCCACCGTATCTCCAGCAGGTGACCAGATGGCGTCGAGCCCTTGCTCACCTCCCGATCCTGGGTACACCTCCGCCAAGCCTGTGCCGTCCGGGTTGATGGTCCACATCTTCCGGGGGCAACAGTTGCCGACGTTGTAGCCTCTGAACAGGATCTTGTTTCCGTCCGGTCGCCACTCAATCCTGGTGTCGGCATCGATCCACAGCGTGTCCGTGAGGCGCACCTGGCTCGAGCCGTCGGCATTCATGACATACAGGGATTGCGGAGATACGCGCTGTGACAAGAACGCGATCTGGGTACCATCTGGCGAATAGGACGGTGCATAATCACCCGAGGTCGAGACAAACAGCGTGTCAATGATCGAGCCGCCCGGTGTTACTCGAACGAAATCCCAGCTCCACCCCGACACAGAATGTGTGTAGATGATCGCAGATCCATCTGGGGCCCAGCTTGGATAGTTACCCGCCCATCCTGCCACTCCGAGAGGCCTTGGAATTGTGTCCGCTGCATCCAGCACCCACAGATCAGAGCTACGCCAGAAGGCCAGATCGGCAGGCGCGGGTAGGAGCGGCGCGCAGCGGTTGAGCCGGTTCGTCCCCGCCCGGTCGCCCCACAGCCCGATCGCGTAGCTCAGAATGAAGAGTGCGTCGCGGGTCGTGGTGAGGCTGTCGCGATCCACGTCTCCCGCCGTTAGGTCGAACCCGGTCGTCGGCAGGCCCAGCGCCCCGGTGATCGTGATCAAGGCGTCACGGCTGGTGATCGTGCGCGTGTCGTCGAGATCCCCCCACTGTTGCTCAGCCTGACAGGTCTGGAAGATGGATGTGCGATGTGTGGGCAAGAGATCGGTCGTGCCATCGCCGGCCGTGAGGGAGTTGACCCTAAACGAGAGCAGCGATCCCTCCGCGGCAACGGCGTTCATCTCAAATGTGAGTTTCGCCACCACCATGGTGAAGTCGGTGCGGCCAACACCGGATGCCGTGACCTGCACTTCATTTGTGCCGGGCGTGATGGTCGGCACCGGCAGATTGTAATAGGAGAACGTGTCGGCACTCACGAGCTGGACGCGACTGTCGTCCAGGAAGATCGTGATGTCGTATGCCGAGACGCCGCCAGTCCCCGAGATGTAGAGGTGCGCGGTCGCGGTGTCGCCTGTCAGAATCACGAGCGCTGTGTCACCACTTGCCGATCTCAACTCGACCAGCTGCGCACTGGTTGCCCGCGGGGCCAACAATGCGGTGGCGAGCAGAACCGTGTACACCAGCGCCCGCCTCATCGCCGCCCCTCCGAACCCGCCTTCGCCGCTCGGCGCTCGATGGCACGCTGCCGCATCGCGTCGCGCTCCTCGCGCCGCTCGAGCCGATGCTGCTCACGGCGCTCGGCCTGCCGTGCCTGTCTGGCATCCCGCTCGGCATCACGCGCTTCGGCTTCGTGGCGATGTGCCTCTTGGTGCTCCAAGGCACTGGTTTCAGAGGCACTCGGCGCAGCAATCCCGACCCGCGTAGCATCGGCGGCAATGCCGCGAGCTACCAGCGCTGCCAGCATTGCCGGCGGGGCCGGAACCGGGGCATCACCTTGTGCGGCAGCGAGCGCGGGATTCCAGATTACGTTGGCGGAGACACTGTCACCGGTCGAGGCACCGGTTCCTTCTCCATAGAAGCCGCTCGGCCCAAGCGCGTCGTTCCACCAATTGTTCGTGGCGTCGATATCACCGGCATGCGTGTTGTAGACCCCGTAGCGACCGCTGCCGGTAAGGTTGTTGTTGTTGATCACTGTGGCAGTGGAGTCGTCCACCACCCGCTGCACGAAAACAGCATCCAGCCCTACGTTGTCGATCCTGTTGCGGGTGAGGAGTGCACGGCTATATTGGCTCTGCCAGACGCCCATGCTGTCCACGCCGACGACGAGATTGCTGTCGACCTGGACCGTCACCGTATCGGTCGAGAGCGAACGATAGAGGCGAATCCCGCTGCCGGTGCCTGGGTTGACTCGATTGCCACGGATCTCGGCGATGGCGTCTGTAGCGTCGGCCCAGCCAAGCAGAATCCCGACGGCACCTCCAGCCATGGACGATCCCGGTGCCAGGTTGCTCACCGTGTTCCACCGCACCCGGATCGTGTCGGCATACTCCGCGTAGATCCCCATACCGACGGCTCCATCC
>JBDHAN010000005.1:0-63797 GCA_039588055.1 Gemmatimonadota bacterium | reverse complement strand
GCGATGTCTGCTGCAAGGCCTGGTCGAAGCAGGCCTCTATCGAGCAAACCGACGCGTTGCGCCGGCAATGAGGTCATCTTGCGGACGGCCTGCTCGAGCGTGAGCAGGCGATGCTCACGGACGTAGCGGCCCAGCACTCGTGTGAAGCTTCCATACACGCGAGGGTGGACCTTCCTGGTGGAGAGAATGCCGTCAGGTGCCACTGCGCCGTAGTCGGTACAGAAACTCACCCATGGTGACCGGATCGCCTCCCGGACATCGTCTTCTTGCATCCAGAAATAGATGGCCCCGGTGTTTGCGCGGTCCTTGATAACGAGGTCAAACAGGGCGTCTTCGGAACTCACGCCCCAAATGCCGGCGATCTGTCTGATGCTCTTTCCCTCGAGGTACTTGAGAGAGTCGTCGAACACACCGGCGACTAGAACGCCGCCGCCACCGCCGGCATCGCGATAAAAATTCTGAATCCCGAACGTCGGCCCAGTGATTTCGACCGTTATGCGCACACGGATGACCGGATCCCGCAGGCGCGCGATCATGGAATCGCCGCCGCCCTCGTGGACCCATTGCGGAATGCTCGCGGCGAGGGACGCCGCGGCTGCCTGATATGGATAGATGTTTGCCGTGACGTCGATGCCGGCGCTTCGTGCGGAGTCAAGGCGCGCGAGCATTCGAGCCATATCCCCCCAATTCTCCCGGCCTGCCCGCTTGAGATGCCAGACCTCCACGGGAATGTCGGCGGCTCGCGCGATCGCCAACGCCTCGTCGAGTGCGTCGTCCATCGCCGCGCCTTCGTTCCGGAGGTGGGTCGTGTAGATCCCTCCACGCCGCCGCGCTGCTCTGGCGAGCGCAACGAGTTCATCGGTCGCCGCGTAGAACGCAGGAGCGTACACCAGTGACGTGGAGAGACCCAGTGCTCCCTGCATCATGGCGGTATCGACAAGGGCCTCCATCCGTGCGAGCTCTTCCGGCGTTGGGGCGCGATCGGCATTCCCCAAGACCACCTTGCGCACCTGCGTCGCACCGACGAAGGAAGCCAGATTGATCGCTGACCCGGATCGCTCGAGGCGGGCGAAGTACCCGTCCAAGTCGCGCCAGTCCACGGTGACGCCGAGGCCCGAATAGAAGTCAACATCCTCGGCGATGGTCTCCTCGGTGTGCGGTGCGACGGATGTTCCCTCGCCCGTGATCTCCGTGGTGATGCCCTGCGTGACCTTGCTGGCTGCACGGCCGTCGGCCAGCAATCTGATCTCTGACCAGCCGAGCATGTCGATGAACCCTGGCGCGACGACGAGGCCGGAAACGTCGATGCGGCGACCTGCCCGAGCGTCGTCCAAATGGCCAATGGCCGCGATGCGATCACCGCGGATTCCGACGTCTGCTGTGAACCGCGGGTTGCCCGTGCCGTCAACGACCCATCCGTCTTCCAGCACCACGTCGAGCCGATTTGAAGGAGCGCAGGCCATGGCTGCCAGCGCGAGCACAATTGCAGCTCGTCTCATTGATCAGTCCGTGCGAGAATGTCCGCCGGTCGATGGGCCGTTCCGCGGAACACAATGAAGTCAATTCGCCGGGCATTTGCGACGTCGGCCAACGGGTTGCCGTCCAGCACGAGGAAGTCGGCAACGGCTCCAGGTCGAAGCACGCCAACGGTATCGGCGCCCACGAGGCGAGCTGGCTCTCGCGTAGCGGCGAGCAGCGCATCCCGAGGTGACAGCCCGGCGCGAACAAGCATGCTGAGCTCGTCGTGAAGGCTCGCTCCCGGTGCCAGCAATTGGTTGGGCGTGTCGCTCCCGGCCGCCACCTTCCCGCCGCGTCGGGCGTAGAAGCGGACGAACCGGTCCTGGTATGGGCGCGCGCGGCGCAGGGCGCGAAACTCAGTGATCGTGAGCCGCGCGCGTCGCACCAGATCCGGGATATCCCAAGCGAGCTGCACGTCGTCCGGAACGCCAGAGAGATCGAGCTGTCCGTAGTAGGCTTGATCGGTGAGGCGGCTGTACGCCTCATGGAGCGTGAGCGTCGGCACGATCGTCACGTCCTGCCTGATGAGCTCTGCGGCGATTCGCTCGACCGTGCCGGAATCCACCGTCACCCAGTCGCCCTCGACCCGGTTCCAACCAGTGAAGAAATCATCGTGGTCGCGGTAGTAACGTTCCGGTCGTTCCACCGATGCCTCGACGATACCCGACAGATGTTCGATCGCGGCAAGGCCCAATTCGGCTGCAGAGATGGCGTCGACCTTTCCCAGATGCGCCGAGACAGGCAGCTCCAGTTCTCGGGCTTCATCCACGATTGCGCTCAAGAAGGTCTCGTCGATCCGAGTATAGACCTTGACTTGAGAAGCGTTGAGTCGCCGCAACCGGCCGACGGCCCGTCGGGCTTGGTCAAGCGTGGTGACCTCGATCGCGCCTGGCCACGTGGCGGGCGCCCCGTCGATCATTGCGCCGGCCGCAAACATGCGCGGCCCGAGGACAGATCCGAGATTGACGTCTTCCCGCATCGCCAATACCGAGTCGAGCACTCCGCCAACGTCGCGGATACTCGTGATGCCGTAGGCGAGAAGACGACGGAAGGTCCAGCGCTCGGCATGGACGTGTGCGTCAATGAGACCGGGAATCACCCACTTGCCGTCTAGCTGAATCTCCTCGGCTCCCCGCGGTATCCGCACCGCTCCGGCACGGCCGATGTCTTCGACGCGTCCGCCTTTCACGATGATAGTTGCATCCCGCAGCGGCGAGTTCTCGGTTCCGTCCCACACAGCCGCACCGATGTATGCCGTTGTCGGACTGATCGGGCGGCAGGCGAGGACCCAGCCGACAACGACCGTGCCGAGCGCGACTGCCAGAAGCTGGGCGGAGCGGTTGCGGGAGGACACCGGCCTAGCGTGGATCAGTGTGGGTGTGGTCATGGATGATCTTCCAGTTTCCTGCCGTCAGGTGCAGGACGAGTGTAAACGGGCCGCTGCTCGTTGTCGAGTCGCCGCGGAATAGCACGTAGCGTGCAGTGGCCAGGATGTACTCGGTTCCGAGAGACCGTGCAGCCACGTCGACGAACCGGAGTGAGTCCCGCGGCGCGCCCGGCTCAAAGCCGGGCGCGTAGCGGGCTCGAATCCAGTCGAAGCCGTAATGCGGCCGACCGTCCGCGATGAAGGACGTCATGGTATCGGCAACATAGTCGGACATGAATCGATCGAGATCGCCGCCGTTCCACGCCGCCGCAGAGGACTCCAGCATTGCAGCGATGGTTGCCGTGGGGTTCGAAGGTGCCTGCCGGGCTGTGCAAGCCGCGGCGACGAGTAGAACGCTGGCCAGGTATCGTGTCATGTCAGTCCGTCTCCGGGTTGTCCGGATGTGGCATGTCGTGCAACGAAGACGCGCCGACCACCATCACTCGGGTCGTCGGCGCGTGACGTCGTGGCGTCTCCTGCGAGACCACCGCGCAGCGCTGCCGGTTAACGTCGCTTCTTCCCTCGACGCGCGGACTTCTTCTTCCGTACGGATTTCTTTTTGGTCGCCGTCTTCTTGCGTTTGATAGCCTTCTTCTTCGCTCTCTTTGCCACCTTCTTCTTCGTGGTCTTCTTTTGCCTGGTCGCTTTCTTGTTGGTGACCTCCTTCTTGGCCTTCTTCTTCACTGCGCGCTTCCTGGGTGCCTTCTTCGTGGTGGGCGGCGACTCTTTCTTCTCCGGGGCGGCGGATTCCGGCTCGGACCAGATGAACCGCGGTTCCTCGATTTCGGCCGGAGGTCGCACGGGCGGCGTCAGGGGCATGGGGTCCCACATACCGGGACCGCCCAGGCCGCTGCCACTGGGATCTGAGACGGTGGTCATCGGAGCCCTCCCTCGGAGTGATCTGTAAGTCTCATGTAGTTTTTCCGCATGGCCCAGTGAAGGCAAGAGGCTTACTCGTCGGACCCGAGCCTCGAGTTTGCCGCCGCCCGGTCATACGCTTGCTTGACACCGGTCTAGGGCGATCCTAAGGTTCGCAGTATCTTCCGTAGCGATATTGAGTTACGGCCACTTCACGGCGGCGGGCCATGCTTCGAGAATACAGACGGGTCGGATGTGCGCTGGGACTCCTCGCAGTGGCGACACCTGCGGGCGTGCTTGCCCAGCGGGTTGCCGACCTTCAGGTCATTCCCGAGAACGTCTCTCTTGCAGTCGGCGAGCGGAAGGAAGTGCTGTCCGTCGCGTACGGAAGCGGTGGGGATGTGCTCACTCAGGTGTCATTCAACTGGACGGAGTCCGACCGCACCGTTGTCCGAGTCGATATCGACAGAGCGTCGCCACCCGGCGTGGCATATCTGGTGGGGATGGCCGCCGGATCTGCCACGGTGAGTGTGCAGGTCGGGTCACTGCGGAGGACGATTGAGGTGTCGGTGATTGGCAGCCCGGTGGCGGGACCCCAGGGCACGGGCGTTGCGAGTGTGCTGCGAATCGAACCGCAGGAGCTGTCCCTCTTCCCGCTGGAGGACCGCCAGCTGCGCCCGGTCTTCCTCAAGAACGATGGGTCGCTTGCTGCCTTTTCGCCGGTGACGTGGCGGTCCTTCCGGCCCGACGTGGCCGAAGTAGACCAGACCGGCAAGGTGGTTGGCATTTCTCCGGGGCTCGGTGCGATCGAAGCCACGGCGCAAAACGGCTTGCAGGCGAGGATCGGAATACAGGTGGCGATGGCGGGGTGGACGTTCTCAATACCTGTCTTCGCACTCTCTCCGCTCAAGTCGGACACCGTACGCATCGTCGTTCCCACGCAGGGCAATCGTCGGATTGAGAACCGATGGTTCACCTGGGGAACGACCAATCCCAACGTCGCCACCGTTTCCCCGCTCGGTGTGGTCACGGCCATATCGGCCGGCGAGGCCCAGATAGCGGCAAACGGCTTCGGTCAGGAAACGCGGATTCCGGTGCGGGTGCATCGTGAGTTGGGCGGACTCAATGTCAGTCCACCGCGCCGCGACACCATCATTGTTCCCCTCGGTGGCTCGCGGCGGTTTCGAGCCATTCCTGTAGCTGCCGACGAGTCTGTCGTGCCCGACGCACCCGTCAACTGGACCGTTGGAGACGCGGAGGTGCTGGGATTCACAGTCGAGGACAGCCTCGCCACCGGGAAGCAGATCGGGGTGACCACCCTCACCGCTCGTGCGGCGGGGGATTGGGAGTCTGTATGGAACGTGCGCGTCGTCGCGGCCGGCCTTGTGCTCGATCGCAAGCGGGCAGGCATCAGTCTGGATGACCAGTTAGCGCTCGTGGCTTCGTTCGCCGACTCTATGGGTTTGCCGCTCACCCGTGCGACGGGCGTTACGTGGAGTACATCTGATTCCACCGTTGCACGAGTGAGCGCTGAAGGCACCGTGACACCAATCTCCTACGGAGGCGTGGAGGTCGTGGCAAGCACCCCGTGGGGCGTGGCCGATACGGCACGTGTCTTTATCCAGGGTGAGATCTTGGTGACCTCGACGCGGGCGGGTTCTGCCGACTTGTATGGCTTTGACCGTGACACGCCTGAACGGTTCGTCCCCATCACGTCTGGCCCCGGGAACGACATTGGACCAGCCTACTCAGCGGACGGCTCCCGCATCGCCTATGCCACGAATCGTGACGGGAACTTCGAGGTCTATGTTGCCGATGCGGATGGTGGCAACGCAGTGCGGACAACGCAGACCGCCACGGATGAGAACGAGCCCGTGTGGATGCCGGACGGCCAACGGATCGTGTACCAGTCCGACGCCTCGGGAACCCTGCAAGTGTGGAGCATGAACATCGATGGGTCGGATCCGCAAATGTTGACGGACGGCGCGGCCAACATCGAGCCGGCCGTCTCACCGGACGGAACGACGATCGCCTTCACTTCTGTGCGCGACGGTGACTACGAGATCTACCTGATGAACGCTGACGGCTCGGGCCAGCGGAATTATACGACGTCTGAGACGACGCACGAGCGGGCTCCGGCCTGGGTAGGCAACGACGCAATTGTGTTCATTCGCGAAGACCGATCCGTCACTGCCACGTGGGTGGTCGCCAAGCTGACCTTCGATGGGCAGCTCGAGTCGCTCACCCAACCGTCGCTCGTGGTGACGGACTTCGCCGTGTCGCCAGCCGGTGACCTGCTGGCCGTTACGACGGAAGCGCCCGCGCCGACGGGCGGAGTCGCACGGCGATTGTATTTGATCCCGCTCGACGGGGGGACCCCGATCGAGGTCCCGCGCGACGGAGGCGAAGACCAGTTGGTCCGACCGACGTTCCGGCCGTAGTCCCGATCGCTGGCCAAACATCCATGAAAGCACTCGTGATGCGCGGTCACGGCGACCTCTCCCAGCTCGAGGTCGCCGACATCGAGCAGCCCGCGCTCACACGGCCCGGCGATGTTCTGATTCGTCTCAAGGCAGCGGCACTCAACCACCTCGACCTGTGGACTCTGCGTGGCCTTCCGGGGCTGTCGCTCTCGTTTCCTCACATCCTGGGCGGCGACGGTGCTGGCATCGTAGACGCGGTGGGCGAATCGGTGAAGCGCGTGGCCCCCGGTGATCGCGTGATGATCAACCCCGGGGTCTCATGCTACCAGTGCGAGTACTGCCATGCCGGGGAGCACTCCCTCTGCCTGCAATACGGGCTTCTCGGTGAGCATGTTCCGGGAACACTGAGCGAGTTCATTGTCCTGCCCGAGCAGAACCTGTTGCCTATTCCGACGCCGCCGGCCCCCCACTCGGTGATCTCCTGGACCGAGGCCGCGGCGTTCTCGCTGGTGACACTCACCTCGTGGCGGATGCTGGTCACGAAAGCCTGGCTCCGGGCCGGTGAGACGGTGTTGATTTGGGGGGTCGGCGGCGGCGTGTCGTCCACCGCACTGGCGATCGCCAAGCTCCTGGGGGCCGTCGCGGTGGTCACATCATCCAGTGAGGAGAAGCTCGAGGTGGCTCGCGAGATGGGCGCCGATGTGACCATCAACCACTCCACCCAGGACGTGGTTAAGGAAGTCCGCGCGTCGACTGGCCAGCGCGGTGTCGACGTCGTCGTCGAAAACGTCGGTGAGGCTACCTGGGATCGTTCGTTACTTCTGCTCCGACGCGGCGGCAGGCTCGTCAGCTGCGGAGCGACCACGGGGCCGAAAGTCACAGTGGATGTTCGTCGGCTGTTCTGGTTTCAATGGACGATCATGGGCTCCACGATGGGGAGCGCTGAGGAGTATCGGCAGATCGTCGAGCTTCTCGGTCAGGGACACCTGCGACCCAAGGTGGATTCGGTCTTTCCGCTTGACCGTGCGGTCGAGGCGTTCCGCCGACTGGCAGACGGGCAACACATCGGGAAAATCGCGGTGGAGGTCGGGTAGGGGAAAGGGCAGGCGGTTGGGACCGCGACAAACAATGAGGCTAGCGCCGTCCCCTGGAATTCGAGCGTCGCAGGAGTACCGTGTCAGCTCCTTGGCCGAACGCCAACTGCCCGACGGACTCCATCACGGCGCCCACGAAGTGACCAGTGTCGTCGTACAAGGCGTACCCCCGCCGTGTACGCACGGCCCGCGTACCGGACGCTCGCGTGGCGCGCGACGATTGCGGTGCCGCCACTGAGCGGGCACCCGTCACTGCCCATGGTGCGGTCACGGCCGCGTGTGCCATAGCCTGCCCTCCCCTTTCACTCACCAATACGATTCGCAGCGCCTTGGGGATTCGCGAGGCGACCTCCCACCGGCGCTCACTGGATTAGATGCGCTCCGCTCTGCGATGGTTGCATGAGCCGGGTGGGCACATCGCACGTCGCCGGTGATGCCGGTGTTTCTTCGCCCCGTGCGGAGCTGCATTTAACCCTTTGTCGAACAAAGATTTACGGCGTCTTTCGAGCGTTGATTTCACCCCTCGAAATCGGTATATTTGTTGGACCTCGTACGGGGTCGGCCGCGACCCCGTTTTTCGTATCGCCAGCCTGAGAAACCATGACTGCACCTAACCAGCGCGAACGCATCCTTCCCCGGCTCATCGAAGACGAGATGAAGGAATCGTTCATCGACTACTCGATGAGCGTGATCGTCCAGCGCGCGCTTCCCGACGTGCGAGACGGCCTCAAGCCGGTGCACCGGCGCATTCTTTTCGCGATGCACGAACTGGGTCTTCAGCCGGGGCGAGGCTACAAGAAGAGTGCGACGGTGGTCGGGGATGTCCTCGGGAAATACCACCCACACGGCGACATGGCAGTCTACGACTCGCTCGTTCGCATGGTGCAGGATTTCTCTCTCCGGTATCCGCTCGTCGACGGGCAGGGGAACTTCGGGTCGGTAGACGGCGACAGTGCGGCTGCCTACCGATACACCGAGGCGCGCCTCACGGCGCTTGCGGTGGCGATGTTGGAGGACATCGGGAAGAACACCGTTTCTTTCGTTCCCAATTTCGATGACCGTCTCGAGGAACCGACCGTCCTTCCAGCGAAGCTGCCGAACTTGCTGATCAACGGCTCTTCGGGCATTGCCGTTGGAATGGCGACCAACATCCCCCCCCACAACTTGGACGAGGTCGCTGCGGCGCTGAAGCACCTCATCGATCACCCGGAGTGCGAGATCGCCGATCTTCGCAGGCACATTGTCGGGCCGGACTTCCCCACCGGCGGGTTCATCTATGGTCGTGACGGGATCAAGGAGTGCTATGAAAGCGGACGTGGCCGCATCGTCATGCGCGCTCGTGCGCAGGTAGAGGAAAAGGAGTCGTCGGGAAGATCCCAGATCGTGGTTACCGAGATCCCGTTCATGGTCAACAAGTCCCGGTTGATCGAACAGATCGCCGAGCGCCATCGACTCAAGAAGGTCACGGACATCTCTGATCTCCGTGATGAATCGGATCGTGACGGAATGCGCGTGGTGATCGAGCTCAAGCGCGACGCTAATCCGACCATTGTGTTGAATCAGCTGTTCAAGCACACGCAGATGCAGTCCACCTTCGGGGCAATCATGTTGGCGCTGGTAGATGGGCAGCCGCGCATCATGAACCTGAAGGAGCTGTTGCGGCCCTTCATCGACCATCGGCACCTCGTCATCACCCGGCGCACCGAACACGACCTGGGGCAGGCACAGGCGCGGGAGCACATTCTCGAAGGTCTCAAGATCGCCGTCGACAACATCGACGAGGTCGTGAAGGTCATTCGTAAGGCCAAGGATGTGCCGACAGCCGATGCTGCGTTGCGTAAGCGGTTCGAGCTGTCAGAGAAGCAGAGCGAGGCGATCCTCAACATGCGACTCGCCCGTTTGACGGCGCTGGAGATCGGCAAGCTCGAAGAGGAACTCGCAGAGGTGCGGGGCTTCATCAAGAAGTTCAAGAGCATCCTCGCGTCGCAGCCGAAGCGGATGGGGATCTTGAAAGACGAGCTCGACGAGCTGGCAAAAAAGTTCGGCAATGACCGCCGGACGGAGATCATTGCCGATGTCGGCGATTTCTCAGTCGAAGATCTCATCGCCGAAGAAGACATGGTCGTCACGATCTCCCATTCGGGATACATCAAGCGGATTCCGGTAACCACCTACCGGCGGCAGCGTCGTGGCGGACGTGGGTTGAATGGGATGGGAACCAAAGAGGACGACTGGGTCGAGCATCTCTTCATCGCATCGACCCATGATTACGTGCTGTTCTTCACTGACGCCGGTCAGGTGTACTGGCTCAAGGTGTATGACATTCCGCAGGGGGGTCGGGCGGCACGGGGCAAGCCGATCATCAATCTGGTGCAAATTAAGGCGACGGAGCGAATCGCCGCGTTCGTCGCGGTCCGAGATTTCAGCGACGAACACAGTCTGATGTTTGCGACGGCTAAAGGGGTCGTGAAGAAGACGGTGTTGTCCGCATACGGCAATCCGCGAGCGAGTGGGATCAAAGCCATCAACATCGAAGATGGAGATGAGCTGATCGAGGTGATGATCACCGATGGCTCCAACGACGTGGTGTTGGCAACGCGGGGTGGCATGAGCATTCGTTTCAGCGAGAAGGACGCACGAGACATGGGACGGGCAACTGCGGGCGTGCGCGGTATCCAGTTGGAAGATGACGACCGGGTGATTGGCATGGTCGTCATCCGCCGCGATGCGACGCTGCTGGTCGTAACCGAACGCGGTCTCGGGAAGCGGTCCGAGCTCTCGGACTACCGGCTCCAGAAACGCGGTGGCAAAGGGATCATCACGCTCAAACGAACGGCGAGGACAGGAGCCGTGGTGGCGCTGAAAGAGGTACTCCCGGACGACGAGCTCATGCTGGTCACTCGGCACGGGGTGATCATTCGTCTTCCAGTAGAAGGCATTCGTGTGATCGGCCGCAACACGCAAGGTGTCAAGGTGATGAACCTCGATGCTGGCGATACCGTTATGGATGTGGCGCGCGTGGTTCGAGAGGATGACGAAGAAGTCGTCGACGCAGCCGCAGAGGCTCAAGTCGTTGTGCCGGGCCGCGACCAGAAGGAAATGGATCTTTAGGAGGACCCACGGACCGGCACGTCACGCTCGACGACATTCACGAGGCGGCACGGGGCATCGAGGGCGTCGTGGTGCGCACGCCGCTGCAGGTGGCACCGTCCCTCGCGGCCGCTGCCGGCGTGCCCGTCTATCTGAAGCTGGAAAACCTCCAGCCGACAGGCGCGTTCAAATTGCGTGGCGCGTGGACCTTTGCGCGGCGGCTCGACCCTGCGGCGCGCCAGCGAGGGGTCGTGACGTACTCCAGCGGCAACCACGGCCAGGCCGTGGCGTTCGCGGCTCAACGGCTGGGAGTGCAGGCTGTCGTTGTGATGCCCGAGACCGCTCCCCAGCTCAAGGTTGAGGGCGTGAAGCGCTGGGGTGGGGCGGTCCTTTTCGCGGGGACGACGTCGGAAGACCGCTTCACCAAGGCGATGGAGCTCGTCGAGTCGGAGGGGCTGACGCCGGTCCCGCCCTACGACCATCCCGATATCATTGCTGGTCAGGGGACGGTTGGTCTCGAGATCGTGGAGGATCTTCCTGACGTCGCACATGTTGCCGTTCCGGTTGGTGGCGGTGGGCTGATCGCCGGCATCGCGACGGCGGTGGCGGCGCTCCGACCATCTGCCCGCGTGACGGGTGTGGAGCCTGAAGGCGCTTCCGCTCTGAACGCGGCGCTCGCGGCAGGGCAGCCCGTCCGTCTGGAGCGCACGGAGAGCATTGCGGATGGCCTGCTGCCTCTTTCCGTCGGCCGCATTACCTTCAGCCACGTTCGGGGACTTGTCGATGGGGTGAAGGTCTCGGACCGGGCGATCGCCGAAGCGGCGGTCTGGTTGCACCGAGAAGAGCGAGTCTTGGCTGAGCCGTCGGGCGCGGCGACGACGGCTGCGCTCAGGTCGGGGGTGCTGACTCCAGCTGGCCCGATCGTGCTCGTCGTGAGTGGAGGCAATGTTGCAGTTGAGGCGATCGAGGCACTTACCAGCGATTGATGGCCGACTATGACCGGTAGCTCCGCAAAGATCCTCGTCGCCGATGACGATCGCACGACGCTGACGACGCTCGCACTCGCACTCGAGCGGCGCGGCTATGAAGTCGTGCAGGTGCAGGACAGTCTTGACGTCCTGCCCACCATGGAAAAAGAGCGACCGGACCTCCTGATGCTGGATATCCTGATGCCCAAGGAGGACGGGCTTCAGATCCTCAAGAAGATCAAGGCAGATGAGCGCTGGCGCGATCTGCCGGTGCTCATGATCTCAGTCCTGGCACCAGAAGAGGCGACGGTCAGCGCACTCGGTCTCGGGGCGTCGGACTTTATCGCCAAACCGTTCCGCACCGAGGAGCTGGCGGCTCGAGTCGAAGCGCAGCTCCGGGCCAGTCGTGCGCTTCGCGAGGCAAGGCTGGAGGCGCGGCAACGGGCTGGCGAGGCTGCGGTACACGCAGAGATGTTGGACATTCTGCACGAGGTAACCGAGGCATTTGCGCCCGAGGGGATCTATCGAGTACTGACGCACCGCGTGGCCAGCGCGCTCAAGGTGTCGCGGTGTTCAATGATTCTCGCCCGGGCTGGCGACGCCGTCGGCACCGTGGTGGTAGCGGCGGAGAACCCGTCGCTGTCCAGCCTGGAGGTCCAGCTGAGTCGCTACCCCGAAGTCCAACGAGCGCTCGAAATGAATCGTCCCGTGCTCGTTGCTGATGTGCGGTCAGATCCGTTGTACTCCATGGTCCGCGAGAACTGGGAGCGGGACAGCGTGGATGTGACGACCCGATCCGTCATTGCTGTCCCGTTTGGAATGAGTGGCGGTGAAACGGGGGTGTTCTTCCTGCGCACCATTGCGGAGCAACCGCCACTCACGCCGGAAGACTGTACGCTTGCCGAGAAGGTCGTCCGCACTGCCGTGAGCGTCATCGAAAAGGCCTATGCCCTGCAAAGTGCCCAATCGGCCAAAGAACGGTATCAATTCCTCGCCCGTACCGACCCGCTGACCGGATGCATGAACCGGCGCGCCCTGGTCGAGCAGCTGCAGACGGAATTGGATCGTGCGCACCGCTATGGACTGGCTCTCAGCGTGCTGATGATCGACTTAGATCACTTCAAACAAGTGAACGATACGCGGGGACATCTGACGGGTGACGATGTCCTGCAGCAAGTGGCTGGTCTTCTGCGAGAGCAAATGCGGGCTGTCGATGTGGTTGCACGTTATGGCGGTGAGGAGTTTGTGATCTTGCTGCCAGAGACAGCGCTTCCTGGCGCCATGGCGTTGGCCGAGCGAATCCGTGAGGATGTCGCCGCATACGATTTCGCGCCCCAAGATAACGCCCTGTCGCTAACGGCCTCTGTCGGGGTCGCGACGGTCACCGGTGACGAACAGGTGAGTTCCGACGATGTGCTGGCACGGGCTGACGCCGCACTCTATCGCTCGAAGCGAGATGGGCGCAACTTAGTCCGATCATGAGCCGACGCTGCCCTAGGTGCAAAACAGTCTACGCCGGTGATGCCCGGTTCTGCCCAAAGGATGGCAGTCCTCTCGTTGACGTCGGTGGCACGGGCGGCAAGGCCGTTTCGGTGACTCCGGCGCCAGGCCAGCGGACGCAGGTGCGGCAGGCCAAGCTCGATGCGGGGCCGAGCATGAGCAGGGCCGGGAATCTGCAGGACCAGACCCTCGACAAGAGATACGAGATCCTGCGCAAGCTGGGTGAGGGGGGCATGGCGTTCGTCTACGAGGCACGTGACCGCACGACCGGGCAGTCCGTGGCGGTGAAGGTGCTGAGCCCCAAGCTCGGGACCGATCAGAGCTCGATAGAACGCCTTCGCCGCGAAGCCGGCCTTGCGATGCGGCTGGATCACCCCAATGCGTGCCGCATCCAGCGACTCGGTGAGACGGAGGACGGTCTCATCTATCTGGTCATGCCGTATCTCCGCGGTCAGCTCCTCTCTGATCGCGAGGTTCAGCAGGGGCCTATGGGTACCGAGCTTGGTGTGGACATTCTCGTGCAGTGCTGCGCTGGGCTGCACCACGCGCATCAACTGAATATCGTGCACCGAGATCTCAAGCCCGAGAACATCATGCTGGTCAAGGATCCGGCCGGTCGAGAGCAGGCGATCGTCATGGATTTTGGACTTGCCAAGGAGAACCGCGCGTCGCCAGGAGTCGCGAAGCTCACGGCAACGGGCATCATTCTCGGCACGCCAGAATTCATGAGCCCTGAGCAGATTCGTGGGAAGCTGCTGGATGCACGGTCCGATGTCTACGGCCTGGGCATCGTGGGGTTCGAGATGTTTACTGGAAAGCTGCCGTTCCAGGGGCGGACGCCCCAGGAAATGATGATCTCACGTCTTCGGGGCAAACCTACCCCTCTTCGTCAGTTCCGCGCTGACTTCCCGAAGAAGCTCGAGGAGGTCGTAATGCGCTCGCTCGCGACCGACCCGGGTGATCGATACGCCACAATGCGGGAGTTCGGCGAGTCGTTGATTGACGCTGCCGAGGGGATAGACGGCGAGGCGCTCGCGCTCCTCTTTGCCTGACCTCGCCGCGACGGACGCTAGGGTCGTTCAAACCGTTCCGCCGGAACAGGCTCGTTCACGACCACGTCTTCGATCGTGAGCGCCTTGGTGCGCTTGCCTGATGCCGTAATCCAGTCGCGCCGCGACACGTATGGATAGCTCAGATCCCCCGCCCGCTTCGTTTCGCCCCAGACGAGGCGATTCACGTTCTGCCGGCCCTCTTCGACGTAGTTCACTTCCAGCGGGAAGCCATGTCCCGGCGCGAAGTAGTATGTCCACACATCTTGATGCTCACCGACGCTCTCGCCAAAGCTCACGCCCACCGCATGATAGCGATCCTCTGAGGAGCGATGGGGATGCTTGGTCTCACCTGGCCAGGATGCTCCCGGGCGTTCCCTGAGGCCAAGATATCGCAGATACACGCCGGGGTCCCTCAACTTGAAGGGGAGCCCCATCCAGTAGAAGAGATCCCGAGCGACATACAGGGATTCGCGTGTGTCCTTGGCCGAGTCGGGGAGCCACTCGCCGTTCATGACGGCCCATGCCGCCCCCGCGCCCGCAAAACCCTGGACGATGAAGTTGTTGTCTTCCCACCGCTCGACGCGGGTGGCCTCGCCCGAAGAGGTCTTAGCGGTCCAGGCATATCGCGGGCGAGTGCGCTTGAGCCGACCGGACAACGTGTCGTAGATCTGTGTCGTGACGGTGAAGGAGGCGGATCGCCATGCGCGGTAGGTGTCCATGCCGCCCACTGAGTCGATCCAGAGGTCGACGAGCGAATCCGCAACCGGGTCTCCTGCACCCTGGGCAGTGGCCCGTTCGAAGGAACTCAAAAGGAGACACACGGCGAGAAACGCCGCTCCGCGAGTCAGTGTGTTGCGAACCGTGGCCACAGCGGTCGCCGCTGACGGGTTGGCAAAGTGCATCGGGTGCCTTGCTCGTTCGGGAGTGGTCCGGGATATTAGGCCCTGTCCTACCTGGAGGCAACGCAGGACGGCATGAAACGGTTTCCACTCTATGACCCGCCTGAATACGTGGAGTGGGCGCCCGACCCGGAACTGGTCGCCGCCTTCCGACAGACGTGCGAGGCCGACGCGGAGCGGCTGGCCATCATTTCCAGCCTCACGCGGGACGCGAAGCTCGATCTGTACGCAGGGATGGTCCGCGCCCGGCTTCACGACATCATGCTCAAACGCTGGGTCCGCCAAGGAGTCATTTCGAAGGCGTGGCTTGGAACAGGCGAGGAGGCGACGACGGTCGGGCCGGTTCGTGCGCTGAATCGTGAAGAGGACATTGTGGCGCCCATGATTCGGAACGCCGGCGCCTGCTGTGAAATGGGCATGTCGATTGCCGACATGCTGCGAGGATACCTCGGCACGTACGATGCGCCTTCGAAAGGTCGCGACGGGCACGTTGGAGACATTTCTGCGGGTGTGCTTCAGCCGATTTCCAATATCGGCAACGTCCCGGTTGTGACGATCGGTATCGCGCTCGCTTTCAAGATGCGCAGTGAGCCCCGAGTTGCGTTGACCTGGGTCGGCGACGGTTCGGTCAAGTCGGGTCCGACGCACGAAGCGTTCAATTTCGCGACCGCGCAGGGCCTGCCGACCGTCTTCATCATCCAGAACAACCAGATCGCGTTGGGAACACTGCTGCGACAACACCACCGTGCGCCGGACTTCCAGGCGCTCCACACGGCGTATGGGTGTGATGGCTGGTCCTTCGACGGCAACAACGTGCTGGACGCCTACGCCGCAACGGCGCTTGCCGCGGATCGCTGCCGTCACGGCAACGGTCCAGTGATTCTCACGGCTGAGACATTCCGGATGGGGGGGCATGCCACCCACGACGAGCAAGAAGCGCGGGAGCTGATCCCCGACGAAACCTTCGCGTACTGGGGCAAGCGGGACCCGATCGGGTTGTATGAGGAATACATGAAGCAGGACGGTGTCGATGCCAATGAGCTGGCGTTAATAGAGGATCGCGTCGCCGCCGCGGTCGACGGAGGTGCCGAGGAGGCGCTGCGGAGTCGGGACACCAACATGCCCCCGCCCGCGTCGGGTGCGGAGGACGTGTATGCATAAGGGTTCAGGAGTCCGCCATCCGGCAGACTCCTGCCCCTCCCTGCTCAGAAGTAGTTCCCCGTCCACACGATGTACGTGATGATTACGACCACAGCGACCGGACACAGGAAGCGAATCAGGAATGCCCAGACCGACTTGAGTCGGAACGTCACCCCATCCTGCTCGATCTCCGCCACCGCACCGCGTACCCCCCAGCGGTAACCCACGAACACCGCCAACGCTAACGAACCGATCGACAGCGAGTAATTGCCGAACACGATGTTCATGAGACCGAGAAAGCTGGTGCCGACGCCAGGCATATTGGTGAACATGCCCACCGCACCATTCCCCAGTGCCGACGGGAGGCCGATGAGGAGGGTGAGCAGCGTTGTCAGGATCACTGCTTTGCCACGCGTCCAGCGCCACTCGTCAATGAGGTAGGAGACGGGGACTTCCAGTAGCGATATGGTCGATGTCAGCGCGGCAATAGTGAGCAACAGAAAGAACGCGGCTCCGAACAGCTGACCGGCAGGCAAGGTAGAGAAGAGCGTCGGAAGCACCTGAAAGACGAGGCCGGCACCCCCGGCGGGGTCGAGCCCGGAGTGGAAGAGCGCCGGGAAGATGATGAGGCCGGCCAACAGGGCGATGGCGGTGTCGAACAGGCACACAATGCCCGCCGACGATGCCAGGTTGTCCTTCTTCCTGATGTAACTACCGTAGGTGATCATTGCGCCCATACCGAGACTCAGGGAGAAGAGCGCTTGGCCCAGGGCTGTCGGGATGGTCTGCGGTTGGAGTTTCGAGAAGTCCGGCGTGAGATAGAACTTGATCCCTTCTTCAGCTCCCGAGAGTGTGACCGAGCGAAATGCGAGCACCACCAGGAGCAGAAACAACATCGGCATCAGGATCTTTGACATCAACTCGATGCCGTGAGAGACGCCACGCCATACGATGACCGCTGTGAGGGCAAGGAAAAGAGTGAGCAGCCCTACTCCGAGCTGCCAGTTCGCGACGAAGCCCTCGAACATGGCCGTCGATTGCTCGGCGGTCATCGTGTCTGCAAAGGTTCCCGACAGTGTTTTGATGAAGTAGCCGAGTGTCCATCCGGCGATCACGCCATAGAACGACAGAATTCCTACACCCGTCACGACGCCCAGCAGGCCGACCAGTTTCCACCAACTCCAGGGTGCCAGGGCGTCGAATGCACCGACGGGATTGCGATTGGTGTTCCGCCCGAGCGACAACTCGCCGAGCATCACCGGCGCGCCGATCAGGAAGACGAACGCGAGGTAGATGAAGACGAACGCAGCTCCCCCGTTTTCACCCACGACATAGGGGAACCGCCAAATATTGCCGAGTCCGATAGCGGAGCCGGCCGCCGCCAGAATGAAGCCGAAGCGGGAACCCCACTTGGCACGAACGGGGGCTGAGGCGTGCGCGGTCATCGGGAGGAGTCCTTTGTGCGGAAGTCCACCAAGGTTACGTCTCCGACGCCGATTGTCTAGACGTGTCCATCCTGTAGCTTCAACGCGGCGGCCACGGCGATGCCCAAAGGAGGTGAGAGTGACGGAAGGTCACACGCTGGACTTCCCGGCGATCTGGCACGATGCCATTCCCTACGAGCGGTTCGTCGCAGAGGCTGAAGAACTCCAAAAGCTTTGGCTCGGCATCTACGATCGATTTGTAGTTCCTGCTTGGGCACTCGAGCAAGCAGCGGTAACTGACGGAACACGCCTGCTCTGCATCACGGAGGACTGGTGCTGGGACGCGGCAAATAGCGTTCCCCCTGTCGCGAAGCTCTGCGAGCAGTCCGGTAGGATGGAGCTTCGGGTTGTGAAGCGGGACGAAAATCTCGAAGTCATGGACCATTATCTCACCAACGGGACGCGCTCGATTCCCGTCGTCGTTGTCCTGAACGACGGATTTCGAGAGCTCGGGAGCTGGGGTCCGCGTCCGCGTGAGCTCCAGAAATGGGCAATGGAGCATAAGGACACGATGTCAAAGAAGGACTTCTACGTGGCCATGCGCCGGTGGCACCTGAAAGACAAAGGTGAGTCAACGTTGCAGGAGGTGCTGGAGAAGGGGCAGTAGCTCCTCTGTCCCTTCTGCCCCTGGCGGCCTTTACTCCATCTCTTCCCCCAGCACCTTACGGAGCACCTCCCCTGCCCGTTCCACGTCCTCTTCGCTGAAGGTGAGTGACGGGCGGAATCGAATCGAATGCGGTCCGCACGGCAGGGTAGCAAACCCCTCCTCCCAGCAACGCCGGCGGATGCGATCGCGGGTCTCACGGTCCGGCAGATCGACGGCAAGCAGAAGTCCGCGGCCGCGTGCGTTTGAGACGCCGGTGAATTCTCTCGCCAGGTTCTCGAGCTCGATTCTGAATTTGTTGCCGATCCTTCCCGCGCGTTCGATAAGCTTCTCCTCCTGTATGATCTCCAGATAGCGAGCGCAGCGGACCATGTCGACTAGGTTGCCGCCCCAAGTAGAGTTGATGCGCGACGAAAGGTGGAAGACGTTGTCCTCGACATCGTCGATTCTCGTCGTGCTCATGATCCCGCAGACCTGGGTCTTCTTCCCAAACGCGACGATATCCGGCGTGACGCCGAACTGCTGGAATGCCCACATCGATCCCGTGACTCCCATGCCCGTCTGAACCTCGTCGAAGATCAACAGCGCCTCGTGTTCGTCGGCCAGGTTCCGCAATGCCTGCAGGAACTCAGCGCGGAGGTGGTTGTCACCTCCTTCACACTGGATGGGTTCGATGAGTATGGCGGCGATGCCGTGCGGATCGTCGGCAAACGCTTGCTCGATTTCCCGGACTGCTCGCTGCTCAGCCGCGTGGACAGCCGATTCGTTCAGGGGAAACTGGACCTTGGGGTTCGATATCCTGGGCCAATCGAACTTTGGGAAGTCACGGGTTTTGAGTGGTTCGGTATTCGTGACCGAAAGAGTGTAGCCGCTACGCCCGTGAAACGCCTCCCGAAAGTGGAGGATCTTGTCGCCCCCGCCCTCTATGCCTCTTGCGCGGTTCTTCCGAGCCTTCCAGTCGAACGCTGCTTTCATGGCATTCTCGACCGCGAGAGCTCCGCCGGCGATGAAGAACAGGTATCGGAACTCGTCGGGAACGGCGACTTGACGGAAGATCTTGACGAACGCAGCATACTCACCCGAGTAGACGTCACTGTTGGCCGGGTTGCTCACGGCTGCCGCCAAGAGCGACTCACGGAAGCCCTGATCCCGCATCTTGGGGTGGTTGTGCCCAATCGGAAGCGTCGCAAAGAACGTGTAGCAGTCCAAGTACTCGTTTCCCGTCAAGGCATCGATCATTACCGAGCCATGTGAATTCTCCAGATCGATGACGATGTGGAATCCGTCCACGAGAATATTGCGGCTCAGTGTGTCGAACACTTGGTCCGGGAGCAGTGAGATTCGAGCCATGGTCCTTTTCCTTCTCTTTCGCCGTGACCCATGACGAGGCCGAAGTGAGGCTCGGGGGTGAACGGCGGATTGTCCAACCGAGGAGGACGGAACGAACAGCGTGTTCCGGTCCGCGCGGCGTGTCAGCAGGAGGCCGCGTTGGGGGGGGCGAAGATGCCGGGTCGAGCGTTCCGCGGAAGGCGCCGGAGGGGTGATCGACTTGCCATACCGGAATCTAACGGACGCCGGTCGGGCCTCATACTGAGCTCAGCCTCAATTCCGATGCGAAGGGTCGGCGAATCGACGTCAGAAGGGCCACCAGGTATGAAGGAAGAACACGACGCCGTCGGGACCGACTGCTCCCGTTGTGCCGATGATGCCCGTCCGGAAGAGTTGGAGGAGGAGTCCCGCGCCGCCGCCCACCATCAGGTCCTCCGTCGTCAGCTTGAACTTTCCCGACGGAAAGACGCGTCCTGCATCGACAAAGCCCACCGCCGTCACGCGAAATAGCGTGGGTTCAACGATCAGGTCATAGCGAATATCCAGATTCGCAAGCAGCTTGTCGGCGTCGAGTAGCCGTCGCGGGGGAATCGCACGGTGCGAGTCAGATCCGCCTAGGGTCCGAAAAGGTCGGTCGCTCGCTTCGAAGTGGTAGTACGATCCCAGTGGTGGGGTGCCACTCATGGACTGACCGGCGATGCGTGCGGCGATTGCGAGATTGTAGCGTAGCGGGAGATACGCCCGGGCCGACAGCGTTGCACGCCTGTAACTCACACCACCCGCGAATGTCGAGTCGGCAAACCCGACAATCGCCTCGAGCAACACGCCACGAGTAGGTGCCGGTTCGTCGTTGCGGGTATCGAACACGATCCCCAGCCGTGTCGAAACGTCACCCACTGTTCGGCCGATGGTCGCGTCAGCGCCAGAACTCCGATCCGTCGCAAGTTGACTCGCGCCGGAAAGCGTATCGATGCGCCACCGCTCCGCGTGGACCCCGGCGAAAAGGCGTAGGCCGCCGATGATCCGGCGCTGAACCTCGACTCGGCCGAAGATCCGCTGTGCGTCCGACCGGTAGTAGTACGGGTTGTCGTCGCTCTCGTTGGTCTTGTCGAATGTCGATCCGTTCCCGATACCGAAGTAGCGCTCTCGAGCGTCTCGCCGGCCCTCGAGTGCCGCTAGAAACCGCCAACCGTCAATGAGCTTGGGCATCCGCGCCTCAAGGCGCAGACGCTTACTACCAGACGCCGCAATGTCGCCGTCCAGCGACAACTGCGCGCGGTAAGGTGCCGGCGCGTCCCAGTCGTCATAGCCGAGCTGCATGATCTGCGCGTAGAAGAGGCCTGCCGTAAACCCCTCGGTCGAGTTCCAGTACAGCTTGGGGAAGGCGAGATCGGTCCAGGCCGGTCCCAGGGTCGGCAGATCAGGGATCTGCGCTGCCGCTGGCGCCGCGATTGCGAGGAGGGCCGTGACGATTGGAGCTGCGCGCTTCACCGATTTCGCTCGAACAGATATGCCGAATCGTAGCGCTGTGCGGTTTGCCCATCCCATGCGACATACCGCCGACCCGAGACGAACGCGGCTCCCCCGAATTCTCCCTTCTTGTTCACTGCGTAGAAGTTGAGCCCAAACGTCGGCCGGCCCTGCTCGTCGAGCAGGCGTTCTTCGGAGGTGGCGATGACCCTGCGAAGTGTCTCGAGGCACGCGTCGGTGGGGCTCAATCCTCGTCGCATGAACTCGACCGTCAGAAAGGCGCCACACGCTTTGATGCAGGACTCGCCCCGACCGGTCGACCCGGCTGCGCCGACGTCGTTGTCGGTATACTGTCCCGCGCCGATGATTGGCGAATCGCCCACCCGACCGGGGATTTTCCAGGACAAACCACTCGTCGTCGTCACGGACGAGATGTCGCCATTGATGTTGATGGCATTGAGGTTGATCGTGCCATGCTCTTCCCTCGACAGCATTTCGTCGTCCGGAACCTCGAGCCAGTTGTCGCTCGGTCCTCGTCGAGCCCGCCAGCGCAACCAGGCCTCCCGTGCGCGGTCGGTGAGCAGGTCTTCCTCAGTCATCCCATACGACAGCGCGAAGCGTTTGGCTCCAGGTCCTACGAGCAACACATGGTCGGTGTACATCAGGACGTACTTTGCCACGACGCTCGGTGTCTTAATGCCTTCGAGAGAGGCCACAGCGCCGGCCCGTTGGGTCGGTCCGTGCATGCACGATGCATCGAGTTGAACGATGCCTTCTTCGTTGGGAAGGCCTCCGTACCCCACGGATGAGTCGTTGGGGTCGAGCTCCTGGATTTTGACACCTTCAATGGCCGCATCGAGCGTATCCACACCCTGCGCCATGAGTTCTCCGGCACGTTCAACGGCCCGGAGTCCGTTCCCGGAGGCGACGGCCACGTTGGAGGCTGGCGGTCGAATGTGCACGGCCGGCGCAGCCCTGGCCTCTGATCCGAGCATGGTGCTCGCCGCGAGCCCGGTAGCGGCGCCGAGAAAATTGCGGCGTGAAAGCGGTTCGGCAGACACAGGGTCCTCCTTCAGGAAACACGTTCTGGGAAGCACCGCGAATTAACGGTGAGCAGCGACCCGCTGTCAACTTGCCTCAGATGTTGGGGCGCCGTACGTTCCCGCCTTGGGCACCGAGGGTTCTGTGTTTCGGTGACTCCCCCGCTGTGAACTGGCGCGAGGTGGTATCGGTCCGTGGTCTCCGTCGTACTGCCAATCTTCAACGAGGCGCAGAACCTCGAACCGCTTTTCGAGGAAATCGCGGCCGCGCTCCACGAGCGTGCCCATGAACTGGTTGCGGTCGACGATGGATCCACCGACGAATCCCTAAGCGTCCTGCGAGCGCTTCGGCATCGATTTCCTACTGTTCGTATTGTGGAGCTCGCTATGCGATCCGGCCAAAGTGCAGCCCTTGTTGCCGGGTTCGAGGCGGCCCGTGGCGACGTCGTGGTGACCCTCGATGCAGACGGTCAGAACGATCCCCGTGACGTGCCCGCCCTGCTCGACGCGCTGGCGCAGAGTCCCTCGCTCGCAGCCGTGGTCGGCTATCGCGTTGGGCGGCACGACTCCCGGTGGAAGCGAGTGCAGAGTCGAATTGCGAACGGTGTTCGAAACGTGATCACCCGTGACCGGGTGCGTGATACCGGATGTCCGGTGAAGGCAATCCGCCGTTCCGCGTTGGGAGCAATCCCGCGGTTCGACGGCATGCATCGGTTTCTGCCGACGCTCATTCGCACGCACGGTGGAACTGTTGTCGAAGTACCAGTGTCACACCGACCCCGGCGCTGGGGTCGGAGCAAGTACGGAATGTGGGATCGTGCGATGCGCGGCTTGATAGACGCACTGGGTGTGCGCTGGTATCGTAGGCGGGCACTCGAGTACACCGTCAAGGAGGGTGCAGGGTAGACATGCGCGGTCGGAAGCGACTCGATCCGTCCATCTTCCACCTGCCGGTGGAGAAGATGCGGATCGGCTACTACAGCGACAAATACTTTCAGCGAGCTCGCGAGGTGCTGCTGGCAGACGGCCATCACCCCCGAGTGCTCATGCAAGTGTTTTCAAAGGCCCACGCGTTCCTCGGTGGCGTCGATGAAGCCATCGCGATTCTCAAGCTTTGCTCCTTTTCCTGGAGTGATTTGACGGTGCACGCGCTGCGCGACGGTGACGAGATCGAGCCGTGGGAAACCGTCATGACGATTGAGGGGTCGTACGACGCGTTTGCACATCTCGAGACGCTGTATGTCGGGGTGTTGGCGCGGCGGACTCGCGTCGGCACCAATACCCGACTCGTCGTTGAGGCGGCGAAGCCGAAAGAGATCATGTTTTTCCCGGCGCGACACGATCACTGGTTGGTGCAGACCGGCGATGGCTACGCTGCACATGTCGCAGGAGCCATCGGCGTGTCGACAGATGCCCAGGCCTCGTGGTGGGGCAGCGAAGGCATCGGTACCGTCCCGCACGCCTTGATTGCGGCCTATGACGGCAACACGGTGCTCGCCGCACGCAAGTTCGCCGAGTTCATGCCCGAGCAGGCGCGATTGATCTGCCTCGTGGACTTCGAGAACGACAGCGTTCGGACGTCGCTCGAGGTCGCAAGGGCGCTCGGACCCAAGCTGTACGGCGTGCGACTCGATACGGCCGGCACGCTCATTGACGAATCAGTCATCCCGCAGATGGGCGCGTTCGACCCCCGCGGAGTGAATCCGCAGCTGGTGTGGAACGTGCGCCGCGCCCTCGATTCCGAGGGATTCCAAGACGTGCGGATCGTCGTGTCGGGTGGCTTCACGGTTGATAAGATCCGATCGTTTGAAGAGGCTGGCGTTCCGGTGGACGCGTATGGTGTGGGGTCGTCGCTCTTCCGCGGTCAAGGCGCCTATGATTTCACAGCAGATGTCGTCATGGTAGACGGCAAGCCGCGCGCCAAAGTCGGCCGGCAGTACCGCCCAAGTGACCGGCTCGAGTTGGTCGAGTAAAAGGGCGCAGTGCCCGAGCTGCCCATCCCCCCGCATTTTGACCCTGCCACCGTCGAAAGCGTGTGGCGCGTCGACTACCAAGGTCGGAGTCGTGAGGCCGCTGCGTGGGCTGAGCAGCACGGGATCGGACCGGTGTCGGGGGACGGGGCTCGGCTGTGTCTTATGCTGGTTGACTGCCAGAACACGTTCTGTGTTCCCGATTTCGAGCTGTTTGTGGGTGGGCGCTCTGGTCTCGGAGCCGTGGAGGACAACACACGGCTGTGTGAGTTCATCTATCGGAATCTCGGTGCCATCTCCGCGATTGCGCCGACGATGGATACGCACACGACGACGCAGATCTTTCATCCGATCTTCTGGGTGAACCAGGCCGGCGAACACCCCATCGGTGCGCAGACTATCATCACACCTGACGATTTGCAGCACGGTGTCTGGCGGGTCAACCCGGACATCGGTCTCGCGGCGGAACGTGGACTCGATTGGCTTCGCGCCCACGCCAATCACTACGTTCGCACCCTCGCGGACGGTCGTTATCCGCTCATGGTGTGGCCCTACCATGCGCTCCTCGGTGGCATCGGGCACGCGCTTGTGTCAGCCGTGGAAGAAGCGGTGTTCTTCCACAGCATTGCTCGGCGTACGGCTCCGCGATTTGAGGTGAAGGGCAGCAACCCCCTGACGGAGAACTACTCGGTTCTGAGCGCTGAAGTATGTGAGGGCCCTGACGGACAACGCATCGCCGAGCGAAATTCCGGGTTCGTCGAGTGGCTCCTGGGGTTTGACGCGGTGATCGTTGCGGGACAGGCCAAGAGCCACTGCGTTGCATGGTCGGTCCATGACCTTCTCTCCGAGATCCGAGCGCGAGATCCCGAGCTTGCCGGCAAAGTCTTTCTGCTCGAAGACTGTACATCGTCGGTCGTGGTCCCCGGGGTGGTAGACTTCACCGAACAGGCCGACGGGGCGTTCAAGCAGTTTGCGGAGGCAGGCATGCATCGCGTTCACTCTACAAATCCCATTGACAGCTGGCCGGAGTTGAGCTTGTGACATCGCACGAAGCCGCAGTCGATCGCACCTTCGGACGATTCTTCCTGCCGGGTCCAACGGAAGTCCATCCCGACGTGCTGCAGGCGATGACGCGTCCCATGATCCCTCATCGTGGCGCGGAGATGGTCGAGCTCTTTCGGGCGATCGAGCGTCCATTGCAGCGCCTGTGGCGAACCGACCGGCGGGTATTGGTCGGCACATGCTCCGGAACGGGCTTCATGGAGATGGCCGTGCGGTCGGGCGTGCGACAGCGAGCGCTCTCGCTCGTGGGCGGAGCGTTTGGTGAGCGGTTTGCCGGGATCGTGGCAGCGACGGGCCGCGACGTCATTCGGCTCGACGTGCCGCTGGGACGGACGGTGGAACCGGACATGTTGCGCGATGCGCTCAAGCGATCCGATGCCGACGCGGTGACACTCGTGCACTCGGAAACCTCTACCGGAGCACTGGCCGCGTTAGAAGATCTTGCGACGGTGGTGCGAGAATTCGACGACCTCGTGCTACTGGTGGATGCCGTGACATCCTGTGGTGGGTCGCCGGTTGAGACGGATGCGTGGCAGCTGGATTTTGCGTTGACCGGCTCCCAAAAGGCGTTGGGCTTGCCCCCGGGGCTTGCGCTGGGAGTGGCGTCGGAGCGCATGTTGGAGCGCGCGAAGCGCGTGCCGGAAAGAGGTGCCTATCTCGATGTGCTGGCCTTCGACCGAGCGGCGATCGATTATCAGCCGACGAACACACCGGCCATCTCGCTGCTATATGCGCTCGAAGCGCAACTCACTCGGATCGAGCAAGCCGGAGGCGTCGAGGCGCGTTGGGCCAGACATGACCGGATGCGTCGAGCCGTTGAGGAATGGATCGAGGAGCGAGGGTCGAAGCTAGGAGTCACGTTCCTCCCGCTGGAGGGACGGCGCTCGTGGACGGTATCGTGTCTCAGTCTTCCAGCCGGACGGGACGGCCGGGCCGTTGCACAGGCCATGAAGGCCGCAGGGTGGGTCATAGGGTCCGGTTATGGGCCGCTCAAGCGGTCCACCATCCGCATAGGCCACATGGGTGATCATACGCCGGAAGCGGTCGCAGAGATGCTCGAGACCCTGGAGACGGTTCTCCAGTGACCTACGTGGTTGTGGTTGCCGACCGCGTTGCTCCCGCCGGGCTCGAGCTGCTGAAGGACGAAGCCGAGCTCGAGGTCGTGACTGTGGCCGACAAGCCCGACCGGCTCGATCCTGAGCTTGCTCGGGCGCATGCGCTCATCGTTCGGTCGGATACGCAGGTAACGGAAGAGCGGATTTCGGAGGCACCGCACCTGCTGGTGGTTGGCCGAGCCGGGACGGGCGTCGACAACATCGATGTGTCGGCAGCGACGCGGCGGGGCATTGCCGTGCTCAACGCACCTGGTGCCAATACCGTGAGCGCGTCTGAACACGCGATCGCGCTGCTCTTCGCATTGGTGCGTCGCATTCCGTGGGCAGCGGTGAGCATGCGTGACGGGCGGTGGGATCGAAAGCGCTTTGCCGGGAGCGAGATTCTCGGGAAGAAGCTCGGCGTGGTTGGGCTTGGTCGAGTGGGGGTTCGCGTCGCGGCCGCAGCGCGGTCATTGGGGATGGAGGTTGTGGCTCACGACCCGTATCTGCCCGAAACGAAGGCGCGGGAACTCAACATCGCACTGTTGCCGCTCGAGGACTTGCTGACCACGTCGGATGTCGTCTCGTTGCACCTTCCGCTCACCGATGAGACCCGGCATCTCATGAACCGCGAGCGCCTCGCGCACATGAAGGCCGGCGCGGTGCTCGTAAACACGGCACGTGGTGGGCTGGTCGACGATCTCGCGCTCGTGGAGGCGGTTGAGAGTGGAGCGCTAGCCGGGGCGGCGCTGGACGTGTTCGATCCGGAGCCGCTCCCGAGCGATTCGCCCCTTCGTCGCTCCGAACGCATCCTCCTCACGCCTCACCTCGCCGCGTCGACGTCCGAGGCGCAGGATCGGGTCGCCGTCGAAATCTGCGGGTATGTGCGAGACGCGCTGCTGAAAGGCGGCTTGAGTGGAGCCGTCAACCTCCCGGGCATCTCGGGCGATGTCTTGAGCAGGCTGAGCGGGGTACTCGAACTGGCCAGACGGCTCGGTCGGTTAGCGGCGGGGCTAGTCGCGAGTCCCGTCACCGCCATTGAAGTCCTCTACGGGGGCAGCGACGAGTCGGCTCCCAAACCGGTGATGCTGTCCGCGGTTGCGGGCGTGCTCTCGGGGATGGGTGTGACGCCGGTTAGCCTCGTCAATGCGGCGGAGCGGGCTCGCGAGCGGGGAATCGGGACATCTCGGCGAGTCGGCTCTCCGATGCCTGGCTTCGAAACCACCGTCGGTGTCACGGTCGAGACGGCGAAGCGATCGTTCACTGTCGATGGAGCCGTCTTGGGAATCGAGGTGGGTCGTGTGGTCCGGATCGACGGCTTCATTGTGGACATCCCTGCCGAGGGAGCTGTATTGGTGCTCTGGAACCGCGATGTCCCTGGGGTTGTCGGCCGCGTCGGCAGCCTGCTGGGCGACGCGGGGATCAACATCGGGTCGTATCACCAGTCGCGTCGCAGCGAACGCGGGAGCCAGGCCCTGGCCGCAATCGTCGTGGACCAGCTACCCGTCAGCCAGGTGTTGTCCGGGCTGGCAGCCCTGGACGATGTCGTGGACGTGCGCTACGCGGAACTCGGGGGCAACTAGCACGACCGTTCCGGATCCTCTCGCGTTTCCCGAGGGGGCCTGTCTCCGCAGACCACTCACGGCTCTTCCCCGGTTCATTTAGATTATCCGTTCTATGTCGCAAACTGGTTCAACCAACGGACGGTACGACCCAGAGGCGGTCGAAAAGAAATGGCGCCAGACCTGGGCCGAACGGCGGACGAATGCCGCTGATGTCGAGGCTGCCGCCAAGCCGTACTACAATCTCATGATGTACCCCTACCCGTCTGCGGAAGGGCTGCATGTGGGGAACGTCTTCGCCTTCGTCGGGAGCGACGTGCACGGCCGGTTCCGGCGCTTGCAGGGGTGGAATGTGTTCGAACCCATCGGATTTGATGCGTTCGGTATCCACTCTGAGAACTACGCGCTCAAAGTCAATATGCACCCGGCGGAGCTCATCCCGCGCAACATCGAGCGATTCCGCGAGCAACTGAAGCGGTGCGGGCTCATGCTGGACTGGGATCACGAGGTTTCGACCACGGATCCGCGCTACTACAAGTGGACCCAGTGGATCTTCCTGCAACTCTATCATGCCGGGCTGGCGGTCAGGAAGAAGGCTGCGGTCAACTGGTGTCCCGAGTGCAAGACCGTGCTCGCGAACGAACAGGTCATCGACGGTCACTGTGAGCGACACCCGGGCACGTTGGTCACGCAGCGGTACCTGGAACAGTGGTTCTTCCGCATCACTGAGTACGCAGGACGGCTGCTCGAGAACCTGGAGTGGCTGGATTGGTCGGATTCCACGCGGTTGATGCAGACGAATTGGATCGGTCGCTCGGAAGGCGCCGAGTTGGTGTTCCGTACGGAGAGCGGCACGGCAATTCGAGTCTTTACGACACGGCCGGACACGGTGTTCGGAGCGACCTACATGGTGTTGTCACCCGAGCACCCCCTGGTCAATAGCTTGACGACGTCCAACCAACGAGACGCGGTGAACGCGTATCGCCGAGAGGCTGCCGCCACAGACATCGTGACGCGGCGCATTGGCGAGAAGGAAAAGACCGGCGTCTCGACCGGCGCCATCTGTCGTAATCCGGCCACGGGTGAGTCGATTCCGATCTGGATTGCCGACTATGTCCTGATGGAGTATGGGACGGGCGCCATCATGGCCGTGCCGGCCCATGACGAGCGCGACTTCGAGTTTGCAGAGAAGTACGGTCTGGAAATTCGGCAGGTCGTGAAGCCCACGGACGCTGACGAAGCGTCCTCCGAGTTGCCGTATACTGGTTGGAATGGACAGCTCGTGAGTTCTGCGCAGTTCGACGGGATGGGGTGTCATGAGGCAGTGACGGCAGTGACGGAATGGCTGGAACAGCAGGAGGCGGGGCGCCTCGAAGTGCAGTACCGCCTTCACGATTGGTGCATCTCGCGCCAGCGCTATTGGGGACCGCCGATTCCAGTGATCTACTGTGATGAGTGTGGCGTTGTGCCAGTTCCGGAGACCGATCTACCGGTGCTGCTTCCGCCGCTCGACGACTTCCGCCCGGACGAGAGCGGGATCTCGCCGCTCGCGCGTAACGAGGAGTGGTTTCGGGTGCCCTGTCCTACGTGCCAAAGAGATGCGCGTCGTGAAACGGATGTCTCCGACACGTTTCTCGATTCGGCGTGGTACTTCCTGCGATATCCGTCGACTGACTACGACGACCGCGCCTTCGACGCGAAACTCACGAGGAAATGGCTTCCCGTGAACTCGTATATCGGCGGCAATGAGCACGCGGTGCTGCATCTGATGTACGCGAGGTTCATCACGATGGTGCTGCATGATCTCGGATTCGTGGAAGCGGAAGAGCCGTTTGCGCAGTTTCGAGCGCACGGGACAATTGTCAAAGACGGGGCGAAGATGTCGAAGTCCCGCGGGAACGTCGTCGTGCCGGATCAGTACATCGCGCAGTGGGGTGCCGACACGTTCCGGATGTACCTCATGTTCCTGGGTCCGTACCAGGAGGGCGGCGACTTTCGAGACGAAGGTATTTCGGGAATCCGACGGTTCCTCGACAAGGTGTGGGGGCTCGTCAGTGATGCACGGCCCGGGGGTACCGAGGAGGGCTCACCGGACTCGCTCCGCAAGCTTCATCAGACAATCTGGGGGGTTGGCGCCGATACCGACGAGCTTCGCTACAACACGGCCATTTCGAAGCTGATGAAGTATGTGAATGTGTTGCGGAAGGAGGAGGGACAGCAGGGGCAGAGGGGGCAGGGCCGTGTCCCGGCGAAGCTTCTCGAGCCTCTCGTCATCATGCTGGCGCCTTTCGCTCCCCACTTCGCGGAGGAGTGCTGGGAGCGGTTGGGCCACATCGATAGCGTTTTTGACACTGAGTGGCCGGCGTTCGAGGAATCCCTGGCTCAAGAGGAGCTGATCGAGCTGGTCGTGCAGGTGAACGGCAAGGTCCGTGGGCGCCTGCAGGTGTCTGCTGGGATTTCCGAGGCCGAGGCTATCGAGCGAGCACTCGCCGCAGAGGCGATCCAGCGTTTTGTCGGTTCAAGTGCAGTCAGGAAAACGGTTTACGTTCCCAACCGGCTGGTGAATTTGGTGGTGGGTGGGGAGGGGTAAGGAATGAGGCGTAAGGGATAAGCATACGGGACCGCTGGCGGGGCGGCATGTCTCACCTTGCGGCCTCGACCCCCCTACACCTTACGCCTTATCTCGTCTCCCTCCCATTTTCCCTGCGACCCATTCTCTCCCCAAGGCATCTATTCAATCGGGCATGGCAGAACTGACGCTGGCGGCGGTGGACGAGCTCGCGATCAAACGGGCCAAGACGGGTGACCTCGCGGCGCTCGAGCAGGTGTACCGCGCTTATGAAGGGACCGTCTATTCGCTCGCGCGCCGTATGTGTCGCACCGCAGAAGACGCAGAGGAAGTTCTTCAGGAAACGTTCCTCGAAGTGTGCCGCTCCATGAAGAAGTTCCGAGGGACGGCCCCGGGCATGCTGACCGCGTGGGTCAAGCGGATTGCTGCGAGCAAGGCGCTGATTCGGATTCGGCATGAGAAGTACCGCGAGGTCGAGGAACTCGAAGAGGATGGTGGCTGGGCCGGTCGCCGTGACGGCGACGTCGGGCTTCAGATGGATCTGGAGGTGGCGTTGGCGCGTCTGTCGGAGACGTCGAGAGCCGTAGTCTGGCTCCACGATGTCGAAGGGTATACGCACGAAGAGATTGCCGAGCTGATGGGAAAGAGTGTGAGCTTCTCCAAATCCCAGCTGTCACGGGCACATGCGCGACTGAGGAAGATGCTCGGTGAGGAGGCGCGATGTTGAGACACTGCACGATCGCTGAATTGCTGGAAGTCAGAGACGGCGACGGATCGGCCGCGGCGAAAGCGCATTTGGAGGAGTGCGATCCGTGCCGCACTGAACTCGACCGACTGCACCAGCGAGTGGCGGCGCTGAAGGCGCTGCCCGGATTCTCACCGCCGAGGGGCCGCTGGCCGGTTGTGCGGGAAGCTCTCACAGCTTCGCGACGACGTTCGCGGTTCGAGCGAGCGGGTTGGGGGGCACTGGCGGCTGCGGCGAGTTTTGCGCTCTTGCTTGGCATACGTGGATTGGCGGGCAGCGGCACGGAGGGAGAGGCTGCGCGGGAGGTTGCCGCACTCGTTGAGGAATCTCAGCAACTCGAGGAGGTCCTGCAGCGCATTCCGGTCCGTGGACGGGTGGTGAACGGCGCGACGGCGGTAACGATCGCAGACTTGGAAGATCGCATTGCGGTGATTGATCTAGGTATCGAGCAGGCGAGAGCCGTGGCCGTGACGGGAGACGAGATGGCTGACCTCTGGCGAGAGCGCGTGACGCTCATGGATCGCCTGGTAGACACCCATGTGCGTCAGGTGACGTATGTGGGATACTGAGGGGAATCAGAGTTCATGGGTCGAGAACGTAGAGTGCGACCATTTGCTGTGTCCAGGAATCTCAACCAATGACAACGAGATCGACCTGGGAATTCGAACTCGAGTTCCCCGAACGGAGGAGTGGAGCACGATGAGAGTTCTTCGAATCATCCCCATTCTGTTGCTGCTCGTGGCGGTGACGTCCGGCACCACGGTGGCACAGGAGCGCGAAGGGGGAGAGCGTCAGCGCGAGATGGAAGAGGCACAACGCAAGGTTGAGGAGGCGCAGCAAAAAATGGAGCAGGCCCTTCAGGCCTTGCAGGCCTCTGAATCTCAACAGGCTAACCGGTCGTTACGCGAGGCCGTCGAGACGCTACGCGACGCACAGCGGCAGCTCCGGTCGGAAGACTACCGGGGTCTGTTGTCACGCCTCTACGTCGGCCCAGAGGGTGAGGGCAACTTCAGCATTCTGGTGACGGGCCGGCCGCGGATGGGTGTCGTCTTGAGCACTGGCAGTGACGACATGCGAGGTGCGGTGATCGAAGCGGTCACGCCCGGTGGGCCGGCTGAAGAAGCCGGCATCCAGGTCGGTGACGTGGTTCTGCGCGCAAACGGCCAGTCGGTTGCTCAAGTCGGCAGACGGGATGACTCGCCCAACGATAAGCTGGTCGATGTCATCCGCGAACTGGACGAGGGCGACGTGCTCCGCGTCGAGTATGAGCGCGACGGTACGACCCACACGGCCGAAGTCATCGTCCGTGAGCTCGAGCCATCGAACTTCGCCTTTTCGTTCAGCGGTGACTCCGGCAACATGTTCCTGAGGATGCCAGGTCGCGAGATCGACATTCCGCGCTTCGATCCGCAGGAATTGGAGTTCAGCGCACCCATGATCGCCAGAGCGTTTTTGCCCTTCGGATGGATGGACATCGAGTTCGTGACGTTGGAAGAAGAGCTTGGGCGTTACTTCGGTACGAGCGAGGGTCTTCTGGTCGTGCGTGCACCACGCGACGAGGATATCGGGCTCGAGAGCGGGGACGTCATCTTGAACATCGATGGCCGCAAACCGACCAGCCCGTCTCATGCGCTCAGGATCATGCGCTCCTACGAAGAGGGCGAGAGCATGAGTGTCGAGATCATGCGTGACAGGCAGCGTCAGACCGTGACGGTGACGATTCCGGAGCGGGAGCGTGGCTTCTTCTGGCGCGACCAAAACCGATAGTCCAAGGGACGCACGTAGAAGACGGGGCGGGTCGCTCGGCGATCCGCCCCGGCATGCGTTCGGACCGTTCGACCGTCGCTACCGCCCGCTTCCAAACAGCATGGCATTGGTGAGAAGTCGTGCCGGCCCGCGCCAGAATGCGCGGAACAAGGGATCTTCGGCAAACAGGATGACCTGGCCACGGCCACGTCGCTCGGCTGTGGCCCAGACCGTCTCGCTGAGCAGACGTTCGGTGTTCTCGGGCCAGGCGAATCCGGCAAGCAGTAACGAGTCCCCGAGGAACACAACGGGGTTGTCCCCTCGAGTGGCGGGTGCGAGGAGCGTGTTTCCTTGAAGCATGACGGGCAGCGTGCGGTCACGGTAGCCGAGGGTGAGCCAGTGGCTTAGATCCAACGTCGCGCGGAAGATGGAGCCGGGGACGCGCTCGACGTCGTCTGGGTCGGCTGACGGCGACGCCAACGGGGGTGTGAGATCAGGACTGTTCGGCAAGCTGTCCTTCTTCTGCCCCTCCTGTCCCTCCCGCCCCTCGTCTTCCTCCTCTTCTCCTATCGCCTTGACGGTGCTCAGCCCAACATCGTCGTGTCCCGGAAAGAGCGCCGCGTTGTCATAGGCAATGAGCACCCCGCCGTCGTCCACCCACTGTGTGAGGCGCTTGATCCCGGCCGAACCGAGTTCCCGACGGATGGCGCCGGCGCCGCCACTGGGAACGATGAACACATTGTAGTCGGAGAGGGTGTGCATCCCACCGATGGTGCTGAGGGCGACGGGAACGAACGGGTGTCGAAGCTCCCGTTCGAGGAAATACCAGAGAGCGCCATAACTGGTAATGCTGATGCCGTCGCCCGCCGCAACGGCGACACGGGGGTGGAAGACGGGGGCGACATTGCGCGAACCTATGCCCACCTGTCCCGTGTCTGGGAACGCCGACATGACAGGGGTGACCGTAACGCCCACCTCGGCCGCGAGAGCAGAAACGCGCTCGTGCAACGTGTCAGGATTCCGCTCGGTCCGAATGACGAATGTCCCTCGGGGGTGCGTTGCACCGTCGGCACGGAGCGGCACCGGCGTGACGTTGAGGACGAAGCCCTCGCGGAGTAAGGCCAAAGCGAGCTCCCCGGCGGCCTGCCTGTCATTGGCGAAGGCATATCCTGAGCGTCCACGACTCACGACGCTGCCCCGAGGAGCCAGCTCGCGGATGGGTTCGGTGGACGAGGGTGACGAGATGAGATCAGCCGTGATCGCGCGACTGTCGCCGGTCCAGAACGCCTGGAGCCCGAGCGTCAACGGAAGCGACCAAGCGGTTAGATCGTAGAATTCGTACCGTTCGGTTGTAGCTCCGGGCCCGCGTCGCTGGTTTCGTTGGAACTTGGCCACTTGACGATCGTAGAATGCTGGATCCATCTCAGCCCGGGGTTCGAGTAGCGCTCGAGCCATCCGGCCCTGAGGTTGTGCGAGATCAATAACCAGCGCGCCGGCCGGAAATGTCCGACGCTGTGCCACGCCGTTTGGCCCCTCGAGATAGTCGTGCACAGCAGTCGCGGTGTACGGAGCCGTAAGGCGGCCGACGTCGATTTCATGCTGCTGAAGCAGCCACACGAGCCTTGCCGCGTTCGTGGGGTCATTGTCCGAGAGGACGATGATGCGTCTCATCTGGGCTTGGCGAGCTTCGTCGACGGCGGAGCGGTGGAACGCGTAGTAGTCCATCAGTCGAGGTTCACGATTCTCGGATGCGGTCTCGATGGTCGCCAGCGACGCGACGAAGTGATGGGCAATTCCCTCCGTAAAGGTGATGACGGTTCCGTCATCACGTCGGCGCTTGAGCGCCTTTCCGCCGTCAGTCTCGTACGTCATCCCGGTTGCCCCGTGCAGTGAAGGCCCTGCATCGAAGTAGCCGGCGTAGAAGAGGTCGAATACGTCTCGTGTGAAGTACTGCCACCCATAGCGGTCAAAGGCCTCGGCGTTCCCGCGGCCGAAGGTCTCCAGCCATTTGGCAGTGTGTGCTGGGAGGTTGGCGTTCACCGGCATCGCTGGTGGCGGGAAGAAGTACTGCTCAGTAGTGCTGTGGAGATCGACAAAGACCTGCGGGTGCCACCGCATCAGCATGCCAAGCATGGCACGCGCAGGTGCCTGCGAGAGTGCTAGGAAATCGCGGTTGGTGTCGAACCGGTAGTGGCTGTAGCGGCCCCAGATGCCCCACGGTTCGTTCCATTCGTATGCGTATGGCTCATCGGTGCCCACAAACAGCGAGTTATACCAGACAGCAAACCGCTCATGCCCGTCGGGATTGGCCGATGGATTGAGGATCACGACGGTGTTGCGGAGCGCCTCGAGCGTTGCCGGCCCGTCGGATGCCAGAAGCTGGTAGGCGACCCACATGGCTGCCTCGAACCCACCCGGCTCGTTCCCGTGAATCGAGTATGACAACATGACGGCGATCGGCGACGCCGCGGCAATGGCCGCCGCTTCGGCTTGAGACGTAGTGCGCGGGTCGGCGAGGCGGGCGAGGTCTGTCCGAATCTCGTCCAGTCGCGCGATGTTTTCCGGTGCAGAGATGAGCAGCGCGCGCATCACGCGACCCTCCTCGGTGATGCCGATCTGCTCGGTACGCACTCGATCGGGCGCTGCGGCAATCATGCTGTCGAGGATCGCCTGCTGGGTCGTGTACTGGGTGTGGCGTGAGCCGGCATCGTATCCCAGCAGTCGGTCTGGCCGCGGGACCGCAGCGCGATACGGGCCTCGACTGTAGAAGTCAAACTCCACCTGCGCATTCAGGGGCGCGCCGATGGCGAGCGATGTCAGGCAGACGACGAGGACTAGGTGGTTCTGCATTGGCGGCCTAATTGGACAATGGGTTGCCGCAAAGCTACCGACGCCTCCGCACGTTCGCGAGAGGACCGGTGATTTCGAGCCATCCGGTGGTGAACCGCGTGTCGCGGCCAGCGCAGGGCCACACATCTCTTTTTGGGACAATAGCTTACGGAACAACGTTGACAAACACGATATATCGCGAGATATTACGACGTAACAACGTCACGATATATCTTAATGGAGGGCTTTATGAAGGGCACCGGATGGGGCTTTCGAGGGGGTGAAGGTGGCTGGTTCTGGGACTTCGGAGGCAAGGGCCGCGGTCGTCGCCGACATGTGTGGTTCGAGTCCGGAGATATGAAGTATGTCATTCTCAAGCTTCTCAATGAGAAGCCCATGCATGGCTACGAGGTGATGAAGGCTCTGGAAGAGCAAACCCAGGGGTGTTACAAACCGTCACCGGGAACCGTCTACCCGACACTGCAGTGGCTCGAGGACGAGGAACTCGTGCGCAGCGAGGACCATGATGGGAAGAAGGTCTATCACATCACGGAAGCCGGGTCAGCGTTCCTGGAGGAGAACAAGTCTACCGTGGAAGACATCTTTGATCGCGTCGAGGAAACCATCGACAGCCTTCTCAGCGACCCGATGCCAGAGGTCACCCGCCTGATCGGTCGGTTAGTGACACACTCCTACCGCTCGGCGTGGAAGTTGAGGGACGACGAGGCCAAGCGGAAGAAAGTGCGCGAAGTGCTGGAACGAGCCGTGAAAGAGCTTGAGGAGTTGGTGTAAACGACAGTTGTCAGTTGTCGGTATTCTGTTCTCAGTAGTTGGCGATTGTGCACTTCGATCAGCACGACTGATAATCGAGAACCGAGAACTGACAACTCCCGCTACTCTTTCTTCAGCCGCCCCGCATCACGGAGCGCCCGCCGCAGCAGAAATTCGATCTGCCCGTTGACGCTCCGCAATTCGTCCTTGGCCCACCGCTCGAGCGCTACGTAGACCCGCGGATCGAGTCTCAGCAGGAATGGCTTTCGGTCTACCACGAGGCCACTACTGATAAAGCGAGCCCGTGTTTACGACGGGTTGTGTGCCACGATCGGAGCACAGCACCACCAGCAGATTGCTCACCATCGATGCCCGCCGCTCTTCATCGAGGTCGATGATTCGCTTCTGCGAAAGCTGCTCAAGCGCCATCTCGACCATTCCCACCGCACCATCGACGATCTTCCTCCGCGCGGCGATAATGGCGCTCGCCTGCTGCCGCTGGAGCATTGCGTGTGCGATCTCAGGCGCGTATGCCAGGTGGCTAATTCGGGCCTCCAAGACATCCACGCCCGCTTTGTCGAGTCGGTCCTGAATCTGTACCTGTAGCTCCTGGGCAATCTGGTTCAGGTGGCTGGTCAAAGCCTCCTCATCGCTCTCGTGGGCGTCGTACGGGTACTTGGTGGCAAGCCCGCGTACGGCAGATTCACTCTGAACGTGCACGTATTCCTCAAAGTCGTCGACCTCGAAGAGCGCTTCTGCCGTGTCGATCACTTTCCACACGACGACGGCCGCAATCTCAATGGGGTTGCTGTTGCAGTCATTCACCTTGAGCTTGCCCGTCTCGAAGTTCCGTATCCGAACAGAGACCTTCTTCTTCGTATAGAACGGGTTGGCGTACCGCAGTCCCGGTGTCTTCGCGGTCCCGACGTACTTACCGAAGAGCTGCAGCACGCGCGCCTCGTTCGGATTCACGATGAACAGGCCGGCGAACAGAAACGTCACGATGGTGAGCGCAATGATCGAGAGGACAATCTGCACCTCCGACTCGGTCTGAATCGCGCTGATCATCCACAGGATCACGACGACCATTGCCACGAGCAGCGTGAAGAGCGCGAGGTAGCCTGACGCGGCCCGGCGCTCGATTTCGCGGATCATGAGAGCCTCCGATTGGTGACTATCAATATGATATCATTAAGCTAGCTTGTTGTCAAGACCAGAGCGGCGTGTGGTCGCCGCCTTGGTTTAGAAAGACGGATTCGACGGCGAGCTGTCTCTAGTCGCCAAGGATGCGCAAATACTTCCTCCATGGCCCAACCTGCCCATCGTACCGTTTGGCCATGGCGCGCGCGATCTGCGCGAGATGCCCGAGGTCGTGCACGACCCAGGTAGCGAGAAGCTCGCCCAGAGACACTCGACCAAACTCGGGATGCGTGCCGGTGCGTTGCAGGTCGGCCTCGGTGAGGTTCCAGGCGTTGAGCTGGTCCAAGCTCTGCGCGCGTAGCGCCGAGAACTGGTCCAGCAACTCAGTGAGCGTCTTCCCGCGGGAATCCTCCAACTGCGCGAAGCGGTTGAAGGGCTCGAACACGTGTGGTTCGCCGCGCTCCAGAATGATCCGCGCCCGGAGAATCCAATCGGTCTTCTCACCGTGGATGAGATGACCGACAACGTCAAACGGACTCCAGGTGTCGGGACCCTCGTTGGCGTTCGTCCACTCACGAGGAAGTTCGTGAAGCAGCACACGCAAAGTCCGCGGCGTCCGCTCCAGCAGTTGTAGTGCATGGTCAAGCCGAAATGCGAGTGCCACGTTGTCTCTACTCTCCATACTCGACGAAACGGTGCAGGCGGTAACCCATTCCAGCGAAGAGTAACCCGGCAACGAGCAGCAACGGGCCCTTCCCATTGAAACGCCACATGTCTCGCAGCTCGTATTGGCGACGGCGCATTCGCTGCTGGACGCGGTTCATGGTTGTCTCCGTCGACTCGATCTCCGCAGTGATAATGGTAGAGTCCTTCGCCGTTCGCATGTCTTCGCGCATGTCTTGGAGCAACTCGAGCCTGGCTTGGAGGTCGGCGGCGATTTCTCGCTGGGAGTCGATCGCGTTCCTGACGAGAAACGGGTAACCGAACGCACTCAACATGACGATGAGCCCGAGCACGATGAGCCAACGTGCGAGTCGTGCAAGTGGAGGAACGCGTGCCATGGTGATGCTACGCTTCGGACTCACTTACCATGTCGTCGGCGGCATCGGAGATGAGTCTCCACGCGCCGACAACATGCCGTCTTTCAGTGTACGTGCCACCGATCGCGAGCCGCAGCACCATTTTTCCACCGAGCTTGGTGTGCGTGAGGTGTACGGCACCTGATTGGTTGAGGTGGTTCATGATCTCTTCGTTGATGCGATCACTGCCCTTGTGGCGAAAACACACCAGATTCAGTGGGACTGGAGCCGCAAGCTCGAAGCGAGCGTCGTTCTCGACCCACTGCTTGACCTCCTGAGCCAGCGCCACGTGCGATTGAATGTATTGCCGTAATCCGTCGACTCCGTAGTGTCGAATCACGAACCAGAGTTTGAGTGCGCGGAACCTTCGGCCGAGCGGGACGTGCCAGTCGCGGTAATCGAACACGGTCCCTGATTCGGTCGGCTGATTGCGGAGATACTCCGGCAGAACGCTGAGTGTTCGCGTGAGTACAGCTCGATCGGCCACGTAAAAGCAATCACAGTCGAAGTTGGTGAGCATCCACTTGTGCGGATTGAAACAATAGCTGTCTGCCAGCTCGAGTCCATCGTGGATCCAGCGATACTCCGGGCAGACCGCGGCGCTCCCAGCAAGAGCTGCATCCACGTGAAGCCAGACAGCGTGGCGCCTACACACCTCTCCGATCTGGCGGATTGGATCGATTGCCGTGGACGATGTCGTGCCGACCGTCGCGCAGACGAAGCAGGGGGTAAATCCTGACTCGACGTCGGTCGTGATTTGCCTCTCGAGTGCGTCCGGAAGCATGGCGTATTGCTCGTCCACCTCAACATGCCGGAGGTTGTCGCTGCCGACCCCAGCAATCCGGATTGCTTTCTCGACAGACGAGTGGCCCTGGGTCGAGGTATATGCTGTAAAGCGCTGACGGACACCCTGTCGGCCGGTCTGGAACTCACTGGCCCGTTCGCGCGCTGCCAGGAGTGCGCAGAGTGTAGCGGACGATGCGGTGTCCTGAATGACCCCGCCGCCGTCGGCCGTCGATCGAAACTGTTCTGGCAGTCCCAGCATGCCGACGAGCCAGTCGAGCACATGCGTTTCCAGTTCCGTGCACGCTGGACTCGTCGACCACAGCATGCCTTGCACGCCGAGACCCGACGCGATCAGGTCGCCGAGGATCGCTGGTCCGGACGCATTGGCGGGGAAGTAGGCAAAGAAGTTTGGAGATTGCCAGTGTGTGATGCCCGGGAGGATGATGTCGTCGAGATCGCGGAGGACAGCGTCCCACGATTCACCCTTCGGCGGAGGCGTTCTAGGGAGGCGGGCTCGTACTTCGCCCGGCATCACCTGTGCAAGCACCGGACGAGTCTCGAGGTCATCGAGGTAGCGGGCAACCCAGTCGACTGCCTGGTAACCGGCCTTTCGAAACGCATCGCCCGTTAGATGCCTACCGAATTGGGACATGTGACTGCCTCTCTGCGGCACGATCTATCGACACGTCGTCACCAGTGCGGACATCACCTCACGCTCCGTCGTTCCTCCGGTCGGGCGGTTGAGTAGCATTCCGTCTACAACCAGCGTTGCTGATCCTCCGCCGTCGAGGTTCAGGGCTCGTACGGCGCCCAAGTCTCGCATGATCTCTGCGAGTTCCTCGAGGTTCACTCCGCGACTTTCTGGTTGCCGGCCGTCGACGACCAGGAGGATGAGCCTGCCGTCCGCGGTTCGGCCAGCTGCGGTTCGCGGGTGCGTGTTCGGGATGGAGGTGCCGAAGAACACCTCTTCCTCGGTGGTGATACGCACCTGTCCGTCCACAACGAGCATTGGGCCGGCACTCAACGCATGCTCGACATCCCAGTGTTGCGCTTCCTCGTAGTCCAAGGGAGCAGCGGGAGCACCCGAGCGATGGTCCGGCGGTCGGCCCCAGGCAAAGAGTGAGTCGTTGCGGCTCGTTACCCAGCGGAGCTCGACCGCACCGGTGGTGGTCAAGCCGATCGCGGCTCGGGCAGCCTCGTACTCGACGGAGTCGCGAAGCACACGCCGTGTCGCCGCCGAGAGGATGACTCCGTCCGTCACAAGGAGGCCGGCGTGCGATGCAGGCATTCGATCCACGCTGAAATATCCGCCGTTCACCGCAACGCACACGTTTTCGCCTTCGGCAAAACTGCTCACGGTTTCGCGATTGTCGGTTGAATCGTCCGACCGTGTCACACGGGTCTCGACCAACGGCGAAGACTCGTTGATCTCCACATACCAGGCGCGAAGTGGCATCGCGTCGCGGCGTCCGGAGTACACCCGCACGGCCTCCGGAAGCCTCGCGTTGAGTGAGTCCACTGGTTGCCACTCGAGCGTGAGGGTCGACGTACCGCCTCCCGAGCATGCGGCGGCGCTCAGTGCTATGAGGCCCAGTCCGAGAATCCAGGGACCTGCGTTCGCTTTCATGCAGGACGCGGCTTTGCCATACCGTCGATCCGATTCGGTACCGGCGCTCGCGGCGTTTTCGGTCCGGGTCTCACTCATGGTCTATGCGGAGCCGGTACTCCCCAGTCCGCCCCTCCGGTCGGTCGAGCGCCCCACGGTGCCATGTGTCCAGGGTAGTGTTGTGAAGTTCGTGAGAATCGTCTGCGCAATTCGCTCTCCGTGCTCTATGACACAGGCATGCTGCGAATCGTTCTTCACCATGATGAGCCACTCATCAGGGTAATCCGCATCGATGGTTCCAGGTGCGTTGGGGAGAATCAACCCCCGCCGAAACGCCATGGATGACCGGATGCGGATTTGGGCTTCATAGCCGTGAGGAACACGTGCTTTGAAACCGGTCGGCACCAATGCCACATCGCCGGGTTCGAGGTGGAGTCGTCCGTCTGGAATCTCGACTTCTCGTCGCTCGCCTGAAGTCGCCTCGAGCACCGTCACGGTTCTTCCAGTCAGGTAAGCGCGGATGTCATATCCCGCAGACCCTGCGGTCTCACGGCCGGGCGGTACCACACCGTCATGAAGTGCTTCGAACGTGATGACCGGCTCGTGTACGGTCACGTGTTCTCCCTCGCCCGGCGGATGGCGTGGGTGGCGTGCGGCGTCTGTCCGCCCGTCTCGCCGTGATCGACCGTCACGGTGCCGATGCGCTCGGCTGCGGCAAGGGCCTTGCGTTCGAGCTCCGGATTACGCATACCGATGGCGATGAGTGCCGTGTTCATGGCCTCCCGAGTCCGGTTCTTTCGAGCGTGAATTTCTCGCGCGATGATTTCCAAGTAGCCCTCGAAGTACTCGTTCGGGATCGTGCCGTCGCGCATTGCCAAGTGCGCCAGCAGCCCAAATCCGGCTCGCGACGTCCACTCCGCCTTGGCCTTGGTCCATCGCTCCATCTTCTTTCGGCAGAGCGTCGTCTTGGCGATGAGCCCTGTGAAGCCGTCGGTAATCACATAATTGTCCAGCGTCTTCTGCCATGATTCGGCGAGAGCGCTCGTCACCATTGCTGGGTCGGCGATCATCGTGGCGAGCAGGCGGGCGTCGTGATTGCCCGACTCCCAGAGGGCAAGTGCGAGTTCATGGTTGCCCCGATACTTTTCGCCGAGCGCCAGCAAGTTGGCTAGGCTCACGCCGAATACGTTGCCGCTGACCCCGTGCTTGCGATAGACGTCTTGATTGTGCCCTGTGCCGAGCTGCTCCAACTCCCGGACGACGTCTTCGACAGCGACGCTCATGGAGTTGTCAGCTGGAGATGAAGCCGTCTCGGCTTCCACTGGTACCGGCTGAGCGCGATCTCACCGGTGTCATTGAAGGTCACGCCCTCGCCTTCGAGGAGCGCACGCTGCTCGAGGCCGTCGTTTGGCAGAGCGCGCAGGCTGATTGCCCCACGAGCGTTCACCACACGGTGCCACGGAACCGGCGAGCCTTCCGGCAGCGCATGGAGCGCATATCCAACCTGCCGCGCGTGTCCGGGCATTCTCGCCAGGCGAGCGACTTGCCCGTACGTCGCCACTCTGCCTTTCGGGATCCGTCGGACGACGGCATATATCCGGTGATGCGAGTCCGACGGAGCGGTAATCAGCGAACCTCCAAGGGCAATCGGTTCCGGCGCCACGCGGCCATGTCTCCTTCGAGGTGATACACACGCTCGAAGCCGGCCTGCTTAAGACTGGCCTCGGCGTGCTCGGTGCGAGGTCCAGATTCGCAGTACACCACCACGTCGCGTCCGTTTGGCTGCCCGAGTTCGGGAAGGCGAGCTCCAACCTGCATGTACGGAATGTTGACGGCGCCGGGCACGTGGCCTCGGACGAACTCGTCGGATGTCCTCACGTCCAGTACAAGCGGGGCTTGTTCGGACCGGAGCCGGTCCAAGAGCTCCGTTTGCGCTATCGTCTGGTGTCCGCTGGACGACCCGACGCAGCCAATCGCGACCAGGGTGATCGTTGCAAGGGTGACATTTCTCATAGAGTCAGATGCTGAAGTGAAAAGCCATCACAGAACCAGACGGGAAGCTAGTCCTGTGACCCGCAGCTGGGCAATCGGAGCCTCGCGATCGACCAGATTCCCAGCGCAGGGCCGATGCTCAGCACGGCGAATGCCCACCTCCACCCACCCGCCTCGGAGATCCTCGGCACGAGCTGAATCGTGACCATGGTCAACAGAAACCCAAGCGATGTCTGCAGAGTGAGCGCGGTCCCGACCGCGTGGTGTGGAACGACCTCGGTGACCATGGCACTGAACTGGGCGGAATCGGCGATCACGAAGAAGCCCCACACGACAGTAAGCGGGACGAGGAGCCAAAAGCTTCTGCCGAAGATGACGCCAATCAGCAGTGCGCAGGTTCCGCTCGCCAGCATGGCACGTGTGACTAACCGCTCGTAGCCGATGCGATCGGCCATCCAGCCACCCCACAGACACCCAACACCCCCAACGGCGATGACCGCGAACGCTACGGCACTTACCGTTCCCGGTGTGAGCATACGGCCACCGCCGGCCGCGTGATGCGTGGCACTGGCGGCTAGGAACACTGGAATCCACGTCCAAAAGGCGTACAGCTCCCACATGTGTCCCAGGTAGCCTCCAGTCACGAGGCGCATCTCGCGGTGACGAAGCACGCTCCCGACGAGCGTCCATGAAAACGCTCGCCGCGCGAAGGCGTGCGGGCCATCCTCGTACTGCCAGTGCACGAGCACGGCCGCGACAGCCGCTCCAGCCGACACGGAGAGGACCACCGGATACACTCCTCCCGGTGTCAGAGCCTTCATGAAGTACGGAGCAGCCTTTCCTACGGTGAGCGCGCCGACGATGGTCCCGATGGCTATTCCCCGTCCCTGCTTGAACCACGTCGCGGCCATCTTCATGCCGGGTGGATAGACGCCGGCAAGGAAGAAGCCGGTCGCGAATCGGAGCGTTAGCGCCACTCCATAGCTCGGTGCGAATATGAGTGCGGCGTTCGCGGCAGCCCCTGAGAGAGAAGCCGCGGCGAAGTAGGACCGAGCGGGAATCACATCGGCGAGGTTGAGAACGGCCGCCGTTGCGGTCCCGACGACGAATCCCAATTGAACGATCGTCGTGAGCCACCCAGCCTGCGACTGACTCAGCCCCCACATTGTGCGGAACTCGCTAGAGACCGCGCTCGCTGAAAACCACAAGCTCATCCCCAGGAGCTCGGCGAGCGCGAGGAGTGCCAGAACCGCGTAGGGTTTCTTCAACTCCTTGGTGACGAGTGCCTAGTCGTGATGGTCGGCAGGACTGAGCCGCTCAGCGCCTGGCAACATGCCGACCAGACGCTGCGGGTCGTGGATCAGCACCGGCAAGTGCTGGGGACAGATCCAGTACTGAAATCCACGGTATTGGAGCGCGATAAGAGGGGTGTCATCGGCGCCGCGTTGGCAGGCAAGACACGCGGCGGGACGAGATCTATCAGTCACGGAGTTCTCCTTGAAGGGTCAGATCCACTGCGGCCGATCGACCGTGCGCTCATTCCGCTCGGTCCCGGTGTTCAGCGTACTTGCTGGCTCGAAAAGCAGAATGTGGACTTCCTCGTTGGCCACCGGACGGTGCTCTACACCGCGAGGCACGATGCAGCATTCGCCCTCGTGCAGCGTCACGTCGCTATCACGAAACTGCAGAGTCAGCGTGCCGCGCAGCACGAGAAACAGCTCATCTTCGTGTTCGTGGTGATGCCACACGAAGTCACCCTTGAGCTTGGCAAGCTTCACGTGCTGCCCATTGAGCTCTCCCACGATCCTTGGACTCCAGTAGTCGTCGATGCGGTCGAGCTTCTCGGTCAGGTTGATCGCGTTCACGGTGTTTCATCCGGTAAAGGTGTACTTTCTCCAGACATTGCTCGACGTGCCATAGTCGTCCACGCTTCCAGAGTCGCCAGCTGCTGATTGCTCAACTGCGCGTCGCGGTGAAGGCGGAGGTAGCTGGGTAGAGGCATTTCACCCTTCTCCACGTTCTCCCAGATCTCCTCGATGAGGTCGGCTCGTTCCTCAGCGTCATACGCATCCCATGTCGAGAAGTTGAGGTGCCCTCGCGCATGGTTGACATGTCCCGTGACAAACCATGACACGGGAGCCACGTATGCATACCACGGCCATTGTGTTTCGTTCGAGTGACAGTCGAAGCACGAACCGCGGAAGATGGCCATGACACTGTCTGGTGCAGCTAGTTGCTCCTGCACCGGTGGATTCGTGCGCTCGACTGGGACGACCTGGAGAACAAGAATGAGTGTCGCGAGCCCTCCTAAAATAATCTTGCTGCGCATAGGTGGTCCCGAATTGGGGTTGAGTGCGCGAAAGGAGCGAGCGTCAATATGCTGTCGCTGGCTCGGCATGGAGTGGTCGTTCGTACCAGCTCACATCCCAGTACTTGTCGAACTTCCTGCCAGCCTCACAAAGTAGTGCTACGCGGTGAAAGCCCACGGCCTCGTGCAGGCGAATTGACGGCGCGTTGGGGAGGGCAATCACGGCGTAAGCGCGATGGGCATCCTCGCCTTCGAGCGCCGTGAGCAACGGCTGATAAAGCCTGTGGCCAATGCCTTGTCCCATGTGTTCCGGATGGACATAAACGGTGGTCTCGACGGACGTGGCGTATGCCGGCTTCGGTCGAAATGGCGTGCTACAGGCGTATCCGACAATCATGGACGCGATCTCGCCTACGAACAACTGGCACCGACCGGATTTAGCGAATAGAGCAAACCACGCAGACCGCTCCGATAGTTCGAATGGCTCGACGTCGAACGTAATATGAGAGTGCAAGATGTAGTGATTATAGATGTCGAGCACCGCGGCGTGATCCTGCGGTTCCGCGTGTCGGACAACGAGCGCGCCGAGGTCAGTCATCTGCGCGTGATCTTGCACACTCAAGGCATCGTAAGGATCGCGCCGTAGAGGTCTATCGCATACCAGAGATTGCCAATGCGCAGGTTCTCGTTCGCAGCATGTTGGTTGTTGTCGTGATTCGCGACTGGGACGATGAGTGCAGGCGCTCCGAGCATATCGGTGAACAAGTAGAGCGGCAGGGAGCCGCCGAGCGCCGGCATGACCACGAGACGACTGGACGAGGCACGCTCAGCGGCGACGAGGATCTGACGGGCGATAGGGACATCCATGGACGTTCGGGCTGCAGGATAACCGTCCCCCCGCGCGACCTTGGCGATCCTCTGGTGTTGAAGACGAGTTTCGAGGCTCGGATCGGCACGCACGATGTGATATCCCTGGGTGCGGATGTGCGCTTCGACGAGATCGAGCATGTGTTCCGGATCGTTACCCTTGACCAGTCGAATACCGAGGGCCGCCGTCGCGGTTGCCGGTATGACGTTGCGGGCGAGCGGGCCGACATTGCCGCTCTCGAGGCCACGTACGGTGAGGGACGGCAACAGCAACCGCTCAGCCAGAGGTTGTGGCTGGCCCTCGGTGCGCTTGAGACCGAGTTCACGCTTGAGCTGGTCGTCGTAGGCGGGTAGCATCTCGAGGGCCGTGCGCTCGGCGTCACCCACGGGCTCGACCGTGTCGTAGAAACCAGCAACTCTAACCGTTCCGTCATCGTCTTTCATGCTCGCCAGCAGATTGGCGAGCATCTGCCCGGGTACCGGCGCCCAGTTTCCATAGTGGCCGCTGTGGAGCGGCCGCAGCGGTCCGTAGACAGTGACCTCCATGCCGGTTACTCCGCGCACACCGAATGTGATGAGCGGGCTTCCGCTCTGGTGGACGGGTCCGTCGAGCAAGAGCCAGAGGTCGATGTCGGCGAGTCGGTCACCATACATCTCGAAGTACTGGGCCAGGTGTCGGGATCCGGCTTCCTCCTCGCCCTCGAAGAAGAACTTGATATTCGAGGTGGGCGACACGCCCGCCGCTCTAAAGGCCTGCAGCACGGGTAGCAGCGCGCCAAGTGGGGCCTTGTCGTCGCCAGCAGAGCGGGCGTAGATCCGCCATTCGGGATTCACTGCCGCGCCATCCTCCGGAAGGGCGCGGGGCTGTCCACCCCGATCCATGGGTCCCGTGTACAGGACCGGATTCCAGGGTCCATGGCGCCACCGAGAGGGATCGGCCGGCTGACCGTCGTAGTGCACGTACAGAGCGATGGTGCGCGTAGCACCGGGAACGCGGAGCTCACCGTAGACGACTGGTGGGGCCCCTGGCACCGTGAGCAGCTCTGCCTCGACGCCCAGTGCATCGAGCGCGTCCCATAGGAATTCGGCATTCTGCCAAACCCCGATCGAGTCGGCTGCCACGTTCGGTAGCGCCAGCAACTCAGCATAATCGCTGACGATTCTGGCGGCGTGAGCCTCGCGATAGGAACGGGCGACCACGAGCCCGTCCGCCTGTCCGTAGGTCGCAACGGGAACAAGAAGAAACCCGAACAGCACAAGCAGGGATCGCAGCATGGTGGCCTTGCCTTCGCTGAGTTTCGTGAATGTCCCGATCACGCTGCAACCGTACTTCTGGTCAGCACAACCCGGAGGAACAGGGTGTTCCATTGCGGTTGATGGCGCACGGCAGTCAGTCTCCGTCCTTTAACTGATACTCGTCGATCAACTCCCGCGCCCGTTCGGCGTCGGCGTCTTGGACGATGTAGACCGACGGGTATGGCTTCGTTGTCACTGGCATCGGGTCGGCGCGGACGACCGCTTGGATTCCTGCATCGAGAAGCATCTCGCAGACAAACTTCGCGTCGACCACATTTCGTGCGACATAGATTTCTCTCATGCGGTGGCTACTTTCGCCGTGTGAACTTGAGAGCGGACCATGTCTCGTCGATGGCGCAAATCTTATAGTCAACGAGGCCAGCGGCCAGTCCTGCTTTCCGCACGGCAGCCTGGGTCAGATCGCTCGTGGCGCCTGACGTCTTCTTGGGCCAGGCAATCCAGAGTCCATTGGCGCCGGCGACCGCCATTGGAGCCATCCGGCGCTCGAGTGTCTTCTGAGATGTCACGAACCAGATCGTCAGATCGCGCGCCCCTCGAGCGTTGCGTTTGAGCGTTGCCCTGTCGGGTAGAGGTTCGACCATCTCAGCAAAAGTGTTCGGCGCGCCCACAAGTGACACAATGCTGCCAGGTTTGATGCCGAGCTTCTTGGGAAGTGGGGTCCCCGAGTAGCCGGCGAGACTCGAGGCCGGTACGACCGGATCAGTCGGTGGCTTGGCAAGCGCGGTTCGCAGGGAGCTCCGAATGCGGTTCCAGGTGGTGTACACGGCATCGGGCAACAGCGTGCGTATGCGCTGCATCTTAGCCGGCTCACCTTCGACGAACACCAGGGGCACGCACCGCAGGGGCTTGGCCTGCCGAGCGGCAACCCCAACATCCCGACCGCTGGCCGGAAGGCGAGTCAAGTCTACTACGATCGCGTCAGGGGGCTTCCGCTTCATCTGATCGAATACTGTGGGTGAAAACTCCTCGCAGCGGACGCGATACCCAGCGTCCCGCAAACGCCGGGCGTGCGCTTGAGCCTCGGCGGGGTGCCAGTCGATCAGCTGAATCCGACGCACGTTTCGGGGCACAGATTCCCTCAGTTGGGGTGCCAATGTCGCCGTGACCGGAAAGATGCCCTCGCGCTGGTGCTTCGGCCAGCGGTACCCTCCAGCTTTGCTGCTGGGGTGAGTACATTTGCCGCGGCAAGTGTTGAATAGGTAGGACCTCATCTACGAACGGGAGAGTCGAATGAAGCAATCACGAGTTGGAGTGGCGGCATGTCTGGCACTCGCTGGCATTGGGAACGCTGCGCTGGCCGATGTGGCGTTTGCACAAGACAAGCAGTTGGGAGCGGCGTTCACGACAGAGCTTACCGCAGTGCGGACCGCCGGAAATTCCGAAACCAACACGTTCGGGCTGGACGCACTGCTGACCTACGCTTGGGAAAGGGCGGATGCGAAGTTCCAGGCAGGCGCCGTGAGAGCACAGAGCACGCTCACGACTCGAACCGCTGTCGGCACGTCACAGACAGACTTCACGTTGACAGAAGACGCCAACAGCGAAAAGACGGCGGAGGCCTTCTACGCCCGTGGACGCTATGACCGTCACTTGTCGAGCTTCTTCTACGCATTTGGCGGCGCCGATTGGCTGCGCAACACGTTTGCCGGCATCGACAGCCGAATACTGTTTGCGCTGGGTGCCGGCAACATTTGGACGGACGGTGATCGACTGAAGTTCAAGACCGACTACAGCGCCACGTACACGTTTCAGCAGGATGTGGTCGAGAATCCTTTCGTGAAGTCCAATTTCGCCGGTGCCCGGATTTCGTACGATCTGTGGGCGAGGCTCACGAGTTCGGCTGAATTTCTAAGTGTCTTAATCGGCGACTTGAACTTGGACAACACCGATGACATTCGGTTGGACATGACCAATGCGCTTCCGGTCGCCATCAGTACGCGCCTGGCGTTCAAACCGTCCGTGCAGCTGCTGTGGCGGAACCAGCCTTCGTTAACAGAAGTAGCTCTGACGCCACCGGCCGGACAGACTGCGGACACCCCGACGGTGACGGTGCCACTGCAGAAGCTCGACAGCATCTTTAAGGTGGCGTTGGTGGTGAAGTTCTAGCTGGCGCTGAAGGGTCTCGAAGGGTTCGACGTCGGCGTCCACCACAGCGGCGCCGACGTTTTCTTTAGGCACTTCAGGCCGGCCAGTCGCTGCACTTCAGTCACTGAAGGTTCCTCTGCTCAGGAGGAGTTGCTCCCGAAAGCTCGATCGAGATGGGGATCGAGGCGTGCCTGGCGACCTACCGCGTATGCTTCGCGCACCGTTGAGCCTTGGTGCCCATCAAGGCCATGGCGAGCAGTTGTCCTGCACGCTCGGCTCATCGGCTGCGCTTGGGTGTGAGCCTGAGGTCGTGAAAATCGAAGCTGAAATCGGTGCGACGCGAAGCTGCCTGCATTCTCGCTTCCACGACCCTGCCAGTGGGGCCGAGCACGAACGTCACGAAGGCATCGGCTCGTAGCTCGCGATCCCACCAGCGCGCCACAAACGTGTCGTATTGCCAGTGTTCGAGGTTTCCTATCAGGACCGGCGTATGCTCAAACCGTATCACGAGCCCGCCATCCCTCATTTCAAAACTCACGTCGCCATACCACGGGTCGTTATATGTGCCAACGTAGTCCGGAAGCGGGAGCGATGGCTCGGCATCCGGCTTGCGAGCCGCCGCGGTCCCATCGTCCATTGCAGTCATCTGGGTCTCGAAGCGGGTCATGACCGCTTCGTAGGCGGCGAGCCAGTCGGTGTCATCGGCTCCCAGGTAGTAATCGAGAACGTGCCATGCAATAGCGTTGAACGCGGCCCCGGATTCCTGATTCGTCAGGACCGCAACGCCAATCTTGTGATCGGGCAGCATAGCGACTCGTGACACGTATCCTGGCAGACCACCAGTGTGCGTCACCAACTTCTGTCCTCGGTAGTCGCGCACGAAGAATCCCAGGCCATAGCCGTTAAAGCTCGAGCGAAGAGCCCGGAGTTCCTGGGACGGCGTGCCGACCGCTATGGGTGTGACCAGCGACCACATCTCACGCGCCGTGCGCTGGGAGTAGAGGCGATTCGCCCCGACACGGCCGGAATCGAGTTGGACGATAAGCCACCTTGCCATGTCAGACGCACTGGCGTTGATGCCTCCCGCTGGATTCGTGTTGTCGCTGGCAAAGGGCTTGACGGGTCGCACGATTCCCTCGATTCGCGCATGGGTCGTCGCGATATTTCCTCCCGTCGACACATCGGAGTGGCGCACGTTACTCTCGAGCATTCCCACCGGAGCCAGAATACGGGCCGAAATGAAGTCTTCCCAGCTCTCTCCTGTGAGTTCCTCGATCACCTCCCCGGCGACCGTGTAGAGCACGTTGTCGTAGGCATAGGCTGAGCGAAAACTGGTTGCGAGCGGCAGATGACGCAGACGCCGGGCGATCTCTTTTCGATCGTAGGTTGACGGCGGCCACCACAGGAGGTCACCGGCTCCTAGGCCGAGCCCACTCCGATGAACCAGGAGATCTCGAATTGTGAGTTCGCGGGTGACCAGCGGATCCGAGAGTCGAAACCACGGGAGGTACTCGACCACCGGCGCATCCCATTCGAGCACTCCTTCTTCGACCAACATTCCCAGTGCGGTGGCGGTAAAGGCTTTGGTGTTTGAGGCAATGCCGAAGAGCGTGTGCTCGTCGACTCGAGCTTCTTCACCGAGCGAACGCACGCCGTAGCCCTTCGTTAGCACGACCTGACCGTCCTTGACGATGGCCAGTCCGACGCCGGGGACCTCAAACGTAAACATGACGCGCTCCACATACGCGTCGAGATCCGATGGCGGCGCGATTTGCGCCTGAGCGAAAGCCGGCGACTGTACTGCCACAGCAGCCGCAACGGTCCACAGGATGACCTTCAGGCGACGGTTGTTCATGGTCTACGCTCTGGAGATTGTGGGAGTTCGACGAATTGCACGGTGTGTCTTCGCGTTACTTCGCAGCGGAGCACACGCAGATCAATACCGTCCCACATCGGTTCACGCATCAAGTCCTGAAGATCCTCCGCTTGCTGCTGCCGGATTTGCTTTGCCGATGCGGTTGGGAACTTTCGCTGATAGTCGCCGCACGTGGCGCTGTGCGGACCGTCAGGCGCCGGTCCGTGAAACACGAGGATGACGACCTTGATGCTGTGTGACTCGATGAGAAATCGGCATTCGCGGCGCAGTTGATGAGCGCGTGTGAAGTCGATACCGCTCGGTGCGAGGGCACCCGGTCCGCCGGGAATGTGGAGGCTGTCAAAACGAGTGATGCCCAGCTGCGACGCCACAAAGTCTTCGAGCTCGCTTTGAAACCGTCCATCCGAGCAGGCAACGACAAGCGTCGACGGTGACGTCTCGTTCCACACCGTCTCGCTTGTGTGCTGGAATAGATCCGTCATGGAGTTCAGCGAGGGGCTTGAATAGGTGTGGTGTCAAGCAGTCGGTCGACCGCCCGCCACGACAGGACCGGCAGTATTGCCCCGCCGACGAGCAGCAGCAGGGCAACACCAAGTCCGAGGAGTGACCAGCGACGGCTCGGTGGACCGACGGTAACGACAGTATCGCGCAATACGCGAGTCCCTGGTGGCGGAAACTCTTGATGATGCCACGCTCGGAGCGCGACCTGCGCCAAGTATCCACCGACCAGCACCGGTATGACTGCCATGAGGACGGTCACCATCTTGAAAGTCCGGGCCACCATGAAAGCAGCGTCGTCCGGCGAGGTCGTTGCCAGCGCACGTACGCGCTGAAGAAAGGCGCCAGTATACACGAGACCTGCTGCGCCAACGACTGTTACGATCACGAGCGCGACAAGTGTAAGTGTGCGGAGAGTCGGGTCGGCCTGAATGACCTTGTGCGGGTCACTCTGCGTCATGTCAACAGTCAACCACATTGACGGAGAGGCCGCCCCGTGAGGTCTCCTTGTACTTGTGGTGCATGTCGAGTCCCGTCTGCCGCATCGTCTCGATCACTTGGTCGAGTGGAACGTGGTGCACGCCATCGCCGTAGAGCACAGCGAGCCGGGCGGCATTGACGGCCTTGGCTGCTCCCATCGTGTTGCGCTCGATGCACGGGACCTGCACCAGTCCGGCAACCGGATCGCAGGTGAGACCGAGATTGTGTTCCATGCCGATTTCGGCCGCCTCCTCGATCTGCGCGGTGGTGCCGCCCATGACGGCAGCAAGGCCGGCCGCCGCCATCGAGCAGGCAACGCCAACTTCGCCCTGGCACCCCATTTCCGCGGCGGACAGGGATGCGTTTCGCTTATACAACATTCCAATGGCTGCTGCGGTGAGCAGAAAAGTACGCACGCCGTCCTGGGAAGCACCGGGCACGAACCGTGTGTAGTAGGCAATCACAGCAGGGATCACACCGGCCGCTCCGTTGGTGGGTGCCGTCACGACGCGACCACCTGCTGCGTTTTCCTCGTTCACGGCGAGCGCAAAGAGGCTCACCCAGTCGAGTACTGTGAGGGGATCTTCGGTTGATTTGCGCTGTCGGAGTCTCCGATGTAAGGTGGCGGCGCGTCGTCGAACCTGGAGGCCTCCCGGCAGGGTTCCCTCGGCCTCGCACCCTCGCGCAATGCATTGTTCCATGGCGGCCCAGAGTTTGTCCAGTCCACCATCCGTATCCTCTGCGGGACGCCACGCCTCTTCGTTGCGTCGAATGATCTCTGCAATGACCAGATCGTGCTTACTTCCGATGGCGAGCAACTCAGCCGCTGACGCAAACGGATATGCAAGCGGCTGGGCCGGTTCGCTTCCGCCGGTCATACCGGCCGCCGCTTCGCTGGCGCTCAACACAAAGCCGCCCCCAATCGAGTAGAACTGCTCAGATCGGAGCTCCGCTCCTGCGTCGCCGAAAGCGCTTAGCTCGAGGCCGTTGGGATGGAAAGGAAGAGATTCTGTCTGCTTGAATATCAGATCATCGGGCTCATCGAAAGAGCAGGCAGTTCTTCGAAGCAGCATGAGCCTCTTGTCAGCACGAACCCCTGCGACGACCGCGTCGACGCGCTTGGGATCGACCGTTTCGGGATGCTCACCGGAGAGACCAAGAATGATGGCCTTGTCGGTCGCGTGACCCTTGCCGGTGAGCGCCAACGACCCATAGAGTTCGCATCGAACTCGGCGCACCTGCTCGAGGAGCTCGTCGTCGCGTAGGGACTCGGCAAACCGGAGCGCTGCACGCATAGGCCCAACGGTATGAGAGCTCGACGGGCCAATCCCGATCTTGAAGAGATCGAAGACGCTGAGTTCCATCGTCTCAGGGTATGGGGAGTCGAGTCAATGCGTAGAACGAGAGCGCCGCTCCGACTATCTCGACCGCCAGGAAGAACGCCATGAGGCGGCTCGCCTTCTTCTCGCGCAGAATGCCGATCAGGCGTCCGACCGCAAAGCCTGCCAGAACCAGTCCGCAGCTGAAGGTGCCTAGCCAAATCGACTCGACGTGAAAGGCAGTGAACGCCAGGTAAATGCCAAATGCCAGCACGAACCCGCCGTACGTAGCTTGCACATCGGTACGGGCCGTCGGCGTGGCGATTTCCAGTTCGATCCCGCGGGCCCAGGCGACGGGAGCCCATAGGAAACCGATCCCAATGACGGCGAATGCGATCGAAAAGACGATGAGGATGATATGAGCGAGTAGCATAGGGTGCCTCTGGGAACGTGCCCGCTACGACGTCGGTCCGTCGGTCTCGTTTTCAGCTTCGCCCCACACTTCTGCCTCGAAGCCGTAGAGTTCGGCAGCGGACTCATTCCAGGAGCCTGGCGGAAGTCCAGCTTTGCGGCACAGAGCATCTAGGAACTCCGCACGGGTCCATTCATAGGGTTCGGGAACCTGCGGTAGGAGAATGCCCGCGTTCGGGCCGTGGCGAATCATTAACCCGTGTCGTCCAATCACGACATCCTCCGGCGCGATCGGGTGCATCCGTGTGAGCGCACTGATCTCGATGCGAATATCCTCCAGTTCGGAGGACGTCACAGGTGCAAAGCGAGGATCGTTCGTGGCCGATGCAATCGCCATTCGGACGACTGACTCGACCAACGGCTCCTGTGCCACGCTCTCTCCCCGACACCCACGGAGCTCACCCGTGTCCCGTCGGCGCAGCGTGACGAACGTGGCTCGCTGTTCCGACAACGTCGGGCTTGCTGGAGGCATCGGCGGGAATCTGCCGGTGTCGAGGTACGTTGTGAGTGTCCGACGCGCAAGCTCGAGAAGCACCTGTTTGTCGTCGGCCGAGAGGGAGTTGTGCGTGACTGAAGCGCTCGCGGGGTCGTGATTGTCCATGGGGCAAACATGCAGTGGGTGAGCGAGTCTCGCCACCTGCCCAACGAGCCGGTGACCGGAAGTCAGCTATGATGCTCATGTCCATCATCCAAGCCACCGATCGAGGTGTTCAGCGACGAAAGTGTCGTCCCGAAGATCGGGATAGGCCGTGAAGACGCGGTCGATTTCCTCGAGTTGTCCACGTGAAAGACCATCGTCGGGATCGAGCATCCACGTGCCCTGGAGTAGTTCCTGTCGGCGCAACACCTCGTGAATTCCCGGGATGCACCCTGCATACGCGTTCGCCGCGTCGAAGATCGCGCCATTTGCATCCGTCAACGCAGCGGCCGTCTGCAAGAGACGGCGTGGCACCGTCCCGTCCCTCATAGCCTGACAGCACTCCGCGTGGAGCTCAACTGCGCGACGCGTCCACATTGCCCACTGTCCCAGGAGACCCCCGACCATCCTAAGCGGCGGACCGTCTCGCGAGCCGACCGGTGTCAGGAGGTCGATGAGGATGTGATCGTCGTTGCCGGTGTAAAGCGCAATGTGACCGGCTTGTCCCGAATCAGCGACGGCTCTCACAACGTCGAGTGTGCGGTATCGGTCGAAGGGGGCGACCTTGATGGCAACCACGCTCGGTAACTCGACGAAGCGACGCCAGAAATCATAGGATAGTCCGCGACCGCCCACCGACAACTGCAAATAAAAGCCCATCACGGGGATGACCTCGCCGACGGCTCGAACATGATCGACGAGCGCGGCAACCGACTTGTCTCCGAGCCCCGCCAGGCTCACGAGCCCAACGTGATATCCGCAATCGCGTGCAAGTTTGGCCTCTGCCGCTGCCTGTGTTGTGTCGCCGAGAATACCTGCAATGCGGACCGGAGCGTCCCCGCCCGCCTGCTCGTGTTCATCCATGATGCGAGACGCAAGTTCGAGCACCGGCTGGTACAGCCCAATTGTGGGATTATGGATGGCGAATTGGGTGGTGTGGACGCCGACCGCCAGCCCTCCGGCGCCAGCAGCCATGTAGTATCGGGTGAGCGCTTGCTGGTGCCGCTCGTCCAGCTTCCGGTCGACAGTGAGTGCGAGCGGATGGGCTGGAATGACCAAACCTTCTTTGAGGCGAGCTCGCACATCGAATGTCATCAGAACTGGCCCGCCCGTTCCTGGAAGTGTGTAGGCTGTCCGAGCGATCCGCCACCGCGTCCGACCCACTCCGCTACCCAATCAATGAGTGTTTCAGCATTCACCGCTGGCGGGCCCAGGAGTCGGTGGGACTCCGAAGCGTCGCTCAAGAGCGCTGTGTCGGCGTGCCCTCCGCTGAACACCGGCTTCACCTTCAATCGATCTGCGAGTTGCAGGGCCACATCGCGTACAGAGAGTCGCTCGGGACCCGTGACATTGAGAACCAGAGGAGGAATGCTGCAGAGCTGGAGTGATCGGAGCGCGACCGCGTTCGCGTCCCGCTGCCAGATCACGTTCACAAAACCCATCGTCAGGTCGATTGGCTCATGGTGGAGCAGTTGGTCGGCGATGTCTCTGAGCACGCCATATCGTAGCTCGACAGCGTAATTGAGTCGAAGAATCGCGGTGGGTGTTCCTTGCGTTTCAGAAAAGAAGCCAACGATGCGCTCGCGGGCCAAGGCCGACTGAGCGTATTCGCCGATCGGTTGCGGGGTGTCTGACTCGCGAGATGCTGAACCGTCTACGGGGACGAGCGGATACACGTTGCCCGTCGAAAACACGACTACACGGGATGCTGCGAATCGCTGCAAGACCACACCAGGTAAAAAGACGTTAGTGGCCCATGTTGAAGCAGGGTCTTCGCTGGTTCCGAACTTCTGCCCCACCATGAAGATCACGTTCGGTACGTCGGGGAGCGAGGTCACCGCCGAGGGGGAAAGAAGGTCAGCTGAAACCACGTCAATGCCTTCGGAACGCAGCTTGTCGGAAGGGGCCGACGTCGCAAAGCGCGAGACCGCGATGATGCGGCGGCGAACCCCGGCCTCGTCGGAGGCTCGACGAGCGAGTTGCACGAGGCTCGGTCCCATCTTGCCTCCCGCGCCGAGCACGAGAATGTCTCCATCGACGCGGGTCATGGCCTCGACATCCCCGGCTGTCGGTCGTGAGAGAAGCTCGTCGAGATCGGATTCGGTGGTGGGTGCGGCCCCGGTCAGTGTTTCTTTACCCCTGGTGGCCTTCATCTGATTCTGGTTGTGCCGGTGGCAGCGACCCGTGTCGCAGCTGGCCAAGCACGCGGTCTGTGAAGTCCAGTCGTTCCTGGATATCCATCACGTCCTCGCGCAGGTTGGCGACCTCGTCGGCCAGATCGCGGAGCGCGAGCTCGCTGTGGGAGGACCCGCGCAGGCGATCGAGAACGCTGCGCCCGGACTCGGTCCGCGCGAACAGCCAAATGCCACCGGCAATGACGGCGAGCGGCAACCCGATCTGCATCAGGAGAACAAACAGAATGCTGAGCATGGCCATGCGGCTAACTGGTAATCTCTATGGTGATTGGTCGATCGCAGGTCGAAGTACCACAGTATCCCCGTTCGTTGCGCCGGCCGTCACTTCTGCCGTGCGCCCAGTGGAGTGTTCGAGCACGAGATTCTGATAGCGGGCGAGTCCGCATCCCGGACTTTCCTCAGTTTCGATCGTAAACGCGATAAGGCCGAAGGTGTTGGAACGCGCGACCGACGTGTCCTCACCCATGCACATGAGTTCCACCCCGCCAATCGGCTCCCCTCGCTCGTCCGAGACGGTGGCCTCATAGGCTAGCGTCACCGGGGTCCAGCAGCCGCACAAGCTTCGGACACAGTCGTTGACTTCCGGTGACTCACCTCGCTGCTGTGTCTGTTGCGTGCATTGAACGACCGCAAGCGCAAACGCTGCGGCCAGGGCTAGTGCCAACGCGCGTGGCACCATTGAACGAGATTCGGTCGGGCAAGAAGGTGGGGTGGTCAATGGTGTTTCCGATGTGGTGGCGCTTGGTCTTTCCAGTTCCACCACTTGAGCAGATCGGGCTCCGGTTGCTCAGTCACCGCGGCGTACGTAGCGCAACGGAACACATAAAGCACACAGCGGTCGATGTGCGTCCCACGCATCGTACACAGCCGATCGTACATCTCTTGCGGATCTTCGTTGCGGAGGTCGTCGGGAGTTGCGTATCCGAGGTCCGCCAGATCTCGGGCGATGCTCGGTCCGACACCCGGCAGGATCTCGAGATCGTTACGGAGAGCGTTCTTCATATTCGTGCTTCACTTCAAAGAGAACCGGTCCGTCGAACCGCGGTATCGACCAGAGATTGAGTCGTCTGGAGCCGAAGTCCGAGTGAAATGCGGTAATGACGACTTTGACCGTGTCGGGTGGAACCGGCCCCAGTTCGATGGCGGCGACGAAGCTGGCGCTCGCGCCGCGGTCGGCAAACCAGAGCACTGAGTTCGCCGTGAAGTCGATCATTGGCGGGTCCGGCACGTCACCGCCCAGGAACGGCACGCCGAGATCACTCGCGTCATCCACGGTCACGAGCTGTTTCCACAATGTATTGAGCTCACGCTGTGATTGCAGCACGCCGTAGTATTTCGTGTAGTCGAACGAGCGCTTGAGGCGGAGGTCCCGACCGATCGGGATAGGGGTGGCGACGAGGCTATCAGGGGGAAGCTGTGCGACCGTGACGACGGCCGACGAGTTGCCTTGATCGAGAGTTTCTTGGCGGCTGCAGCCGAGAGCTGACATCAGAAACGCTACCGGGACAAGTACCTTTGTGAAAACGCTTGCTTGGCTGTATTGGCCTTCCATCGACATCCTCTATCGACTGCTGTTTGCGATCAGACGCGCGAGCTTCCAGCGCCCGTCAGTCTGCCGCCGGTAGACGGCGATTTCCTTGCGGTCCACCTGAAGCGGGTTGCCGTTGCCGTGCGGTGTAAGGGTGCCGGTAACGGTCGTTCGGGCAAATGCCCAGTCGCCCATGATTTGGATTTCGTCGGCTGTGATTCGAATGTTGGGCCGGTAGCGACTGAAGTGAGAGACCGCCGATCCCTCGAGTGCGTCGCGAGTCGTAATCGCCGGCTGGCCGTCTGGCATGAAGACCATATCCTCGGCAAAGAGATCGACCCACCCTGCGATGTCCCCCGCATTGTTGATGTCGGTTGCGTTGTCGATGAACGCCCGAATCGCGGCGACGTCGGCCGTCGTATCCGGCGCGTCTCCGCCACAGGCCAACAGCCCGATGGGAACGATGAGAATCAGGTCTCGCAATTTCATGGGTACCCCTTGGTCATCGGTTCCGAACGTGAAACATGCTGCAGCGGGAGACCAAAGTCACGGGCCGATACGACGCAAGGCCCACCGGAGAAGTCTCACGGACACAGGCCAGGTCCGCGGCGCAACTGCAAGCCCAAGTGACATCTCGGCTTGGTCGACGCCAGGTCATCGATAAGGCTTCCCACGTGCGGGGGCGGTGCCGAGAGGAAGCGCTCGTGAACGTTCTCCACCCTCATCGAGATATCCGTGTGGTGAAGGTCACGTTTCAGGTGGTCCGACGACGGACAGATGTTCCTCCCGCGCTTGCTCCAGGACGCGGCCCGCGCAGGCCTGCGGTTCGGAGGTAGCGGGCTTCCGTGGAGGCTCGTCTGCCACGGCGGTGACGCCACCCGCGGGGTCGATGACCCAGTCGAATCGAACGAACGTCGCTCGATCCGGCCCTCGCTCTCGATATCCTCGCACACTGAAGTAGACCCCGTCTTCCGTCCACGGGCCCATCCACGGTTCGAAGGCCGATCGGATCTCAGCCGGTCGCTCCACGCTCCAGAGCCGTGTCACGTCGAGCGACAGCGTATCGCAGACGTACACCGCACCTGCCTCGTTGAGCGTGCGCCACCGGCCGCCATCGGGAAAGGTCGATATGCCAGTCGGTCGGCGCACCCAGCTGAGCCGTACGGCGAACGCAAACTGCGCGTCACTGCGCCTCGCGACATGGTTGCGGTTCGAGATCTGAAGCTCCGGAGGCCCGTAGGTGCATGCCGGCGTCGCCATGCCCGCGGCAACCAGCAGGCCGCCAGCTCCGACGAGTCGTGCAACGCGCAGGCGATTCATGCCTCTCCGGAGCGGAAAGCGTCGCTCGCGGGAGCCGAGGCCAGGTGAGAAAGGTCGTTCGCCGTCACGTTGACGGCCTGGGCGAATCCCCGCACGTGGCGACCACCTTCAAAGCGTAGCCGATACAGGTTGAAATCGCCGAGCATGAACGTCTGCTCACTCGAAGGAAAGCGCTCGAGATACCCCCGGCGTCCCTGCTCGTACTCCGCTGAGCCCTTTGTCAGCATGTCGACCGATCCCTGCAACATGACACGCTCGATTTGCAGTGGATCGGCGTCCGATCGGTCCGGTTGGTGAATCAGCACACCGAATGGCGCCCCCTGCTGCAACCCGCGTGCGTGCCGAGCGAGACCGGAAGCGTGCACGAGCACTGCGGTTCGATCGGGAGTGAGGGCATAGGGGAGAAGGCCGACATACGGCTGCGATTCGATTACGACGGAGAGCGCGAGAATACGCTGTGTCTCGAGAAGCCGTATGAGGTCTTGAATCTGTTCTGGCGTCATGTGTGGGCTCCAAAGCGTTTCGCGGCGCGCGCCCGCGCCTTGGCCGCTTCAACGGCACGATCGCGCGGCGCGGCAGTTGTCACGAGCGAGTCGATAAGCTTGCGGGCCACGAGAAAGGTGCCATCGACTGCGCGTTCAAAGGCAGCTTCGTTCGCCCGAGACGGTTTCGTGCATCCGCTCAGCTTTCGTACGAATTGAAGTGACGCCGCGCGAATCTCCTCATCGGTAGCGGGCGGGTCGAAGTTGAACAGGGTCTTGATGTTCCTACACATGCGGCTCTCCGGTTCTTGCCAAGTTACGGCTGTATCCCTCCATGCGTGTGCGTCCCTGGTGCACTTCACCTCTTGCATCGACGAACTGATGGTCATCCGGCATCAGGGCGACGAGACCGCCAACGTCGTGTCCGTTGATACGGTCCACAAACCGCAGCGTGAGGGCGAGCGCGTTCATCAATGATCGAAGCAGGGTCGGTGATACGTAAGGATATGGCGATGCGGGATTAAAAGCAGAACGGGCCGGCTGGAACCGGCCCGTTGCACCGCTTGTTGAGGCTGCCCGACCGAGCAGGCTGCACTACGCCGCTCAGGTGAAGCCCCCCGAGCGGCACCCTGTTCCGCCAGATGGTGCCCCTCCGCGCGATCCCGTGAGCACGTTTACGGCGACGAAGGCTCGTTGTACGCGGTCTGAGCCGCAAGCCGTACAGGCAGGTGTCCCGCCCTCGGAATAGGCAGATATGGACATGCGGATCTCAAAGGTCTCGCCGCAGTCGAGGCAGCTGTAGTCGTACGAAGGCATGCTATAAATCTATTTATTGCAATATCTATATGTCAAGCGGTTGGGTGCGGTGCTACTTCACCGAGGACTTGTCGGCAGCCAGCGGTTCACTCGTCGCAGGTATTCCTCGTATGGTGCACCGAACTGTCGACGGAGCGTTGGCTCCTCGTAGGTGACGACGAACAGATGGAGCACGATAGCTGCCGCTGCCACCAGGAGCAGTACTGCCGGCGATCTGAGTACAAGGGCCAGCCCAAGCAGCATTCCGAATCCGCCGACATACATCGGGTTGCGGGTCCAGCGGTACGGTCCGGTGGCGACGAACTCGCGGGGTGCGTCGAACGGCGCGGGCGTCCCTCTGCCTCGGGAGACAAAGAGCACAACGCACAGAAGTGCAACGCACGCGCCGGCAAGCAAGAGCATTACGCCGGGGATGGGGAACCAGTCTGGCAGTGGACCGCCCAGGGATGCGTCCCACGGGCGAACGGCAAAGGCGAGCCAGCCCCAGCCAAAGATGAAGACGCTGGCGTACAGCGCAGCGCGCAGCGCCGTGAATACTCGGGCAGCCGATCCGGTCATGTAGCTGGGCTGGGTTCTCCCGGTGGAGGCCCCGTCGGACCTTGCATGCCCAACCACTCCATCGCCTCCGCGATCTCACGGAAGACCATGACGTTTTGGGGACCGTCGTCGCTCACGGACTGGTACATCCGTGCCATGCCATAGACGACATCCTCGGACGCAACGATTGCCAGCCGGTGATTGTCGAGTCGGTCGGCGTCGGCCCGATCCATCTCGGCAAACTGCGCAATGCCGGCGATCGTGACGTCGAGCTGCTCGACGGCTCGCACATGCCGGAACGAAAATGGGGATGGGCCACGAGTTGCCGCTTGTGAGCAACCAGGTCTGCATCTGTGAGCTTCCCGGTCACCGTGGTCCAGACGGCTCCGCGATTGGTGTCGATGCGATAAGTGATTGGCATTGTTGGCGCAATCTCACGTCGTAAACGCCCGACCTACGACGGCCAGAGCCATCCGAATGTTCCGGCCGTGACGAGGGCGTAGATGAGACTGTCAAACACCGATTTGAGGGTCGCGCTCCATTTGCGCTTGTACCAAATGGAGTTCTGCAGCAACGCGAGGCCGTATCCGGCAAACGCGGTCGCACCGGCAAACCGGAACACCGCCAGGTAGTCCCCACCAGGTGCGACCGCGCGGCTCGCGAGATAGCCGGCGAATATGCTCACCACGATGCTGTAGACGAACCACAGCACCAGGCTCTGCCCCATCGACGGCGGGCCACTGGGATAGACTGTCAAGAACGCGATCGGCCCTCTGTTCATCTTCTCGGTGAACTCAGGCGTCTTCCTCTCCTGCGCATTGGCGGGCCGTGGCATGACGTAGTCGCCCGGCGGAATGTTGAATTTGCGCAGGGCGTCCATGACATCGTCTTCGGCGGGCAGCTTGTCGAAGTCGTTTTGATGATACGTGAGAAACATGTGGATGATGGAGCTCACGATAAACACGAACACCGCCGAGAGCACAATCGGCAGCCACAGCGACGTGAGGGAAACCATACGCACCTCCGGAGCGGTTAGTAGCGACCGGACGATTCGGGATCGAACCGGTACTAATAGCGCTCTGTCATGGGGACTGCAAGGCTACGTCGCTGGCGCGAGCAGGCACGGTTAACGCGGTGAGTCTTCCTTGCGAATCGCTAGGGTGACCTGTTCGCCTGGTGCCATGTCCGGTAGTGAGACTCGGATGTCGTGTTGGGTCTCGGCGTATGCGACGAGTTCTCCCTCGATACTCGGCAGCCACCGGCTCGATTCACCGGCCAACAGCAGGCGAACCCATGCGCCCCGCAGACCCGTATCACCGGGCGCCGTGACCTCGATCGTGAACTGATCGTTTGCAGCTTCGACAAACCGAAGCGTTGCGGTCTGTCGAGATAACCACCACGCTGCGACGGTCCGGCCGGAGGCGACCCACCAGTCGCCCTGGGCACGCACGGAGTCGACGACCTCGCCGATCACACCAACGCGTCCCGGGACGCCACCCATTTGGCTCCTCAGCGACACGACGCCGAGACCGCCAAGCGATCGCACCTTCACCAGTCCTTCGAGATAAGCTTCGGTCAAGCGACGCGAGCGCATGGCACTTTCCTGGACAAAGACGTTGTAGTCGTCCTTGATGATCCTGGGAAGCAGCACGACGTTGCCCGCCGCCGTCTCGAACACTTCTGGGGCCGCTGTGCGTGCGTCGTTCAGCGCCACCAGATACCGCCCGCCCGCCTGCCGCCAGGCGCGCAACGTGTTGGCGTCGAAGCGTTCTTCGGGAGGGTGAAGTCCAAACGCCGAGTCACCAGTCCAGCCGCGCACCTCGGCCCAACTCCGGCTCAAGCGCGTGCGCTGATCGGCGAACGACAAGTCGGAGAGAACAGTGTGGTCCGATGTTTGGCTGCCCACTTCACCGGCCAATACGAGTGAATCCGCCAGCTCCGGATAGTCGAGCGCCGTCTGCGAAACAACAAAGAACGTGACAGGAAAGGACTTGCGTCTCGCGAGCCGGGCGAGCGCCGACGCATTGATGAATTCCGTCTCGACATCTTGGGCTACGAGAAGCGCAGCTCGTGCTCCGCCTGGCCATGAGAGAATCTCAGCGGTCGGGACACTGGCTGCCCACCGCACGCCGTTTGCAGCGAGGGCCTCGATACGTCGTTCATCCTGTGGGCGCGCTCCCTGGTCCAGTCGAAATCCGAACCACGCGACCCGCCC
>JBDHAN010000004.1:0-67783 GCA_039588055.1 Gemmatimonadota bacterium | reverse complement strand
GACACGAGCCCAGTCGGAACGCCGCGAAGCACCGTGTGAATTGCGTCCGCGTCGGTTCCGGTGTCGCGGGGCGCTGCTGAGAGCGCATGTGGAATCTTGGCGGTTTCGGCAATGCCCACGAGCAGGTCGAAGACGACGGGGTTTACGGCAGATCCGCGGGAGAGCACAGGCCCGGCTCCCAGCTTGACGTCACCGTGTTCCTTCTTCTCCACGGCCGGGTGGTCCGTCGCGTGGGTAACGTCGACCACGAGCGCCACGTCCGGGTCGATGCGGACGGCGCTGGTGCGCGCCCCGCCGCCGGACCATCCGATCTCCTCCTGCGTAGTGGCAACGGCATACACGCCGATCTTGGGTCGTCGTCGCGCCAGGAGGCGCAATGCCTCGAGCACCACAAAGGCGCCGATCCTGTTGTCGATGCTGCGTGAGGCGATACGCCGGTTCGGCAGATCGACCGCTTGCGCCGCCAGAACGCCGGGGTCGCCAACACGCACGCGCTTGAGGGCGTCGGCTTTCGTCTTCGCGCCAATGTCGATCCACAGGTCGGTGACTTTGCTGACCCGTTCGCGATCGTCGGACTTGACCAGATGAATCGCCGGTTTGCCAACGAGACCAGCGACCGGCCCGCGCTTTCCGAGAATCTGCACCCGTTGGCCAACGATGACCTGCGGGTCCCACCCCCCGATCGTCGAGAAGTAGAGGTATCCCTGATCGTCGACGTGGACGATCATGAGACCGATCTCGTCGATGTGGCCCGCCAGCATGAGTCGCGGCTGTGCATCGGGGTTGAGAATGGCGATCGAGTTGCCCGACAGATCGGTCGTGACCTCATCCGCAAAGGTCTGCGCCTCATCCCGCCACACCGCAGCGGGTCGGGTCTCGAATCCCGAGGGACCGGGCGTGTCGAGGAGGCGTTTGAGGAAATCGCGGGAGGCGGCGCGAAGCGTCATGTAGCCAACTCCTCGAGCGTCGCGGCTAGCAACTCGTAGAACGTGCCGACCGAATCGATCTTCACTCGCTCGTCCGGAGAGTGCGGGAACTCGATCTGCGGACCGAAGGAGATCATGTCCATACCGGGAACCTTCTCACCGATGATCCCGCATTCCAGTCCTGCGTGGATGGCCTTGATCTCCGGCGTGTGGCCGAGTTTCTGCTCGTGCACCTTCTTGAGGACAGCGAGGAGCGGCGACTGGAGGTTGGGCTTCCAGCCTGGATACCCATTTCCTTCTTCAACGCCGGCGCCGGCCAGCGTAGCGGTCGCACGAATGGAAAGCCGTGTTGCCCGGAGCGCCGACTCGACAGACGACCGGCTGCTCATCCCGACCACCAACGATCCATTGCTCATGACCACCGTCGCGAGATTCGTGCTGGTCTCGACCAGGTCGGGGATGTCGTAGCTCATGGCGAGGACACCATGGGGCAGGGCGGTGAGGAGATGAAGCACCCGCTCTGTGGTGTCGTCGTTCCACATACTGTGTGGCAGATCGCCGTCTTTCACTTCGAGCACCAGACCGGGCTCTGCGGCTAAAAACTCCTCCCGGATCGAAGCGATCTCTTGCTCGAGCTCACGCTGGAATTGACCCCTCACCCCGGAGGGAAGCAGCACGGTCGCAAACGACTCGCGTGGAATGGCGTTGTGCTTGTTCCCACCGGAGATCGCCGAGAGATGGAATGACATGTGAAAGGACAGCGCATTGAGGGCGCGCGCCAGCAGTTTCACGGCGTTGCCACGCTGGAGATGAATGTCGACGCCTGAATGGCCACCCTTCAAACCGTGGAGTCGGATGTCGAGCGCGACGCTGCCGGACGGAATCGGGCACGTCACCAGCGGCAGCGTCAGGGTGCTGTCGGCGCCGCCTGCGCACCCGACGTACACCATGCCTTCTTCCTCGGAATCGAGATTGAGCAACCGCCGTCCCTCGAGCAGGCTTCCGTCCAAGCTCGCGGCACCGGTCAAGCCGGTTTCTTCATCTACGGTGAACAGCAACTCGAGCGGACCGTGCACGAGGTCCTTTGCTTCCATCACGGCGAGCATGGCGGCGACACCGATGCCGTTATCCGATCCCAGCGTCGTACCGCTTGCCGTGAGATATTCACCGTCCTCTTGCGGTGAGATGGGGTCCTTGCTGAAATCATGGTCCACGTCGGAGTTCTTCTCGTTCACCATGTCGAGGTGGCTCTGGAGAACCGTGGCCGCCGCGGACCCCTTCCCGGCTGAAGCCGGTTTGCGTACCACCACGTTTCCCGTGCCATCGACCTGATGCGCGAGGCCGGTCTGTTCTGCGATACTCACGACGTAGTCACGAATGCGCTCTTCCTCTTTGGAGCCGCGTGGGATCGTGAGAATTCGGTCGAAGTGCTTCCACAGGTTCTGGGGTGCCAAGTCTGCCACAAACGTCATCGTTCCCTCCCGGTTGCAGCCGTATTCTATCGACTGGACCCGGGAGACACGAGGCCGGTGGCCGACGTGGTTTGACGGCCCCAGGCGTTGCCGCTAAACTCTGCGCAACCCTCTTCCGGCGCCCAAGGTGAAGCACATGGACAAAAAACCGTTTGTCCCATTTGTTCCTGCGTCACAAACCATGGCCGAACTGACGTTCAAGGCCGTGTTCTTAGGGGCGATCATGGCCGTCGCGCTGGGTGCGGCGAACGCTTACGTGGGGATGCGTGCAGGACTGACGATTGCCGCCACGTTCCCGGCGGCCGTTGTCGCGATGGCTGTCCTGCGAGGCTTCCGCGGTACCATCCTCGAAGAGAACATCGCGCGGACCACGGCCTCCGTCGGAGAGGCACTCGTCGCGGGCGCGATCTTCACCATCCCGGCGTTTGTGATCAGCGGGGCGTGGGACGAGCTGCGGTACCTCGAGAGCACCGCGATCATGCTGATCGGTGGTGTCTTGGGTGTGCTGTTCGTGGTGGTACTGCGCCGCACGCTCGTCGTGGAAGCCGACCTGCCATTCCCGGAGTCGGTCGCCGCCGCCGAGATCGTGAAGGCTGGGCAGGGAGGACAGACGGGTGCCAAGTATCTGTTTGCGGCGATGGGCTTCGCCGCGCTATGGGAGCTCCTCAAGAACAGCGCGGGCATTCAATTCGTGCAAGACAGCACGAGGCGCTTCGTCGCCTTTGGGGAATCCTCGGTCGAGATCTTGGGTGAGCGGATCCAGTACGCGGGCGGCATGCTGGTGACGAGTCCCCATGCGTCGCCGATGCTCATGGGCGTGGGGTACATCGTCGGGACACGGATTGCGTCGGTGCTGTTTACCGGGGCCGTGATGGGGTGGTTGCTCCTGGTCCCGCTGGCGCTGTTCCTCAACCCGGGCCTCACCGCGGTCATGGGACCGGACGACACGATGCGTGACCTCGCGGAACAAATCTGGCTCAATCAGATCCGGCCACTCGCCGTTGGTGCCATGATCGTCGCCGCGTTCTACACGCTGTACAACCTCCGCACGTCCCTCGTCGAGGGCATCGGCAAGGCGCTCAAGCATATCAATCTGTCCGGCGGCACCGGCGACATGGAGCGGACGGAAATCGACCTCGATCTCAAGAAGATCTTCGTGGCGATTGGGTTTGCCTCGGTTGCCACGTTCTTCCTCTATCTCCACTTTGCGCAGGCGCTCGGAGGCGCCCTGGTGCTCACAATCGCCATGGTGATCCTGGGCTTTCTGTTCGCCGCAGTGGCAGGGTATCTCGTTGCACTGATCGGAAGCTCCAACAACCCGATCTCCGGACTCACGCTGACAGCATTGTTGATTTCAGCGCTGCTCATGGTGCTGCTGGGCGTGACCGACGTGCGCGGCGTGGCCGGCGTGTTGGGCGTTGCGGGCGTCGTCTGCTGTGCCGCCGGCATTGCTGGCGACATGATGCAGGACCTCAAGGTGGGGCACATTCTCGGTGGCACACCGTGGAAGATGCAGGTGGGTGAGATCATCGGGGTCATCTTTGCCGCGTTCGTGTTGGCACTCCCGTTGATGGCCCTGCACAAGGCGTACGTGATCGGATCGGCGCAACTGCCGGCACCGCAGGCCGGTCTCATGGCACTGATGGCCAACGGGATCGTTGCCGGCGACATGGCGTGGCCGCTCGTCATTGTCGGGGCGTTCTTCGCACTGGGGCTCATCCTGATCAAGGCGCCGGCGCCGATGCTCATCGCCGTCGGCATGTATCTCCCGTTCGAGTCGACGGCCGCGATCTTTGTCGGCGGCGTGATCCGCTGGGTGTTCGACACGCGCCTCAAGCGCATGAAGGCGACCGGTGAAGAGAAACAGCGCGCGGAGAACGTCGGCATCTTGATGTCCTCCGGCTTCATTGCCGGCGAGTCACTGATGGCGGTGTTGCTGGCGCTCCTCTTCATTGGGGCGGAGCGGGTGCCGAGTTTGATTGCCTTCCAAGGACTGACGGGTGGCGCCGCGCCGAACTTCTACCTGAGTCTGATCGCATATCCCATCATGCTGTACCTCCTCGCGTGGTTCACGATCAAGAAGATGCGCGAAGGTGGTTTGATGGCGGCGAAAGTGGGCGAGTGACGACTGGTGTAAGCCGAACAGAAACCGCCTCCCATCTTGGGGGGCGGTTTTCGTAGCGGTGGCTTTGACGGGTGCGATCGTGAGACGGCAACGCCGAGACGACCTCGAGGACGTCAACCTCCTGGAGCTGGCCCCCGAGCGCTGTGCCGAGTGGGAGGAGCGTGACGACCGTGTCGTGGTGATTCGACCAGGCCCGAGTTCCACCGGGCTGAGGCGTCTGCTGGATCGCTTCCTCTTCGAGCTGTCGGCCAAGCGCATCAAGCTGGACGACATGGGCAGCTTCGTCTGGCGTCACCTCGATGGCCAGCACACGGTTGGCGAGATAGCCGACCTCCTCCGACGTGAGTTTGACGAGCGGGCCGAACCCGCCGAAGATCGTCTCGCCAAGTTGATCTGGGCGTTTCGGCGCGAGGAGTTCGTGATGTATCCGGGCTGGGACGACCGGGACTAGCTCACGTCACGTCACTGTCTAGGGCACGCTCTGCGCCATACCATCTGAAGAACAGCACGGATGCGGTGCCGAAGATGATGAATCCGCCCAGAATCTTCATCGTGAGCCCAGCCAGCTGTTGATCCTGCGTTGCCGAGATGCTCCCGACCCGTGGCGCCAATTCGTACAGCGCGTAGACGGGATAATCGGCGAACGTCAGAAACGAGGCTGGGACGGTTGGGATGAAGACGTTGAGTAGGAGAAACACGATCCGCCCCGGATAGGAGAGTGGACGGAATTCGTCGAGCGGCCCGAGCACCACCCACCAGAACAGGATGCCCGCGAACAGCCACGCCATGTCGACTCCGAACGAGCCGACCTGGGTCGGCCTGAGCGTGTCGACGACTGCCGGAAAATGTGTGGCGACCATTACAACGTTGAAGATCACAAACGCGATGAGCGGTCGCGTGAAGAAGAGTGCCGACCGCTGTATCGCAGGAGGGTGTAGCAGCCTTCGTAGGAGCCACGGTGGCAGGCCATGTAGGAGAAGTGGCGGAACCACCATGGTGAACACGAGAAACTGCGCTGTGTGGACGCTCACGAGGTAGCCGGCACCCAGCGGTCCGATGGGCCAGTCGGCGGCCAGCCAAAACGCAACGACACCGAGGACGAACGTGACGACGCGAGAGCGATCAGTCCGCTCACGCGAAGGCGGGCGCCTCACGGCAAACGCGAAGGCGCTCAGCATCGCGCCCACGAGGATCCAGACGCCGGGATACGGCTGCCAGGTCCAATCCCACGGTGTTCCCTGTGCCGCGCACCACCAGGTCATGGCTTGTCGGACTCTCCAGCTTCTAGGCGTTCCAGCACGTCGGTGTACGTCAGCACCGGCGCGTCGAGCATGAGTGTTCCGCCGCGGGCAAACGTGATGGTCACGCGCAGTGTGTCACCAACCCGGAGCGGAGTTGCCAGATCCGTGAGCATCACGTGGTAGCCCCCGGGGGCGAGTCGTACGGTGTCGCCGGGTGGAATCTCCAGTGCTTCGACATGACGCATCAGAGAACGTCCGCCCTCGGTGACGACAGTGTGCAGCTGAGCGGTGCCAAGTGGCGTGCCGATCTGTTCCAGCGTATCGGCGCGGGCGCCGAAGTTGACGACCGTGAAGTAGAGCGATGCGACCTCCGGTGCTGGAGAAGCCGGGGCCAGTGCGTCGTAGACGGCGAGCTGGCCGGCAGTGGCGACCGGCCGACGAACATCTATGTCGCCGGCGCACCCTCCGCCGACGAACAGCATTACGCAGAGTCCTGTAAAGGGGCGGTTCAGGGTGCGCTTCCGTTCCAGTTCGCTTCGAGGAGGATGGGGATGTCGTGCGCCCACTCGTGTTGGCGGGTGCCCGAAGGGGAGATCACGTGTGCGGCGTTATCGGTTGTGAACGCAAGGACGTAGGCAGCGTGTCCCACGAGGTAGTCCGGTCCGTCCCCCTGTTTGATGGCCGGCGGCAAGTTGAATCGGCGCTGGATGTCGTTGACCTCGTCCATTGGTCCTGCGAGCCCAATGAACGAGCGATCGAAGTTGTCCAGCCACTGGCGCAAACGTTCAGGCGTGTCGCGGTCCGGATCGACGGTCACCATCACGACTTTGACGCGATTGGCCAACTGGGGCGGGAGCTTCCGAAGAACCGCCGCGATGTTGGCCATGTGCACGGGACAGATGTCCGGGCAGTAGGTGTAGCCGAAGAACAAGAGTGTCAGGAACCCTTCGGTCTCCTCGGCAAACTGAAACGAGTCCCCGCTGGTTGTGGAGAGTGTGAAGTCCGCCTTCTCGATTGGCGGAGACATGAACGTGCCGCGGAGTTCCTCAGGCCTGGGCGGCGCATCACGCGTGCAAGCTGCGATACTCAACACTGAGAGTGTAGCAATTACGGATGTCACAAACCGCACGCAACCCCAAGCCGGTAACGGAGAGATGGTCAAGAGCGACTGAAATGTAGTGGGATGGTGTGGTGTTGGGTGAGTGGTGATAAGGGGCAAGGCGTAGGGGGGTAAGGCGTAAGGTGTGAGGCCGTCAGCCTCCTGCGATCAGACTCTGCCGCCCTGCCGTTGTTGTTATCCTGCCGCCACTGCCGCCGTCTTCAGTACGCCGCCCAGTTGTCCATCCAGCCGTTGGGAATTGGGGCAAAGCCTGAGAACGGAACAAACGCTTGGCGCACGAAGCAGGAGTAATACTCGATCTCGATGTGGGTGCCGGCGGGGCCCCAGTCTCCGTTGGTCGGTGATGGCCCGGTAATCTGGTTGAGTCCCGACACGGCGGCGCCGTGGATCCGGGTGGTGTCGGCGAGGAACGTAAACTTGTTACCCACGAGCACCGCCCCTTGCCAGTCGAAAAGGAGTCCAGCAGTTGTGAGCTCGCCGCCCACAACCAGCAACCCGGTGCCGGTGACATCGGTGAGTGTCACGTCCCCCGAGATCCAATACGTCGCCCACGTAAGCGGATTGACGAGGGTGGTGTAATCGGGATTCCAGTTGCCCGTGATCACGCTGGTCCAATCAATGTCGGTTGCGTCGGCGACGTCCGATGCGTTGCCAATCTCAACCTTGAACGGAATGACGTCCGGTGGTCCCAATGGGTTCGGCGTCGCTCCCTGCGGTACCCGGAGTCCTGGGACCGTCGGCAGCGCGGGCACGCACTGATCGAACCCACTGAAGAACAGGGTCCCGCTACCGGTCTTGAAATCATTGATGGCGGTTAACGCTGCAATCACCTTCATCGTGCCGTATTGCCACTCTGCATATTGGGCCACGGTGCGTGTGGCCTGCGGATCGGAACCTTGGGTTGGCCTGATCAGCCACCCGCTCGATCGCACGACGTACGTAATGCCTTGGAGGCTGTCGGCGGGACGTTGAGCCACGTGGGCGATGACGTCTGCGTACCCACCGGTCACATTGATGCGCAGCGAATCGCCGTCCGGCGGTCGATTGGGCATCGTGTCGTAATGCGTCATGTATCGATCGAGGCCACTCTGCGCGATCGCCAGAGCGTCGACCACATCCCCGCTGCTTTCGGCGATTCGTCGGTCGACCTGCACCTGCACCATGATGCCCGCCAGCATGATCGTGATCAGCGTCAGCACGAACACGGTGAGCGGCAGCGCAAAGCCGTCTCGGCGACTCAGACCGGCTAGGCTCATGGGTTACGATTGCCAAAACGCAGCTGCGGCACGAGATCGAACGTCTGCGCTCTTGTCGCTTTGCGAGGAATGAAATCGGACGCGCCGACGAGGCGAAGCTCGAGTCCTGTCACCGTGGTTAAGTCGGCGGGAGGGCTCGTGAGGGCGGTTGTGCTCCCTCCGACCAGGAATCCGAAGCCCGCTGCGGTGTCGAATGGCGCCACGAGTTCTTCGTAGGCAGCCGATCCGGCTTTCCGCCAAAGGCCGATCCGTCCCGGAAGGTCGGTGGAGGCCGCAAACTTGTAGCTCACGTCTTGGTACAGATAGGCGACGCTTCCGATCACCGGCTGGTTGGGCGCGCCGGAGGGGGTTCCCGAGAGTGCCAGTATCTTGCCGCCCGGCACGGTCTTGATGCTGTCGCCGGCGCAGATGATGGTGTCGGTCGACATGGTCACACCGACACCGCTCACGAACGAATAGATGCCCGTCGAGCGACGCCAGGCTAACCCGTCCGCGGTGGCGTTCGCGTACGCCAGCGAGTCGACAGGCAGAAGCGACACGTAGAGATCTCCACTCACGCGGTCGCACACCATCCCGAAGGCATAGGGCACCCGCACCGCGACGCTCTCGGGGGCGGCGTCGAGCAGGCCCCCGTCGGAGATCATGCGCAGCTCGACGTTCATCCAGTTCATGGCCGTGCGTGCGGTGCGGCGCGCGCCGAGCATGGACTCCTGCAGCGCGACGAAGCGGGAATCACTGACCAGGAGTCTGGCGAGTGCCGTCCCGAGTATCGCCGCCACGACTGTGGCGATCAGGAGCTCGACGAGCGTGAAGCCCAGGCGCCTCATGGAGCGTTGAACGGTGAGACGAGTCGAGCCTTGCTGCGGTGGACCATCACGGTTTCCGGGCGTGCGACTAGCGCGCCGATCGGGCTCACCACGACGGTGATCTCCTTGGTCCGCGATGTGGGGTTGGTCACGGTGAGGCAGCGGGTGTATGCCATGAGGCCGCTGCTGTCCGAGGTGCACCCAATGGCCGCGTCGATGCTGTCCCACTTGAGCCCGCTCGCCCAGGAAACCGCACTGGTAACTGCCGCGCTGCGGTATCCCGTCACCGCGGATTGCCGTGTATGGCGTGCGACTTGGAACATGAGGCCGCCCAGGGCAATCAGCACCGCCGACAGAATGCCCAGTGATACCAGGACCTCGATGAGCGAGAGCCCTGATTGGCTCTGGAGCCTACGGATAGACAACGCGCACCTGACCGGCACGGGTAAGTCGGATCTGTCTGGAGTTGGTTCCCTTGGTGGCAGCATAGGTCATCGTTTGCGTTGCCACACCGTTGGGAAAGATCTCGACCGAGTTCACAGGGGATGCCGAAAAGGTGTCGAGCCCAAACTCCGTGTCATCACCCAGGAATCGCTGGCGGTAAATCGTGGTCCCCGCCCGGTTACGGATCATGAGGAGGCGCAGGGAGGAGTTGACGATCACGACAACGGGCTGCCGGTCGCGAGCTGCGACCATCTGGGCGTACTGCAAGTCGGCGGCAACCGCGGCAGCGGCGTGTCGGGCCTTTGCCTGCTCGAGAGCGGGGCCGAAGCGGTAGGCCGCGAGCGCCAGCAGAATGCCCGCCACGCCGGTGACCACCGCAAGCTCGATAACCGAAAAGCCGGCTGTTCCGAGTGTCCGAACGGTGGAACTCTTCATGGCAAAGCAACTATAAGAGGCAAGCCTCGGACCAGACAGCATCGGGCATCACACCCGTTTGGCCGGTCCGGGACGGCAAGTGTCGTAAAACGTTGTTTTGCAAGCATTTACAATACCATGACACGGAGGACATCCATGATCGTTGTCGGCACCACCCTGGCTCTGGCGCTCGCGGCTCCCGCGGTCGTCCCCGTCCCGGTTACCAGTCCGGGATGTATCACGATGAACACGGAACGTATGCCGCTCGACAGCCGTCCGAGCCCTCTCGATTCGCTGACCTTCACGGTCGGTGATGGCATGGTCAAGATCTGCTATGGTCGGCCATCGGCTCGGGAGCGGACGATGATCGGTGGCTCCGCCGTGCCGTTCGGGAAGATCTGGCGTACCGGTGCCAACGAGCCCACGATGATCCACACCACGGTGGCACTCAATGTGGCAGGGGTCGACGTCGAGCCGGGTACGTATTCGCTGTACACCGTTCCAGGAGAGAGCGAGTGGGAGATCGTCGTCAACCGTGCCACATCGCAGTGGGGACACGAGTCCCGCTACACCGATGAGGTGCACGCCCAGGAAGTCGGGCGAGGCAAGGCGATGAGCTCGACGATGGACGAGCACGTCGAGATGTTCACGATCCGTTCAGAGAACTCGGGCAGCGGGACCTCGGTGCTGTTGGAGTGGGAACACACTCGCGTCATGATCCCTGTCCGGGCGGGCTAGCGCCGATCGTCGTCCTGCCGCGACGTACAGGCCCACGAGGACGGCACTGGCTGCACTCACGCCGAGCTTGATGGCAGCCGGTGCCGCACTCGCTGAGAGAAACCCCTCGATGATGCCGGCGAGAAGCAGGAGACAACTCGCCGCGCCGACCAGGCGAATTGCCGTCCGGCCTCGAATCACGAGCGCGTCACGCCGCGTGAAATCACCGGGAGCGACGACGGCCTGAGCGACGAGAAGGCCGGCACCGCCGGCAATAAATATCGCCGTTAGCTCCAGGACGCCGTGGCCCGCGACGAACGTGAGAATCCACGAGGCGAGGCCGTAGTTGGCGAACATGCCCAGCACGGCTCCGAAAAAGACTCCATTGAATGCCAGGACCAACACGGTGCCGAGTCCCGCAGTGATGCCGAGGGCAAAGGCACCGAAGGCAACCTGGATGTTATTCGTGATGATGCCCGAGGCGACCATCGGGAGGTACGGGGAAGGGGCCTCGGCGTAGCCGCGCCCAGCGGCGCGCTGGTAGGCACCGGCCTCGGCTCGCGCGATCATGCCATCAGGCAGGATCTCGTGCACGATGTCCGGCCGCTCGCGAACCAGGCCATAGCCGACGATCCCAGGAGCGAAGAACAGGAGCGCCGCGGCCACGACGTGCCAGCGCGTGCGGTAGACGGCCCTCGGCAAATCGGCGAGCAGCAGGTGATGGAGGGGCAGGCGCCGCACACCTCGAAGCCCATAGAGTGCGTTGTGTCCGGCACTGACCGCTCGCTCGAGATAGCCCAGCACCCGCAGATCCACTCCGTAGGTGCGCGCTCGGGCCAGGTCGGCGGCGAGCGTGCGATACTCGGCGGCAAATCTGGTCAACGCCGTCCCTGAGAGCTCGCGAAGTCCCTTCCGTTCCAACTCAAACGCTTGGCGCCGAAAGCTCTCCCACGCTGGCTGTCGACCGGCGACGAACCGACGGGCCATGCCTGCTGCCTGCCGGACGGCGGTCTTGGCTCGTCGACGCGTGAGCTCCTCCGTGTGGAACCGGACGAGGAGTGAGTCCGGTCTCGAGAGTGCACTGCGCCCCGCCGTTCCCACGTCGTCGACCATGCGTTCTTGGAAGCGTTGCAACAGCCCCGTGGCAAGGCGACCACGTGCTTCCGATTCCAGCGTGTCGAGTCGGGCGACAAACTGATCGAGGAGTGCAAACTCATCGTCGGTCAGCAGTGGCGGGCCCGCATCGAGGGGCTCACGAAAGGCGGGTTCGGGAGCAAGGGAGAAATCTTCCACTCGGTCGTGCACTACGACGGTGCCAGCGACCAAATCACCGAGGCGCTTGTGCTGTCGATGAAAGAAGACGAACAGCAAACCCACGACATAGGCACCGAACGGTTGAAGATCGACTAACCTGACGAGGTTTCTAATCAGGGCCGCCTGCAGGGTGAGCGGATGGCCGGTATCCATCACCACGCGGAGCCCCAGCCGACGCTTTCCCGGCGTCCGGCCCGATCCCAGTGCCTCGAACAACGCGAAGTACCCCCAGAAGAGCGCAAACCACACGAAGAGCAGCGCTGCACCCGCCCAGTTCTGGAGCCAGTCGGTGAGTGTCTCGGCCGCCGAGAACGCGGCGCTCACCAAAAACAGCAGCAGCACAATGAGCACGAAGTCGTAGAGTGCCGCAGCCATTCGGGACCCCATCCCCGCCAACTCCAGACGAAGGACCACGTGCTCGGGCGTCTCGATCGAAATACGTCTCGAAAACTCTATTCTGCCCTGCTCTCGCGTCTCGTTCATCTCGGGGGCATCTTACCGCACGGGAGGGCCAATGGCCACATATCAACTTCGCAGCATGTCGTTAGGTGAGATCCTGGATGGTGCGCTCGCGATCTACCGCAACTTCTTTGGCACACTTGTCTCGATCGCGATTGTGTGCGAAGGGGTGCCGGCCATCATGGCCGTGTACGTCGAGCTGGGTGGCGGCGTTGCCGCGCATCCCGTCCTGTGGCTCTCGGCGATCTTCGCGTCGGCACTCGGGGGTCTCGTTGCCGCTGCGGCGACCGTGTGGGTCATCTCGGAAGCGTATCTGGGGCGAGATCCACTCTTCAGTGATGCCTTGGGCTACGCATGGGGCAAGATGGCACGACTCTTCATCGCGGGTCTCGCCAAGTACATCCTGATCTTCCTCGCGTCGATTCTGCTCTTCATTCCGGGGATCATCGTCGCGTGCGGCTACGCCGTGGTTACCCAAGTCGTCGTGCTGGAAGACCTGCCCTCGGCGACCGATGCGCTCGGTCGATCGTGGACTCTCACGAAAGGCCACAAGCTCAAGGCGTTCGGGCTCGGGCTCGTCGTGTTCTTGTTAATTGGACTGCCGCTTATGGTCGCTGGAGCACTCGGCGCATTCATTCCTGGGCTGTTCGCGACGGTCACTGTGGGCGGGCAACTCCTGCAACTCATGTTGTATCCTGTGGTCGGCTGTGCGTTCACGTTGTTCTACTACGATTTGCGCGTGCGCAAGGAAGCGTTTGACCTCGAGTTTCTGAGCCGGCAGCTCAGCGGCGACGCCTTCGAAGCGTGAGCCACTCTCCTCAGGCGTTCACAGCCGATTCCATCCGGGCGGTGCTGGAACATGTTTACGCCGGACCGGAGTACGACTGGACGGTGCGACGCCATCCGCTGCAATTCGTCTTCGACTGGTATGGTGATCTCCGCGATTGGCTTGCTCAATTGGAGATTGCCCATCCTGTCGCTTATTGGGTGCTCATCGGTGTCATGACCGGTGTGCTTGCAGCCGTGCTGGTGCACTTCGGGTATCTGATCTGGCGAGCTCTCCGACCCCGCCAACGGGAACCCGCAGCCATGACGCCGGCGATCAGTGGGCGGCGAGACGCTGCGTGGCATCTTGTGGAATCGCGGCGCTTGGCAGATTCGGGACAGTGTTCGCAAGCGCTCGCCCACCGCTTTGCGTCGCTGATCCTGGACTTGGATCAACGCAAGATCCTTCGGTTCCACCCGTCGAAGACGCCTGCGGAGTATGTGCGTGAAGCGCGCCTCGATACCCATACGGCAGAAAGCCTCCGGGAGCTCGTTGCGCTGCTGTATCGACATGTCTTCGGTGGGATGCCATGCACAGACCACGACGTGACCGCGTTTGATCGCCGAGCGTCCGCGTTGGTGGGACAATGATCCGGCGAAGCTCCACGGCTCTCCTGATGCTCGCGTTCGTGACGGCAATGGCAGTCGCGGCAATACTCGGTGTTCGCTCGGCACCGACGGAGGATTGGCTCGACGACCGACGGTCGACGTATCTGAGCGGGCCCCACGGCACGAAGGGGTTTGCGGATGCGCTCGAAGCCTTGGGGGTGTCGGTCGAACAGCGTCGCCGGTCGCTGTTCGACATCAACGACGATTCGTCGCAGGTCCTTCCCGTGATTGCCATGCTCGATGTCGGCTTTCTTCCCACGCGGGTCGAGCGACAAGCACTCATGCGCTACGTGGAGCGGGGTGGGAACCTGTTGCTCGTGGGATGGAACGGCGTCGAGCGTTGTCTCGGGTTCGAGCCGGAATTCGTCGAAGAGGACTCGGTCGCTCTTCGATTCGCAGACGGGCTCGACCTTCCCGACACCGAGGTTGTGATACGTGAAGCGGTCGACGAACCCGAGGAGGGGCGAGCCCGAAGCTTCGACCCGCGAGCGCTTCCGTGTGTCCCGGCCCCGCTCAGCGACGTCGACACGCTGCTAACGACGGTGACCGGCGAAAGCGTGGCGCTGAGAATGAACTTCGCAAGTGGCGCGCACGCGCTGTTGATCGCTGAGCCTCGCTTCGTCTCCAACCTCGTACTCAAGGAGACGGACATTGGCATCCCGTTGCTCTCCTGGCTGCTCGATCTCGGAGTGAGGCACGTTGTCGTAGACGAGTACCATCAAGGGTTTGGCGATGGCGGGTCCGTGACTTCCGCAGCGTGGCGCTGGATGGCTGCGTCACCCGCGGGGTGGGTGATGCTGCAGCTGGTCGGCGCCGGGTTGCTGTTCGTGTTTGTGAGCGCCGTGCGGTTTGGTCCGACCGTCCAGGTGATCGAGCGACGTCGACGCTCTCCGCTCGAGCATCTCGACGCGCTCGCGACCGGCCTCGAGCGCGCCCACGGGCGTGACGCAGCAGCGGCACTCCTCGCGGCGGGTCTTCGTCGTCGGCTTGCCGGCGGCGGTGTGCATCACCATGAGCGAGGCCAGAGTCTGGATCGCTGGTTAGAGTCGTTATCGCTTGCGGCGCGGAATGAGCGGGCGCGAGGGGCAGTGCAGCGTTTGGGGACGTTGCTCCGGGGTCGCGACGGTGACGAGGGCGTATTGGCAATTGCTACGACCGTGGAGGATGTGTGGGAAGCTTTGAGACCGACGGAAAGACCCAGGAAATCCTAGCGGCGCTTCGGCGCGTTGTACTCGGACAACACGATGCCACTCGTGACTGTCTCGTAGCCCTGCTCGCGAGGGGACATGTCTTGCTCGAGGGTGTGCCCGGTACTGCCAAGACCCTGCTCGTGCGGACGTTGGCGCAGGCGCTCTCCGTGCGGTACGCCCGCATCCAATTCACGCCGGACTTGATGCCGGGAGACATCACCGGCATTTCGATCCTTCGGGAACAGGATTTCGTGTTTCGGCCAGGGCCGCTGTTCCACGATCTCGTGCTCGCCGATGAGATCAACCGGGCACCGGCGAAAACGCAGGCTGCGTTGCTCGAGGCGATGCAGGAGCGGACGGTAACCGTCGACGGCACCAGTCATCCGTTGAGCGCGACGTTCACGGTGTTCGCCACCCAGAATCCGATTGAGTTCGAGGGAACCTACCCTCTGCCCGAGGCGGAGCTCGATCGCTTCATGCTCAAGGTGCTGACGGATTACCCGTCGTCGGAGGTCGAGCAGGGCATCCTTACGCGATACCTCGAGGGGTTCGAGGCAGATCTTCCGGAGACGTACGGGGTCGAGCCGCTGATGGATGCGAGTGGGGTCGAAGCGCTACGCCGCCAAGCGGAGGCGGTGCGCGTCGAGCCGAAGATCACAGCATACATCACGGCAGTCGTGCGGGCGACACGAGATGCGGCGACACTGACCTTGGGAGCGAGCCCCCGCGCTGGCGTTGCACTCCTCAAGACGTCACGTGCCCTGGCGTTATTAGACCATCGCGACTTCGTGATTCCCGACGACGTCAAGCAACTCGCCCGACCGGTTTTGCGTCATCGGGTCACGGTGGCACCCGAGCTGGAGCTTGAGGGCGTTGCGGCGGACGACGCGCTGGAGTCCGTGCTCGAGCAGGTCGAGGTCCCGACAGCGTGATCGTTCCCACGAAGCGGAGCGTCGTTCTCTTTGGGCTCATGGCTCCGATCGCCCTGCTGGGGTACGTGACGCCCGTAGCGCTGGATCTCCTCGTCGGATTGAACGCGGTGCTGGTGCTGTTGGTGTGGATCGATTTTCGGCGAGCACCGCGTCCGCGGACCCTCAAGGTCGAGCGGATCGGACCAGACAGCTTCACGGTCGGCAGGGGATCGGAGTATGCGTTTCTGTGGCACAATCCCACTGACCGAGACGCAGATATCACGGTACGTGAGTCTCGACCAGCTCTGCTGGGCGGAGTTGCGCCGCGGCGGCGTGTGCGTGTAGCGGCGGGAGGAACGGAAAGAGAGCGCATTGCAGTCGCTCCCGTGCGGCGCGGTCGGGAGACTGAGGGGTGGCTGGCCATCCGGAGCCTCGGTCCGCTCGGTCTGGCGTACGCGCAAGGCCGGCGTGAGCTGCCATGGTCGGTGACCGTGTATCCGCCACTTCCGGCGTCACGATTGAAAGCGTCGGTGGCAGAGGCTGTTCGACGCCGCGAGAGTGGTCTGCGATCGATGCGCCAGTTGGGAGAGGGTCGGCAATTCGAAAGTCTCCGAGAGTGGGTGCCGGGAGATGACACACGGCACATCGATTGGAAGGCGAGTGCCAGACGGCGCAAGATCATCGCCCGTCAGTACGAGGAAGAGCGACGCCAGCAGGTCATGCTGGTCCTCGATGCGGGACGCTTGCTCACCGCGGAGGTCGGAGGGGAAGCTCGGCTCGAACATGTAGTGCGGGCCGCGCTCTGGCTTGCCTTTGCCGCCAACTACCATGACGACAACGTTGGGGTCATGGTGTTCTCCGATCACATTCATCAATACGTGGCGCCACAGCGAGGGCGACGTGGCCTGAGAGAGGTGCTCGATACATTGGCGGTGATTGAGCCAACTCTTGTGGAGCCCGACTATCCTGCGGCGTTCCGGTACTTGGCAGTTCGCAACCGAAAGCGCGCGTTGACCGTGTTCTTCACCGATGTGATCGACCGTTATGCATCGGAAGCACTGGTTCGGAATGTTGCGTCGCTCACGCCTCGTCACTTGCCCCTGGTGGTGACGCTCCGCAACCCGGAACTCGACAGGGTCGCGACGCTTCGTCCCGGTGACGTGGGATCTGCCTATCGCAAAGCCGCGGCCGAAGAGTTGCTGCGCGCGCGTAATGAGGCGTTGGCGGGCATGCGGCGCGCAGGCGCGCTGGTATTGGACGTTCCGCCGGCGAAAGCCAGCAGCATCGTTGTCGATCAATACCTCGATCTCAAGAGACGAGGACGGCTGTAGGCTTTAGCGGACGTTGGCGCCGGCGACCTATCCTTCTCGATCATCACCCTTCTCGAGGGCGAACGGTAGGAGGTCGTCCGGTTACGGGTCGACCGACCCGCGAGTCTCTTCTCCGATCGCTGGCGTCGCGGTGCTGGGGCAGCGAACGGCGATGGGGCGGGCCCGGTCTGCGGTCCCGGACGCGCGCGCGCGCCCCACGTTCCAGCTCCGCCAGCTGGCGCCCCATCGCTCAGCGGATGCATCCACGAGGTGTCGCGCGACCGCGCAGCGGTCGTCGTCCGACAGAGAGGGGAGCGCTGCCAGGAGGTGGGGTGCGGCGTCGGCGCTCAACGAGGTGAGATACGAGACGTCGAGCTCCTTTTCGGCCTGAACGCGGGCAACGTTGGTACGCACGATGGTCCGATCGGGGTCGAGAACGTCGAGACCGGCCACCACGAGGAACCCGGCGACGGCCGCCCCCGCGACGAACCGCTTCCGTTTTCCCCGCAAGACGCTCAGGCTGAACCAGCCAAGGGTGAGCGCGATCCACGTCATGAACACAGCGGCATACAGGCGCGTCTCGGTGAGGCCGTATGCATCCTGATACAGCGAAAGTCGTGCAACGGCAGACGCCAGGATGGCTCCGACGAGCAGGAGCTGGGTGACGGCGAGCATCCGAAGGCGCCGTGTTGTCTCCGGATCGTCATCGCCGATCGCCCAATCGCATGCCATGAGCAACGGAATTACGAGACCTGCGACGGTTATGAGCTCGAAGAAGCCTCTGCGGGCATACTCCGCGTAGGTGAGCCCGACGGTCGCACGAATGACGTCCTCTCCGCCGAAGAGCCAGCGTGCCTGCAGGGCCACGAAGATGAGGAACAACAACGTCACTGCTCCCAGCGGGATGCCTACCTCCAGGAAGCCGAGCGACAACCTGGTGCGAGGCAACGTGATCTCGGGATCGTCAGTATCGGCCTTGACGAGCGCACGGAGGAACGCGGCGCTCAACCAGCTGAGCACGCCGATGACGAAGGCATGTGACACAATCCTCTCGAAGTCCCAGTCGAACAGTCGGCTGACCAACCGTTCGAACAGGGGATCGGCCGAGACGAGGAGCGCACCGAACACCAGGACGATCGGAAGGGCAAGGAGCAGTCCCAATGAGGCACGTCGGAGCACTTTTGTCGTTCGTGGTTCCGACGCTCTGCTCGTAAAGAGCTCGCGTCCCAATAGAATGACCGGACCGAGCATCACGGACAGACCGGCGTTCAGCACCGCACTTGCATAGTCCAATGCTCGTGCGGACCAGAGGGCGAGCCCGCGGGTGTGGAGCAGTGCCAGCGTCAGGGCGACCCCGGTCGCGAGCACGTTCCAGCCTGTGAGGCGGGTCGCATCGCGCCAGGCGAGGCATGCGGCGAATCCGAATGCGACGCCGAAGAGGACGAGCACGGTGCGTGGGCGCGATGCTCGAGTCCAGACGAGGAAGAGCAGAGCGGCTCCGATGGCGATCGCGATCCAGATCGAAAAGCCCACACCCCAGGGAGCCGGGCGGAGGAGTTGGTCGCCCAGGATGCCGATTGCCGTGGCCATGCCCAGCAAGGCGAGAAGGACGCGGTGTGACGCGCTCATCGTTGTAATGTAAAGTACTTTGTATTACAAAGTCAATTCCGCTAGTGGTGACTCAGGATTCGGTCCATGAGGCTGGGAGGAAGGAGCCGACTGAAGAGGAAAGCCAGGCGCACGTCCCACCCGACGACATAGCGGGTGCGGGGACGGCGCGCTGTAAGAGCCTGAGCCACCCGACGGGCGACGTAGGATGGGGGGAGGGCATGGCGCGGCACCTTGCCCGGGCGGTGCCGCAGCGCGTGGAGCACACGGCTGTAGAGCTCGGTGGCCTCGTCGGGAAGCTCATCCAGCAGTGCCTTGCTGCGCGCACGGGACGCTTCGAAGATCGGCGTGTCGATGGCGCCGGGCTGGACGACAATGACCTTGATGCCCCACTGACGGAGCTCGCGTCGCAGAGCGTCGCTCAAACCCTCGAGCGCGAACTTGGATGCCGAATAGATGCCGATGTAGCGTTGCGCCAGTCGGCCGTTGATCGAACTGATGTTCACAATGCGGCCTGATCCAGCCCTCCGGATGGTCGGGAGCATCGCCTGAATCATTGAGAGCGCCCCGAACAGATTCACGTCGAATTGCGCGCGGACCTCATCCAGCGGCGCGAATTCCAGGGGGACCGGTGCGGATATAGCGGCGTTGTTGACCAGCCCCACGAACTCGTAGGGTCCGTGCTCCTCGATGGTCGCCACGGCGCTCGAGATGCTCTTGGGGTCGGTGACGTCGAGGTGGACGGGAGTGATGCTGGTGGAGCCCTTCTTGCGGAGAGACTGGCCAGCGAGGTCCGTGCGCACGCCGGCGAACACTCGGAAGCCAAGCTCGTCTAGGCGGAGAGCAGTGGCCTCGCCGATTCCGCGGGAGGCGCCGGTGATGAGCACCGCTTGCATATTCGATCCTCGAGCTGCGGGGGTTGGATCCGAACACTCGGAATCTGTAGCTTGAGCATCTGATATGTCGACTGCTGACTTTCCGTCCTATGCCACGATCGCGGAGCGACTGCGCGACGATCGTCCTCTGGTGGCCGTCGAGCTCCGACCACCGAAGACCGAGCTCAGAGCCGCGCAGAGCATGGATGCGTGGATCGACATGTATCACTCCGTGCGACGACTCGCGCGGCATGACACGGCGGTCTTTCTCACCGATAACGCGGTTGGAGAGTCAGAGGAAGAGAATCTCCGGCATTTGGTGACAAATCTCGCAGGCGACGTCACCCCCTGGAAGCTGGTGCCGTTTCTCACCTGCAAACACACGCTGGACTACTGCCTCATGTATGCGGATCGGGCGGTGTCCCACGGATTTCCGGCACTCACAGTGCTGGGAGGTGACAAGGCGTTGGGGCCGCCACGGTGTCTCGAGTTCGCGTATCTGCTGCGGCAGCGGATACGTTCGCGACATGAGACGCTCGAGTTGGGCGGGTGGGCGAATCCGCTGCGGAGCGCCTCGGAGCAGGTCGACTTTCTCCTCGCGCCCAGTTTCACCGGCGATTTCTTCCTGACGCAGATCGTTTCGCACCACCAGCTGCCGCAGATCGAACGCTTTGCGAACGAGCTCCGTCGGCGCCACGTGCCATGGCCCGGTGTCTTCGGGGTGTTCCTGTACCGCTCGGCAAATCCCAGGACGCTGGACCGGCTACGTCAGTTCTTCCCGGTCCCGGTCGAAGGGGTCGCGCAGGATTTCGAAGCTGGTTTGACTCCGGAGGAGATCTGTGCGAGAACGATCTCGGCCCTCCGCGCTCTGGGTGTGGATAAGGTCTACGTGAGCAACTTGGGATATCGCAAGCCTGAGGAGCGATACCGACGGGTGCTAGAGGCGGTGTCAGACCTCACCTAACCTCGGGATTTCCGGTCACGCCTCCATCACGGCCCGGGCAACGTCCACCCGCCCGAGCGGCGCACTCACATGGACGCCGTTCACCGCTTCACGAACCGCTGCGAACATATCGCGGGCGATCGCAACGCCTTCGGCGGTTGCGGCCTCCGCCCCGCGCTCTTGGGCACGCCGCATTCTAGTGATGAGGTCCGTCGGTACGTGCTGTCCGGGGACCTCATTGGCCAGGAATTCGGCGTTTCGGATCGAGAGCAGCGGCCAGAGGCCTGCGATGACCGGGATACGGAACTCCTCGATTCGCTGGATGAACGTCTCGAACTGCTTCGGGTCAAACACGGGTTGGGTCACCGCGAATTCGGCTCCAGCGTCGACTTTCCAGTAGAGTCGCCGCAGTTCGCGATCCATGTCTACCGCGGACTGATTGGCGGCAACGCCCATCACGAACCGGGTCGGCGCACCGATGGGGTTGCCACCTGGATCGAGGCCGTGGTTCAGGCGGTACACGACGTTCGTGAGGCCAATCGAGTCGATGTCGAAGACGGCGGTCGAATCGGGATACGGCCCGAGCCGAGGAGGGTCGCCTGTCACGAGCAATAAGTTGCGAAGGCCGGCTGCCGCGGCGCCGAGGAGATCGCTGATCATGCCCAGCATGTTGCGATCGCGGCAGGTGTAGTGGACGAGCGTCTCGATACCGATCTCTCGCTCGATGATGATCGCCGCTGGTATCGCCGCCATACGGCTCTGTGCTCGTGGTCCATCCAGCACACTCACTGAGTCGACACCTGCGTCCACCAGGGAGCGGCATTGCGTGAGGAGTGCCTCCGGCTGCCAGCCCTTTGTCGGCACGAGCTCCACGTTCCGAACGAACTCACCCGCTGCGAGCTTGCTGCCCCATTTCGAACGTTCAGCCAACGGTGCAGGCTCGACGCCGTCGGGCGGCACGATCTCGTGTCGCGGCACGACCACATGCGAGTGACGAGGCTGCATGGTGGCAACGAGATCCCTGATGCGTTTGATGTGTTCGTCTGTAGTTCCACAGCAGCCGCCAACGAATCGCGCGCCGGCACGAATCAGTCGCTGCGCGTAGTTCGCCATGTAGTCGGGACTCGAGAGATAGATCTTGCGGTCACCGACCACTCGAGGCAGGCCCGCATTCGGCTGGGCAATGAGCGGGCGATCGGTCGCTTCGGCCATGCGCTCGATGCCCTCGAGCATGATGGCGGGACCGACGGAACAGTTGAGGCCGATCACATCGGCGCCCCACTCCGTCAGGGTGCGGGCGATCCTCTCGACATCCGTGCCGTAGGTCGTACTCCCGCTTTCGTCGATGGTCATCTGCGCGATCACCGGAAGGTCGCTCAGCGCCCGCACGGCGAGGTAGGCCGTATGTAGCTCGTCGAGATCGCTGAACGTCTCGAGTACGATCCCGTCGACGCCCCCAAGGAGGAGCCCGCGCACCTGGCGCTGGAAATACTCGATTGCCTCCTCACGGGCAGTCGGGCCGAACGGCTCGATCCGGATGCCGAGGGGGCCCACGCTGCCGACCACGTTGGCTCGACCCGATGCTGCTTCCGTAGCCAGCGTTGCGGCCGCACGGTTGATCTCTTCGGTCTTTCCGTCGAGGCTGTACCCCGAGAGCTTGACCGGGTTGGCGCCGAAGGTGTTGGTCTCGATGATCTCGGCGCCTGCGCGCAGGTAGGACTCGTGGACCTCCCGCACGAGGTCGGGGTGCGTGAGGCTCAGCTCGTCATAGCAGACGTTGACGAACATTCCCTTGCCATAGAGCACAGTGCCCATGGCGCCGTCCAGCACGTGCACACGATCGTCGGCAATCCGTTGCGCCAGCGGGATACTCATGGCACCGGTTCCTTGCTCGGCTCGTAGGCCAGAACCGGCCCGAGCCAGCGTTCCACCTCGGCCACTGTCATGCCCTTCCGCGCTGCATAGTCTTCCGCCTGGTCACGGCCGATGCTGCCGACACCGAAGTAGAAGGCGTCAGGGTGAGCGAAGTACCACCCGCACACGGATGCGGCGGGCTGAAGGGCGAAGCTGTCGGTCAGTTGCATGGCGGTGCTGGTGGGGACGTCAAGCAGATCGAACAGCGTTTGCTTTTCGCTGTGGTCGGGACACGCGGGGTAGCCGGGGGCCGGACGAATGCCCACGTACTTCTCCCGTAACAGCTCGTCGTTCGCCATCTGCTCGTCCGGACTGTAACGCCACAGCTCCGTGCGAACGCGCTCGTGCAGTCGTTCTGCCAGAGCTTCGGCCAGACGATCGGCCAACGCCTTGACCATAATGGCGTGATAGTCGTCGTGCGCAGCCTCGTATTCAGCGGCGAGCTCATCGGTCCCAATACCAGCCGTCAGCGCAAATGCTCCCAGGTGGTCGAGCAGTCCGGTTTCCTTCGGTGCGACGAAGTCAGCGAGACAGAGGCTGGGACGTCCTGCGGGCTTTTCCACTTGCTGCCGCAGGGCACGTACTACAGCTCTGACGGTCGAGCGACTCGCATCACTGTAGATCTCGATGTCATCGCCGACACTGTTCGCCGGAAAGACGCCGACCACGGCACGCGTCGTGAGGAGTTTTTCGGCGACGATCCGTTCGAGTAACCGTTGGGCGTCACGGAAGACGCGGCGTGCCTCCTCTCCCACCACCGGGTGGTCGAGAATGGCAGGATATGCACCCTTGAGCTCCCAGGCTCCGAAGAACGGGGTCCAGTCGATGTAGTTGGTCAACTCTGCAATCGGATACGGTGTAAACGCGTGGATACCGTCGACAGCAGGCTCTATTGGTTCATAGCTTGCCCAGTCCGGCGTGAACCTCCGCTGGCGTGCCTCGGTCAATGGAAGTACGCGTCGCTCGCCGGCACGGTCCTGGTATGATGCCCGAACGCGCTCGTATTCGCGCGAGACGCTCGCTAAGAAGTCTCCACGCTTGTCCGAGCTCGCGAGTGATCCGACCACAGTGACGCTTCGCGATGCGTCGGTGACGTGTACCGTCGGCCCACCATACTCCGGGGCGATCTTGACCGCGGTGTGCTTCTTGGAGGTTGTTGCGCCGCCGATCAGCAGCGGCGTCCGGACCTGCTGGCGCTCGAGCTCCCGTGCGACGTGAACCATCTCATCGAGTGAAGGCGTGATGAGACCGCTGAGCCCAATGAAATCGGCTTGCACATGTAGTGCCGTCTCGATGATTCTGGCGGCCGGTACCATGACGCCGAGGTCGACGACCTCGTAGCCGTTACACTGCAAAACGACACCGACAATGTTCTTCCCGATGTCGTGCACGTCGCCTTTGACCGTGGCGAGCACGACAGACCCCTTTGTCGCGTGAGCAGCACCCGATGGGCCTTGCTCCTCGTCGATGAACGGAACCAGGTAGGCGACCGCCTTCTTCATGACACGGGCGCTCTTCACGACTTGGGGGAGGAACATCTTGCCGCTGCCAAACAGGTCGCCGACGATGTTCATCCCGTCCATCAGCGGTCCCTCGATTACCTCGATCGGATGACCCGCCCGCTGCCGCGCCTCCTCGGCGTCTTCTTCCACGAACTCCGCGATGCCCTCGACCAGCGCGTGGCTCAGCCGATCGGCTACGTCACGCTCGCGCCACGACAGATCTCGGTGCTGCCGACTCGCAATGCCGGATACGGAATGGGCGATCGCGGTAAGACGCTCCGTGGCATTGGGACGGCGATTGAAGAGCACATCCTCGATTGCGGTGCGAACGTCTGGCGGCACGTCATCATAGAGGGGAAGCGCACCAGCGTTCACGATGCCCATGTCCATACCGGCACGGACCGCATGGAAGAGAAATACCGCGTGCATGGCCTCGCGGAGGGCATTGTTGCCGCGAAACGAGAACGACAGATTACTCACGCCACCACTCACCAGCGCATGCGGAAGCGTCTCCTTGATGCTTCGACACGCCTTGAGATAGGCTGCCGCATACTCGTTGTGCTCCTCGAGGCCGGTGGCGACGGCGAAGACGTTGGGGTCGAAGATGATGTCTTGCGGCGGGAACCCCACCTGCTCGGTGAGGATGCGGTACGCGCGGGTGCAGATCTCGATCTTTCGATCGGCTGTGTCGGCCTGTCCCGCTTCGTCGAATGCCATCACAATCACAGCAGCGCCATATTGGCGGACCTTGCGGGCCTGCTGGACGAAGACGTCTTCACCTTCTTTGAGGCTGATGCTGTTGACGATCCCTCGTCCCTGAAGACACTTGAGGCCGTCCTCGATGACGTCCCAGCGGGACGAGTCGATGACCACCGGCACCCGCGCGATGTCGGGTTCGGCGGCGATCAGATTGAGAAAGCGCACGATGGCGGCCCGAGAGTCCAGCAATCCCTCGTCCATATTGACGTCGAGAAGCTGCGCGCCATTGGAGACCTGCTCGCGAGCGACCTCGACCGCCGTCTCGTAGTCTCCGTCGCGAATGAGCCGGGCGAACTTGGCCGAACCGGTCACGTTCGTACGCTCACCGACATTGATGAAGAGCGAGTCGTGACGGATGACGAGGGGATCGAGCCCTGCGAGACTGGTCAGGGGATCGGCCGAGGGCACCGTCCTCGGTCGATGCGAACGGACTGCCTGGCTGATCGCCTGAATGTGATCCGGAGTCGTGCCGCAGCATCCTCCGACGATGTTGACGAGGCCCGTCGTGGCGAACTCGCCCATCACGGCCGCAATGGCATCGGGTGACTCATCATACTGACCGAACTCGTTGGGCAGTCCGGCATTGGGATGGCAGCTCACTGGTACGTCCGCTACTCTCGCGATCTCTTCGAGATGAGGTCGCAGCTCGGACGCTCCCAACGCGCAGTTGAGCCCGATGCTGAAGAGGTTGGCATGGCTGACCGAGATCCAAAACGCTTCTGGCGTCTGACCTGACAGCGTGCGCCCGCTTCGATCAGTGATCGTGCCGGACACCATGACGGGCACCGCCACAGCTCGGTCGACGAGGACCTGTTGTATCGCGAACAAAGCGGCCTTGCCGTTGAGCGTGTCGAACACGGTCTCGACCATGAGGAGGTCGACATGTTCATCGAGCAGCGCCGTCACTTGCTCCTGGTAGGTCGACGCGAGTTGGTCAAAGGTGACCGCGCGGAACCCCGGGTCATTGACGTCTGGAGAGATCGATGCCGTTCGGTTGGTCGGCCCGAGAATGCCCGCCACGAACCGTGGGGTGTCCGGGTGCTGCGCCATGAACCCGTCGGCCGCCTGCCGCGCCACTCGGGCCGCGGCCCAGTTCAGCTCTGCAACGTGTTGCTCCAGGCCATAATCGGCCTGTGAAATGGCATTGGCGTTGAACGTGTTGGTCTCGATAATGTCGGCGCCCGCCTCCAGGTACCGACGGTGAATGCCAGCAATGATGTCCGGCTGCGTGAGGGACAGTAAATCGTTGTTGCCTTGGAGCGGACGATCGTGGTCGGCGAACGCGGCTCCCCGGTAGTCCTCCTCCGCGAGACCGTGGGACTGAATCATCGTTCCCATGGCGCCGTCGAGCACGAGAATCCGCTGTCGGATCGCGCGCTGGAGATCGTCGGATGTGGTCGAGTGACCGGTCATCACTCCTCAATCGCGAGTGCCAAGACCAAAAACAAAAGCCCCGCCGCTAAAAGAGCGCCGAAGGCGGGCTTTTTAGCGAGTTGTTTAACGTGGCCGCAATACGCCGCAAATCACCACGAGTGTCTGTTGTCGATTCTCAATGTAGTAGAAACCGGGGGTTTGCGCCACGCCGCGCCATCCGCAATAATCATGGCGCAGTAGCGAGGGCTTTGACGACTGACGCGGTCAACAGGGGAGGGGTCATGCTTCAGCAGGTCGATGTAGGACGAGCAAGCATCGATACCTACGAGGAGCCGGCTGGCGGCGAAGTCATCGAGCAGCTCAAGGAGCTTGCCGAGCCGCTCCGCGGCGCACGGCTGCTCCATCTGAATGCGACTCCGTATGGCGGGGGGGTTGCCGAGATTCTGCGCGCCGAGATTCCACTGCTGCGAGACCTGGGAATCGAGGCCGACTGGCGCATCATTTCGGGCGGTGAGGCGTTCTTCCGCACGACCAAGGCGATGCACAATGGCCTGCAGGGCGCGCCCAACGATCTCACCGACATCGATCGCGACGTCTACGTCGAGAACAACAAGCACAACGCCCAGTTACAGGAGAAGGACTACGATCTGTTTTTCATCCACGATCCCCAGCCTGCGGGGATCCTGGAATACCGGGGTAAGGGGTCGGGAAAGTGGATTTGGCGCTGTCACATCGACACGTCTCAGCCGAACCCCAACGTCTGGGAGTTCTTGCGGCCGTTTCTGAGGCAGTACGATGCCGCCGTTTTCACCTTGGGGGGCTTCGTGCCTCCGGACATGCCGATTCCGCGCGTCGAGGTCATTCCACCGGCGATTGATCCCTTGAGTCCGAAGAACCTCCAGATCACGAGCGATCTCGCCAACTCTCTGCTGCAATGGGTCGGGGTTCGAACGAGCCGACCCCTCATGACGCAGGTGAGTCGCTTCGATCCGTGGAAGGATCCCATGGGTGTGATTCGGGCCTACAGGCTCGCGAAGGAAGAGATACCCGATCTACAGCTGGCGTTGGTTGGATCGATGGCGCTCGACGATCCCGAGGGGTGGGACATCTACAACGAGATCAGTAAGGAAGGTGACGAGGATCCCGACATCTTCGTGTTCACGAATCTCACCGGGGTCGGGAACATCGAAGTGAATGCGTTCCAACGGCTGGCGGACATCGTGGTGCAGCTATCGACTCGCGAGGGATTCGGGCTGATCGTGTCGGAGACCCTGTGGAAAGGCACTCCGGTCATCGCGCGTGCTGTCGGCGGAATCCCACTCCAGATGGAGGGTGGCGTCGGTGGTACCCTGATCAAGACCGTCGAGGAGTGCGCGACCGAGGTTGTACGTCTCATACGGGACAAGGCAACGGCGCGCGAGCTCGGGAAGACGGGTCGAGAGCTGGTGCGGGAGCGATTCCTTCTCACCAGGATGATTGCTGATGAGCTGCGGCTCTATTCCTCGCTGCTGGGGCACCGGCCGCCGCGGCCGACGCCTGCTGCCATGGTTGGGCTCATGGACGAGGTGCGTGACCCGGTATGCGGTCGGGCGGTGGATCCAACGGAAGCACTCTCGTCGGTGTACGACGGCACGACCTACTACTTCAATTCACCCGAATGTCGCGACCAATTCCTGGCAGATCCCGAACGCTTCATTCGATCGGTCTCAGGTGTGTGGCGGCGACCAGAAATCGGGGAGTGAGGTGCCTGAGTATCGGCGCGACTGCACAACCGACACATGGATGGTCCTGTCGTCGGAGCGGGCCAAGCGACCCGGTGCCTCAGTAGATGCGGACGGCCGCACAGTAACTCGGGCAATCGACCCGTCTTGCCCATTTTGCCGCGGGAATGAAGACCAGACACCGCCCGAGATTCTGCGAAGGCCGAGTGGCTCGGACTGGACCGTGCGGGTGGTGCCGAATAAGTATCCCGCTCTCGTGCCGGAACTCTTGCAGCCCGAGGCCACGACGGACGTCCTGCTGGGGCGGCGCCCCGCGCGCGGTCACTACGAAGTCATCATCGAGGGCGCCGAGCACCGTCGTGACCTCGCTCCGGCAACGCCAGACGTGCTAGTCGATGTGCTCCAGGTGGCTCAGGAACGCTACCGAACGTTCCGGGCCGATCCGGCGCTGCGCTTCTTCTCGTTGTTCAAGAATCACGGTGTGCGGGCGGGGGCGTCGTTGATCCATCCGCACTGGCAGCTGGTGGCGGGGCCGATGGTCCCACCCCTGCTGCAGCGCATGGTCGACGTGGCCTCGGACTACGCGGAGCAGTGTGGTGCCTCGGTCTACGACGACTACGTGCAACGGGAACTCGAGGTCGGTGCGCGGATCATCGAGGAGCGCGAGGCATTCGTCGTGCTCGCGCCCTACGCTCCTCAGTGGTCGGGAGAGACATGGATCATCCCGCGCACGGTGGGGGTGAGCGTTGGCACCCTGTCCCCGCAGGAAGTTCGGGAATTCGCGGTGACGTTGCGCGGCACGCTGGAGCGTCTCGCACGAGCATTCGCCGATCCCGACGTCAACGTCCTGATTCTGTCTGGGGAGCTCAGTGATCGGGTTGACGAGTCATTCCGCTGGCACGTGCGTATCCAGCCACGTCTCACCACCCCGGGAGGGTTCGAACTGGCAACGGGAACTGCGATCGTAACGGTCGACCCGGAGCAGACTGCAGAAATGTTGCGGGCCGTGCGAGTCGAGAGCTAAGCGAGGCGGAGCCGCTGCAGGATCTCTTGGTGTGTGAGCCCGGAGATCGCGACTCGCTTTCGACGGCTCCCCACTCCCTTGACGATCTCGATGTCGGTGCGCGGGATGCCAAGCTCCCGTGTGAGCAGGGAGATGAGCTCGTCGTTTGCCGCCCCGTCGACAGGCGGTGCGGCCAGGCGCACCTTGACGGCATCACCGTGCCACCCCACGAACTCGGATCGCTTGGCCCGCGGCTGCACGTGAAGGTCGAGGAGGGCAGCTTGGCTCAGAGAAGTCTCAGCAGCCATCCGCGCAGCACGATGATGAGAAACCATGCGACGAGCGGCGTGATGTCAATCATACCGATCGGCGGGACGATGCGGCGGAGAGGCTGGACGACCCAGTCGGTCAGCACGTAAACCGGCCGCATCCAGGACGTGTACGGCCCCTTACCGAACCACGAACCGATGACACGGATGATGAGTGCCAGGAGCAGTACCTGGCTCGCATAGTAGATGATGACGCGTGAAATCTCTCGCGGACCGGACACGGAGGCTTGGGCGATCCCAACAAACTGCGCAGCCAGCCACTGCGCGAGCGTCACGACCAGAATACCGCCGACCACGCTGATGCCAACCAACCACCAGCCGGCGTGCTGCGGATTGCTGCCGCGGCGCAGCAACCATGTCTCCACAGGGGAAAGGACGGGATCGGTGAGCTTTCGGATTTGCTGGCCCGTGCGACTGAACGGATTGAGCCGGCGGGTGCGCACGGCCCACGAGCCGAGGGCAACTCCACCGGAGAACACGAATGCCCCGAACGCGACGATCCGCAGGATGTCGAGGAGAGCCACTGTCACGCTCCCTATTTTGGTTGCCCTACTACCTGTTGCACACGGCGAAGAAAGTTACCGACTTCGGCAGGACTGCGGAGGTAATAGCGTGCACGGGAGTGGTGCACATCGTCGGTGACGAGAATCCCGATGCCCCGCTGGGCAACCGCCGCAAGCGCGTCTTCGTCCGTCTCGTCGTCGCCGATGTAGATGGGGAGTGCGTCTGTGCCGTCCAAGCCAAGTCGGTCCAGCAGCCAGATGACTGCAGCGCCCTTGTTCCAGTCGATCGCCGGGCGGAGCTCGTACACACACTTTCCGCCTGACACGCGGAGTGTCGCATAGCGTGCCGCGACGCGCTCGAAGGCGGCGAGAACGCGCCCCTGGTCGGCAGGAGCGACCAGTCGGAAATGCACGGTCAACGCGAAGCGCTTGCGCTCGACCAGCGCGCCGGCGATCCCTTCGATAAGCTTTCGTAGCTCACCTGCCGCCTCATCGAGGCTCTCCGAAGCGTCCGACCCGGCCGAATGCACGAGCCGCAAGCCGTCGGGACCGGAAATGTCGAAACCATGGCTCCCGGCGTAGATGATGGGCTCTATCCCAACGAGCTTCTCGACGTCGCTTCGATCGCGGCCGCTGACGACGGCGACAGGTATCTGACCGGCCAAGCTGGCCATGACCCTTCGCATGTCAGCGGAAAGCGTGGCGAGCTCGGGACGAGCGACGATCGGTGTGAGTGTCCCATCGTAGTCGAGGAAGAGCGCAACCCGATGCTCGAGGACTCGACGCTCGATCTCTACGAACGTGTCGAGTGCGTGAGGAAGTGCGGTGAGCATGGTAGCGTTCGCAAGCTCCCCGGGCAGAAGCTCCCCGTCAAGGTGGCTGCCCACGAGAGCGCTTGGCCGAGCGAGGTTCGATCGACATCTTGCAGACGTGATGACGACCTGCGGTGAACGGTGATCGAGCATATCCGAGCCATTCCACGGCGGCTGAGTCGGTGGGTCCGGCTCACCGTGAGCCCTCGGGACGTCGTGATGGTGCACCATCGGCGGTACGTGCACACGGTCGCCAGCGGTCTGCTCGACCCGGCCCGCTCCGAGAAGATTCTCGCATTTCTGCTCGATCAAGGCTTCATCCGACGGCACCATGTGAGTCGGCCCCTGCCGGCGTCATTGGAGAACATTCTGCGGGTCCACAGCTCGGCCTACGTCGAGTCGCTGTCCGATCCCGGCGTCGTTGGCGAGATCCTCGGTCTCGATGTCGGGGGCCGCGGTGCACAGGGAGCCATCGATCTCGCACGCCTCATGGTCGGGGGCACCATCCAGGCGACCAGGCTGGCCCTCAGGAGGAATCGTGTCGCTGTGCACTTGGCTGGGGGTCTCCACCACGCGACGCCAGACAAGGGCATGGGGTTCTGCATCTTCAACGACGTGGCGGTCGCCATCGCGAGACTGCGCGCTCGCGGGTTTGACGAACCCATTCTCGTTGTCGATCTCGACCTACACGATGGCAATGGAACGCGCTTAGCATTCGCGGACGACGAGACCGTCTACACGTTTTCGATCCACAATGTGCCGTGGGATGAACACGACGCCGTCGCATCGACGAGTATTGCCCTCGGAAGTGACGTGACAGACGAGGTGTTCATGGAGGTGCTCACTGCCGAGCTGCCTCCAATCGTGGCGAGCCACCGGCCGGGGCTTGTGCTCTATTTGGCCGGCGTCGACGGCGCCGCGACCGATGCGCTGGGAGACTGGCGGTTATCGGAACAAGGCCTGTTGGAGCGGGATCGGTTCGTGGTGCGGACGGTCCGCACCGGTGGCAAGACTGTCCCGCTCGTCGTGCTGCTTGCGGGCGGCTACGGTACCTCCGCCTGGCGCTACTCTGCGCGGTTCCTGAGTTGGCTCGTGTCCGGTGAAGTCGTGGAACCGATGGACGACGTGCAGATGGTTCTCAGACGGTTCCGCGCAATCTCCAAGAGGTGGCAGGTGAAAGAGACCACGGTGTCGGAGACCGACAGCTGGAACCTTGCGCCCGAGGACCTGATGGGGCTCGTCACGCGTGAAGACCCACGGTTTCTTGGCCGGTTCTCGCGCCATGCCGTGGAGCTGCAGCTCGAGCAGCTAGGTGTGCTCAACAACATTCGCTCACGCGGGTTTCCGAATCTGACTCTGACGCTCGATGCGCCGAAGGGACTCGGACAGATCCTGCGAGTGCTTGGAGCGCCCGAGGGCGGGGAGATGCTGATGGAGCTCAAGGCGTCCATCAGTCGAAGCATCATGCCGGGATTTGAAGTCGTCGAAATCGGATGGCTGCTCCTTCAGAATCCGCGGGCTGCATTCATCCCCCGACGGCCGCAGTTACCCGGTCAGAGCCATCCTGGGCTTGGCATGCTGCGCGACATTGCGGCATGGCTGATCGTTGTCTGCGAAGAGCTTCGGTTGGACGGCATCGGGTTTGTACCGTCGCAGTATTACATGGCTGCCGTGGGACACCGCCACCTGCGGTTCGTCCAGCCTGAGGGGCAGGCGCGGTACGAGTCGATTCGACAGGCGCTGCGTGGGGTCGGACTGGCCGCGGCGAATCGTGCGCTGAACGACGGGGACGTGACGGATGCCGTGACGGGCCAACCAGTGCACTGGGAGCCGGTCCCGATGGTGCTGCCGGTCAGCGATCGACTCCGCGCCCGGGTGACGAGCCGTGCATATCGGGAGGTGGTCGAGCAGGCGCGGGGTGAGTTTCAGTTTTCGTTCCGGACGTCCGACTCGATCGGGCCGTAGCAATCCGCCCGCCCCTACACCAGAGTCTTTCGCACCAATCGCTGCTGCTCTGTCGCGTGGGCTGCAGGATAGCCTTCGGCAGGGCTCGAACGTTCGGGGCGTGAGACGTACCGGAGCTGCAGACCCTGCGGCGCGACCCGGGCGAGTGCCGGGATCACCCACTTGCGAGCGCCCATGTTCATGGGTTCCTCCTGCAGCCATACGATCTCGCGGAGGTTGGGGTACGACTGGATGAGTGACGACACGTGACTCTCGGGGAATGGGTAGAGCAATTCCAGTCGAGCAATAGCCACGTGTGCAGCCGGCGGTCGCAGCTCGGATGACGCGACATCGTAGTACACTTTGCCCGAGCACAGCGCGAGTCGGGTCACCGCCGCCCGATCCTCGGTCATCGTCGGGTCATCGAGGGCCGGATGGAACCTCCCGGTCGCCAGTTCGTGGAGCGGCGAGGCAGCGAGAGGGAGCCGCAGAAGGCTCTTCGGCGTCATGATGATGAGCGGCCGCAGCTCGCTGTGCTTCGCCTGCCGACGCAGGAGGTGGAAGTACTGCGCCGCCGTCGAGCAGTTCGCGACCCGGATGTTCCCCTCTGCGCCAAGAGCGAGGTAACGCTCCAAACGGGCGCTCGAATGCTCCGGTCCCTGACCTTCGTAGCCGTGCGGAAGGAGGAGGGTGAGACGTGTGGTTTGTCCCCACTTGGCCAGCCCGGCGATGATGAACTGGTCGATGATCACCTCAGCCACGTTGGCGAAGTCGCCGAACTGCGCCTCCCAAAGGACAAGTGCTTCAGGTGCCGCGACGCTGTATCCGTACTCGAAGCCGAGCGCAGCGTATTCCGACAGCGGCGAGTTGTGAAGTTCTAGGGGCGCCGTTGCGCGGCTCAGGTGCTGGAGCGGGGTGTACGGTGCACCCGCCTCGGCGTCAAACCACGTGAGATGGCGCTGGCTGAATGTGCCTCGCACCGTGTCCTGGCCCACGAGGCGCACCGGTGTTCCTTCCGTGACGAGTGATGCAAGGGCCAAGGTCTCGGCATGCGCCCAGTCGATTCCTGTGTTGTCCGCGAACGCTGCCCGTTGCCGGTCGAAGACCTTCTGGAGCTTCCGGTTCACAGTGAACCGTTCAGGAGCAGCATAGAGTTCTTCGTTGAGTTCCCACAAGCGAGCGAGGTCGATTGCGGTCGCGGGCTCGTCAATCGTTATCCACAGTCCCGAGATCCGCTCCGGTTCGGCCCCAGCCTCATCGGACACCTGAAGATCCTCTCGGAGCCGCGTCTGGATGGACGCGAGCTCTTCGTAGAACTCTTTGACCATCTGCTCCGCATCCGACGCGCTGACGACGCCCTGATTCACCAACGTCTCGGCATAAACCGCCCGCACTGGGGGATGTTGGTCGATCCGTTCGTACATGAGGGGCTGAGTGTATCGCGGTTCATCACCTTCGTTATGACCGTGTCGGCGATAGCCGACGAGGTTGATGACCACGTCGCCGTGGAACTTGTCACGATACATCATCGCCAAATAGACCGCTGCCAGACACGCCTCGGCGTCATCAGCGTTCACGTGGACGATGGGAACGTCGAATCCCTTCGCGAGGTCACTGGCGTAGTCGGTCGAGCTCGCCTCGCGCGGCGGCGTCGTAAACCCAATCTGGTTGTTCGCGATGATGTGAAGCGTGCCGCCAGTGCTATATCCGTCGAGCCGCGCGAGGTTGAGTGTCTCCGCGACGACGCCCTGCGCGGGAAAAGCGGCGTCACCGTGAATGAGAATCGGCAGCACCAACTTAGGGTGGTGCTCGATCGATCGTCCAGATCGATCAGACTGACGCGCCCTCGTGTTGCCTTCGACGACCGGACCCACCGCCTCGAGATGACTCGGGTTCGGCATGAGCGTGACGCCGATCTTGCGGCCGCGATGCGTTGTGAATGTCCCCTCCAGACCGTGGTGGTACTTCACGTCTCCGGTACCGCCGCGCGGCGCGAGCGTCTCCTCCACCTCGCGTCCCCCTTCGAACTCGGCAAGCAGCGTTTCGTATGAGAGTCCGAGGATGTGCGTCAGGAAGTTCAGGCGCCCGCGGTGTGCCATACCGGCGACCGCGTGCGTCGCGCCTTGGTCAACGGCCAGCGCAAGGGCCATGTGCACCATCGGCACGAGCATGTCGAGCCCTTCGATTCCAAACCGCTTGTGACCGAGGTAGGTGCGGTGCAAGAAGCGCTCGAGTGTGTCGACTCTCGTCAACCGTTGGAGTAGCCGGACCTTCGCGTCGTCGGTCAGCGGGTACCGGTGCTCGCCCGACTCGATGACTCGTCGCAGCCACCCGCGCTCTTCGTTATTCGCAATGTGCTCGATCTCGTAGGCGATGGTCCCACAGTACGTCTCGCGCAGTCGCGGCAGCACGTCCTCGAGAGTCTCCCCACCGACGTAGGTGTGCAGTGCGCTGGCTGGAATTTGCCGCATGACCTCGGGCGTGAGCCCTAGGTTTTCGAAGTCGAGCGCCGGGTCTCCGCGCGCGGGGATGCCAAGCGGGTCGAGTTGCGCAGCGAGAAGGCCGTGGGTGCGGTAATTCCCCACGAGCGACATCCCCGATGCCACGTGATGGAGCAGTGCAGTTGGGATTTCGTCCGGTCGCGGCGTCGCCGGAGCTGCCGCATGGGCGACCATCGCCGCCCCAATCGAGGACTCAGCGGCGAGCTCCTCGATATCCATGCCATCGGCAATGGTGTGGTAGAACCCCTCATCGCCCTGCAGCAATCGGTCGATTACCTGGAGAAAGAGCCCGGATTCTGCTCCCTGGATGATGCGATGATCGTACGTGCTGCTCACGGTCATGATCCGTGTGCCGATTGCATCGCGAATTGCACCCGTGCCGATGATCGAACCTTGTCCCTGCATGAGGCGCGGGACAGATGCGACTGTCCCGATTGTCCCCGGATTCGTGAGTGTGATGGTGGCGCCCATGTAGGCGTCGGGTAGGAGCTTGTTGTCCCGGGCTCCAGTCACGAGTCGTTCGTACTCCGCGTGAAACTCGTCAAAGCTCGCTCGATCGGCGCCCTTGATGACGGGAACAAGCAGTTTCCGCTCGCCCTGCCTGCCGACCGTGTCGACCGCGAGCCCGAGGTTCACCGAATCCGGTTGAACCCGGAAGTACTCCTCACCCCGACGCGCAACGGCATGGATCATAGACGGATACTCCCGAGCCGCCCTGACCATGGCCCAGCCGATGAAATGTGTGAACGAGAGCTTGATGCCCCGTTCCTTCAGGTGTCGGTTGAGTGCGGCCCGCACATTCCACAGGCGCGTGACGTCGATGTCGCGGAAGGATGTCGCCGTTGGGAGCTCGAGCGACGCCTCCATGTTCTGGAGCAAGCGGAGGGCAGGGCCGGTGATGGGTTCACCTGAGAGAGATGGGGCAGGGGGGGCAGGAGGGGCAGGAGGGGCAGGAGCGGCAGCTCGAGCGACGGCGAGGTCTCGTTCTGCCACCGTGCCGCTCTGCGGCCCTGCCTCAGCGCGCTTGCCGCTCTGTCCCTCTGCCGCCGTTTGCTCTGCCGCCGCCCCCGTCGGCTCCTCCCCCTTCACGCCCCTCTCGAACATCCGTCGCCACTCCTCCGGAACCGACGACGGGTCCCGCAGGAAGTCTTCGTACATGGCCTGCGCGAAGCCGGAATTGACGGTCTGGAAGACGTCTTCGAACACGTGGAGTCGGTGTCCTCGTGGGAGGTGTCAGCGAAGTGGTGAAGATAACTAAGGGATGAGGGTTAAGGCATAAGGGATAGGGGGAAATACGCATTCGGGCGACTGGCGCACGGAGTCGGTGGACGTTACGGTAAGCCGACTCGCGCGACGGGAGAACCGGTGTTCACGACGCTCCAGCAATTCCTCTCTTTATGGAAACACGAATCGGCGCAGACGGCACGTGTGTTGGCCGAGCTCACGGACGAGTCGCTGGATTGGCAAATGGGAGAGAGGCAGCGAACTGTTGGTGAGCTGGCGTGGCACATCGTGGTGTCGCAGCGGGAAATCGTGGGGAAGGCCGGTCTTGGGTTCGAGGCACCAGAGAAGTCGGTCCAGCAGCCAGTGCATGCGAGCGAGATCCTCGTGGCATACCGCAGAGCGGCCAGCGCATTGGCGGAGACCGTTGAGCTGTCGTGGACGGATGCGTCACTCGCGATCGAAGATGCAATCTACGGCATGCGGTGGACCAGAGGCTATATGCTGTCGGTCATGCTGCTCCATGAGGGTCATCACCGAGGCCAGCTCACCGTATTGATACGGCAGGCGGGACTCAAAGTGCCGGGAGTGTATGGACCGTCGGGGGATGAGGGATGAGGGATGAGGATGAGGGATAAGCGATACGGGAATGCATACGGAGTGGCGGCTTGTCGCCTGAACGCCTGACCGCCTGACCGCGTGTTACCCCACCCGTCGCGTCTTCCGCCGCATGAAGTCCATCAGGATGTACTGACCCAGGGTCATCGTGTTCGTGAAGTAGGCCTTTCCGCGCGCAATCTCACAGACTTTCTTGACGAACTCCACCAGCATGCGCTCGCGGGCGAGCATGAATGTGTTGATCATGATGCCGGCGCGCTTGCACGCTGACACCTCGCGGAAGGTCTCTTTCAAGATCTTGGGATCGAGTCCCATTGAATTGATGTAGATCTGACCGTCAGGGAGCGTGAGTGCGGACGGCTTGCCGTCGGTGATCATGATGATCTGTCGCATGTCCTTCTTCTGCGACAGCAGGATGCGGCGAGCCAGCTTGAGGCCCTCGGCCGTGTTCGTGTGATAGGGTCCCACTTGCGCCTCTGCGAGCCGCGCCAGCGGAATCTCCTCTGCCGTATCGTGAAACAGCACGACCCGAATCGTATCGCCGGCGAACTGTGTGCGAATCAAGTGCGTGAGCGCCAGCGCGACCTTCTTGGCGGGTGTAAATCGATCCTCACCGTAGAGGATCATCGAGTGTGAGCAATCGAGCATGAGCACGGTAGCTGCGCTCGAACGGTATTCCGACTGGTGGACCATGAGGTCCGAGTAGTCCAGGTCGATGAACGGTGGGGTGGCGTGCCCCTCATCTGGCGAGGCAGATCGTGTGGGATCGTCCCGTCTCGCCACCGCTCGCTTCAATGTCTCCGGCACATCCAGGTTCATCGTGTCGCCGAACTCGTATGGCTTCGATGTAGCCTCCGCTTCCACGCCCGTCGCAAGGTGCGCTGTGTCGTGCGAGCCAAAACTCGACTTGCCCACGCTTCCCAGCAGGTGCCGCAGGGCCCGATAGCCCAGGAAGTCCAGCCCCTTCTCGGTGAGATTGAACTGCACGTGCTGCGCTGCTGACTGCGCCTGGCCACCCGGTCCAAACATCGGCTGGTGTCCCTCGGGCATCTGGGGTGCTTCCTGCACGTTGAGATACCCCTTCTCAATCAGCTTTTGGACAACTTGATCGATGAGGTCGGCCAGCTGCTGTTGAATGGCGTCGTCACGCTCGGGGTCGCCGGTCGACTCACCGCGCAACACCTGCAGCATCTCCGGTGTGAGCTTGCCCGATTCCGCGAGTGCTTGAATGATGGCCTGCTTAAGGGCATCGAGGGAGCGATCGGCGTCGTCGTCGCCAAACTCCCCCCAATACGGATGGTAGTGCGGCCCACCGGCGAACCCCGACTGCAGCAGGAAGTCGCTCAGATCATCGAGGAGGTCCTCGAGATTCACCGCGTCGAGCAATTGCGGGAGATACTTGGAGTACGTCGTATAGCGCATGAGATTCGAGCCAGGCTCTCAACATGGTAAACTGGAAGGGGAGGAAAGTTCTCGCAATGAGTCGCATGGCAGGCACCGAACCCGATCCGAGAGTCGCTGAGGTGGAAGCTGCGGCCTCGCCGGAGCTGCGTCCGGCCCTGCTCCCGGCGTTCCGCCATCGGAACTTCCGCCTCTTCTACGGCGGGTTCGTCGTGTCGCTCCTCGGTGGCTGGATGCAGCGGGTGGCGTTCTCATGGCTCGTGCTCGACATGACCGACTCTGCGTTCTATGTCGGACTTGTTGATGCGGTGAGCATGCTTCCGATCCTGGTCTTCACACTGTATGCCGGGGTGCTGGCTGATCGGTTCTCGAAACGGAACGTCGTCGTCGTGACGCAGTCAGCTGCGATGGCGCTCACCTTGATCCTGACGTTCCTGGTCTTCGCGGGGCTCATTGAGCTCTGGCACCTAATCGTGCTGGCTGTGCTCATCGGGCTCACCCACGCCTTCGACATTCCGGCGCGACATGCCCTCATGGTCGATCTCGTCGGCAAGGATGACCTCACGAACGCCATCGCACTCAACTCGTCGGCGTTCAACGCTACGCGAGTCGTGGGTCCTGCCATTGCCGGTGTGATCATTGGTGCGGTGGGAGTCGGTCTCTGCTTTCTGCTCAATGGCGTGACCTACCTCGCGGTGATCGCGGCGCTCGTCGTCATGAAGCTCCCGAAGTTTCAAGCCTCGAGTGCGCGGACGTCGGCGTGGAAGGACATCCGTGAGGGCTTCCGCTACATCACGGACGACGTCCGGAGCCGCACCATGGTGGCGAATATTGCCGTGCTCTCCGTCTTCGGGCTGCCGGCATTTGTACTCATGCCCCTGATGGCCCGAGACGTGTTGGGACAGGGTGCGGAATCGTACGGCTGGATGATGTCTGCTGTGGGCCTGGGGGCGCTCGCTGGCGCGTTGGGGCTCGCCGTGTTCGGGCATCAGTTGCCGCGCGGTCGGCTGCTCAGTTGGGCGGCAGCGGCGTTCGGCGTGTTGATCGTGCTTTTTGCCGCGTCGCGCTCGCTGGTGCTGACGTTGGCGATTCTCGTGCTGCTCGGCTTTGCCATGATCATCATGACCGCCCTCACCAACACGTTGCTCCAGACCATCGCGCCGGACGAACTCCGGGGACGGGTCGTGTCGTTCTATGCGTGGGCGTTCCTGGGGTTGGGACCGTTCGGGGCCCTTCAGGCCGGTTCCGTTGCGGAGCGTTTGGGGACGCCGTGGGCCTTGGCGATCGGTGGCTCGGTGTGCTTTGGAGCGGCGGTGCTGATGTTGCTCAGGTCCCCGTCACTGATGGGGACCCGCTGAAGGCTGCTACGACCACCCCCGGAGGCGGGCGCCTTTGACGATCAATTCGGCGGCCTGTTCGTAGGAAAAGACACCGGTGTTGATGACGAGGTGGTAGTTGTCCGCATTCTCCCACTCGCGGTCGTAGTATGTCTTCACGTATTGCCGACGTCCGTCGTCCGTGCGCTCCACGACCCCCTCCGCCTCGGCGCCAGTGAGCCCGAGACGCTCGACGGCAGCCTGCACGCGGGCCAGCCTCGGTGCCACCACAAAGACGTGTAACGAGTCCTCCCGCTGAGCGAGACAGGCTTGTGCACCGCGGCCTACCATGATGAGGCGATGCTCCGCCTGAACCGCTTCGCGAATGACGGCCTCCGTTGCGCGGACCAGGTCGGGCTCCGATCCGAGGCGGGACTCTGGGGGCTCCGCCGCTGCCACGAACATCTCGGGGGACGAAACGGCGAGTGCCCGTGCCAGGCGCTCGATAAGGCTGGGCACGCGCTCCTCCCTTGCCTCCACCTCACTTCGTGGTACGCCGGCCTCAGCTGCGACGCGGTCGACGAACTCGTTGTCCACGAGCTGCCAGCCAAGATGATGCGCGGCGAGGCGCGCGATGTACGATCCGCCGGAGGCGTACTGTCGCGAGATCGTGATGACGGGCATTGCGGGTGCGCTATCCGTACAGCTGTTGGCCGGCCCCGCCGAGACTGCTGGGTCCGGGCTTTCGCACGCGCGCGTATCCGAAGTCGTCGGAGCGCGAAATCCGTTTGTGGGCCACGAGGCCTTCCAACACAAACTCGCATGCGGCCGCGATCCGTGGGGCGTCACCGGGTGGGGCCAATCCTGCTAAGTCGACCGCGGCGAGCAAGCCAGGCACGGTGGAAAAGCCCTTCAGGCAGGCGTCGGAGGCCTGGTGCTGAGATAGCTTGAGTGCTCCCCCCTGATCGAACCATTCGACAACCGGGTCACAGTCGAGTCCGCCGCATCGGGTGTCGAACGCCTTCCCGGCAGCACGGCGAACGAGTTCCCGGGCAACCGTCTCGGCACCCTGCAGCTCGCCCTCATATTCGAGCTCGATCTTCCCAGTGATCGACGGAATTGCGCCGTAGATGTCGGTAATGCGAGGAACGATCTCGCTCTCGTGCGAGAAAATGGTGCGCTGTTCGGCGCTCGACACCACGTGCTCGAGCACGGTGATGGGGAGCCGCTGACTCACACCCGAGCGGCGATCGATGCGCTTATCCTCCCGAGCCTCGAAGGCAATGCGCTCCACGACCTCGGAGATGAAGTCGGGAACGTCGACTGATCGACCGTCCCGCCCCAACCACGCCTCCTGGTCCGTGATCTGCATGCCATGCTCGACAGTCGGCGGGTAGTGCGTGAGGACCTCGCTGCCGATGCGGTCCTTGAGCGGGGTGATGATCTTTCCTCGGGCGGTGTAGTCCTCGGGGTTCGCTGAGAACACCAATTGGACGTCCAGCGCGAGGCGGATGGGGTAGCCTTTGATCTGGACGTCGCCTTCCTGCATGATGTTGAACAGTCCCACCTGGATCTTACCGGCGAGGTCCGGCAACTCATTGATGGCAAAGATACCGCGGTTGCTACGCGGCAGCAGTCCGTAGTGAATCGTCAGCTCGTCGGAGAGCAGATGGCCACCCCGTGCGGCTTTGATCGGATCGACGTCGCCGATGATGTCGGCAATGGTCACGTCTGGTGTCGCCAGTTTCTCCACGTAGCGGCGGTGCCGCGGAATCCACTCGATCGGTGTCCGGTCACCCAACTCATCGACCGTCTGCCGACCGTGTTTGGAGATCGGGAAGAATGGATTGTCGTTGACTTCGCTACCCGCGACGATTGGGACGGCGTCGTCGAGCAGGGAAACGAGTTGCCGCAGGATGCGGCTCTTGGCCTGTCCCCGAAGACCCAACAGAATGAGGTTGTGTCGGGCGAGCACGGCGTTCACGACCTGGGGAACGACCGTGTCCTCGAAGCCGACAATGCCAGGGAAGATCTCGCGGCCCTCTTCGAGCATCGTGATCAGATTCTGGCGCATCTCGTCCTTCACCGAGCGCGTCTGCATGGGCGTGTCACCCCATGCACTCTGCTTCAGGTCTCCCAACGTTGACGGCTTGGTCATGGCGACTGTCTGATCGGCCTCTCTCGTCTGGCGAAGGGGGAACGTCCCCGACGGTACGGAGTGGAGATATACCCTGAAATCGAAGGTGGGTTCAACCCTCTCGCAGTTGGAGCCCCGCCAGGCGGAGCGCCGTGACCCCCCAGGCGGGACACTCGATCGCGACCCCATCGGGGACGGCCGTGCCGGGTCGTCCTAGGTCTCGCTCGAGGTAATCGACCTGCCGCGCATCATCGAACGCGATCAACCCGTGACCCAGCGTCAGCATGCGCTGCTCGCCGCGCAGATCCTGAACATAGACAACTGCTCCCCTTCCCTCCTGCGCAGGTTCGAGTCCGAGAACTGCCGCATCAGGCTGATCGAGGACGACCAGGCTCCCGAAACGGGGCAACCGGCCCTCCGGACGTGCCGCGACCGGCACGACCGTGAGTGGTTCTGTTCCCCACCCGAACCGCGCACAGTCCTCGGTGAACATCGGGGAATTGGCTGCTCGCACTCTGATTCTTGAGCGCCCGGGAGGTGTGTGGCTCACGATCGTGCCGTCACGCCGAACGTCGAAGAACGGCGCGTCTAGCGCTCTGATGATGGCCGTTCGTGCATCCGCGACCAGCGCGATCCATCGGAGGTGGGCCGCCCTACGCACAGGCGCCGCGGTCGTTGTGTGGCCTCCCGGCACTTCCCAGCTCACGGTCGATTCGGCGCTGTCGAACGGCAAGAACACCTCGATGGGCTCGAGGGTGCCGCCGTCGATCTGATTTTCGATGTCGATCCACGGCAGCGAGTGATAGGCGGTGATCGTGCTGCGGAACTGCGCCAAGTCCGATGACCAACGAATCGCTGTGAGCCGTACCCCGAGGGCACCCAGATCTTCAACTGTGAGATCTTCGAGGATGGATCCTCTGATCGTGTTGAGTCCCTCTCCACCAACCCACTCATGACCGTCCGGGCTTTGCAGCGAGCGAATGCTGCCGGTCTTCCGGTCAATCTCGAGTCGGTAGGTGTCGGTGCTCACGACCGACGGTGAACTGGATCGAGTTGACGGCGCATCTGCGGCCGACTCTGACTGCTCGATCACGAAGGCATAGCCGAGTGCAGGCACGTCTGTAACGAATTCGGTGCGGCCGCTGGGCAACACGACCGTGTCGGAGCGTCGGAAGGGCGACGCATTGATCACGAGGTGTCCAGGGAACGCGGTCTCGATTTCGTCGGCCATGACCTCCAGCGGATCGTCGGAAAGCTCAGGGTCGAGCAGACGCGCGAGGGGTGCCATGGTATCACGGGCTCGTCGGTCAGCGGCGGCAGCTCGCTCTCGGGCGAGCTCGGTGAGCGTCGCTACCGAGGGCAGTGCCATCGGGGATGCATCAAACGACATCGTTGGTCGTGCGGTAGACCGCGCTTCCCGCAGGAGCGCCAGAGCGTCATCACCGGTGCCTGTGACGATTCGGGGATGGGCAAACCGTCGACTCCACTCGCGGGCCAATGTGACGATTCGGCCCGCGCGCTCGCTCAGGCCTGTGCTCGCGACCAATGCCGTGCGGTCTCGCGCACTGTCCTGATTGCCCAACCCTTCCAGCCACAATTCGATTTGTGTGATCGCGTCACCGATAGAACTCGAGAGCCCAATTGGCACGACGTGTCCACCCGGGCTTTGAGGAACGACCAGCACCCGTGACGCCCCAGGCCCCTCCCACCATACGGGGCCGCCCATGGGGTCACCGGTGCTGACCGCGAACTCGACGCCAGTGCCATTGAGCGCCATTGGCAGGGTGTGCGGGTAGGCGGCGAAATCAACGGAGACGCCAACTCGTGCGAGTGGGATACCGTAGGCCTCCTCGAGCGACCGCGCCGCGCTTCCGTCACGCAAGAACTGCACATGATCCATCACGTGGAGCCGCCGTGGATCGATCATGGGGTTTGAGCTCACGCCGGCCTCTCGCCACTGCGCGGCCTGTACCGCACGTTCTGCGTCGGAGAGTCGGTCAAAGCGATCCTTCAGGTCGTGGGGGTCGGCGGCGTTGACCCAAAGCACGGTCCAGCGAGGCTTCGGAACGAGACGATGGGTCGTGCGAAGCACCGATCGCAATCCTGGCGCTTCGAGTTCACTCCGAACCGACAGCGGGCCGCCCAGGGGAAGCCAGAGCTCTCCGTACAGGCCGCCATCCGCTTGGAGAAGGCCTGCTGTCCCGAGGAGGTTTCTCCCCGTTCCGAAGACGCGCAGCCGACCGGCCGCGGCATCGATACCTGTTGCGCTGAATCGAACGAGACTGGCAGATACCGCGGAGTGGGTGTAGAAGACGGTGGTTCGAGCCGTCACTGCCGGAGCGCTGGTCGAGCGCACGCCGGGCCGGACGGTCCCGGCCAGCGACAGGGCGAGGGTCGACAGAAACGTTCTGCGATCGCTCACAACCGCTCGGCCGAGTTTAGTCGTAATGGTTGCACCTGATTCGACTCTCCCAGTAAGGTTTGGTGAATACACGGCGAACGGTGACGGGCTCCAAGGTGCCAGATGATGAGGCTCATGAAGAGTGTGACTATCGTGTTGGTGTGCTGTTGGTCACTCGGATGCTCCGATGACCGTCAGACCGTCCCCGCGACACCTGACCGAGTCCCCGAGCAGCAGGAGATCGACCTTCAGGACTCGGTGATCGTAGACACGGTTATGGCTCGCGACACGGCGCGTCGCGTTGTGACACCGTAAGCCAACGCTCCGCGCAGGAATCACTCGAGCGAAAAGAACTGGGCAAGCGGCTCCTGGTAGTTGACAGGCACGTACTCACCGCTCGATCCGTGAAGCCCATACTCACCCTCATACCTGCCCAACGCCACGCGTTCCACCATATCGGCAAAGCGGTCCACATCGTCTGTGTTTGTGTAACAGCCGAAGCTGGCACGTACGAGGCCCGGCATGTTGGACTTGTCGCCGCCCAGGACACGCGCCTTCCAGGTGTTCTGCTCCTCTTCCGGGAGTTGCAGCAGGTGGACCACATATGGATGGGCGCAGAAGCAGCCACTGCGAACGCCGACACCACCTTCGTAGCCGAGAACGGCTGCCACGAAATAGTGGTGAACTCCTTCGATATTGAACGGAATGACGCCAACCCGCTCGTGACTGCGTCCGGGGTCCGTGTTGCCGTACACTCGTACTTTCGGGATGCGTTTCAGCCGGTCGAGGCAGTAGGCGGTGAGTTGTGCTTCGTGATCGGCGACGCGATCCATGCCCACGTCCATGAGCACGTTGGCGGCCTTTGCCATGGCCATGGCGCCGATCACGTTCGGGCTGCCCGCCTCATCGCGGTCGGGCATTCCCGCCCAGTGCACGTCGTCGAGTGTCACGACCTCGACCGTCCCACCACCCGGATACTCTGGACCGGATGAAAGAAAGAACTCCTTCAGTCCGATGAGAGCACCGGTTCCAAAGGGTGCGTACATCTTGTGCGCAGCGATCGCCACGAAGTCGAGATGTTCGGGGTCGCCGTCCGGCTTCATGTCGACGCGCCGGTGTGGTGCGAACTGGGCCGCATCGACCAGGATCTTGGTGCCAGCGTCGTGAGCCTTGCGGGCCAGTCGATGTACTGGTTGGATCAAACCCGTCACATTCGATGCTGCCGTCACCGCCACGAGCGCGATGCGCCCTTCGTGTGCTGTGAGTTGCCTGTCGAAATCGTCTTCGTCCAGCCGTCCGTCCGGTGTGGCACCGACATAGACTACTCGGAACCGATTCCGCCACGGGAGATCGTTCGAGTGGTGTTCCATGATCGTCGTGATCACGACGGCGTCTTCCTGCTGTGGCAGTCGGTACGCGAGCTTGTTGATCGCCTCAGTCGTGTTCTTCCCGAAGATGACTGCATTGGTGTCGAGATCGGCCTTCACGAACCGGCCAACGGCGTCGTGAGCCTGGTCGTACACCATTGTGCTGAGGCGAGACTTGAATCCCGACCCACGGTGGACGCTCGAGTAGTAGGGCAGGAACGCGTGTACGGCGTCTGCGACCTCTCGAAGTGGCGGCGTGGTCGCGGCGTTGTCCAGATTGACGTACGTCACCATTCGGCCATCGAGCAGGGGGATTTCCCGATCGAGCCCAACAATGCGGTGGCGGAAGTCGACCTCGGGCGTGGTGGCGTGCGCGCTGCTCATGCGGCTCCCCGAGTGGAGGCAGGCGGCTCGGCCGGTTCGAGGCGCACTGGGCACACCTTGAGCTCGGCGGTGTGCGTCACGGGGTCATAACCGCCACCGGTCAGTACGTTGACCGGTGTGTCGTTGAACGAAAAGCTCGCGAATACCGTACCTCGTGGTGAGCGGGTCGCAGCCTTGACCTTGATGAGCACACAACCGCGGCGACTGTGCATCCGCGCAAACCCGCTGTCCGTCAAACCCCACGCGGCAACATCCGACGGATGCACCTCCAGCGTTTCTTCGGGCAACAAGTAGTCGATGCCCTGTGACCGGCCTGTCTGGGTACGCGTGTGGTAGGACTGCAGTCGCCTCCCGGTGGTGAGCCAGACCGGGTATTCGTCGTCCACCGTCTCGGCAGGATCGCGATAGGTGATGACGCTGAAGATTCCGCGTCCATTCACGAACTCACCCTGGTGCAGTATCGACGTGCCCTGGTGCTCCTTGTGCGGTACTGGCCACTGGTATTCACCGTGCTCGATACGATCCCAGTCGAGTCCCGCATAGATGGGCGACACGCTGCACAACTCGTTGAAGACCTCTTTGGCCGAACCGAAGTCGAATCCGGCGAATCCCAAGCGCTGCGCGATCTGGCTCACGATCCACCAATCAGGCCGTGCATCACCGTGGGGCGGGACCGCCGCGCGGAGACGCTGGACGCGCCGCTCGGTATTGGTGCAGACACCGTCGGTCTCACCCCAGGCCGTGGCCGGGAGCACGACATCCGCCAACTGCGCGGTTTCCGTCAAAAACAGGTCGATGACGACCAGATGATCGAGGCTCTTGAGTGCGTGTTCGCAGTGTGAGCGGTCTGGATCGGTCACGACGGTGTTCTCGCCGTCGATGAGCATGGCGCGGATCTGGTCGCCGCAAAGCTCGAGGGCGGTCACCTTCGTCATGCCCTTCTCGGCATCGACCTTCCGTCCGTACAGCTTTTCGAACTTCGCCTGGTAGTCCGGGTCGGTAACGGCCTGGAACCCGGGATAGCTATTGGGCAGCGCTCCGCTGTCACCAGCACCCTGGATGTTGTTTTGTCCGCGCATGGGATTGATGCCCGTGCCTTCGCGGCCCACGTTACCGGTCATCAGTGCCAGGTTGCAGAGACTCTGGACGTTATCGACGCCGCAGATGTGTTCGGTGACGCCAAGCGTGTAGTAAATGGCCCCGCGATCGGCGCGACCGTACCACAGCGCGGCCGTCTCGATGTCTTTGGCAGGCACGCCCGTGATGCTCTCAGCCCACTCGGGCGGGAACGCCTTCACGTGCTCGAGGAAAGCTTCGCCCCCAGTGGTCCGATCGGCCACAAACCGCTCGTTGACGAGCCCCTCGCGGGCAATGACGTGAGCCATCGCGAGCAGCAGGGCGGCATCCGAGCCTACGCGGATCGGCAGATAGACGTCTGCGAGATCCGCGAGGCCGATGCGCCGCGGATCGGCGACGATCATCTTCGCCCCCCTGGCAAGCGCCCGCTTGAGTCGGGTAGCCGCAACAGGGTGGCACTCGGTCATGTTGGTACCGATACAGAAGATGACGTCCGGCTTCTCCATGTCGGCCAATGGGTTCGACATGGCGCCGCGTCCGATCGTGGCTGCCAGACCGGCAACCGTGGGAGCGTGTCACGCACGGCTGCAGTTATCGATCTGGTTCGTGCCCCACCCGGCCCGCACGAGCTTCTGCATGGCGTAAGCCGCTTCGGTGGGGGCTCGACCCGATGCCACCGCATACACCGCGTGCCGTCCATGCTCTTCGACTGCCCGCGCGAGTCCGGCTGCCGCCTGATCGAGCGCAGTGTCCCAATCCGTTTCGTGAAACTCGCCATCGTCACCGCGCACGAGCGGCGTCGCAAGCCGGTCGGGATGCTGAACGAAATCCCAGGCGAACTGGCCCTTCACGCACAGTGCGCCTTCGTTTGCCGGGCCGTCCATCGCCGGCTGGATCCCAATCATATCATCGGCTTTGGTCAGCACATCGACCGAGCAGCCCACGCCGCAGTACGGGCAGATCGTCCGTGTCTTCTCGATCTCTCCAGCGACGTCCGCGTACCGCATTGCCTTGCGGTCGGCCAGCGCTCCCGTGGGGCAGGTCTGCACGCACTGGCCGCAGAACGTGCATGCCGAGTCCTTCAGGACGCCGCCGAACTCCGTCGTGATCTGCGTTTCGAAGCCCCGGTTCATCACGCTGATGGCGTAATCGCCCTCTTGTTCGGCGCACACGCGAACGCAGCGGTAGCAGGAGATGCAGAGATCGTAGTCCCGGAGAATGAATGGGTTGGGGTCGTCGCTCCGCGACTGCCCGGACTGCTTTCCTGCGAAGCGCCCGCTTCGGGCAGTGTACCGATCGAGAAGTGTGGTGAGTTCCTGCGAGGCGTAGCCGCGAAGTGGATCGACGTCGACTTCGCGGTTCTCGGAGGCCACCATCTCGAGCAGGGTCTTCCTGTGTTTCTCGATTGCTGGAGAGTCGGTGCGCACAATCATGCCCGGCGTTGCCTGCGTGGTGCACGACGCCACCGGCAAACGGGATCCCTCCACCTCGACCACGCAGAGCCGACAACCGCCGAACGACTCCAGTCGAGCGTCGTAGCAGAGTGTCGGTATCGGCTGCTCGTGGCGCTTCGCGACGTCGTAGATGGTTTCGCCCATCGTGAACGCCGCTTCGAGCCCGTTGAGAGTCAGTGTGTGCGTCGTGGCGTCGTGCCGCGATTGGATCATGACTGTACCTCGAGAGCTCAGGCGGTCGCCATCGTCTGTATGTGCCGTGCAACGCGGTCCGGGAAGTATCGAACGAGACTCTCGGTGACGAGCGGTGCTGCGAGCCCCAATCCGCAGGCACTGACCGCCTTCATGGTCTGACCGAGATCGCTCACCTCGGCAAGCCACGAAGGCACATCGGTCGGACCGGCTTGGCCGGCGAGGCGCTCGGTCAGCCGTTGAGTCCCGATACGACATGGGAAGCACTTACCGCACGACTCATGCGCAAAGAATTCCATGGCGTCGCGCGCGACCGCCACCATGTCGCGGCTGTCATCAAATACCATAACGCCACCGGCACCGAGAAAGGATCCCTTGGAGCGAATGCTGGGCTCATCGAGCGTCACGTTCAAGTCGTCTCCTGCCAGGAATCCGCCGGACAGGCCCGCCATCGTCACGGCCTGAATGTCGCGGCCGTCCGGCGGGCCGCCCGCCCACTCGTTGAGCAACGTCTGAAGCGGCAGGCCCATCGGAACCTCATAGTTGCCCGGCCGCCGAATGTCTCCTGAAAGGCTGATGATCTTGGTGCCGGCATGGTCGTTCATACCGAGTCCGCGGTACCACTCCGAGCCACGGAGCAGTATTGGAGGTGCGGAGGCGAGTGTCTCGACGTTGTTCACCACGGTCGGCCGGTTCTCATACCCGTGGGTAACGGGGTATGGCGGCCGATTTCGCGGGAACGGGTGCCTTCCTTCGAGGCTGTTGAGCAGCGACCCCTCTTCCCCACAGATGTAGGCCCCGGCACCTCGACGCACGTACACGTGAAATGTGAAACTCGAGCCCAGAATAGCGTCGCCGAGGAGCCCTGCCGAGGTTGCCTCGGCGATAGCACGCTCCAAGATGGACAGCGTATCGGGGTATTCGTAGCGCAGATAGATGAACCCTTGCGTGGCGCCGGTCGCATATGCCGCAATTGCCATTCCCTCCAGGACAGCGTGGGGATCGTAATCCATCAGTGCCCGATCCTTGAAGCACCCAGGTTCGCCTTCATCCGCATTGCACACGATGCTCTTCGGTGCACCTGCCGCGTCGGCGACGGCCTTCCATTTGGTGCCGGTGGGGAACCCGGCGCCACCACGTCCGGCGAGCGTTGCATCGGTAATGGTGGTGATGACCCGCGCCGGATCGAGCTTGCTGACCGCGTGCTCGAAGGCCTGGTAACCAGCGGAACGTCGGTATCCGTCGAGCGTTGCCCGGCCAGGCTCGCGGATGTGCGCGAACACGCACTCCTCGTGACTGCTCGGGTTTGGCGGTGGTACCGGCGATGGACGCACCTCGAGCGCGTCGGCGTCGACGCCGACATGCACCTCTCCACCTCGAAGGATGGGAATTGGCTCATCACAGCGCCCGGCACAGGGCATTGGTGTTGCACCATCGGACTCGAGTGCCTTCAGAAGCTCGATACCGCCTCGTCGCCGGCATACGGGGCCGGTGCAGACACGAGGAGCCTCGCGGCCACCGGATGTACGGGCAAAGTGGTGATAGAACGTGATGTCGCCGAACAACTCGGCGATCGGGATTCGGAGACGCTGGGCGACATCCCGCAACGCGGCCTCGGAGAGGAATCCGTCACGATCGTGGAGTGCGTGCAGGACGGGCAGCAGCGGCGCTGGTTCATCACGCCAGCGTGCGACTATGGCTTCGTTAGAGAGTCTTGTCGTCACGGGCACTCCTTCACGCAAAAGCTAGCCGCGTGCTGTTCGCGCGCCAACGGAAATCATGTTTCGACGATACGGCCTTCGCCTGCGTACACGTTGACGCTGTCACCACGGGAAAAACCGGCGAGCAGCATGCCCAGTGATGCGGCGAGCTCGACCGCCAGCGACGACGGCGCCGAGATGCCAACGACACCGCCGATGCCTGCGACGGCAGCTTTCTGCACGATCTCGAAACTCTGGCGCCCGGACACCGCGAGCAAGCCCGGTGGAAGGGGCCACCGCAGTCTTGCGACCGCCCCGATCACCTTGTCGACGGCGTTGTGGCGACCGACGTCCTCACGCACGGCGAGCGCGTTTCCCTCCAGATCGAACAGCCCCGCGGCATGAAGACCTCCCGTCTCGTCGAACGTCGGCTGGTGCGAGCGAAGCGCCTGTGTGATGTCGGTGAGGAGGCTGGCGGTGACGGCAAAATCCGGCGCAGGCCGTGCGACGAGTTGCACGGCCTCGATCGAGGCTTTGCCGCACACGCCGCAGGAACTGGAAACGAACATGTTGCGGCGAAACCGCTCAGGGTCGATCTCAACGTCGGGAGTCAGGTGTGCCGCCACCCGTGAGTCGTCTATGTGCTCGACGTGATCGAGTTCGTCGGGCGCCAGCAAGATCCCCTCCGTCAAGAGGAAACCGGTGACGAGGTCGCCATCGTCACCAGGCGTGCGCATCACGACCGCAATCGACGTGTCACCCAGTCGGATCTCCAACGGGTCTTCAGTAGCGACGACGTCGTCACTGCGGTCGATCTCCGGGCCGTCGTGCCTGACGACTTTCACGCGATGGGTCTTGTCGATCACGGGGGCTCCTCCGAACGTGGATAGTGTGACACGTCCGACGAAGGGTCAAGCGCGTGGCCCCGGAACGGGGAGTGAGATACATTGGCCGAAGGGGGTCACGTCCGGAACGCCCCCATTCGGCCTGGAGGCTTCATGGTTGCGACGCCATCAACGATGTTACCGCTCGGGACGCAGATTCCCGACTTCAACCTGCCCAATGCGATCGACGGACTGTCGATCTCGCCCAAGGATTACCGGGGTTCGGCCGCGCTCGTGGTCATGTTCATCTGCAATCACTGCCCCTTCGTCAAACACGTGCTCCCTGAGCTCGGCCGTTTATCACGTGACTACATCCCGAAGCGCATCGCGTTCCTGGCGATCAACTCTAATGACGTCGAGACACATCCTGACGACAGCCCGGAACACATGCGCGAACTGGTGGCCACCGAGGAGTGGAATTTTCCGTTTCTGTGTGACGAGTCTCAGGAGGTGGCGAAAGCATTCAAGGCGGCGTGTACGCCGGACTTCTACGTGTTCGACGGAGACCAGAAACTCGTCTATCGCGGTCAGCTGGACGGAAGCCGCCCAGGGAACGATGTCCCGGTGACCGGAGCCGACCTGCGTGCGTGTTTGAATGCGATTGTTGCCGGCGAAAGCGTTCCCTCGACGCAGCAGCCAAGCCTCGGCTGCAACATCAAGTGGAAGCCGGGAGCGGAGCCGCTGTACTTCCCGCTGGGAAGATAGCGTCGGCTAATCGCCTGCTACTGACCCGCCAGGAAGTCCCATACCAAGTAGGCCATCGCTTTGACGCCGACGGGCACCGCATCGTCGTCCGCCTGGAACGTCGGCGTGTGATGATTGCCCGATGACGTGCCGTCTTTCTGCGTGCCAAGCCGGTAGTAGAAGCCCGGGACCTCGTTGGCAAAGTAAGAGAAGTCCTCGGCCACCGTGGCGGGTTCGAGGAGTTGCACGTGGTCGTTGCCGACGGCCCGCTCGAGGCTCCCGAGCATTCGAGCGGTCAATTCACGATCGTTGACCGTCACGGGGATGCCCTTCTCGTAGTCCAGTTCGTAGGACCCTCCACCCGCTGCGGTGATGCCCGCGAGGATCTCTTGCATGCGCTGCTCGATGAGATTCTGGGCTTCCTTCGAGTACGTGCGGACGGTGCCCTGGAGCTCCACCTCGTCAGGGATAATGTTCCAGCGGGTCCCGCCGAGTATACGCCCTACCGTGACAACGCCGGGCTCCATCGGGGACAGGTTGCGCGAGCGGATGGTTTGGAGCGCCGTGATTACCTGAGCGGCGATGACTACCGGGTCGGCGCTCAGATGGGGCGACGCCCCATGCGCACCGCGGCCTTTGACGGTGATCGTAAATTGGTCGGCGGCGGCAAGTGCAGGACCTGGTGTGTAGCCGATGGTGCCGACCGGCATGTTCCACATCGTGTGGAGGCCGAAAATCGCTGCCGGACGAGGGTCCTGCAATACTCCCTCCTGCACCATAAGCGCAGCGCCTCCATCCTCGCCGGGCGGTGGTCCTTCTTCGGCCGGCTGGAAAATGAATTTCACAGTGCCAGGAAGGTCCGTGCGAAGCGCGGCCAACACCTCTGCGAGTCCGAGCTGCACTGCCATGTGAATGTCGTGGCCACACGCATGCGATACTCCGACGTCCTGGCCGAGGTAGGTCGTCCGCACCGTGGATTTGAACGGAAACGGGGTGGCCTCCGTCACTGGAAGCGCGTCCATATCAGCGCGCACAGCAACCACCGGTCCCGGGTGACCGCCCCGAAGGATACCGACGACCCCGGTGTGGGCGATGCCCGTCTCAACCACATCGAAATCGAGACCGCGAAGGTGCTCTGCGATCAGCGTAGACGTGGCGAATTCACGGTTGCCGAGCTCCGGATGCTCGTGCAGGTGGTGCCGAACGTCTAGCATTGCTGGGGCGATTCGCTCAACTTCTGCATCGATGCGCTCGTACTGGGCGTTTCCGATCGTTGGAACGGCCACAGCGAGAAACCCCATCAGAACGGTGGTGCGTATCATATGCGTCGAGCTCGCTAGAGGGTCATGAATGAAGAGATCGTGCGAGCAGCTATTGTAGACTGGAAAGAACCACTCACGCTAGACCAGCTGGATCTCAAACGATGAGGAGAACGCCGATGAGTCGGAAGTACCTATGTGTGCTCAGTCTGTCCCTGGTGGCCTGCATGACGGCTGGGTCTGACACACCCGAGGCGCTCATGGACGTGGATCGTGCGTTCGTGCGGGCGACGGCTGCGAATGGCGTGGACGGATGGGTGTCATACTTCGCCGAGGATGGCAGTATGGTCGGAGGAAACCTCGTGACGACCGGCGCCGATTCCATTCGCGCGCTCCTGACTCCGGTGTTCGGGGACCCGACCTACTCGCTTCAGTGGGAGCCGTTGCAGGCGGAGGTCGCATCGTCCGGTGATATGGGGTACACGTTGGGCCGGTATCTCCGCACCCGTACTGATGCCGATGGAAACATCTTTCGAGCTGGCGGGTCGTACGTCACTGTTTGGCGCAAGGATGCCGACGGGACGTGGAAGGCCGTGCTCGATGTTGCGAGTCCCGATCAGATGCCGCCAGGGGGCTCTGGCAACTAGGCCCGCTGCCGAGCGCTGCGGACTTGCGTTCAATTCACTGTTCGTGCTCCACGAACCAGCGAACCGTTTGCCGAAAGGCGTCCACTGGAGGTGTCGATGGGCGCCAATCGAGTTCTCGCTCGGCACGGCGTGACGAATAGGGGTTTTCCCGGGCCATGAAGTGTCCACTGGACGACCCGAGTCCCGTGTACGAACCGGGTCGCAGCATACGGGAGAGTCGGAGCCATGCGGTTCCCACCGCCGTGGTGACCAAGAGTGGAATCCGAATCTGCCGGACGTGACGTCCTGTCACGTCCTCGATGATCTGGTAGAACTCGCGCGGTGTGAGGCCGCCATCGTTCGCCGTGTTGAACGGCCCTGTGACGGTCGGATGATCGAGCGCCGATACCAGCGCATCGACAACATTGCCCACATAGATGACCGAGAGTCGGTTGTGGCCCGATCCCACAACCGGTGCGACCCCGAAACGGAGCAGGCGAAGGAGTCGTGCCATGAACAGCCGCTCCCGCTCTCCATAGATCACACACGGTCTCAGCGCAACAGCCGACAGGTCGTGCTTGCTCGCGACTTTCCAAACCGCCTGCTCGGCCTCCCGTTTCGACCTTGCATAGAAGTTGGCTTCCGCGATGGGACTGAAGGGCGTTTCCTCGGTGATCGTCTGCGTGTCGTCCGCATCAGGCCGACGGCCGTACACCGCGACTGAAGAGACGTGCACGAGTCGTGCGTCGAGGCGTGCAGCGGTTTCGGCCGCAAGCCGGGTTCCAAGGATGTTGACCTGCTGGTATGCCTCCCAGGTCGTGGGCGTCGTGACCATGGCTGCGGCATGGACGATGGCTTCGGACCCGGCAGCGGCCTTCCAGGATTGCGGCTCCTCCACCCGACCGGGCACCGGCTCCGCACCCAGTGACGCCACCAATCGGTGACCTTCGTCCGACCGCACCATGGCTCGAACTTGGTGTCCGACCTGCACGAGCCGCTCGATCGCGTGACTGCCCACGAGCCCGGTACCGCCAGTGACCAAGACCTTCATAGGGCCAGGAGGACCGCTCGAATGCCGAGTGTCGTGCAGAGAACGACCACTGCGGCTCCAAGGAGATTGCCTCGCCACGTATTGACGAGTGACCCCAACCGCGTCCGATCGTTCATGGCGATCAGGAGCACCACGGCGACCAGCGGCAGGACGAGCCCGTTCACGATTTGTGCGACGAAGATGAGGGGAACGGGTCGAATGCTGAGAAGTGCCGCCGCCGCGCCGAAACCCACGCAGCCGATCCACACGATCCGAGCGAGCGGTTGTCTGGTGTCGCGGTTGTGTCCGAGGGTGTCGAGGACGGTGTAGGCCGCCGCGAGCGGCGCGGTGATGGCTGACGTCACGCCAGCTGCCGCATAACCGAGCGCAAACGCGTGACCGGCCCAGCTACCCAGGAGTGGCTCGAGTTGACCGGCCATGTCCGATGCCGACCGCACGGTAGTCCCGTCGAGAGCGGCAGCAGCCGTGACGACGACTGCTGCCGATACGATGCCCCCAAGTCCAATAGCGAGTGCCAAGTCGAGGCGTGCGGCCGGTAGGTCACTGGGTCCTGACCATCGTTCCTGCACTGCTGCCGCATGGAGGAAGAGGTTGTATGGCACGATCGTCGTGCCAACCAACGCCAGGGCGGTCAATTCGCTGCTGGGTGGGAGCCGAATTGTGAACGCTCCCGCGATGAGGCCGCCGAGATTTGGGGCTACGAGAACGGCCGTTGCCACGAACACGATGCCCATGAGCGCGACGCACGCCGCAAGGGCCCGTTCGAGGAGGCGATAGCGTCCTGTCCAGAGTAGCAGTCCGGCGATGGCGGTGCCGATTCCGACCCACCCGCGAAGTGGAAAGCCGGTAATGGATTCGAGTCCAAGCGCCGCACCGGTCAGGTTCCCGGCTTCATACGCGGCTGCACCGGTTACGACGGCAGTGGCGGCAAGAGCGGCCAGGAGAGCTCCAAGCCAACGCGGTCCGCGGACACGCCGCAGTGCCTGACCGATGCCCGCACCCGTTGCAAGCCCAAGCCGAGCGCTCATCTCCTGCAGGATGATGGTGGCCACGGTGGCGAAGGCCAGGGCCCACAGCAACGTGACGCCGTGCCTTGCTCCCGCAAGCGTTGCCGTCGTGACGGTTCCCGGTCCTATGAAGGCAGCGGCAATGACAATCCCGGGGCCCACGCCCCGCCACGGACGTGTCACGTGATGTCGAGCGGCAGGGGGTGAACAACGGCGCGCGCGTGCCCCACCATCACGGCCGCACCGGGCGCGACCTCCCGCCGCAGCATCCCCAACCCGACCCATCGCTCGAGCGGTGAGGCCCACACGATGCTGGTGACCGATCCGACGGCTTTCCCATTCAGGAGAATGTCTGTGTCGTCGAGGTCGGGTTCGGCGTCCCACCGAAGGCCCGCCAGGCATCGATTGACATGGCCACGGTAATGCACCCTTGCCACGGTCTCCTGACCTGTGAAGCATCCCTTGGTGTAGGAGACGCCGTCGATGTCGTCGTATCGCACCTCCTGCGGCAGCGTCTTGGCGCCGATCTCGGATCCCAGTTTGGGCCACCCCGCGAAGACACGGGCGAGATCCAACGCTGCCACCGGGGCCGCCGTGATGCCGGCGTTGGTGAGCAGCGCAGCCATAGCATCCGAGAATTCGTTGGGAACATCGAGCTGGAGCGAGAAGGGGATGCCGAGCGAGGGTCGGGCGCTGTGGTACGGGATCTCGTCGACTGTTCCCTCTGTTGCCTGGCCTGGTGGCGGTACCCCCACCCCTGCCTGGGCTACCCGTTCATGTGCCGCGGGTCCCAAGAGCTGGAACACGGCGATTCCCTCGCGGTCGGTCGCACGGGCCAAACGCGGCGGCAGTGACCGGCGGAAGATTTCCTCAAGGGGCTCTCTACCATCCGGCGGCAGGAAGAGCAGAAGATCAGCCTCTGCTCTTGCAAGCCAGAGGTCCGTCACGATCATGCCCTTCGGTGTGAGGACGGCTCCGTACACGAACCCGTGGGCGCCCGGTGCCTCGATGTCGTTGGTCACTACCCCCTGCATGCACACCACGGCACCTGGACCGGTCACGGAGAGTGTCGTGAGTTGGGGGCGCACGACGGCCGCGCCACGCAGCGTGGCCTCCGCCTCATGGAGCGTCAGATCGTTGGGGGTGAGTCGAGTGATTGATGTCTCAGGATCCATAGAACCCCGCCTGCCGATAGGAAGCATCGAGCAGTTCGATTGGGTGCACGACGGGGAGGTTCACGCCTGCGGCCTTCAGACCCGCTCCAATCTGCATGATGCATCCGGGATTCCCCGTTGCGACGACATCCGGGTCGATTCGTCGCAGGGCCGTCACCTTCCGCTCGAGGACCGCCCACGAGATATCGGGTTGTGAAAACGTGAAGCTTCCCGCACTGCCGCAGCACAAGTCTGCCTCGTCGTGCTGGACGCGCACGAGCCCATCGATCGCGTCGAGCATTGTGAGTGGCTGTTGATCGATCCCCTGAGCATGCAACAGATGACAGGGCGGATCATAGGCGACCCGGATATCAAGCGACGCTCCGGTGCGCACACCCATCATGGCGACGAACTCGCTCACGTCCCGCACGCGGGCGGCGAGTGCTCTGGCCTGTGATGCCAGAGAATCGCCAGCCAACAACCGCTCGTAGCTCTTGAGCATGGCGCCGCATCCGGCGGCGTTGACGACGATGGGCGAATCGACCGGCAGCGTTGCGAACGTCTTGACGTTCTGGCGTGCAAGGCGCAGGGCATCGTCATGCTGCCCCGCATGGGCGTGAAGTGCCCCGCAGCAGCCTTGGCCAGGAACGGCAGTCGGCACGATACCATGTGCGTCGAGTACGCGCTCCGTGGCCCGGTGTACATGGGCGAACAAGCCGCGCATGATGCATCCGCGGAAGACTGCTGCGGTCCCGTTGCTGGGGAGAGAGCGAGCACTGTTCCGAGGCGCGCCGCGCGGAGCCGGGCGCATCGGGGCGGTCGATGCCAGCATCCCGAGGGCGAATCGGAAGGGTGAGCGCCCCGCAAACGCCGCGGCAACAGGTCGTGCGAGCCAAGCTGCGCCGAGCAGTGGACCCCGAAGCGTCGGTGCGGCCATGACCATGTGAATGGCGCGAACGAATCGCGGAATCGGCCGTACGTCGATGAGCTCGTGTCGAGCCGCTTCGAGTGCAGGTCCGTACTGCACTCCCGACGGGCAGACCGGCTCACAGCCGCGACACCCAAGACAGCGATCCAGGTGAAGTGCGAGCGTCGAGTCGGCACGATCCACTCGTCCCGTAGCCATGCCGCGCATGAGCACGATCCGACCGCGCGGGCTGTCGGCCTCGTCGGCGGTGGCGAGATAGGTCGGGCAGCTCTGGAGACAGAAGCCGCAGTGGACGCAGGGGTCGAGTCCCGCGAGTGCTGCCTGGTTCACGCGTCTGCGCCGACCGGTACGCTCAGCACGTGGGCTGGGTCAAAGGCCTGCTGGAGGTTGCCGACCAAGCGGCCGACACCTTCGCGATACGCGCCGAAGTGGCCGACCGCGGAGCGCGTGGACCACGGCGCCCGCTCAATCGTGAGCGGAACTTCTTGTTGGGCGGCGGCGTGCCGAAGGAGCCGCAGTTCATCGATCGGAGCCGTTCCACTCCAGCGAATCGCGCCAGCTCCTGCGGCAGCAGACGTCCAGCCTTCGGGAAGGTGATGCGACAGCAGATCCAGCGTGCGATCGAGTGACGAGAGCAGCCCCCCAAGCCTGATCGTGACGGGCGAGCGGACACACCCCACTGCTACGCTGGGCCAGAAGTTGGCAGCCTCATGGCTGGCGAGTTCCGCGAGTATCGAGCGGGCGCATCCACGCGCAGCATCGCGCGTCGCGCTCACCTCGCCTGCACTGCCCACCAGCCGAAGTGCAAGGTGCCACTCGGTGTCGTCGATCGCCTGGGGGCTGAGGATCTCGAGCGCCGCGGGGGTGATGCCCTGAGCCCACATTTCACGCGCGTCCTCGATGAGCTGGTCGCGAGAACCGGAGGCGAGCAGGGTTACATCTGTGCGAGGGACGGCCCGCAGGCGGAGCGTGACCGAGGCGACGAGCCCGAACGCCCCGAAACTTCCGGTCGCGAGCTTTGGCAAGTCGACCCCGGCGACGTTCTTAACCACCCGTCCGCCGGCGCGAACGATGCGTCCATCACCAGCGACCAGCGTGAGTCCCAACACGTGATCACGCACGTTTCCGTAGCCGGTCCGAAGCGCCCCCGTTGTGCCGGTCACGACGACGGATCCCACACTCCGCTCCTGGCCCGGTGGATCCAGAGCGACCCACGAACCGCGATCGGCGAGCAGCTGCCGTAGCGCACCCCACCTCATACCGCCGCCAACGGTCGCAACGAGGTCCACTGGGTCAAAGTAGGGAACATCGGTGAGGAGCGCGGTCGAGAGCACGACATCGGCAGGTGTGTCGTGGGGCATCCAGCGACCGGTCCCGTCGATCCTGATGTGCCAGCTCTCAGCACTCGCCGTTCCGAGGAGTTTCGCGGCGGCCTCTGCCGTGCGTGGTGCAACGCGGATGGATTCAGACTCCGCGGACTCGATCACGGCAGTCTCCCCGAGGAGACGCTGCAGATGGTCGAGCAGGCTCACGAATCCTCCAGCCATTGTGACACCTGCTGACCGGTCTGTGCGACGAATTGCTCGACCTCTTCGACGTAGGCTTGGGCATCGTCAGCGTGCCACGGGGTCGTGAGTACCCGTTGCACGTCTGCCTGAACGAGGGCTGCGAACAGTTCCGGCAGCTCCTTGTGCACGCGTCGGTGCATTGTGTCCGCGTTCAGGGCCTGTTGCCACGGAGGTAACTGGAGCCAAACGCGAATGGTCGCGCCGGTCACAGCTGCCGGATAGGCCTCCTGTATGGCAGCGCTCCCGTCGCCATCGAGCAGATGACGGCGGGCACCAGCGGCCCGCTCAGTGGCGTTTTGGAGCTGATCACGCACGGTCGTGCGCCAGCGCGTTGGCACAGTGCTCACGGGACAATCACGTTGTCAGGTAGATGGTTCATCGCCTTCCGACTTGTGACGGGGAAGACCTTCCCTGGGTTCGCGAGGCCTCTGGGGTCGAACACCTCATGAACGGCCCGCATCGCTCGCAATGTCGTGGCGTCGAAAACGAGGGGCATGTAGGATATCTTGTCGATCCCGACGCCGTGCTCGCCCGTGATCGTGCCGCCCGCCGCAACGCAGACATCCATGATCGCGGCAGCGGCCCGTGTCACCCGCTCGGTCTGTTCGGGATCTTCCGCGTTGAACGTGATGTTGGGATGCAGATTGCCGTCACCGGCGTGGAAGAAGTTGGCGACGGAAAGGTTGTGATCCTGACAGATGCGCATGACGCGATCGAGCACGTCCGGGAGCGAAGACCGGGGGACGACCGTATCCTGGACGACGAGGTCGCGGTCCAAACGTCCTAAGGCACCGAAGGCCTTCTTGCGTCCGTGCCACAATCGCATCCGGGTTTCTTCGTCGCCAGCCGATCGCACTGAGCGAGCGCCAGCCGCGCGTAGGACCTGCTCGATCTCGACAGCCTCCTCTTCGAGCGGTGCCTCGTGTGCACCATCCAACTCGACGAGTAGAATTGCCTCGGCTTCGGTTGGGTAGCCGGCCGCGTAGATCGAATCTTCTACGGCGCGTATGCAGTTTCTGTCCATCAGTTCGAGCGCGGCGGGCACGATTCCCTGGCCGATGATGCTGGACACGGCCTGTCCGGCCTGACGGACACTGCCGAAGTCCGCAAGCAGTGTGCGCACTGCGGTCGGGATCGGCGTGAGCCGAACGGTCGCTCGCACGGCAATACCGAACATGCCCTCACTGCCGACAAACAGCCCCACCAGATCCGGCCCCCATGGCTCGCCGTTGGGTGAGCCGAGCGTTGTGAGGGAGCCGTCCGGAAGCACGACATCGAGCGAGAGGATGTGGTTGGTGGTGACGCCGTACTTCAGGCAATGCGGCCCGCCGGCGTTCTCGGCGACATTCCCGCCGATCGTGCACACCGTCTGACTCGCGGGGTCCGGTGCGTAGTGGAGACCGACGTTCGTCGCGGCCGCCGAGAGTTGCACGTTTACGACACCGGCTTCGACGACCGCGCGGCGGTTGGCGGCGTCGATCTCGAGAATTCGGTTGAGCCGCGTGAGGGTCAGCAGGACGGCGTCGGGTCCCGCGATCGCACCGCCAGAGAGCCCGGTGCCAGCACCGCGCGCCACGAAGGGCATCCTGCGCTCGGCGAGCACGCGCACAACCTGCGCCACTTCTTCAGCCGTTCCGGGAAGGACCACCGCCGCGGGACGCTGCCTGTGGGTGGGAAGCGCGTCACCGGCATAGATCTCCAGCTCGGCGGGCGCCGTGCGGACCCAACGGGGTCCCACTGTATCGACGAGGCGCTCGTGCAGCTCAGCGCTGAGCGTCATCGGCCTTGGAGATCGGACTGCTGCGCATGTCCGCGCCCATTCCGCTTAGCCCGTTGGTGAACCGAGGCTCTGGTGGCAAGGTCCTCGGTGACCGCGCGGAGGAGACTTGCCAGTCGTTCTAGTCGATCGCGGGGAGATCGGCTCTCGAGGAGCTCCTGCTTGGTCGAGAGGTCGATGTCGAGCGCGGCGGCAACATGGAACGAGAGGGCAGCGGCCTCGTCGGGTAGTTCCTCAGCGTGGAGGGGCTTGTCGGTGAGGGCGCTCAGGGTGCGGGTGAAACGATGAAATTCGCCCTGGACGGCGTCAGCGAGCCCAGGCAGGTCCGCGTCACCGTCTTCCCACGCGTCATCATCGAAGGGCTCGACCAGCGCCACTCGATACAGGCGGTCGGTCTCCAGGTACTCCCGCAGTTCGAAGCGCTGCTCACCCATGGCCAGGAGGTTGGAGCGGCCGTCCGGAAGCGGCCACACCTGCTCGATGGCCGCGGTGCACCCGATGCTTCCCTCCTGCGGTCCGGACCCGCCGGACGTGTCCGTCGACACAAAGGAGATGCCGAATCGCCGATCGCCCTCGAGGCAGTCAGCCAGCATCTGACGATACTGCGGCTCGAATACGTGCAAAGGCTGTGGTACGCCGGGAAACAACACGACCTGCAACGGGAAGATCGGGAGGGTTTTGACGGACATGCTGAGAAGATAAGGGGGAAGGTGTCACGTAGGACCAGCGCTGACGGAGCTGCCTCTATGCGACGACGGGCCCAGGAACATCCCTGGACCCGTCGTCGCGGTGCCGAACGCTGGTGCCTAGGCGGCTATCCAGAATCCCTTGAGCGCCTCCCCATGCGGGCTTTCCCGAAGCTTCTCGAACGCGCGCTCACGAATCTGGCGGATGCGTTCGCGGGTGACGCCCATCAACTCTCCGATCTTTTCCAGGGTCATCCCCTCAGAGCCTTCTTCCAGCCCGTAATACAGGTACAGGATCTTGCGCTCTCTCGGAGTGAGGTACGTGTCCAGGATGTTGTCAATGAACTCCCGCATGAGGCGGGTGTCGGTTCGCTCCTCGATCTCGCCACCTTCCTGCCCGGCGAACCGCTCGCCGAGCGTGGCCGCGTCGCGGTCGGACCGATCCACCGGAGCGTCCAGCGACATTTCCGCCGCGGTCATGCGGCGTGCGCTGCGCACGTTCTCGACGGAGTCGTTGAGGGCCCTGGCGATCTCGTCGTCCGTCGGCTCTCGACCGAGCTCCTGCGACAGATAGGTCTCCGTGCGAGCCATACGGATGAGATGACTGTTCTGGTTGAGCGGGATGCGCACGCTCCGGGTCTGCTCAGCCAGAGCCTTGAGCACCGCCTGCCGCACCCACCACACCGCGTAGGAGATGAACTTCACCCCTTGGTCCGGATCGAACTTCTTCACCGCCTTGAGGAGGCCTTCGTTCCCGATGGCGACCAACTCCGACAGATCCAGACCGTGACCTTGGTACTTCTTCACGTACGATATCACGAACCTCAGATTGGCCGTGACGAGGCGCTCCGCAGCCTGCTGATCACCGGCTCGGGCGCGGCGGGCCAGCTGACGCTCTTCTTCAGGAGTGGCGATGAGCGGGAGTTTCTGGATGTCATGCAGGTACTGGTCGAACGCGGTCGAAGCTTGCGAGCGGAAGAAGCCCTTCGACTTGGCACTGCGGAGTTGCGTCATACATGCCCCGAGGTTAGCGACTGGTCATTTCAGGAGGGTTGGAGGGACCGCCAAAATGACCGACTACCGAGCGGGCCGAATATAGGAAACACCGGAGAGTTGGTCAAGAAAAATCAGTTTTCCACATCACAAATCGTTTATTGACAACTTGTTCTCCGATTTGTCCACTTTCCCCTATCCACGCATTGTGTACAGCATGTTGGTGGACACTCATAAGGGGTTGTCATGAAAGGGTTTATGAGCGCATTGTCGGAATATTTGTGTGGAAAAGATGTGGATCGTTGCGCGGTTACCAGATGTGAGCGAGAACCAAGTCGATGACGCTCTCCGGCACCGGAATCGTGTGCAATCCACGCTCGTCACGCGCCATGGTTCCGATCGTCGCTGGCAATGCAAACCTGACAGTCCTGTCGCGGGCCTTCTTGTCTCGGGTCATACGGTCGATGAGCTGAGTCCGGTCGATCGCACCGGGCGGTTCGACGGGAAGTCGGAACTGCTCGAGGGCATCCCGCACGCGGGCGGCGAGCCCGCGCTCAGTGACGCCGATGTCTTCGCCAAGGGTCGCCTCGGCCACCATTCCGATGGCGACGGCCTCCCCGTGTAGCAGCTCATAACCGAGCAGTGCCTCCAACGCGTGGGCGACCGTGTGGCCGAAGTTCAGGGCGCTGCGCTGGTCGCGCTCCCGTTCGTCGGAACTGACGACGGCGGCCTTGATCTCGACGGAACGCTGCACGACATCGATGAGCGCGGTCGTGTCCCGTCCACGGATCGCGTCAGGCAGGGAGACCATTCGGTCGAGGTACGCGCCATCAGCGATCACTCCGTGCTTGATGGCTTCGGCCATGCCTGCCGCGAGCTGGACGGGGGGAAGCGATGTGAGTGTCTGCACGTCGGCGAACACGGCTCGCGGCTGGTGGAACGCGCCAATAACGTTCTTCCCAAACGCGGTGTCCACCCCGGTCTTCCCGCCTATCGCCGAATCCACCATTGCCAAGAGCGTCGTGGGGACCTGTACATGAGGGATGCCGCGCAGAAACGTGGCGGCCACGAACCCAGCGAGATCACCGGACACACCCCCACCCAGACCGATGATCGCGCTCTGGCGATCGAAGTGGAGATGAAGGAGTTCGTCGGAGAGAATTGTCCACGTGTCGCGAGTCTTGTTCCACTCACCAGCCGGGAACGTGACCAGCTCGGCACGGCTCGAGCCCAAGGCCTCGCGGAGTGACTCTCCATACAGCGGTCCCACATGGGAGTCTGCGATGAGCGCGTAGCGAGGAGCGGGGCAATCGTGCTCGATATGCGCCGCGACATCGCCGAGGAGCCCGTCGCCGATGTACACGCGGTATGGTGCGGCAGGGAGTGAGACGGGGACGACGATCGGCGCTATAGCCGCACCTCCCCCTCGATGATGGTGACAGCGCGCCCGCCGACCTGCACGCTGAGAATTTCTTCCTTCGTGCTCACCGAGATCTCTACCTCGATGCGGCTCGGTCGTGCGATCTCCAGACCCTGCTCGACGACGATGCGCGCGCGTCCGTCTACGGGCTGGACCACGTTGTGATGGACCAGGTAGCAACCGAGCGCGCCGGCGGCGCTGCCCGTGGCCGGGTCCTCGGGCACACCGAGTCCGGGGGCGAACATGCGGCAGTGGACGGTTGCGTCTGGTGCCTCCGTCTCGAGTGTGTAGCACATTGCGCAGTCTGTGCCAACCGTTCGGAGGAAGGCGGCGAGCTCGCTGCCCATCCCTCCGCTTGGGAGTTCGCGCAGGGCTCTTAGTGAGCGGATGGGCACCATCAGTTGTGGGAGCGCGGTCGAAACGACCTGTGGGGGTGGCGTGGGTGGGACTGCATCGGGCTGATCGCCGAGCAATGTGGCAAGCGTCGCGACGTCGCGCACCGTCGAGCCGAACTCCGGTGCCGCCTGCGTCATCCACACGAGACTGGGTGCCCCGTCTGCCGTGCGAATCTCCACTGGAAGAATGCCGCGCCCGGTCTCCTGTGTGACGTTGGCGCTGCCCGACGTCGGAAGATCGAGGTGTCCGAGTTCGGCGAGCACCCACCACGTCCCAATCGTGGGGTGGCCGGCAAGCGGAATCTCGGCGGTCGGCGTGAAGAACCGCACTCGTCGGGTCGCGCGCTCCGAGCGGGTGACAAAAGTGGTTTCCGACAGATTCATTTCGCGCGCCAGGGCCTGCATCCGATCCGCCTCGAGGCCCTCGGCGTCGGGGAACACGGCAAGCGGGTTCCCACTCAGTCGGCGGTCGGTGAACACGTCCACCTGGTAAAAGCGATAGGCGGGCATGCTACCAGATGCGGTCTGCCACGTGAGCCTCGTGGTTCACGAGCCGGGCGAGCACGAACAACAGGTCGGAGAGACGGTTGAGGTACTGGAGAATCTCGTCTGGAACATCTGTATGGGCGTGTAGGGCCACCACACTCCGCTCCGCGCGGCGGCATACCGTACGGGCGATATGGAGGAGAGCCGCCTTCTGGGTGCCGCCGGGAAGCACAAAATTGTCGAGCGGGGGAAGCGTCTGGTCTGCTCGGTCGATGGCTCGCTCGAGCGCGTCGACACGCTCCGGCGCAATCACGGCCTTTTTCAACACGTTGGCGACGCGTTCTGGCTCCGGGCTCGCAAGGCGACCGCCGATCGCGAACAGATCACGCTGTATCGATTCGAGAAGGTCGCTCTGGAACTGCTCAGGTGCAGTCGCGGCAACGAGTCCGAGGAGTGCGTTCAACTCGTCGACATTGCCGTAGGCGTCCACCCTCGGGTCCCCTTTTGATACGCGACCTCCACCGAGGAGCGATGTCTCGCCCCCGTCGCCGGTTCTGGTGTAGATCTTCATCGCCGAGAAGCTAGGGTGTGCTCCGTCCTCTCGCCACCTTACCACGACCTTACAGCGCCTCAGCTCGCGCGATATCATCATCTCCAGCTTCGTTTACGAGGGAACGACCATGAGCGTGTCCGGCACGTCTGAGAGACCACTGTGCGTTGCGATTGTGGGCTCGGGTCCCGCGGGGTTCTACACGGCAGAACACTTGTTTCGTCGGGACGACCTGACGGTACGTGTCGACATGTTCGAGCGGCTTCCCATGCCGTTCGGGTTGGTGCGGTACGGTGTGGCGCCGGATCATCAGAAGATCAAGAAAGCGACCAAAGCCTTTGATCGTGTCGCCTCGCGGCCGGAGTTTCGCTTCTTCGGCAACGTCGAGTATGGGCGTCATGTGACGCTGGACGATCTTCGGCGCCACTACCACGCTGTCTGCTTTGCCACTGGCGCGCAGACAGACCGGTCGATGGGCATTCCTGGCGAGGAGCTCGACCGCAGCCATCCGGCCACGGAGTTCGTGGCGTGGTACAATGGGCACCCCGACTACCGGGATCACACGTTTGACCTGTCGGTTGAGTGCGCGGCTGTTGTAGGTGTCGGAAACGTCGCCGTCGATGTCGCCCGAGTCCTGTGTCGAACTCCCGAGGAACTGGAGAAGACCGATATCGCCGATTACGCGCTCGAGACTCTTCGTGCGAGCCGGATCAAAGAGGTGTACATGCTCGGTCGGCGGGGACCGGCACAGGCGGCGTTTACGAACGCCGAGGTCAAGGAGCTCGGCGAGCTGGAGGGGGCGGACCTCATTGTCCGTCGCTCGGATCTCGAGCTCGACACTCTGAGCGAGTCGGAGCTCGCAAAGGGCGACGATCGCGCCGCCCAGAAGAAGGTGGAGATTCTGCGGGCGTTGGCGGCACGGGCGCCCCAGGGGAGGGCGCGGCAACTGAAGCTCCGATTCCTCGTCTCACCGGTGGAGCTGACCGCAGATAGCGATGGACGGGTGGCCGGGATGCGGCTCGTCCGAAATGTTCTCTATCGTGCCGAAGACGGCGCTCTGAGACCGAAGCCGTCCGACGAGCACGAGAATCTTCCGGTCAAGCTCGTGTTCCGGTCCGTGGGATATCGAGGGGTGGCTCTGCCGCAGCTCCCGTTCGAGGAGCGGCGCGGTGTGATTCCCAGCGATCAAGGCCGGGTGGTCGATCCCGAAAACGGACGCCCCGTGCCGGGACTCTACGTGACGGGGTGGATCAAGCGCGGTCCGAGCGGGATTATTGGGACGAACAAGCCGGACGCGGGCGAAACAGTGGCGAGCATGGCGGGTGACGCGGCGGAAGGCCTTGTGCCGGAGCCGGCGGTTGTGGACGCGGACGCGATAGAGCGACTCGTTCGCGAGCGGCAGCCCGATGTGGTTGGATTCGATGACTGGCAGCGGCTGGATGCCTTCGAAATGGAGCGAGGAGCGGCATCGGGGCGGCCCCGGGTCAAGCTCACCTCGCTTGCCGAGGCACTCGCGCAGCTTCGCGGGTCCTAGTCGAGCCGATCAGCGACCCATTTGCACGACGACGGAGTCAATTCGGGCGAGCGCATCGGCGTACCGTCCGGTGTGGTTGTTCGCGATTACGGAAAAGACCCAGGTCTTGCCGTCCGGCCGCTCGACGTATCCTGACAGCGAGTTGGTGTGGAAGATGCTGCCCGTTTTCGCAACGACGCGCCCTTCCAACGGTGTCCCGCCGAACCGCCCCTTGAGGGAGCCTATTTCGCCGGCGCGAGGAAGTGCCTGCGCGAAGGCCGCACCGTTTGGGTGTCGTTGCATGTAGGCGAGTATCTGCACCAGCGCACGAGGGGTCAACAAGTTCCCACTCGAAAGCCCGGATCCATCACTCAGTGCAAAGGCTGCCGAGTCGACGCGGACGGAGTCGATCAAGAACCGACGCTCAACCTCGAGTCCGGCGCGCCACGAGCCTTCGGTGCCGAGTTCCTTGCCGAGCGTCTTGAGCAGCATCTCGGCAAACCAGTTCTGGCTCGAGTTGAGGACTGGGAACACGAGGTCCGACACTGGCCGACCCACGGTCTCTGCAATCGCCGGAGCGGTCCGACAGCTGCGATGCCGAGTGGAA
>JBDHAN010000003.1:0-82797 GCA_039588055.1 Gemmatimonadota bacterium | reverse complement strand
GGCGGCGGCGGCGGCGGCTACGGATGCCAATCCATCCGTGTTGTGCGATGTCTTCACTCAACTCGATCGTCGTGTCACGCTAATCACGCTTGGACCGCTCACGAACCTCGCCCATGCTCTCGTAGCAGACGCCGCCTTGGTGCGACGCTCAGTCACTGCGCACATTGGGATGTTCGGCAACATCAACGAACGCGGCAACACGAACAGGTGGGCCGACTTCAACGCATGGTGCGACCCGGAAGCCACTGAGGTTGTGCTCCGTGCCGAGCTCGGTACCACCATGGTAGGACTCGATGTCACACGGCGCATGACGATGACAGCCCGTCAAGTGGACCGGTTGAGAACAAGCAATGATCGACTCGTCGCGTGGCTGGGCGAGGCACTTCGGTTCTACGTGGAGTTTCACAAGAGCCAGGAGCGGCTCGACGGCTGCGTTGTGAATGATGTCCTGCCGATCGGCGAGCTCATCATGGTCGCCCTCAGAGTGGACGTCGAGCAGATGCAGAGATTATTGAGCAGGGTCGTCGGTTCCGAGACGTAGGCGCTCGACCCTGGGATGTCGCACCGAGCTGTGGCGCAAACCGCCGCTGAGTAAAGCTAGGACTCGCGCACAAGGGGACTCCATGGCGACCGGACAGGTTCGGGTTGCAGTGATCGGCACTGGCGACGTAGGCCGGGGCTGGGCAGCGATGTGTGTCGCGGCCGGATGGCCAGTGGCTGTGTTCGACTCGGATGCCAAGGCGTTGGACGGAGCGCCCCACGAGATTGCCGGCCGCGCGAGGGCGCTTGTGGACATGGGGCGCGCCGAACAGGCGGGGCTCGATGCCGGCCTTGCTGAGATGATGGTTGGCCGAAGCCTCCTCGAAGCATGCCGCGAAGCGCAGTGGGTGATCGAGGCCGGGCCGGAAGATCTCAAGGTCAAGCAGAAGCTGTTCGAGGCAATCGAGTCGGTGGCGGACAAGGCACGGGCGGTGACCAGCTCGACCAGTGCCCTACGGGCAGGCGACGTAGCCGCACGGTGCGTGCGTCAGGAGCGTTGTCTCGTCGCGCATCCGCTCAACCCTCCCGAACTCATTCCCCTGGTCGAAGTGGTGGCCGGACCGATGACCGACCACGCAATGGTAGAGGTGGTCAAGGGATGGCTCCACGCGCTCGGCAAGTACCCGGTCGAGATCAAGAAGCCCGTGCCCGGCAACGTTGCCAATCGGATCGCCGCAGCGGTGTGGCGTGAGGCGATCGATCTCGTACTGGAAGGCGTGATCGACGTCGATGATCTGGATCGAGCCGTGTCGCTGGGTCCGGGAATTGGCTGGGCCGCGGCCGGGCCACACCTGACCTATCATTTGGCGGCCGGGGAGCGTGGCGTCGCCGGCTTCCTGCAGCACCTGCTGCGAACGTTCGAGATGTTGTGGGAGGACCTGCCGACGTGGACCAAGCTCGAACCCGAGCAGCAACGAAAGCTGATTGGCTTGGTCGAAAAGGCCTACGCTGAAAAGGTCAGCATCATCCGGCCCGCGCGGGATCGTCGGCTCCATGAGATCATGCGGGCGTTGGAACAGGCGCGGGGGGAATGAGAGTTGTCAGTCATCAGTTTTCAGTTGTCAGCAACCGCTCACCACTCACCACAATCTACCCCGCGACCAGCAGTCCTGTCCCGTACATCACCAAGAGTCCGACGAGCACGCCGCTCGCCGTGAGCGGGCCCCACACGACCCCGCCCGTGGACCGGGAAATGGTGCGGTAGAGCGCAACCACAACCTGGGCAATGGCACCTGCTCCCACCGCGAGGAACAAGGTGGCGTAGAGTGGGGAGTAGGCGAGCCCACCGATCCACGCGCCGACGATGGTCGGCACCCCTGCCACGAGACCCAGCGTTATGAGCGTAGACAGCTTGGGCCTGTCGCGCGCGATGGGGGCGACGATTCCCAGACCTTCGGTCGTGTTGTGCAACATGAATCCGACGATGAGGAACGTCCCAAGTGCCGCTTCGCCCAGTGCGTACGCGGCCCCGATGGCCAATCCCTCACCGAGGTTGTGGAGGCCTATTCCCACTGCGATCAGGAAGGCGACCGCCTGCCGACCGCTGGCATCGTTTCGGTCTACCGTCGATCGGGAAATCATCTGGAGAAACAGCAGCGCCGACAGCGCTCCGATGACAACCACCAGGCCGCCTTGAAACGCTCCCGCCACCTGGGAGGCCGTTTCAGCTGCTTCCATCAGCGCGTCTGCACCGAGAAACACCAAAAGGCCAATTGTGAGAGCGAGCACAAAGTCGATCCAACGTTGCTGGAGCCGCCGTAACGTTGGATACCACAGGAGCCCGATCGCGACAGGGATGACCCCAACGTAGAGCCCAATGAGGGCAAACACCGCAAAGAAACGCGACCCGACGACCGGCGTCTCGGTCGCAACGGCTATCTCATGTGAAAACGTGATCCCCGTGGACGTGAGAACGGTGATCTCGTGGGGCTCATGTTCAACCCACGGATACCTCACATCTACCGAAGACCGGCTCAATCGCCCGATGGTGGCGGACGGCGCGATCGTAAAATCCCAGAACGCGTCGTCGACCATCACCTGCGCCACGGTCACTGGATCCGGGCCCCCGTTCACCAAGTCGATCGTGATGCGGCCGGGTTGCAACACCACACGATCGAACGTGAGCTCCTCGACCGGCGGTATGCCGCGCCGGAGAAATTCCGCCAGACCCGAACGCCCCACAACGACCGACACGACGGCCAGCAGCACCAGCGGCAGGAGTGCCAAGCCCCAGACCTTTGAGCGAGATGCGCTCACGTGACCGGCTCCACGACATCGAACACACCCATCCACCCGAGCTCAGCGAACTCGGATTGGTGTGCGTGGAACATGAACCGCCCAGTGTCCTGATAGCTGAACTCCAGGATGTGCCGCTCACCCTGACACATCATGAGCGTATCCGTGAATTCGTGCGGCGTGAGCGACGTCCCCGTTCGGTACACGTGGAAGAGGTTTCCGTGGAGATGCATCGAGTTGATCAAATCGAACTCGAGCACATTGATCATGAAGATCCGCTGCAGCTCGTTCTTCACGACCCGGATCGGGTGATCTCGATACGCAAACGCAATCGTGTTGGCCGCATACACCTCGTTTTCGCTATCGAAGTTGGTGTCGAACCCGTTGAGGACCATCACCATTTCCCGTGCCGGGGGCCGCGCCTCTGTCGGGTCGACGATGAACGTTCCGTAGAGCCCCTTGGCGATGTGCTTCTTGAGCGGAATGGCGTGACAGTGGTAGAGGTGGAGCCCCGCCGGCTTTGCATCGAACTCGTAGAGGAATTCCTCTCCCGGGTGCACCGGCTCGAACACCCCATCCATACCAGCCGGGTGGATGCCGTGGAAGTGAATCGTGTGCGCGTGGGTTCCGGCATTTGAAAACCGCACTCGAACGCGATCGCCTTGTGTCGCCCGGAGCGTTGGGCCGGGCACCTGTCCGTTATAGCTCCATGCCGGGTAGAACACGCCGGGAGCGACTTCGATCTCTCGATCGATCGCGGTGATCTCGTATTCGCGCAGCGTCTGGCCAGATGCGAGCGTGCTCTGCCGACCGTAGTCGAAATGCTCAAGAAAGGCCATGGGATCGACGGACCCACGGGTCACCGTGCCCACTGTTCCTGCCAGCTGGGGATCGTGGGGGCTCGCGGCGACACGTTCCACCGCACTGACGGTTTGACCGATCACGCCGAGCCCCGCGGCGCCCATGGCGCCGCGTTTGATAAGCTCTCGCCGCGAGAGCCTCTCACTATCGCTCATCACCCGACCTCCTGTCCGCGAATGGAGCATCCCAGCGACTGCGCCAGCTCATGACCGACGATCTGCTCTCGAGGCACAGAACCCGACAGCCGAATCGTGACGGGACCGCGGAACGGCTGCCGCGCAACCACGTCGAACACGGCCCCGAGCCTCAGCCCGAGTGACGAGAGATACCGCAGACGCTGACCATCCCGGTCGTTCACCATCCGGAGCTCCGCCGTCTCACCGAGTGGCACGTCCACGAGTGCGACGAGGTCCGGCTGTTCGATTTCTCCGTCACGACTGGGAATCGGCGCTCCGTGCGGGTCGTAGCGCGGGTTGCCGAGCGCCATGGCCATGCGTTCGATGAGCTCGTCCGAGACGGCATGCTCGAGGCGCTCCGCCTCGTCGTGAACGGAATCCCAATCGTATCCGAGCTTCGACGTGAGGTAGACCTCCAGAATCCGGTGACGTCGCACCAACTTGAGTGCGGAGCGGCGGCCCGCCCGGGTGAGTTGCACGCCTCGATAGGGTTCGTGCTCAACGAGCCCCAACTCGGACAGCCGCTTTACCATTCCACTCACGGACGCCGGCGCGATTGCCAGCGCATCGGCGATGGCACTCGTCTGCGCCTGTTGATCCCCCGACTCGAGCTCATAGATCGTCTTGAGGTAGTCCTCGTTCGAGCGACTGAGACCCGAATGACTCACCGTCCGCATGCTGAGCACCCCCAGACATCAGAGCTCTAGGGCAACAAACAAAAAAGTTATGTGAACCTAATATTGCGGCCAGGGTGTCCCAACGCAACCTCGTCGCCAGCCTACAGCGCTAAGTCCAAGAGACTGTTAAGGATACGGTGCGTCATCCCCCAGACGACGTGGGGACCAACCAAGTAGGCGGGCATGGTCCGGGCGACCCCGCGGAGCCGGATGTCAGTGTCCCCGACGCTCGTGGGCAGCGCATCAAGCGGGGCCCACACGTACTGGGCAACTTCGGGACTCGCCGACACAGCCGGCTTGTGGGGAAGTGAGAACACAAACGGTCGCACGAGGATGGGGGGAAGAACGGGTGTCAGCGGCGCCAGATCGTCGAGCGATCCCAGCATCAACGCTTCCGGAAGTACGACACCGGTCTCCTCCAGGGTCTCGCGCTGAGCCGTAGCCAGAAGATCCGCGTCGCCGTCTTCTCTGCGGCCGCCCGGAAACGCCATCTGACCCGACCAGGGGTCGCCTTCCACCTCGGCCCGCTTGATGAAGAGCACATCGAGCTGCGCCGCCGAACGTGGCGCGAGTACGATGGCAACCGCCGCCTCCGTGCGGCCGCTCGAGTCGGCAATCCTGGGTTCGTGTGCGGAGAACCGCTCGCGCAGGTGCTCGGTGGTGATTCGGGTCACACTAGTTCTCCTGCACCGAACCGGCGGTGACCGAAGGGGTAGCACCAGGGGTATGAGGGGAAGAAGGGCGAGAATTCGCTCTTGCGTCCGTCTCTATATTGTCTGTGCCGGTCATCATAAACAGGGAGGTCCTTATCAGAAACTTTGGTGTCGGTCTCGTTGCGCTGGTCACGGTGGCAGCGGCGAGTCTTCTGCTCCGCCGTCGACATCTCGTGGCGGCCGGACGTCGAGTGAGTTTAATCGACACGCTCTACGACGCCGGTCTCTGAAGAGCGCAGAGCGGCCTCCGACCTGGAGGCCGCTCGTGTTTTCACTCCTCCCTACAGCAGGTACCGAACCAACCACTCGACGGTGCGGTCCATTCCGTCGTCGAGTTGTGGCGTACTCCCGACCCACGGATGCCGCGCGCCCAGGGTATGTGTCCCGCCCGGGACCATCCTCAGTGTCGCCGTTTGCTCACCAGCAGCTGTCGCAAGGCTGCGCGCATCCTCCGGTGAGACCGCTTCGTCCGCCTCTCCGTGGACGATCAACCAGGGAACCGAGAGGTCTCTTGCCGCACGCATCAGGTTGAGCTCCTGCTCGCCACGTGCGGCGATGTCATCCAGGTAATCGGTGTAAAGCGGCAGGACCTGGCCGGTGCGCGTGTTCACGATGTCCGTCTTCCCCGTCGACCTCCACGCTTCGACCGTGGCGTCGTCCCATCGCAGGAAACTCGCTATGGCCGACCACGTAACCAAGGCGCGACACTCCTGCCTGCCAGCCGCGAAAAGCAATCCTACCGCCCCACCCCGGCTGTGCCCGAACACGCCAAGCCGGGTTGGCACCGCAAGGTCTGGCACGAGGTCGCCTCCGAGCAGCGCATCGCAGATCACGTTCACGTCGTCCATGTCGCCCGATATCGTTGCACGGCCAAAGCGCTCGGATTCTGAGAACGACTCGCCGTCCGGTCCGACACCGCTGCCCGAAAAGTTGAACGTCACCGCGGTCATGCCGGCATTCGCCAGCCGTGTGGCGAGGTGGGGAAAGAACCCCCAATCCTTGAAGCCCTTGAAGCCATGACAGATGATCACTGCAGGTCGGCTTTCACCGGCAGCGGCGGTCCGTACCTCGCCGCGCATCGGTCCACCGTCGGCTCCCGTTAGTTCGAATCTTGTCGTGTTTGTCGTTGCCACTGCGCTCTTTTGACCTCCTCTTTCGCACCCGGTACATTGCGGCTCGTGTTCAATCTCGGGAGGACCGGCCTGCCTCGCCGGTGCTGACAATGCGGCCGTCCAATCCGGCGCTCAACGCGCTCACCGATTTGCTCCGAGTGCAGCGTGACCTGCTCGTCGCGCAGTGGTCCGAGTGGATTGCGCAGCGAATGACGCAAGCCCCGCACATCCAGCGACCCACTGTCGAGCGTCATCTCGGTCTTCTCGTCGATGTCCTAACCGAGACGGCCGGCCCCCTGAGACGCCACGCCACCGAGCTGTGGTTCACAGCCTGCGAAGTGTACGGCCAGACCGCTGCCGCCAGGGGCCTTGCAGCGGGCGAAGTCGTTGAGGAGCTCCAACAGCTTCGGGAGCTCCTCATTCGCGAGCTGTCAGAACCGATCGCGACGCTGCCGCCTCGCCAGTCCATCGCCGCTGTCCTGCGTCTCAACCGCACCCTCGACCGTGGGCTGGCCCATGCCGTTGTTGGCTACACGGACGCTCTGATCGAGACGCTTCTCAATCGCCGCGGGGTCCCGCTCGTCGCCTCCGAACCCGCCGAGGATGAAGTGTTACAGCGCCTCGAGCACCTCGAGGAGGAGCTCGCGGAACTCCGTCAACGACGCGAGTGACCAAACGGGCTGTTTAGCCCGACACCTCCTCGCCCCCATCGACATTGATCACGTTGCCCGTGATCCAATCCGTCCCGGGCTTCGAGAGTGCGACGACAGCCTTCGCCACGTCATCCGGCGTGGTGAGGCGCTTGTGAGGATTTCGCTGGACCGCTTCCAGAAAGAGCTTGTCGCTTTCCGGAATCCGTTCCGCGGCGGGTGTCCGCGTAACCCCGCCGCGTAGCGCGTTTACGGTCACGCCATATGGTGCGAGCTCCATCGCCAGTTGCCTGGTGTGTGACTCCAGCGCGCTCTTGGCCGCCGAAACGGCGCCATATGACGGGATGACCCGCGTCGACCCCGCCGAGGTCATCGAGAAGATGCGACCCCCCTCATGCATGAGTCCACGTAACACGAGGTCTTGCGCCCAAAACACGAGCGAATGCGCCATCACATCCATCGTCATGTGCATGCTTCGCTTCGTGATACCGTCTTCGGCGATGTATGGCTTGAGCGTACCGAACGCGAGAGAGTGCATGAGCACGGCAACGGTGGCTCCTGTTTCCTCCGCGTCCTCTTCCAGGACATCCAACACCTCTTGCCGCTTCTCGTCATCGTTCGCGTTCATGTTGAAATACCACGCCCGATGTCCCGCTGCTTCAATTCCTGCTTTGATCTGCTCGACAAGGGGCATCCGGTTGGCCCGATCCAGGTGAACACCGGCGATATCGTAGCCCGCCTTGGCGAGCTCTATGGCTGTGGCTCCGCCGAAGCCGCTGGAAGCCCCGAGAATGATCGCCCACCGTGGGACTGTGCGTTGCGCGTGTCTCACAGACTCCTCCTGCTATCGGAAGGTGGTACAAGCTAGTCGCCGTGGAGCCACATCGCCATCCAGATCGCCGCATGGCTGGCCCGGTTCTGAAATAGGCGATAGAATGGGAGGCGATTTTGCACGGCCCAGTGCTCTCACCATTTCCGAACATCGTTCCCGCCCTTGCGACCGCGCGACACGAGGAGCCATAGGATAGCGCCATGGACTACCTGCTCACTGAAGAACAGATCATGATCCGCGATCTGTGTCGCCAGATAGCCGAGGAACGCATCAAGCCCGTCGCTGCGAAGTACGACGAGTCGGGTGAGTTCGCATGGGACGTCGTCAAGGTATTGGCCGAGGCAGACATCTTCGGCGTATTTGTTCCGGAAGAGTATGGCGGCATGGGTGGCGGTGTTCTCGAAATGGCACTTGTTACGGAACAGCTCTCGTGGGGCTGTGGGGGCATTGCGCTGGCGTTTGGCGGCACAGGGCTCGGCGCGTTTCCGATTCTTCTGTTCGGCACTGACGAGCAGAAGCAGCGTTATCTCCCACCCATTGCGCGCGGTGAGAAGCTTGCCGCCTTCGCCATTACCGAGGCCGATGCCGGCTCCGATGCAGCTCGCATCCGAACCACCGCTGCGAAGGACGGGGATCACTACATTCTGAACGGCACCAAGCAATGGATCACCAACGGAGGAGAGGCTGAGGTCTATACGGTCATTGCACTCACAGACAAGGCCAAAGGCGCCCGCGGAGCGACCGCGTTCATCGTCGACAAGGACACCGCAGGCCTCAAGTTCGGCAAGCAGGAGAACAAGCTGGGCATTCGGTCATCGGCCACGCGGGAGGTCATCTTCGAGGACGTGCGAGTGCCCAAAGAGAACCTGCTTTACCGCGAGGGCACTGGCTTCATCGTCGCGCTCAAGACCTTTGACCACGCACGGCCCGGCGTCGCCGCCCAGGCGGTGGGCATCGCACAGCGCGCACTGGACGAGGCAACTGCGTACGCCCATACCCGCAAGCAGTTCGGCCACCCCATCTCGTCGTTCCAGGGCATTCAGTTCATGCTCGCCGACATGGCCATTGCCGTGGAAGCGTCCCGGGCGCTGGTGTATTCCGCTGCCCGCATGATCGATTCGGGCGCCAAGAACATTGCAAAGCCCTCGGCGATCTGCAAGACGTTCGCCTCGGATGCCTGCGTCAAAGTCACGATTGACGCGGTGCAGGTCTTCGGTGGCTACGGCTATATGAAGGAATACCCGGTCGAAAAACTTCTGCGCGACTCGAAGATCACACAGATTTACGAGGGGTCGAACGAAATCCAGCGCAACGTGATCGCGGCGAATCTCCTGAAGGAGAGTTCACGGTAGGGTGATACGACAAGTGGTCAGTGTTCAGTGTTCAGTTTTCAGTTCTCAGTTCTCTGATGACTGAACACCGAACACTGAACACTGAAAACCGACCAGCATGAAACTCAACCTCGCCATCGGCCTCGGGCTCGTCGCAGGGCTTCTCGTCGGGCTCGCAGCAGCCATCACTGAGTCGACGATCTTAATGGGTTTCGCTGATGCCGTCGAACCGATAGGCACGGCGTTCGTCAGTCTACTCAAGATGGTCGTGATTCCCCTCGTAACGTCGGTCATCTTTGTCGGCGTCGGCAGGTTGGGCAATCTCAGAGCGCTCGGACGCATGGGTGCCATCACCCTCGGGTTCTTCGCTCTCACAACCGTCATCAGCGTGTTCCTGGGCATGGGCGTCATGAAGGCGTTCCTTCCCTTTGCGAACACGGCAGTGCAGGACGCCGTCACCACAACAGTCGCCGAGGCCCCGACGCTTCCGGGGCCAATCGAATTCCTATTGGCGCTCATTCCAAGCAACCCTTTTGCGGCCGCTGCGGAGGGTGCTCTCCTGCCGCTGGTCGTATTCACGGTGCTTGTTGGGGCCGCAACCGGCGCACTCCCCGCACCCGATCGAGATAAGCTGCTCGATTTGGGCGCCGCCGTGGCAGCGACGCTCATCAAGCTGGTTCACTGGATTCTGCTCGTTGCGCCGCTTGGAGTCTTTGCATTGGCTGCACCGGTCACCGCCCGTGCCGGCTGGGCGATCCTCCAGAGCCTGGCCATCTTCGTGGTGGCGGTGCTCGTGGGGGAAATCATCTTCGTCAGCGCGGTCTACCTGCCGACCGTCAGGTTCGGTGCAGGCATGTCGGTTCGGCGATTCCTGCGCGGCTCTGTGAGCTCGCAGATCATTGCCGCCACCACCGTTAGCTCGCCGGCCACCGTTCCGGCTATGCTCGAGGCAGCTGACGATCACTTCGGTACGTCACCGACCGTTGCTGGCTTCGTGATCTCGCTGGGGGCCGGCATCGGCCGAGCAGGCGCCGCTCTGTTCCAGGGGGCGAGCGTCGTGTTCCTGGCATGGCTGTATGGCGTACCACTCCCGGCAGCCGCCATCGGAGGAGCTCTGCTCGCGACCATGATCGTGTCCTTTACGGTGCCCTCCATTCCAGGTGGGAGTGTCGTGAGCCTGGCTCCGGCACTCGGTACGATCGGCATTCCGCTGGACGGTATGGCTGTGCTCCTCGGCGTCGACCGCATTCCGGACATGGCCCGAACGGCGACGAATGTGACTGGGACACTTACGGCGACCGTACTGGTGGACCGGATGGAAACGACGCGACCTCCGGCATCTGGGCTGTCAGACACAAGTCGTCCCTCCTGACGTCGTTTCATGCTCTCGCGCATCGTTGCAGACCTGCTCGTCGTCGGCCACCTGACCTTCGTCGTGTTCGTCATCGCGGGCGGGTTCTTGACCTGGAGATGGCCACGTGTCGCGTGGGCCCATATTCCGTGTGCCGTGTGGGGCGCCGCAGTCGAATTCACGGGATGGATCTGCCCACTAACCCCGTGGGAAGTGACACTCCGCCGGCAGGCAGGCCAAGCCGGTTACGAAGGTGGCTTCATCGAGCACTACATCATTCCTCTCATTTACCCCGCTGCGCTTACGCCGAGGATCCAGATCGCCCTCGGCGTTGTCGTGGTTGCCATCAACCTGATTGCCTATTCGGTGTATTTTCGACGACGCGCGAAGGGGTAGATTGCGCTGGCCGATGCGGCCTCGAGGACACTCAGGCCCACACGACGCTCTGATTGCCGTGAGTCGCTCACGGAGGTGACATGAAGCTTCAGCTCCACTGGCAAATCCTGATCGCGATGGTTCTGGGGGTTCTCGTCGGAATCGTCTTTCAGGTCGTATACGACGCCGAGCCGTCAGGCTGGTTGTTCGGACTGATCAGCTCACTCGGCACCATCTTCATCCATCTCCTTCGGATGGTAATCGTGCCGCTCATCTTCAGTTCCATCGTGAGTGGCGTGTCGAGCGTCGGGGACGGCAAGAGCATCGGTAGATTGGGCCTCAAGACCTTCTCCTACTACTTCGTGTCGAGCTTCATTGCGATTCTGATCGGCATCGCGGTCACGAACACGCTCAAGCCTGGTGTGGGTGCCAACATCCCCGTCGGGGAGGATTTCGACCCATCGGCCATCACGACCCCTCGGTCTCCAGGACAGATCCTCATCGACATGATCCCGTTGAATCCGATCGAGGCGATGTCGTCAGGACACATGCTGGGGATCATCTTCTTCTCCATCTTCCTCGGGTTTGCCATCACCAGGATCGACGCAAGGAACCGCGAGGCTATGCGAAGCTTCTTCAACGCGTTCTTTGCGGCGATGATGAAGATCACGCAGGTCGTCATCAGCTTCGCGCCGTTCGGCGTCTTCGGCCTGATCGTTGCCACGGTCTCGTCCGCCGGTATCGATCTGTTCATCACATTGAGCCTCTACATGATCACGATCATTAGCGGATTCCTGATCCATCTGCTGATCGTACTGCCGTTGTTATTCTACTTCGGGACCGGCATCAACCCCATCTACCACTTTCGGGCCATGAGCTCGGCGATGGTGACGGCGTTCTCGACCTGCTCATCGAACGCCACTCTTCCCGTCACCATGAGCGACGTCGAGAACAAGGCCGGCGTCTCCAACACGATTTCCAGTTTTGTTCTGCCCATGGGCGCGACCGTGAACATGAATGGTACAGCGCTTTACGAGTGCGCCGGAGTCATCTTCATCAGTCAGGTGCTCGGGTTGCAGCTCGACTTATCCCAGCAGTTCCTGATCGTCCTGACGGCCCTCCTCTCGGCAGTTGGCGCCGCCGGTATTCCAGCCGCCGGTGTCGTCGTGATCTTCATCGTGACCCAGGCCATCGGATTTTCCGACGCGCAGGTCAGCCTCATCATCGGTACGATGCTGGCCGTGGACCGACCCATCGACATGTTCCGCACGATGATCAACATCTTCAGTGATAGTGTGGGCGCCGTCATTGTTGCCAAGAGTGAGGGCGAAACGAACCTCTACCCCCACATGCTTTCGAAGGCGGCATGATGCTGCCACCGCTGATTCCCCGAACCGTCATTTTCGGCAACCCTGAGAAGGCCGACCCACAAGTGTCACCCGACGGCGGCTCGCTGGCCTATCTGGCACCGTTGGATGGAGTCCTCAACCTCTGGGTCGGACCGATCCATGGTGACGAATTCCGGCCGGTCACCCGCGACACCGACCGTGGCGTCCGCGTGTACTTCTGGGCCCATGACGGGGCCCATCTCCTCTACCTGCAAGACGTCGGGGGTGATGAGAATTGGAGACTCTACAAGGTGCGCCTCTCCGACGACGTCGTGGAGGATCTCACACCGTTCGACAAAGTGCAGGTACAGATCGTCGGCAGCGACAAGCGGCACCCGACCGAGCTGCTGCTCGGCATGAACAAAGACGACGAACGCTTTCACGACGTATACCATCTCGACCTCGCCACGAACGCCCTGACGATGGTGGCGAAGAACCCAGGCAATGTGCTCGGATGGGTGGCCGACACTGACTTCGCGGTTCGGGCGGCCCTCACCTCACAGCCGGACGGTGGCGCTGAGCTGCAGGTGCGGGACACGGCGGAAGCCGAGTGGCGCACACTCGTCAGCTGGAGCCCGGAGGATGCGTTGAGCAGTTGGCCCCTCGGGTTCACCCTGAGCGGACAATCGTTGTTCATGGTCGACTCGAGAAACTCCAACACGGCTCGTCTCACACAGATCGATGCAAGAACCGGAGCCGTAGCCGTGATCGCGCAAGACACAGACTACGACGTGAGCGGTGCGGTTGTGCATCCGGACACCCGAGAACTCCAGTTGGTGGCATTTACGAGAGCGCGGCGGGAGTGGGAGCTCCTCGACCACGCTCTTGCACCCGACCTCACTGCCATCCGGGAGCTCGATTCGGGTGACTTCGATCTTCACAGTCGCTCTCACGACGACGGTACGTGGATCATCGAGTTCATCGATGACAACGCGCCCGTGTCCTACTGGGCCTACGACAGGAACACACGAACCGGTCGACTGTTGTTTCACACCCGGCCCGCACTCACGCGTTACACGCTGGCCGAGATGCGGCCAATTCAGTTCGCGGCACGCGACGGCCTCACGGTTCACGGCTACCTCACGGCACCAGTTCATGTGGACGGACAGACGCTCCCTCTCGTGCTGAATGTCCATGGCGGTCCGTGGCATCGCGATGTCTGGGGGTACGACCCGGAATCGCAGTGGTTCGCGAATCGGGGCTACGCCTGCCTGCAGGTCAACTTCCGGGGATCAACAGGCTACGGGAAGCGATTCCTGAACGCCGGGAACAGGGAATGGGGTGGCGCCATGCACGACGACCTAATCGACGCCGTCGAGTGGGTCGTCGATCAGGGTGTGGCCGACCCAAAGCGGATCGCGATCTATGGCGGGTCGTACGGCGGATACGCCGCACTGGCGGGCGCAACCTTCACGCCGGATGTGTTCTGCTGCGCCGTGGACATTGTGGGCCCGAGCAACCTCATCACGTTCATCGAGACCATCCCACCATACTGGTCGTCCTATCTGGCCATGTTGCACGACCGGGTCGGCAACCCCGAAACGGAGGCCGACGCCCTCATTGCTCGCTCACCGCTCACGCACGTCGATCGAATCAAGATTCCGATGCTGATTGCACAGGGTGCCAACGACCCTCGCGTCAAGCAGTCGGAATCAGAGCAGATTGTCGCGATTATGGAGGAGAAGGGAATCGATCACGAGTACATGCTGTTCCCCGACGAGGGACACGGTTTTGCCAAGCCGGAGAACCGCCTTCGGTTCTACGCTGCTGCCGAGAAGTTTCTCGCTAAACACTTGGGCGGGAGATTCGAAGGAGAAGGGAGATGATCGACAAACCGCCGCCCAGATACTCAGAAACAGTCAACCACCTCCTAGCCTGACAATACCAAACCACTCCTCTATATCGTTCGGATCTTGAGAATGTGAATCTTCAAGTCCGAATTTCCACCAGGCATCAAGGAGCTCATGAATGACTACGCCTGCATTAGGAAATTGAGAGGTTTCCGCGTCAGCGATGTTCTGGAGCAGGCCCGCACTTTGTTCGGATTCCGTGTTACCTCCATAGCCATAGTTGGGCGGACCAATATGCGGCGCATTGGGTGATACACTCAATCCTGTCTCTGTTATAAGCAACGGAAGATCAGGGTGCCTCGATTTCAATTCCTCGATCCAACCCTGCAAGACTGTTCCTGAGACACTTCCGGGGGAGGTGCCGGGCCTGTAGTAGGGTACGGCATACGAGTAGGTATTGTGGCTTCTGAAATCGAGAAACGGAGTATCGATGAGATCCGCGGTTCGAATATCGTTGGAATAGGACACTAAATGCGTAACGCCATAGGTGCTGTGCTCATATTCCTTTACGTAATCGGCCATTTCAGCGAGGAAGACTTCCGAAGGGTTGAGGTTGTTCCCTGTGGTGATGTGGCTGCCCGAATAGCTACTTAGTTCGGTGTGACTGGTATTTGTGGCGCGAATAGTGGACTCGCTCAGTTCGTTACCTACGAGATAGGCTATCAGCGGCGGCTGGATGTCAGCGTATACGATGTAGATCCTGTCAATAACACTCCTTATGTAGGCCTTTGTGTCTTCCTTGAACTGTGGATCATGTAGATCGCCGACTTCACTGTCTATCCACAAGGTCTGTATGAAGAACAGATTGCCGATCTGCTTTATTGCCTCATAACAATATCTCGGAGCACCCCAGAGTCTTACGGTATTGGCCCCCAATGATGAGATCTGGGCCAAATCCCTGTCGATACTATTTCTCAGTTTCTCAGGAAGAGAAGCTGCAATTTCTGTATCCCAGGGTAGGTGACCAGGATATCCGGGAACGTAGACGATCCCTCTAACGAAGAAGGGTTCTCCGTCTTTTAAGATGTGGTCACTATTGGTGCTGAACACTTCGCTACCGGATATGCTCTCCTGTTCGATCCATCGACTGCTTATGGCTGTATAGGCGGGCCGGGGTTGTGTTCCGAACAGGTCTCCAGGTGTATCCGGAGGATCTTCTGTAACTTCGCCAGCACTTTGGCAAGCTGCTGCGAGTAGGATCAGAACAACGAAGTGATACGATCGAACCATTCTAGGCGGAGCTTCGAGGAGTACGACAGGAGTGACCGGTGCTGTCACTCCTGCGTCGGGACAGCGGGCTCGCGCGACGCAAACCTCCAGACCATCCGTGACAAATCGGCAATCAATTGGTTGGCATCGTCCTCGTCGGCAATCCCCTCTACCAGAATCACGAGGATGTGGACGGGATCATCCCTTTCATAGACGATCCCTCCGTCGTGTTCGATCTCCGTGATCGAGCCGGTCTTGTGTGCCACCCTGACCCTCCGCGGTAGCCCGGCGGGGATTCCGTCATTGAACTGCTGTCGAGAGAGTACATCGACCATCTCGCGACACGCCTCCTCCGACGCCGCCCGGCCACCCACGATTGCCTCAAATACGGCTCCCAGGGCTCGCGCAGTCGTCGTGTTGTTGAGACCGGCTTCATAGGCCTTGGTGTCTTCGACGCCTCGCAATACAGCGATCGAGTCTGCACCAAGCTCCTCCATGTATGCCTGGACGCGATTCGCATCAACGAGTGCGATCAGCATGTTCGTGGCAAGATTGCTCGAGACCGTAATCATGCGCTCCATGAGCGATCGGATCGACTCCGACTCACCAACGCGTGCGTAGAGCGTGCTGTCACTGTCGTCGGCGGCACTCAACTCGTATTCCGACCCATCGACGATTGACGTGAAGGTCGTGGCGATCGCGAGACTGTCGTCCAAGTCGAGCCTACCCGCCTCGTGATCACGATACAACTGGATCATGACTGGGACTTTCATCATGCTGGCCGCGTGCATCCGCGCGTCCGCGTCCAGAAACAGCGTGTCATCCGTCGTGCGGAGGCTCCGGAAGTAGAAGCCGACCGTCTCGGCATCGCTTTCGGCGATACGGGATTCCACCGCGGCCTGCAGCTCTTCCATGGTTTCGGGATTGGGTCCGCACGCCTGCAGGAGCGGCACGGCAACGATCATGAACCCCAAGGCGATGAGCCCGCCGCCATGTCTTTGGAATGGAAGTAGATTGCGCATGGGCCTCAATATAGTGACAGCGTGCCCGTCCGTGTTGCTTAACTTCACCAGCCGCTCAGCGAGCCGGGCCGTCTGAATCGATGTCGCGACCGATCACCTACGAGTACCGGCGCCCCGGCAAGCCACCCACCATCTATGACGAATGGCTGGTTCTGGACCGTCCAGACGCAAAGGTCCTTCTGCTGGACCCCTACCTCGGGCCATCGGTGGCAGTGGGCAACGTCACGATCCAGGAGTCGGATGCACCGATCATCTGGTACGTCTTTCCAGAGCGTTGGTACGACGTCGGACGGTTTCACCTCAAAGATCGGACGGTCACCGGATGGTACACCAACCTCTGCCTCCCTCCGATCATCGATGGCGATCACTGGGTCGGCAACGACCTGTTTCTCGACCTGTGGCAACCCGTGGATGGGGCGCCCCGTTGGCTGGACGAGGACGAGCTGTCGGAGGCGGTTCGTGCGCGTCTGATCGACCGTGCGACCCTGCGAAGGATCCAGAACGAGCGCACGATGATCGATCTTCGGCTCCGCGCCGATTCCTGGCCACCACCTATTGCACGCGACATCGATCTCGCTCAGGCTCAGGCGCTGAAGGATTCCTAGGCTGCAGGCGCGGCATCATTCTGATTCAGAGAGCGGGAGATTGATGCAGTAGGTTCAGCAGCACGGAGACATCGTGGACCCGTCGCAGCAAGACCGGTCCATGCTTCCCCAACTTCTCGCTCAAATCCAAGCCACACGGGATGTGTCGCCGCTGTTCGTCCACTTGGGCTACACTGCCGCAGACGAGCCAGGTGCCAACGAGGCCCGAGTGGTTGCCCGATGGTGTGGCTTCCGGGTCCTGTGCAGCAGCAGCCAAACACCACTCCCCACCGCCCGATCGCTGGCGCGGAGGCTCGCATCGCTCGGTGACCGCGCGATGGCAGTCGCCATAGGTGGCAGCGAGCTCGCCCTCGCAGCGCCACTTATCGGCAAAACCGGCAGCACGCGGGGGCTGCTGGTGTCGCTCGCCCATCCGACATCTTTTGCCCTCGAGCGTCTCGAGCGACTTCGGCCGCGTCCGTCCTCAACGGCTTTGGCTCACGCCCTCGCGGTGCTCGAAGTCCTCTCCGCGGAGCCAGCCGGCCAGCGCTTCTTCACCGAGTTCCGAATCACGCTCGAGCGAATGGCCGCGTCATGTGACCGCCGAAGGAGTCTCGTCGACCGCCGCATGGTGGCACTCCTGGCACTCACTCGAATGCTGTTCCTCTACTTCATCCAGACCAAGGGATGGCTGGCAGGTCGAACGGACTACATGCGAGGGCTGCTGGATCGTGCGCTCGGAGACGGTCGTCCATTTCACCGTACGTCTCTCGATCCACTCTTCTTTGGCACGCTGAACCGCCCGATGACGCGCCGTGCCGACGGGGTGCGTGAACCTGGGATTCCCTATTTGAACGGCGGGCTCTTTGAGACGCACCCTGTCGAGCAGCGTATCGGACCCGTGCACTTTGCCAACGATCTGTGGCGCGATGCGTTCGAGCGTCTGTTCGATCGGTTCACGTTCTGTGTGCGTGAGTCAGATACGGTGGATGCCATCGCACCTGACATGCTGGGTCGCGTGTTCGAGCGCCTGATGGACCCCGACGAGCGTGCAAACAGCGGGACGTTCTACACTCCCGAGAGCGTTGTCCGCACCATCGTCGATACAACCCTCCGCATCGCTCTCGACGGGATGGGAGAACGGTCAAAGGCCCTGCGCCGTATCCGTGTCCTCGACCCTGCAGTCGGCTCCGGGGCGTTCCTATTGGCAGCGCTCGAATCACTCAGCACCGCGGCGATGACCGTCGACGGCTCCCGGTCCCCGCCTCACCCACACGCGCTTCGTCGCCGGATTCTCAAGGAGAACCTTTTCGGCGTGGACGTGAATCCCATGGCTGTGCGGCTTGCCGAGCTGAGGCTCTGGCTTGCGGTCGTAGTCGACGACCCCACAACCGATATCAGCAAAATTGCCCCGCTTCCGAACCTCGACGGCGTCGTCCGTCAAGGAAACACCCTTTTGGATCCGCTGTCCACAGCGCGGCTCGCCACCCACCAGAGTGGTGCACGGCGCACGCGGGCAATTCGCGCCGTGCAAGCCGCCCGCCGCCAGGTGTTTGAGGCACACGGAGACGCCGGTCATGCCGCAGTGGCTTCGCTGCACGATGCCGAGCGGGAGCTGGCCACCATCTCGCTGCAGCGCGCCATCCAAGTGGAGAGCGCTCGATTGCAGGAGCTCCGATCCGCCGCACTGGCTCGAGACCTCTTTGGAAAACAAGCGGGTCTCTCGCCAAGGCAGTGGTCCACCTACCGAGCGATCAAGCACAACCGCTCCGCGCTGGCAAGTGCACTCCGCTCGGTGCGCGACGGATCTGCTCCCTTCTTCTCGTTCGAAGTCCATGCACCAGACGTGATGACTCGTGGAGGCTTCCATGCGGTACTGGGAAATCCACCATGGGTCCGCGCCGAGCGGCTGGCGCCCGACGAACGTCAGGTGCTCCGTACTCGCTACTCATGGTGGCGTGCGAGCGGTGACCGTGGCTACGCTCACCTGCCAGACCTGGCGGTTGCGTTTCTCGAGCGTGCGCTCGAGCTCACCGCGCCAAACGGGGTGATCGGCTTTCTCATGCCGAGCAAGGTTGCGTCGTCAGGTTACGGCCGGATCATGCGGCAACATCTGGTCCGCGAGACCACTATCACCAACCTGTATCGTGTATCGCCCACAGAGGCAAACCGCTTTGGGGCTACGACCTATCCCCTTGCCATCGTCGTGCAGAAGGCCGCGCCCCCTCGGACGCATGCAGTCGACATCGGAGCTTCAGAAGGTGAGACCGTCTCACAGTGCTCACTGAACGGAGACGGTCCATGGGTGCTCGTACCGGATCGGGCGAGACAGGCGCTCCACGAGTTGACTGCCTCTGGCACGCCACTGAGCACGATTGCGCGGCCGTCTCTCGGTGTCAAGACGGGTGCTGACAGCGTCTTCGTTGGCACGGTCATTTCCGAGTCGGCGTGCGGCGTCCGAGTGCAATTCGGTGCCGCGGAGACATGTGTCGAACCAGAGATGCTGCGTCCCGCACTCCGCGGCCGCGACCTGCGACGCTTCGGCGCCGACCCGCAAAGATGCATTGTGTGGGGATACGGACACCACGGCGAAGTACGCGCAGCCATTCCGCCTCGAACACGGCAACACGTCGAGGCACACCGTACACGGCTCGAGCAGCGCTCCGACTACGGGCGCGGGCCCTTGTGGACCCTGTTTCGCATCAAGGCGACCATGGCGCCATTCCGCCTCGTGTGGCCCGACATCGCGCGGCGAGCGCTGGCGGTGGTCCTGGAGACCGCCGGAGCAGCGTCGGCCATTCCCCTCAACACGTGTTATGTCGCGCCCTTTACCGAGCGGCAACCAGCCCTCTCCGCGGCGGCCGTTTTCAATTCCACCTGGGCGACGGTGCTCATGGCCACCACCGCTGACGAGGCCCGCGGTGGATACCGACGTCTGAACGCTCGTGTGGCATCGGCGATTCCGGTGCCTTCCACGAACAACAAACAACGTGCGCTCGCCACGCTGAGCGCCAAGGCGCACCACGGCAATCATGTCAGCCAATCCGACCTCGACGAAGCGGTTGCGGACGCGTTGGACCTCTCGGGCTCCGTCAGGGAGTGTCTGCGATCCCTGGCCGATCATCACGGCTAAAGACCTGCGAGTGGTCCGGGAGCCGATATGGCTCAAGTTCGATGGCGCGCGTGCCGAGGAACCCTCGGCAATTGTTCCACTGCTCCGGAGGGCGACACTGGGATGCCAAGCATCTGACTGGAACCCACCTGCATGGCTCTATCCGCATCAAGTGGTGGCGGCGCGGCGCCTGTCGGGCGCGCTGCGGGTGTTTGGCGGTGCACTGCTTGCAGACGCTGTCGGACTTGGGAAGACCTATGTCGCCCTTGCCGTTGCAAGCCGGTACCGCCGGCCAGTTGCCGTCGTGCCTGCATCGCTCAAGGCTCAGTGGGCACATACGGCACAGTCATGCCGGCAGCCCGTACGGGTCGTTTCACACGAAGCACTGAGCCGGGGAGCACGAGTTCGTCGCGCCGATCTCGTGATCGTTGACGAAGCACACCGTTTCCGCAATCCGGGCACGCGACGATACGATCGGTTATCTCGTGACTTGGGCGACGCTGACACACTGCTCGTCTCTGCCACACCCGTCGTGAACAACCCGAAGGATCTCCTCCGACTGCTCCGTCTCTTCCTACCCGACCACGCTCTCGCGGTACTCGGTGTCCCATCACTCGAAGGTGCTGCCGACATTGGCGACCACATGGCGATCACCTACGCCGCTACGCAGTTCACCGTCGCACGCTCCGAGCGTTCGATCACTCTTCCACACGACATGCGCATGCCAGCGGCACGCGACGGGAGAGTGGAACGGCTGGCACCGTTGCCGGTCGACACTCTCGACAGCGTTCTTGAGCAGATCGACCAGCTCACATTCCCGGGCTTCGACGGGACGCCGGGCGCACATCTTCTCCGCGCACACCTGTATCACCGCCTGGCCTCGTCTCCCGAGGCCCTGCGGGACACCCTCCGGCGGCACACCACGTACCTCGACCGTGCGGAAACTGCGGCCTCCCTCGGTGAGCACCTGTCCCGCCGAGAATCGCGTACCGTCTTCGGACCAGGTGACGACCTGCAGTTCGAGCTCGGGGTGTATTCGTGCCAGGCATCAGAGCCCACATCAGGGCAGTCGTTTGCCGTGGAGCGCGACCGGGTGCTTCGCCTCCTCAGGCGACTGCCGTTCGAGGACAAGGACAATCCGAAAGCCGCTCGTCTTAGAGAGTTGCTGTGTCATCGGCACGACCGGAAGACCATCGTCTTTGTCACGGCCGTCTCGACGGCACTCGACCTCGCGCGACGACTCCAATGGAGAGAGACCGCAGTCGTCGCCGGGGGACAGGCGTGGATTGCCTCGGGACCCACGGCACCAGACACGGCGCTCAACCTCTTCGCGCCGCGAGCTCGTCGCGCAGCCGAGCCGTCTCGGTCGATGCGTGTCACGGTGCTGATCGCGACCGACCTCGTGAGCGAGGGACTCGACCTGCAGGACGCCGATACCGTCGTCCACTTCGATCTTCCGTGGTCACCTGTACGACTGGCACAGCGAGTGGGCCGCATTGCGCGTCTGGGATCATCTCACACGACGGCACACATATGCTGGTTCGCGCCACCTCCGGTATTGGCCCGTCGCCTCCGCATGGAGCTGCGACTTGCCCGCAAGGTGAGGGACCAGCTCGAACTTGGCGTGGCCGCGACGAGTGTGGTCGGCCAGGGCCACGTGGCCAACAGCATGCTGGAGGCCCACGAGCGGTTGGCGACGGGGCGCGACGTCGATCCCGGACGCAAGTCAACTGTCTTCGCCGCCGTCGAGGCCTTTCCGGCGACCATGGCCGCTGTCACTTGGGGGTATGGGTCGGATGAATTGCGCGACCTACTTGCTCTCGAAGGCCTTTCACGGAAGCCAATCCGCGACTTCAGGACCCTGGGCACCCTGCTCTCGGATTTGGCTCATGCGCCATCGGCTGAACGCGAACTTCGGCCAGGCCTAGCCGTTCCACTGATGGAGGCACTCCGCTGCAGATTGCAGCTTGTTAGTGCTCCGCCGTCCGACCGGGCGACGGTTTGGCTCCGACGACGGCTTCTTCGACTGGCTCGTTCGGCATACACGCGCCGCGACGAGCGACTGCTCGCGCTGCTCGACGCAACGCTCGAGCAACTGAACGCCGGTCTCAGGGAAGGGAGTGCGCGAGAGTTACGCGACCAGCTCACTGTTCGGCCACGCTATCGTCCGCTCGAGACCTGGCTGGCACGCCGACGCCCGATCTCCGACCGGACTCCGGCCTTCACAATTGACGCAGCCGTCTTCAGCACCGATCACGCGACCCAATCGTGACGACCACCTTTCCCGACACGACGGAACCCGACATCTTGCACGCACGCAGGTCAGTCACCACCAACGCTCGAGGAACCCATGTCGCTCCGTCGATCGGTCATACGCCTCATGGAGATGGAGCCGGTATCCCATCGGCCCAAGCTCTCGCCCAGGTTTTGGATCTACACGGCAACGGCGTTTGTCCTCCCGGTTGTGGTGCAGGTGTTCTTCCCCGAGGACCCGAGTCTCACGGATGAGCTCGTCTGGCTGGTGACACTCGTGCCGGCGTTCCTGCTCTCACTGCATTACGGTGTGAAGGGCGCGTTTGTGGCACTCATCATGGGGACGATTCTGTTCATCGGCGTGCAGCTCGTAGTGGCCCTCAATTTCACGCCCGACGACTGGCGCATCACCGTGCCGATCTACATCGCGTTCGGCACGCTGGCGATTGCGGTGGGGTCTCTCTCAGAGCAGCTGCACGGCTTCTATAACCGCGCGCTCAAGAACGAGCGCATGGCGACGATCGGGCAGTTTGCCGTCGCCATTCAGCACGAGTTGAACAACGCGCTGACGGTCGTCGTCACGGAGAGCCAACTGCTCGAGACCGATCCGAAGGGCCTCGACAACGAGCAGAGGGAATCGTTGATCGCCATTCAAGATGCGGCCACACGGATGGCCAAGCAGATCGAGAAGCTCGGCGACATCGTTGACGCGCCGTTCACGACGTATAGCAGCGGGATTCAGATGGTAGACCTCGACGCGGCAACGACGCGTCCCGGCGAGTCGCCCAGCGTGTAGTAGACCGGCGCTCGGCTACTCCGCTCCCTCCTCGTCATTTGGGGGCAGCTCACTCTCATCGTAATAATCCAGCTTGTGCAGCGGCATCACGACGCTCGAGAGCACGTTCAAGACGTGCGCGCCGATGCGCTTGTAGTAGCGCGCGCCCAGGACAGCAGCTGTCGTGCTGCTGGCGTTGTAGCTACTGCGGGAAATACGTTCGACCAACACGTCACAGCGGTGGGTGATATCACGCGCCTGCTGGATCAACTCGACGGCCCGCTCGCGATCTGACATCACAAACACATCCGATGTGACAGCAAACGCGGCTTCAACGCCAGCGCGGACTTCCTGCAACTCCGCCATGATCTCATCGCCCGGCAAGGGATCGGGATGGTATTCCAGCACCTCCGACAAGTTCTTGGCATAATCGCCGATACGCTCAACGTCCTTTACGAGACTCATGAGGAGAAGGCAGTAGGGGAGCGACGCGGTGTTGCCACTCAATGAAAGATGGGCAATCACCTTCTTGCGGATCTTTCGTTCCAGCTTGTTGACTTGCACGTCTCGCGCGTAGACCTGCGTCCGCGCCTCTGGTGAAGCTTCCATGCGGAAGTAGATCTCCCCGGCAGCGAGCGTCATCTCGTACGTCAGTTTCAGCATTTGGGAAAACTGCTCGCCCATCTGGCTGAGCGGTTCGTTCGAGCGAAAGATGCTGAGCAACTCGCGAAGCATGTGCGCCTCCCCAACTACGACAAAAGCATGTTCAACACGGCAAAGAGCGCTGGCAACCCGTAGAACAGAATGACCACGTAGCTTAACGCCACGGCGCGAGACTCGACGGCGATATCGGCCAACCACTGCGCGGCGCGCAACGGAATGTTCCGAATCCGCTGGATTGGAAGGACCAGCAGCGTCCCAGATAGATTGAACAACAGATGCACGACCGCAATAGTGACGCCAGCTTCGGCATTGACCCCGGTGGCCGCAAGAGCCGCCATCAGCGCCGTAACGGTCGTACCGATGTTCGCACCGATAGTTATGGGAAATGCCTGCGGGAGTGTCAGCAACCCCGCACCGGCAAGCGGAACAAGCAGCGAGGTCGTGATCGAACTCGATTGTACCAGAACGGTTACCAAGACACCCACCAGGATGGCGTAGAACACCGATCGGTGGAGGCCACGGGACACGATGGTTTCGACACGCGAGTGCATTGCGCGGCGCATCACGCGGACGAGAAGCATCAGCGCTCCGTAAATGAGCAGTCCACTCACCACAATCAGCACGATTGCGGCAGCCTTCTGCGAAGAGACCACGAGCCCAATCAGATCCTTGATCGGCACTAACGCAGCCTTGAGCAGCCCCTTGAGCGGGCTGTCGTATTCCATCCCACCAATCCCGGTGAAGAACGACGACAACACGGTCGCCGTCCGCTGCAGATACCCGGTGAGCATCTCCAGCGGGAGTAGCGTTGCCACAGCGATGTAGTTGAAGAAATCGTGGCACGTGGCAACTGAGAACGCACGACGGAATTCTTCTCGCCGTCCCATGTGTGCAAGTGCCACAATCGTGTTGGTGACGGTCGTTCCGATGTTCGCCCCCATCACCATGGGCACGGCATTCGCCACGGGGAGAGGATCCCCGGGCGCCGCAACCAGACCGACGATCAGCGACGTGGTGACCGATGAGCTCTGGACGAGCGTCGTCGCCAGAATCCCTACCATGAGCGCCACGAACGGGTTCTCCGTGGCCTGGAAAAACGATTCGAGCAACCCGCGACCCAGGGATTTGAAGCCGTCCCCCAGGCCATTCACCCCGACCAGGAAAATGAAGAGCAGCAGTATGACAGCGAGCGCACGCGCGAGCGGGTGAGCAGCAAGCATTTGCGCGCGGGTGGAGAGTGAGCTTGTCGTGGGACTCAAGAGGGCCTGCGATTTCCTTTTGACAGAAACGTGACTGTCCCGTGACCGAGCGGTGGCAATCTCGTCACCGGGACTGGGTGTGGCAAGTCATGCACGGCGGATTGCCCGGTACGGGATTCAGGCGTCCGAAACTGCGGTAGCTGCGACCTTGAACAGTTCTCCCTCTCTTTCAGTGTAGAGCTGCTTGCGAAGGCAGATTTTCGGCTTATATTCGGTTTTGTATGCCCGAAGAAAGACCGAAAACAAGTCTGGTCGATGTCTCGCAAGTGTTTACTATAAAAACACTTACAGACATTTCCCAAGGTGACCTCACACCAAACGATCGGGATAGCTGCCCCGACTGTGGCATCTCTCTCGTTCGCTCCTCGGCCTGTGCCTTCTGTCCGGCATGTGGCTGGGGAAAGTGCGGGTAATGGCAGCCGACCTGCCCGTGCTCGATGAGCGCCTCCGCGGCACCAAGTTCGTGGAGCTCGCCGCCAAGTCCATCATCAACTCGCCGGAATCCACCGGCATGGATTTCTGGTCCATTAATCCCTACGTCGGGTGCGAATTCGGCTGCACGTACTGCTACGCGCGCTATGCCCATCGATATGTCGCAGAGCGCGCGCGGGACAGCGGACGCATCACCGAACGAGAGTTCGCAGACCTTCGCAGCCCGAAGGGACTCGAGCCCTTCGAGCACCGCATTTTCGTCAAAGCACGAGACGCCGTGCTCAACGCGCTCGAGCGGGATCTGCGCCGCGTGCGATCGCGCACGGCGCGAGACGGCCCGCAAACCATTCTCATTGGCACAGGCACAGATCCCTATCAGCCTGCCGAGCGTCAGCATCATGTCACCCGCGCGGTGCTCACGCGGTTGCGCCGCGAGCGGGGGCTGCGAGTCGGTCTCATCACCAAGAGCCCACTTGTCTGTCGTGACGTCGATCTCTTGAAACAACTCTCCCGACACCATCTCTTGTCGGTTTATGTGTCACTCTTGAGCGTGGACGAACGGGTGATCAAGATCTTCGAGTCGCGCTCACCGATGCCCCACGTCCGCCTGCGGGCGCTCCGACGACTCACCAGCGCTGGGGTACGTGCTGGACTCATCGTGGCCCCGGTGCTCCCCGGCATCAGCGATTCGACGCACCACATCCGTGAGCTGCTACGGGCGGCGAAACATGCAGGCGCGCAATTCATTCGCCCGGTTCCACTCAGACTCTATCCAGCGGTGCGGCATCGTTTTCTGCCGCTCGTCGAACAGCATTTCCCAAAACTCACCGAGCGGTACCGCTCCGCATACTGTGACGGCTGGGATGCGCCGGACCGTTACGCCGCAGCGGTCGAGCGACGTTTCCGGCAGATCGGCAAACAGTACGGGATCTTCGACACCGACACTGAGGGAGACGAATCCGTGGAGTGGGCATATCCCACGGCCGCACAGTTGAGTCTGTTCACCGGGCAGCGCCCATGACGTCCACTCTCCAGAGCGAATTGGCCGCATGTCTCTGGATCCCACTGTTCCCGCTCCGCTGCGAGGAACAGCGCCAGCCGGACATGACGGCAAAACCCACCGCGTTGCTCTCGCCCACCGATACGCGTCGGCTGTGGCAGGTCTCGTCGACTGCCCGACGCGCCGGCGTTCGGACCGGCATGACCGTGAGTCAGGCAATCGGTCTCTGTCCACCTCTCACACTGTGTGAGCCTGATCCCGTTCACTACGACGAAGCGTTCACCCGTGTGCTCCTCGCCCTGGAAGGCGTGAGCCCGGCCATCGAGCCATCCGAGTTGGGAAGAGTGTTCATCGGCGTCGATGGCCTAGAGACGTTGTTCGGCCCACCCGAGCGACAACTCGATCTGATTGCACATGTGGCTGGGGGAGAGAGAGACGCAGACAGCTGGCCATGCTGCCTCGGGTGGGCGCGCGGCAAGTTTGCCGCCTGGGTCGCAGCCGCCAGAGCGAAGCCCGGCAATCCCATCGTCGTTGCGGACCACCAGCGGGGCACGTTCCTCTCTACGCAGCCCGTTGCGGTCCTCCCCATCAGCCCCGACACCCACCACCGGCTGCGGCAACTGGGCCTCACGACTTTGGCAGATGTCGCTCGGCTGCCGGAGTCAGCTATGACCTCACAGTTCGGCGCTGAGGGTCGGCACGCTTGGCAACTCGCCACTGGTTCCGTCATCGAACCCGTCGTTGGGCGCGAACGTCCAGAGCCGATCGTGATGGCCCTCGATTTCCCGACGCCGGCCGCCGACCGTACAATGCTCTGTCACGCGCTCAGCAAACTGGTCGAGCGGGCCCTCACACACCCCAAACGCATCGGCTGGCGTGTCCGCGTTGTCCGGGCACGTGCCCAACTCGAATCCGGTGCGTCGTGGATGACCCAGGTGATTCTCAAAGATCCCTCCGCCGACTTGGGGCATCTCGTCGCACCGATCGCGGTGCGATTGGAACAGCAGCCGCCTCCAGGTGCCGTCGAACATCTCGCCGTGGAATTCATTGAGTTCGCCCGAGGAACTGACGAGCTGCAACTTTTTGCCCGCGACGCGACGAGCGCGGCCAGAGCCGGACGTCATCACGCCTTACATACCGCCGCTCAAGAAATCAAAAGCCGTTTCAAGCGCTCACTGCTCTACCACATCATCGAAGTGCAGCCATGGTCTCGCATTCCAGAACGCCGCTACGCGTTGATCGACTTCGAGCCCTGAATACCCCTCGGCCCGTGAGGGTCGAGGTGGACGAGCGTGGCTTGCCGATCACCGTCGAAGATGTGGCCGACGATGACGATCTCTCCGGAGATCGAGAACAGGAGAGTGAGACACCGTCCTTGCCTCATACTCGCCGCGTCGATGACGTCCTCGAGATCTGGCGCATCGACGATGAGTGGTGGCGCATCCCTATCTGTCGCCGATATGTCGAGGTGGTTCTCGAAGGAGGAAGACACGTGGTGCTGTTCGAAGACGTAGACACCGGAACGTGGTACGAGCAGAAACCGTAGGAGGAGAATGAGGAGGGGCAGAGGGGGCAGGAGGGGCAGCAGAGACGGCCCCTGCCCCCCTGCCCCTCCTGCCCCCTCTCACCCACTCCATGTACATCGAACTCCACTGCCACTCCGCATTCTCGTTCCTCGACGGTGCGTCCCTGCCGGAACAGTTGGTGCTCGAGGCCGCAGACCTCGAGTATCCCGCGCTTGCGTTGACGGATCACCACGGCATCTACGGCTCCATGGCGTTCGCACAATCGGCAAAACATCTGGGAATCCAACCGATCACTGGCGCCGAGCTCACGCTGTTGGACGGTGCGCATGTGACGTTGCTCGCGGAGACGCCTGAGGGATACGCCAACCTCTGTCGGCTCGTGACGGAGGCGCATCTGGGACGAGAGGATCGGCGTGATCCACGCCTCGATTTCGCGTCGCTCGAGACGCGGCACGAAGGACTGATTGTGCTCTCAGGATGTCGCGAGGGGCTGCTTCCCCGCGTCCTCCACGCCGAGGGCCTCTCAGCAGCACGACGGTTCGCCGATCGCTGCCGTGCCGTGTTCGGCCGCGAACGGTTCTTCGTCGAGTTACAACGCAATGCAGTCCGCGGCGATCGACATCTCACCCAAACGCTCGCGGAAATCGCCGACAGTGCCGGCCTCTCGATCGTTGCAACGGGCAATGTGCACTACCATCGGCAGGAACGTGCCCACCTCCACGATGCGCTCACCGCCATTCGGCATCGCGCCACGCTGGATGGATCGCATGATGTCCGAAAGCCAAACAGCGAGTTCTTCCTGAGACGACCGAGGGATGTCGCGGCCACGTTTCGCGATCGGCCGGACGCCATCGCTAATACACACGTCATCGCGGAGCGTTGTGCTGCCTTCGATTTGACCAAAGATCTCGGTTACACGTTCCCCGATTTCCGTGGCGCCGAGCGACAGACGGCGCCGAAAGCGCTTGCGGAACTCTGCCGCATCAAGCTCGACGAGTTCTACCCACCCGACTCGCCGCACCGCACCGAGGCCGAACAACGCTTAACCGAAGAGCTGTGGCTAGTAGAGCACCACGGGCTGTGTGGGTTCTTTCTCGTCTATCACGACCTCTTCGAACTCGCCCGCGAGGTGGGCGCCGAGGTACGACGCGGCACACGACGAGCCATGAGTGGGCTCCTTCCCGGTCGCGGTCGTGGCTCGTCGGTATCCTCAATCATCTGCTACTTTCTCGGACTCTCGCACATCGACCCAATAGCCAGCAGACTCTTTCTCGGCCGCTTCCTCAACGAAACACTGGCCTCCGTCCCCGATATCGATCTGGACTTTCCCAGAGAAATCAGAGAAGAGCTCATTCGTCGTGTCTACCAGCGTTACGGTGAGGAGCACACCGGGCTCGTTTGCTCCTTCCCGACGTACCGTCTTCGTTCAGCAGTGCGTGAACTCGGCAAGGTGCTCGACTTGCCCACCGGGGAGATCGAGCAAGTCGCCCGGTTGGCGTCGCACCGCTCTGCCGGGGCGCTGCGCGAAGAATTGTCCAAGCTTCCGGGATTTGCGGGCCGCGTGAATGCGCCGCTCTGGCGGGACCTTTGCGATCTCGCCGAAGAGATCGCCGGTCTGCCGCGGCATATCTCGCAGCATGTTGGGGGAATGATCATCTCGAGCCGCCCACTCGTCGAAATCGTGCCACTCGAGCGTTCGGCCATGCCGGACCGCGTCGTCTGTCAGTGGGACAAGGACTCGTGTGACGATGCGCGGTTCATCAAAATCGACTTCCTCGCCCTGGGTATGCTCTCACTTGTCGAGGAATGTGTTGAACTCGTCGCGCACAAGCAGGGGAGTCCGCCCGACCTCAGTCGCATCGACTTCGAGGACGAGGCGGTGTACGACCAGATCTGTGCCGGCGACACCGTGGGGCTCTTCCAAATCGAGAGCCGGGCACAGATTCAGATGATCCGCCGGACCCGCCCCCAGAACCTCGAAGATCTGGCCGTCGAGGTGGCAATTGTGCGTCCAGGTCCAATCGTGGGCGGTGCGGTGAACCCCTTCGTGCGTCGGCGTGAAGCACAGCGTCATGCCCGAGCCCAGGGCCTCGAGTATGAGCCTCCTCTCGACCACCCACTGCTCAAAGACGCGCTTGCCGAGACGTTGGGTGTCATCATTTATCAGGACCAGGTGCTACAGGTGTGTCAGGGGCTCGCGGGTTTCACGGCTGGGCAGGCCGAAGCACTGAGACGAGCCATGAGCCGACGTCGATCTCGTAATCTCATGGAAGATTTTTGGGAGGAATTTCTACAGGGTGCCAGCCGTCGCGGGGTGTCCGAGCCACTCGCCCACAAGGTGTTTGAGCAGGTTGTTGCCTTTTCGGAATTTGGATTCCCCAAGTCGCACGCGGCCGCATTCGGGCTCCTCGCCTACCAATCGGCGTGGCTCCGGCACTACCACCCGGTCGAGTATTACACCGCACTGTTCAACAATCAGCCAATGGGGTTCTACTCGCTCGATGCCCTCGGTCGGGATGCCAAGCGACACGGCGTTGAAGTGCAACTGCCGCACATCAACAGGAGCGATGTCTATTGCAGTGTCGAGGACAGAGTCCTCCGCATTGGCCTCGGATTCATCCGCGACTGTGGTTGGGATATCGCCGAAGCGGTGGTTCGAGAGCGGGAGCGGAACGGCCCCTATCGCAGCTTGGGGGATCTCGTCCGACGTGCCCCGATCAAGCTCTCTCGTGATGCGATTGAGAACCTCGTATGGGTCGGGGCATGTGACGACTTCGGTCTCACGCGCCGGGAACTTCTCTGGCAAGTCGGCTTGTGGTTGCCTCCCAAGACCGAGCCGCGTGGGCCTGCGCGCGCGCGCCGACAGCTCGAGCTTCCACTCTCACATCCCTATGAGCGCCTGCGTTTCGGCACCATCGCGGCCGACGAGCGTGTGGTGGCAGAATATGAAGTGCTCGGGTTCTCGGCGAGCGGACACCCCTTCTCACTCGTGCAGGATGCCTTGCCGTCCGGTGTACTTCGCAGCGATACGCTCGTATCGCGCGAACACGGCGACGTCATCCATGTTGCCGGGCTCGTAGTAGCCCGTCAACGACCCGAAACGGCACGTGGCTTCACGTTCATTCTGCTCGAGGACGAGGCCGGCATGATGAACGCAATCGTGCGCCCCAAGGTCTATGAGCGCAACCGCATCGCCATTCGAAGTGAGCCCTTTCTCTGGATTGCAGGCACGCTGGCAAAAGATGACGGAACGGTCAACATCATCGCCGAGGAGGTTCGCCCACTCACGCTCAAACCGAAAAGCGGCGCAACCCCTTCCAGCCGACCATCCACCACAACACGCTCACCCTACCGGTTTCTCAAGCAACTGCGGCGCAACGCTCCCGACGCCAAGAGCTGGGGCTAAGCGACTTCTCTCCGTGCCTGCCCGTGCTCTCGTAGATAGGCCTGCCGATGGCGTGAGGCGGACTCGGTGCTCTTTGTCAGGCACGAGAGCTGGAGCGATGTTACGGAGCTGGAACGGCGAGACCTTTGGTCTGCAGCACGCGCTCGATCGCCTCGCCGATCTTGTTATTTGGCGTCGACGCGCCAGCCGTGATGCCGATCACTTTCACGTCGGCCAGCCACTTGTCTTCCACGACCTCGTCCATCGTGTCGACCGGCTTGAAGTGTATCGCTGCACCATCAACGTCGATGCAGGCGGCATCGGCTATATGGTAGGTCCTTATCGTCTTCGAACAGATTTTGGCCAGATGGTTCGTGTTACTCGAGTTGTAGCCGCCAATCACGATCATCGCGTCGAGCGGCTCTTCAATCAACTCGAGAATCGCGTCTTGCCGCTCCTGTGTAGCAGAGCAGATGGTGTCGAAACTCCGGAAGTGCTCATCCAGGGCATCCGCGCCATACCGTGCAGCAAGCGCTTCACCAATGCGATCGGCGATCGCCAAGGACTCCGACGCCAGCATGGTGGTCTGGTTGGCGATGCCCACATGCGCCAAGTGCGCTGCGAAGTCGAATCCCTCTGAGACTTTGTGGCCAAACGTCGCTCGCACGTCTTCCACCGGTGCCTCGTTCTTCAGGAAGCGGCACAGCAGCTCCGTCTCATGCATGTCACGCACGATGAGATACCGACCGTGCTCGTGTCTGGTGACTTGGCTGGTCGTCGCCTTCGTCTCTTCGTGAAAGTGCTTGCCGTGCACGATTGCCGTGAAGCCGTCCCGGGCATAGCGCTCGACGCGCTTCCAGACGTTGAGCACTGACCCACACGTTGTATCGACGAGCACGCAGCCGATATCGCGGAGGACGGTGAAATCGTCGACACGGACGCCAAACGCGGGGATCAGCACAACATCGTCAGCCGTCACGTCGGAGAAGTCGAACCGACCGTCCGAGCCGGGTCGGATGATCACAATCCCCATGCTCTCGAGCTTCTCGTTGACGTGTGGGTTGTGAATGATCTCACCGACGAGCAGGATACGCCGGTCGGGGAACTTGCGCCGGCTTTCGTATGCGTACTCGACTGCGCGATCGACGCCGTAACAGAATCCGAATTCCTTGGCGAGCCGAAATGTCAGATCGCCCACCTCAAGGGTGTTGTCGTGCTGACGCACGTGGTCGACGAGCTGACTGTGGTAGTCGGAGGAGAGATTACCTTCAATCTCACGCTTGAGACCGAAGCCTTTGCGGAAATACGTCTGTTCCATGACGTCGACGTTTCCTCTACTGCGCGCTGTCAGCTGCCGTCGAATCGAGCGCCGTCAAGGCCTCTTTGATCTGCCGGCACTGCTCCTCTGGTAGCGGCTCGATCAGAATCCCTTGAAAGACCCCGGCATACTTCTGCAGATCGTTGGTGGAGGTCTCGCGGAGCGTCACGGCAAACCGACCGCTCACCCGACTGTCCAGGCCTGAGATTTCGACGGTTCCCTCCCACCCCTGAAACGCGCGGCCACCAGTGCCCTCCAGCGCTTGCACCGCGATCTGCGAGGCTGGTGGTTCGGGTGCGCCCTGCTCGACAATCGTCACCGGATAGCTCGTCGCGCGATTGTCACCTGGGAGCTGCAGCAGCACGAGCACCCCTATGCCCGGCCGCTCCCCGAGGATCTCCATCACCGGTGGATCCTCACAGGCTGCTGCGCGGCCGGTCCATGTGGCGTCCAACTCGTACGCTCCTGCGCCGCTGGCAACAATTTGTCCTCTCCTGGGCTCCGGGAACTCCGGCATCAGGAGGGTGTCGTTGGACGCGCTTGTATCAGGAAGCGCCATTGGCGCCGCTTCCGGCACCGAGCCCTCTTCTCTCTCCCCGCAACCGAGCGACGTCGCGCTCAACACCACGAGAACGAGCGCAGTTGACCATCTCATCGTGTGATCTCCATCCCGAGGTCCAGCTGACGACGCGCCTCGTTCTCAGAAAGTGCGAACGGCTCTAACACGCTGCGCAGCTGGTCGGGAAGCGGAATCGGCCGCAAGCTCGCACGCTCCGTACACACCAGAACCTCGTGGCCGGTGGCTGCGAGCTCGCCAGCACCGACGTGCAGCACGTCGAAGTTGATCTTGATCGAACTCGTCCCGAAGGCGGTGAAGTAGGCCGCCACACGGAGACGATCGTCCAAGCGCGCCGGATAGTTGAAGTCGCAGTCGAGGTGAACACGAGGCAGCCAAATCCCAAACCGATCGAACACATCGCTGTACGGTACGCCAGCCTCACGAAAGAGCTCTGTCTCGGCGATTTCAAAGAACCGCACGTACGCGCCATAGAAGATGATTCCCGCGTAGTCCACATCGGACCATCGCACGTACTCTTCCACGATGAACGGCTTGGGGTGCATGGCCCTGCAACCTAGATACTTACCGGGGCGCGCGGAAGAGCAGGTCAAACCGGAGCGATTCCTCCGGTCGAATCCCTTTGGAAAGGTTGAGCCGAACGAGTCCGTTGAGGAACGAAAGGCCTGCGCCAGCACCGATTAGCGGATCGGACGTGAACGTGTCGCCGATATCGACGAAGACGACGGGAGCCAGCAGGCGAGATCGGCTGAGCGCCATGTCCAGCTGAGCCGACCAGAGCTCCCTTCCCTGGCGCACGCCATAGGTATGGCCACGGACGGTGTACCGCCCACCGAGGCGCGGCGCGAGTTGGGGAAGGGAGTCGCCGCGCGTGATTGCCGTCTTGAGCTGGAGCGCGCCGCCCAACCCGAGCACCGTAAACGGAACACCGACCGACACCCACGCTCGAGTTGCCGAACCCTGTTCTCCCGTCAGCAGCTCCGCACCTGGCGAGACCGACATAGGCCCCCACCGTCCTCGCCGCGACAGGCGACTGCGGACGAACCATCCCTCGCCGACGGCTGGATTGCCCTGAAACGCCTTGTCTCCCCACACATCAGCAATGACCGAGCCGGTTGTCACTTCCATGCTGTCGTGTCGTTCGTACGAGAGTGTGAACTCCACGTCCCTCAGCAGTCCGTAATTCCACTGGTACGAGAACCCTCCACCGGTCGTCAGGTAGTAATCCGCATCATCGTTTCCCACGAACAGCGCGTTGAGCGAATTGCCGATCCCGAGGCCGCTGGACCATGGCTCGGCCTCCGCAACCGTGCGGAAACCGTCGATGTCGAGGCGACCGACCGGTCCGTCGCGCCGCCAGGTGAGCGTGCCGGTCGGTCGCTGATCCGACAAGCCGAATCGCGCGGACGCGAGCACCGTCGAGAATGCGACCCCTGGACGATACTGGTAGCCAACACCCGCCGAGAGTCCCTGCACGCGATTGAAGCGTACAATCTCTGCAACACTCTCCCATGCGAGGCCGAGTCGGCGCCGTCCGGTCCACTCTGGCGGCAACCCCTCTTCCAGCTCACTCAGATCGGCAAACGCCTCCCGCAACCGACGCTCCTCAGCAACGTCGGACGACGTTTCCAGTTGTGTATCCCATACGTGTGCGAGGAGGCTGTCCGCCGGGGGCACATCCATCTCCCAACGTCCCTCGCGCCAGAGCCCGGTTCGGAAATACCCTCGCTGGAAGCGCATATCGTTATCGGTGTCCTCGACATCCACGTCGACGCCGCGACGACTACCCTTTACAATCACCCGTCGCCGTGGCCGGTCCTCCTCGAGCAACTCCTCTTCCGATACCTGAAAGACGATGGGCGGGTTGGAATTCACCGTGTAATCGCTGAACGTGGTGACGGCCCGGGCTGGCACGGCCAAGTTCACCAGCCATGGGATCTCTGCTGTGACGGCAAGCAGCTGTCGATAGGGCATCCAGTACTGCTGATCCACGAGTGCGTACTCGACCTGCGCCTCCACGGACAAAAAGCGATTTGCCTGAGCACTCTCCTTGCGCGCCGCAGCACTATCCTCGGGGGTCGGCTCATTCGGCGCATCCCAGACGAAATCGCCCAAGAAGATCATGTCGAAACGCACGACGTCCGCCGTCTCGACATCGATCCACATGTTACCTGCCACCAGCGCCGGCCCGTACCGTTTCGGCTCCACGCGCAGTTCGAGCGCGCGGACGGTCCGCTGCGCCGTGACGAGTTGAACCGAGTCCGTAATGGCAAACCGATAGAAGTCGAGGGCGCGATCAGCAAAGGGATGGAGGGCGGCATGGTCGGGCACACCCATCACCCGGATGCTGTCACCCAACGCTCGCGGGATGAACCAGGGTCGGTCGAATAGGAGCTGTCGGCGGAGTTCGTCCTGTGCCTCTCGTTCCACTCCGCCACCGAAACCTTCGACGATGCGGACGATCGGCAGTGCAGCGCGTGTTCCCAGGATGTTCACCCGCAGGTCGTTCGGCTCCTGCCATCGTACTTCCGCCACCGCTTCGTGCACCATCAGTGTCATCTGTCGCGCAAACCGGCTGCGGCCGGCACTCGCATCCAGCCGCGTGCGGACCGTCGCCTTGTAGTTCCTGACCAGCGAGTCCTGACGGATGTGTCGCACGCGCGCCCGAGCATATAGCTCGGCTGTCGCGGGGTCACGGAATGTGGCGGAGTCCGGTCCCTGTGAGGGAAGAAGAAGCAGACCGGCTAGGAGGACCGGGACCATCGAGCCCGATTGTCGCGGTCCAGGCCATACGCTCGGAGCCGACGCCACAGGGTCGTGCGGGAAATCCCGAGCCGCCGAGCGCTCTCCGTCAGCTTCCAGCCGGTCTGCTCGAGCGTTTCCAGGATCGCTCCTCGCTCACGCTCGGCCAGCGTTTGACGATCGCCGTTGGGCCGAGGGGGCAGGCAAACCACCTCGCACAGCTTGGAGCCGTTCACCCACACGGGTTTGATCCTGCTGCCGACGCGCGCCAGCCTCGGAAGGACGGTGTCAGCCCGATCGGAGTCGCTTCCGCCGAGTGTCTTGAGAGCGGCACGGCCCTCAGCATTCGAATAGACGACGCGGCCCAGGGGATCGAAGACAACTACACCCTCTGCGACCGTCTCCAGGACTGCCCTGAGGAGCGGCGAGAACTGAGATTCAAGCGGTTTCACCATGAGCTTTCCCTCTCCTCTACGCCGCGGCCGGATCCTCGGTTTCACTTCCGGTGCCTTCTCACAGAACACCGCCTCCACCTTGACAGTTCGCTGGTTGTTGGGCCAGTATTGTCGAGTTGGCCTGGTACCCAGCGCCGCAACGGTATTGGCTGTACGAACAGTCGGGAGCAACACATGCCAAAGAAACGCACGGATTCTGAACACTCGCGGGAGACGATTGTCAGCGCCGCAACTTCCCTCGTCAAGCGAAGCGGGGCGGATGACGTCACGGTCGCCGACGTCGCCACCGAGGTGGGCTGCGCCAAGGGACTCGTCCACTACCACTTCAAGAGCAAGCAACGACTGTGGGAGGCAGTGGCTATCGATCTCGCAGAGGGGCGGCGAGCGCAGTGGACTGGCGCACTCGAAGGACGCACGCCCCGTGAGGCAATCGACGCCACATGGAATCTCCTGGTCGACGAGTCAGCGAATGGAGTCGTGTTGGCCTGGACCACGTTGTTCGGTCCGGGGAGACACCTTCCTGAACACCAGGTCAGTGAGGCGCACCGAGGGTTCAGCCGCACGCTCGGCGGCGCGGCACGTCAGATGCTCGAACGGTCAGGCGAGCGCGTGCGGATCCCGGAGTCGGAGCTCGGGCTTCTGCTCGGTGCGGTCGTGACGGGGATGGGCTTCGAGCTCTTGGGTGGAGCCGACCAGGGCGGACTGGAAGGATCCTACGCAGCCGCGTGGCTCGGCATATTGTCGTTCGCCGAACCCCCTGCCTAGCGACGGCGTCGTCGACGCCCTCCACGTTGCTCTCGCCGTCCGCGCGCCGGCAACTTGGCGAGTGCCTCGTGCATTTCCTCGAGCGAGGTCGCCCGGATCACGTCGCGCCGCCCACGCACCACGCTGAACCGGAGGGGTCGGCCCGTGTCTGGTAAGTGCTGAGCGCGGAGTCGGCGGGCCCGCTTTTCGCGCAGACGTAGTCGCACGACACCCGCGTCTCCCTCGACTTCGTACGAGAGCGGCACGCGGTCGCCAAAGACCGTTGCCGACGACGGCAACGCATCGAGCGAGGCTCGCCATTCGCTGGGGACGACCGCGTCGACGTTCAGCTCGACCGGCACCTCCAGGAATTCCTCCCAGCTCGACACTCCCGCGAGCTGCTCCACGATCAACGTGCGAACACGCTCCGAACCCGCTTCGTGTAGCTCCCCGCCGGACCGACGCCAGTACTCGTCAAGGCGGCGGGTGGCACGACTCACACTGGCCGCGTTCGGGTGGGGGCTCACGCCGGACATGAGGGCGCGGCCGAGGGCCGTCCGTGCTTGCTCGGCAAGTTCTGTCGGAAACGTGTCGTCCAGGACACGCCTTTCACTATCTAGCACGAACCCGTGGTACTCGGTGGTTCGCATGACATACAGCGCAGTCCGGCGGCGACCCTCACGCACTTCCAGTGCCGGCTCTCCGCGAACCGCGTAGCGCTTGATGAGCTCGAACGGGATTGCTGTGCCCTCCATGGCACCACGAGGCACACCGAAGCGGTCCGCGAAGTAGCGGATCTCGCCGGCGATCGCGCCCCGCCGCTCACACACCGAGGAATCCGACAATCGGACCCGATCACCCGAGGCCGTTTCACCTTCCACCACGAGATCGAACGGCATGGTGCGCACAAGCAAGGCCTGAAAGGCGCGCAGCACTCCTCGACTCGCCCGCGGCAGCGACACCGGAAGCGGTAATTCCAACGTGCGATACACAGAGGCCATGCCGAGCGCCACATCTTCGATCGCCTTGACCAGCACACCACGATCTTCCGACCACTCGTCGATATCCTCCCCAAACAGGTGTCGCGGGAGACCGTAGACCTCGCCTAGGTGTCCATACTGGCTCACGGCCTCAGCGTACACGTTGTAGGCGGTCAGATGATCGCTCCCGTAGACGACAAGCCCATGAAGTTCTGGTTCGTCTCTCGTCATGCGGTGGAGTGAATCGATGTTGGCCATAGCGGCGACGTAGGGGAGCAGGTCCTGGTCCGCATTGACGAGCAGCTCGCCCCACGCACGATCGACCGGCATCGCCTCGACGTCTCGCCCGTAACGGGTGAGCCGCCCTTCTGCGATGATCCCCCGCTGCTCGAGCCGTTGCACGGCCACCTGGTAGGCTTGCCGATCTAGCGGGACCGGCAGGTCCAGTTGTACGAGATCAACACCGAGGGCGGCGGCAGTGAGTGCGACCCGCTCGCTGTCACCGGCGAGCTGAAAGTCCGGGGGCACCGGTTCGAGCGCGAAGAAATCGATGTCCCGGTCGGTCAGGATATAGACCTCGCCGTTGGCCACCCTGCCATGGACTCGACCAGCCATTTGCAGAATCTCGTTGGGCCCCAGGTACTGCCTGGCGAGCACATTGCGCCCTCGCTGCACCTGGTTCTTGTAGCACGCATCGTACACCACGACCGTATCGAGGCCGTGAATATTCAGGGCCGACTGACCTGCCTGCGTCATGACGAGAACGAACGGCCTCTCCGCCTCGCCATCGAGAAAGGGCTGCATCACCCTGATTGGCTCGCCGCCGTGGTAGAACGCGGCGTTGAGCGCCGGCCAACGCTCGCCGATCTCGTTTGACGCAGCTTCGACCTCGGCCCGAGTTGGCAGGAAGACCGCGACACCCCGGTTCTGTTTCACCGCTCTGTGAATGAAACGGTCGTCCAGAAACTGAACCGGCTCCTCTTTCCGCGTCCGCACGCGGGCCGCACGGGACGGATCGAAGGCCGTGGTGAGGAGCACCTCGGCGGAGTCCAGGTATTCGGCGTAGAAGCTCGGGTCGACCGTTGCCGACAGCCATATGAACCGACACCCGACGCGCTTTCCGAGCGCGAGGCACAGCTCGAGCTCCGCGGACGTCTGATGGATCTCGTCCGCGACCAGCGTGTCCTGCGGGAGAATGAGCTCGTCCTGGAACCACCGGCGCGCAATACCCGTGGTCACGATCACGACATTCCATGTTGGCGTGTCAGGTGTCGCTTCGCGCTCCCGATTCACAACGCCGATCTTGAGTGGAACGCCGAGCGTTTCCTCGGCAATCGGACGGATGGCAAGGGTCTTTCCGGTTCCGGTTCCCGCGACCATGCCAAACCCGACACCGCGCCGCGCCAACTCGCGGATCTCCACACCGTGCTCTCGCTCCAACACGGTTTCAATCCTAAGGTGACAGGCCCGTTCAATGGTTTCGCATGCGGCGCGGGTGGGCGCAATGACAATGATGCGGCCTGTCGCGGGCTCCGCACGACGATACGCCTCCGGATCCGGCGGGAGGAAGTGATCGCGGATGTGAGAGCGTTGGCTCATGCGAATCCCCGGGGAACGGGCGCGGGTCTCACTCTCCGAGGCAGATCCCGATTTCTCGCGCGGCGCGCACCGTATCACTTTCGAGCGGCACTTGATTGGGTTTCCCTGTTACGGCCTCGAGCGGCACCGTCACCATCTCAGGTGGGTCTATGGCCACCATGTGGCCGAACTTGCCCTCGGCGACGGCACGGATTGCGGCGGCCCCGAACCTGAGACCCAACAGACGATCCCATGAGCTCGGGGTTCCGCCACGGAGGAGATGGCCCAATGTGAGAGATCGAGTCTCCTTACCGGTATTCTGCGCAATGGCCTGCGCGACGAGATCTGCGATACCACCGAGCCGTTCGACGCCGCCGACCTTCGCTTCGTGTCTCACGCTCACCGCACCGTCCTTGGCCCGGGCCCCCTCGGCGACGACCACGATGCTGAAGTGGCGCCCCATAGCCTCGCGCCGACGGATTTTGGCATAGACAGCCTCAAGATCAAACGGGATCTCCGGAATCAGCACGACGTCAGCGCCACCGCTCAACCCGGCGTTGAGCGCAATCCACCCGGCATGGCGTCCCATGACCTCGACGACCATGACGCGATCATGTGACTCAGCCGTCGAGTGAAGCTTATCCAGCGCGTCTGTCGCAGTCTGGACCGCTGTGTCGAACCCAAACGTGATGACCGTCCCGGCCACGTCACGGTCGATCGTCTTGGGAACACCAACGACCGGGAGTCCGCGTTTCCAAAGCTCATAGGCGATGTGGAGGGTTCCATCCCCTCCGACGGCGATCAAGGCGTCGAGCGCCAGTTGCCTGAAGGACTCGAGTAGCTCAGCTGATCGGTCTGTCTCGATCCACTTGCCGCTCGTCTCAAGCGACGGCCACCGAAACGGGTTGCCGCGATTCGTGGTGCCGAGAATCGTGCCCCCAGTGTGCAGGATTCCCCGCACGCTTTCTCGATCCATCTGGACGACGCGCGCCTGGCCCAAGAGGCCTCCGAAGCCGCGCTTGACTCCGAACACTTCCCAGCCGAGCTGGATACCTGACAACACGATCGATCGAATGACCGCGTTGAGCGCCGGCGCGTCTCCTCCACCGGTCGATATGGCCACTCGCATCGTGCGCAGACTCAGGACCCGAGACGCTTGGTGAGAATACCGAGAACCTCACCCGGCTCGGCGTGTCTTCCCAGCTGCATCTTCGAGAAGATCAGGTCGCCATCGAGGGTGACCTCGAACACGCCACCGGACGACTCGACGAGCTCGACCGTAGCGTCGGGATAGGCTTGCTCAATTTCGGCCGCCAAACTGGCGGCCCGGGGTTCGTAGCCTCAAACCCCGCAGAACTGAATAGCCAACTGCACCAGCAGCTCCTTTCCGTTGAGATTCCCCGCAAAGGTAATCTCGAGGCCAATCTCGCGGGCTCGAGCGTGACCTACCTCACTGTGGCGACAGGAGTGGTTAGTAGTAGATTGCTCGCAGGAGACAACCCATGCGCATGATCCGCAAAGCAATCGCCGGTGCGGTGCTGGCCGCGTCGGCCTTCGCCATCCGAGCCGACGCCCAAATCGGCAATCCATGGCAGGTCGAGCTTGGACTGTTCGGTGCCATCACCGCCTATGACAAAACCGACACCGACCTCGACGCGGCCTTCGGTGCGGGTGGTCGGCTCGGCCTCTTCCTGACCCGCCTCATCGCGATCGAGGCCAACGGAGACCACACGTCGACCCAGCAGGCGACCACGGGAGACCGGGTCAAGGTCACCCGGATTGGCGGCACGGTCTACGCACACACCTTGAGCATGGGATTCGCCAGCGCGTACCTCGGACTTGGGTTTGGCCGGATCTACTATCGTGGCGCCGCGGTTGGCGAGAACAGCGGACCACACGGCGTCATCGGCTTCCGTTTTCCGCTGGGAGGGCGAGCGGCGTTCCGACTCGAGGGACGCGGTGATCTCTACTCCGGCACCGCTCTCACCGCAGTAGAGGGCACGGCCGCGCACTTTGGTGCGTCCGCTGGGCTCTCGATTTTCGCGTTTGGCGGACCGCCAAGAGATGCGGACGGCGACGGGGTGCCCAATCGACGCGACGCATGTCCCGGCACACCTCTGGGCGCGGAAGTCGACCTTCAGGGTTGTCCGTTGGACGGGGACAGCGACGGCGTCTTCAATGGACTCGACCGCTGCCCGGACACACCCGCCGGCGCGCTGGTCGACGCAAGCGGCTGTCCCAGCGACACCGACGCCGACGGTGTCTTCGACGGCATCGACGTGTGCCCGAACACTCCGGCCGGCGCGGTCGTCGACCCGAACGGCTGTCCCATCGATTCTGACGCGGACGGCGTCTTCGACGGCCTGGACCGCTGTCCCGATACCCCGGCCGGCGCAACGGTCAACCCAGACGGGTGTCCGTCCGACGGCGATGGTGACGGGGTGTTCGATGGCCTCGACCAGTGCCCCGATACACCGGCGGGAACACCCGTTGACGCGCGTGGATGCCCGATGGATGAGGACGGTGACGGTGTGGTGAACGACATCGACCAGTGCCCCGGCACACCTCCGGCCACGCCCGTTGACACGCTCGGCTGCCCACTGGACAGCGATGGTGACGGCGTGCCTGACGGCACGGACCGCTGCCCCAACACGTCGGCGGGCCAGACCGTTGACGCAGTGGGATGTCCGTTGCTGTTCCAGGTCGAACAAGGAGTGGTCCGCCCGCTCATCCTCCGGGGTGTCAACTTCGCCACGGGGCGCTCGGCTCTGACGCAAGATTCATATGCGATTCTCGACGAGGTCGCCGCGTCCCTGCTGGGCAACCCGGAAGTCCGCGTGGAGATCGCCGGCCACACGGATATCACTGGGTCGCGGTCGCTCAACATGCGGCTTTCGCTCGAGCGCGCGCAGGCGGTCAAAGCCTACCTCGCACAGAAGGGTGTCGAGCCGTCGAGGATGGTTGGACAGGGTTACGGCCCAGATGAGCCAATCGCAACGAACGCGACCGCGGCGGGACGCGCGCAGAACCGTCGGGTCGAACTGAGGAGATTGGATCAAGAGCAGCAGTAGTCGTCGTCAGCACCAGAACGGAAGAGACGGGGCGGACGTGAATCTCACCGGCCGCGCCGTCTCTTCGTCTCCATTGCGATCATCGAGGAGACCACACGGCAGCATGCGATTGGGACTGGACGTCAAGAATGGGTTGATCGCTTTGGCAGTTGTTGCCGCGGTCTCAGCCTCAGAACTGAGTGGGCAGGCAGTCAACGGTGTGCGGTGGCTCTCGCCACCGCACCACAGCGACAGCATCCCCGAGTACGCGCTGGAGATGCTGCTGGCACCGACGCGGCCATTGGCGCTGCCAACAGCACCCGCATCGGAAGCCCTGCTTCCCGCCGTTCATCATGACCGGGACGCTCCGGACTATCTCGCGGGCCTCCGACCGCATGCTGCTTCCGCAATCGCCATTCCGGCCCCCCCGGCGGGGCAACCGCCCGCGGCACTCAAAGGACTCTACGCCAACGGCTGGCTCTTCGGCTCGAACCGATTGTACGATCTCGTTGCCCTTGCTGACACGACCGAGATCAACGCGTTGGTCATCGACGCCAAGGACGCCACCGGCTACCTCACCTATCGATCGAGCGTCCCCACGGCCGAACAGATCGGGGCCAACGGCCTCGTGCGGGCCCGCGACACCCGGGCACGACTCGCCATGCTCGAGCAACATGGCATTCATGCCATCGCACGCATCGTCGTCGCACGCGATCCATTGCTCGCACGGCACAAGCCAGACTGGGCAATCCGCGATTCGGCAACTGGCGGGCTCTGGCGAGACGGGCTGGGCGAGCCGTGGGTGGACGCGTATAACGACTCGGTGTGGATCTACGCGGCGGACCTTGCGGCGGAGGCCGTCGTTCTCGGTTTCAAGGAGATCCAGTTCGATTACGTGCGCTTTCCGGACGAGCCCCCACGACGGCTGAACCGTACGGTGTATCCCGCGCGACGACCCGGCGAAAGCCGGCGCGCCGCCATTCGCCGCAACCTCAACCTCCTACGCCAGCGGGTGACCGCACTCGGCGTCCCGTTCACGCTGGACATCTTCGGGCTCGCGACCTCCGCGACGGGAGACCTCGGCATCGGACAGGTCTGGGAGGATTTCACTCGTGCCGCCGATGTCATTCTCCCAATGGTGTACCCCAGCCATTATCGCCGTGGCTCCTTCGGGATTGCCCACCCAAACAGGGAGCCGTACGAGATCGTGCGCCGCGCCCTCGAGGAAGCCGTTGCGCGGTCCCACGGGCTCGAGCGTTCAGCTCGCATCCGTCCATATCTCCAGGCATTCACTATCTACCGCGTGCGCTACGGACCGGATGAGATTCGTGCCCAGATTCAGGCGGTGGAAGACGTCGGGCTCACGGACTGGGTGCTGTGGAACGCACGAGGCGTCTACCCACCAGCGGCCTTCCGACCCGATCGATCAGTCGATGCGCTGAACGAGGGAGACGATCTCTCAGAGGGAGCGACTTCGCCCGACCCTGGGCGGTGAGCCCCCGACGCTGACTATTCCGGAATCCAGGCGGTGATGTGCCCGGCGACGGCGCTCGCCGCCGTCGTGTAGGGACTGGCGAGGTATAGCTGTCCGGGTCCCGAACGTCCGGGGAAGTTGCGATTGATCGCGCTCACGGTCACGGTCTCGCGATCATACGAGACACCCGGTCCGGCGTTGATGCACGCTCCGCATGACGGTTCGATGAACTGCGCACCCACGTCGCGAAAGATCTCGATGTACCCACGTTCCTCGCAGTAGCGCTTGACCTCCTGTGAGCCACACTGAATAAAGCACTCGACGTCGTCATGCACCCGACGCCCCTGCGCCAGCGCATTGCGGAACACTGCAGCATACATGTCCATATCGGATTTCTTACCCGCCGTACACGAGCCTGCGTACGCGATGTCGATACTGACGAGGTCTCCAAGTTCCGAGATGAACAACCCGTTCCCCGGATCACCAGGCAGCGCCACCATTGGCTGCAGCTCGGAGGCGTCGATCTCGATTATGGTCTCGAACTCCGCCCCGGGATCCGAGTAGAGGCCCTCGAGCAGCGCGCGAACCTCACTCGGATCCACGCCGCGCTCGCGCGCTAGAAACGCCACTGCCTCCTCATCCGGTCGGATGATACCCGTGAACGCACCGACTTCGGCCGCCATATTGGTCATCGTCGCTCGCTCATCGACCGACAATGCTTCCACCGCATCGCCAGCGTATTCCACAATCTTCCCGATCGCGTGCCCGTTCTTCACGTACGGATGCCGGAGCACCTGTAGCATGAAGTCCTTTGCGGTCACGTGAGCTGGCTTACGACCGCTCACCCGCACGAGAACCGACGGCGGCACGGCAATTCGGACATCCTTCGTGAGCCACGAATTGAACACTGCCGTCGTGCCAACCCCAAAAGCGACCGCGCCGATAGCACCGGCATGCGGGGTATGTGAGTCGCTCCCAATGATGAGGTGTCCGGGCAGCACGTGATTCTCCAGGATCTTGGAGTGGCAGATGGCTTCGGACCCCTGCACCATCATGTGCGCCCCTACCCGTGGCAACTCGCCGTACAGCTTCACACCTTGTTGTTTCGCAAACGTCTCCTGTTTCTCTTTCAACTCGAGCGCCGTGTCGAGCAGCCCCTGCGCCTTACGCTCGTCCGTCATGGCGAGCTCGAGAAACGTCAGGTGATCCCGGAAGAAGAGCACCGATTCCGGATCGACAATGGCTTCGTCCGCCCCGACGTAGTCGCGCCAGAAGATGGCGGCCATCGGCGTCACGTACTCGTGGCTGAACCGGATGTCGGTACGCACGAACCCTTCATCTCCAGGGGCGACGTACGACACGCCGACCACGTCTTGTGCCAGGTCTGTGACCCAGTGCCGGGCAATAATCTTTTCGGCCAGGGTCATGGGACGCGCCGACTGCGCGACCGGAGGAACGGTGACCTTTCCCTGCAGGCGGGCCACGTTGTATTGGAAGAGGCCACCGTGTTCGATGATGCCGCGTGTGATTTCCCCTTCTCCGTCAGTAAAATCACTGAGTGGGATCTTCTCGCCGGCGCGCAGCCGCTCGACCAACGAAAAGTCGGTGCTGGTCAACAGGCCGAGGTTCTGGCAGTTCTCCCGGTAGATGCGCTCGATGCTCTCGGCGATGACGAGCTGGATGCCGGCACACCGTTCCGCATAGGGCGACTGTTCCCGCGAAGACCCTTTGCCCCTGCGCTTGCCGCTGACCGAGCAGACGAAGCCACCTGCTTTGACGCTCCCCCGCGTGATTGGGAACTCCCCGCCGGCCTTGAGTCCGAGATAGGGAAAGTCGCCCAGCGTTTCGTCGTAGTAATAACAGATGTAGGCCGGTGTGATCTCGTCGGTCGAGATGTTGTCACGCAAGCCGGCCGGCCGCGGGAGGTCTTCCCCTGCGAGTTGGCGTCGGACGAGATCGGCGTCGTCGACGAGAAACAGCACTCGCCCTTCGAAGCTCACAGGATCCGAGCGTTGCTCGACTGGGCGATTCTTGAGGCTTGCGATCATGGGCGTGGAAAGTTGTCGGGTGCGTTCCGGCGAAGCAAGCATCCGAGTACAATACTGGCAATGTCAGACCGTCAGTTCCGCTACACCCGTAGCATCGTGCCGGCGCTCCTCGCGGCAGCCATGTTCAGTGGCTGTGGGCCGACAGACGTGCCGGCGCAGACGATTGAGCCGTCCCTGTTCGAGATTACGGGCGTGCTGGCGTCGTGGAGACTCGCCGAAACGTCGGGTGTGGCTGTCAGTCGCCGTTTTCCCGGGATGCTGTGGACACACAGTGACGACGCTGACCAGCCGCTGGTGTACGCGACAGACTTGAGCGGCGCCGATCGCGGCAGGCTTCGACTCCTCGACGCATCGGTCGTGGACTGGGAAGACATTGCGGTCGGTCCATGTCCCGACTCAACCACGTCTTGCGTCTTCGTCGGGGATGTCGGAGACAATTCTGAAGCGCGGACTCGCGTTGACGTGTACTTCTTCCCCGAACCCGACACTCTCCCGGACCCTCGCCAGGCGACATCTATGACAGTCCGTGCGGAGCGGCTGAGCGTGCGCTACCACGAGGGTGCACAGGACGTCGAAGCGCTTGCCGTTACCGCACAGGGCTCCGTACTGCTCATCACGAAGGGACGCTCAGGTGAAGTTGGACTCTACCGTATTCCCCGGGGCGCTCTTCAAGGCGACTCGGTAACAGTTTCGCGGGTGGAGATCCTGGACATTGTGCCGCAATTCACACTGGGCCGATATGTTACTGGAGCCGCGGCGTCGCGGGAGGGTGGACGTCTCGTGGTTCGCACGTACACGGAGCTCATCTTCTATCAACTGGATAGTGAGGAGCGGCCGAGTAGGGTCGGCGCGTGCTGGCTCGGTTTGCGCGAAGCTCAGGGAGAAGCCGTGGACATCCTCGATGACAGCACGCTGGTCCTCACGAGTGAAGCGGGCTTCGGACGCCCGGCGACGATCTCGCGCGTGCGATGCCCTATACCGTGATGCTGCAGGTTAGCCGCATGAGGGCGCTCCTCCCTGCCCTTCCGATGCTCATCGGCCTGTCGGTCACACTGCCGTCGACAGCGCACGCACAGGACCGTCGGGATCAAGGACCGGCCCTTGAGCGGGCGCTCAGCGCGCCAACCGAGGCGCTGCTCCGAGCGCACGTCCGGATGCTCTCCCACGACCTCCTCGAAGGCCGAGCGCCGGGTACTCGAGGTGGGGAGTTAGCTGCGCATTACATCGCGACAGTATTCGAGGCACTGGGATTCGAGGGCGGCGGCCCAGACGGCTCGTTCTACCAGTCGATCTCGCTCATCGGTGCGCGCGCTGAGCCGGCGCTGGTCATTGGAGCGCGCAGGCAGACAGTGAGCCTCGAGCCCTGGGTCGACTTCGTTGCATGGCCGACGAGGGCGTTGTCCACTGTCACTGCGGACGGTGACATCGTATTTGTCGGTCACGGCGTTCGCGCCCCGGAGTGGAATTGGGACGATTTCAAAACGTCCTCACTCACAGGAAGCGTCCTGCTCGTATTGGAGGACGAGCCAACAACGGACAGCACCACGTTTGCTGGTCCGCTGACGACTCGCTACGCGACCTGGCAGTACAAGGTCGATCAGGCCGCGCGGATGGGGGCCGCCGGTGTTCTCCTCGTTCATCGAAACGCCGCCGCCCACTGGACGTCATGGGAGGTAGTGGCAAACACCTTTGGGAGCGAGCGCTACTTCCTTGACCGTCCGCGGGAAAGCAACCTTCGGTTTGCCGCTTGGATCACCGAAGACGCCGCGCGGCGAATCGCGGAGGAATCGGGACGCGACTTCGACCTGCTCGTCCGCCGCGCAGGAGAGCGGGGTTTTCGGCCGATCTCCATGGATGCGCACGCCGTCATGCGCATCCGCAGCGCGCTTGTGCCACGAAAGAGCGCCAACGTGCTCGCTGTGGTGCCGGGTACCGACCTCGCGCACGAGTGGGTCATCATCATGTCGCATTTCGATCACCTTGGGGTTGGCCGGCCGGTAGGGGGCGATTCGATCTACAATGGGGCGAGAGACAACGCGTCGGGGGTTGCGGCCCTTCTGGGTGTGGCGACCGGTGTTGCCGCGAGCCGCGAGGCCCCGCGCCGATCACTCCTGTTTCTCGCCACGACCGGAGCGGAGTCCGGCTATCTCGGTGCTCGGGCGTTGATCGACTCGGCGTTGGTCCCGCTCGAGCGGGTTGCGGCAGTCGTCAATCTCGATCAGGGCAGCTCGAGGGAGCAGGCAACAGACATTGTTGCCAACGGCCTGCTTCGCTCAGACCTGGCGCCCTACCTGGCGGCAGCAGCGGAACGGGAGCAGCTGAGCCTGGGATCGGAGAGCATTGACCAGGCAGCTGGATTCTTCACCAGCGACCATTTGCCGTTCGCGGAGGCAGGTGTCCCAGCGGTGCTCGTGCACGGAGCCAACACGGGGAGAGCCCTCCGGTACCACATGCCGTCAGATGAGTATGCCGTGGGTTTCGCGCTGGCCGGCCTGCTCGCACAGGTGCGGCTGGTCATCCGGCTGGGCTGGATGCTCGCAGCGACCTCGGAATACCCTTCGTGGAAGACCGACTCCGAGTTCAGGGCCGCGGGTGATCAACTCAGACTCCGCCGGCTTCGGGGTTCCGTATCCAGATAGTACCCAGACGAAGGGTTTTCCCTCTGGCCGATCCACCGCGAAACAGCTAATTTGCCGCGCCCACAATCGGCCCCCTTCAGGAGTTGATCAGCTGGAACTGCCAGGCAGCCACCGCGTCCCCGTCACTTGGCTTCGAGAGCATGCGTGTGCGGCCATCAGATGGCGCACGGTAAGAGACATCCTCCCGCCAGGCTCGGCCAGCCCTGACGACATGGCTGATCTCAAGGTGGAAGTCTCACAATACAAAGCAGTTACGCAGACACTGAAGAAACAGAAGCCTTCCGGTGTCTGGGCCGGCAACATGCTGGGATTGGCACCCTCGAAGGCCCAAGGCGTCAAAGATGTCGGCACAGTGTCGCAATACCGCCACCTGGTCGAACTTGGCCTGTCGGGTGGGGATCGCCCGTTGCGGCTTGCCGAGAGGGTGTTTTTCAGACTTTTGTCGCGGGATGACTCGCCGACACTCCTGTTCGAGCATCAGAAGGCGGCCAAAACCAACCCTGCCTTGGGACCCTGGGCGCGCGGTCTCTTTCACGAAGCGGCCACCGCGGCACTTGCACAGGGGGGCCACATCGACGATCCGCGCGTTCGCGGCGCCGCGCACCGAATCGGGTCCCGCGTTTCGCAGTTCCTCCGGAGCGAACTGGCCGAGAAGCCAATAATTCGGAGGGCGTCGCGCAACATCTTGCACCCCGACGCCTATCCACCGACCCTCTTTTCGGTGGCCGTCGTTGCGTACCTGCCGAACATGCAGCGTGAGCGGGCGGGCTTCGCCGAGCGTCTCGGACATTTCCTGGGCAAGCCGGAAACGAAGCGCACCTACGTGATCCCACTCGGCCGCAAGGTAATCAAGCCCGTCTTTCACTTCCTTGGCGATCCGCTGAAAGCGGACAGCGCAGGCAATCCGAAGGACCTGCCGTTCGCCTTGCACTGGATTGAGCTGTTGGCGCGGTTGGGAATGCTGGATGCGTCTCCCGTCGCGCAACGGATCATGGGACGCCTCCTCCGAGAATGCGACGGGCGCGGCATTTGGAGCCCCAAGAACTTGCGGACCATCCCGAAAAGTCCATCGAAGCTCACCGATTTCGCGTTCCCGCTCGAGGAGGAAGGTAAGACCATCGAGCAGCGCCAAGCAGACGTGACCTTCCGGCTCGCCTTCATCGCGAGGCTCGCCGGTTGGGAACTCGAGTACGTCTGACGCCAAACCGGCCGACCAACCCCGTTTTCGCCACCGGCGCGACACGTTCACAACACATTCACCACACTTACACGTCACTTTCACGACAGTGCCAGTAAATCCGACTTAGTCCTGAAACTCTCACTCCCCGCTTAGGAGGCTCTCACCACAGCCGGCGTCTTCTCCTCCACCCAGCCAACCCCCACTAAGCAGTGGCCACTGGCCACTTGGCCAGCGCGCCGTCCACTCCAGTCTCGCCTCCCCCTGAACCCGACCCCAACAACCGTCCAACTCGATCGCCACCCTCCATGCACCCACGAAGGTCCCGCCATCTGAGCGCTCCTAAGGTGGGGTGCATGAGTTGTTATCACAACTAATACATGAACCAGACAGCATGACCATATGAGGACCATCGTTTTCTCCAAGTACCCACCCCGATGGCTCCTTTCTCCTTGGCCGGTACGTCGCCAGTGAGGGGCGTTCGACCTCTCCTGGTTCCTGCGATCACGCTCTCATCACTGGCCGGCCTTGCTGTCCAGTCTCTGATGCCGAGACGGCGCCCAACAGCGCGGTGAACGCAGTATCACGATACTGTCGTGATAGTTACACGTGACTGACATGAAAGTATCATGATACCGATGCCTTATTTCGGCCCATTCCTCCTGTCAGGCCAACTGTTCATTGCGCCGCGTCGGGTGACACCTCCACCACACAATTCGGTTCCTACTTGATTCCCCTGGCACTCAGCACATTCTGCTTGACCGTTCTTGGCCATGAAGCCAGCAAACTCCGGGGGTGGAGCGGGGCTGGGTGATATCTTTCTGGCGTCTGACAGGTCACCGCTCCCTCGCCAAATGCAAGGCAGCAGGCCGACACCCGTGTGCGTCGATTCCAAATTGCTTGGCAGATGGCCGCGAGATAGGCATATTTCAAAGTAGCGATGACTACTACTATGGATTCCGTGGATCTTACGCCTTTCGGCTTCACGCAAACCGAATCGCTTGCCTACAGTACACTCCTTGAGATGGGCCCTTCGTCGGGGTATGCAGTTGGCGGCACCCTCTCCATTGCCCGAGCGAACGCCTATCAGGCCCTGAAGGGTCTCGTTGCAAAGGAAGCAGCCAGCGTGAGCGGCGAGGACCCTCAGGTATACCGTCCGATCCGGCCCGACGCGCTGTTGGCGAAGATTGCTCGGGACGAGGCCGCGAAGCTGGACGAGCTCGAAGGACAAATGGCCGCCCTGAGGACCCTGACCGGCGACTCCGCGACCGCCCACTTCGCCGGAGAACGAGAGTTCTATGCAATCGCCCTCCGTGTCGTCACACGGGAGAGCGGCGGCGTGCATTGCGTCGCACCCACCACGGTGCTCTCAGCACTGCTTCCGATCTGGCGGAAGCGCCAGGCCGACGGAAGCGAGAGTCGCATCTGGGCGCTCGGGGACGAGCCGACGACGTCCTTTCCAATTCCCATTGCCGGCACGGTTCCTCTCGACCGGGTTGTCAGACATTTTGGCAGCCCAGCGGTGCTTCTCACAGCAGGGGAAGCCGCGGGGATGGGAAGGATCCACGACGGCGATCTCACGGGGCTCTGGTCGTCAGACGCGACACTCGTGGGAGCGACGCGTGCAGCCCTCGAGGCCGTCACGGCGTAACCGCTTGCTGTACAAGCCATCACACAGCATCTTTGCTTTGTATCCAACCGGTTGGTTGAGCACAAATGGCCAGAGCGGATCAGGAAACACGCCTCCGTATCGCTGAGGCCGCCCGTGGGGAGTTTGCCGAATTCGGGTTTCATGGAGGGAGAACAGACAGGATTGCCAAGCGGGCCAGAGCCAACAAGCAACTGCTCTACTACTATTTCGGTTCAAAGGCCCAGCTGTACGAGGAACTACTGCTCGACGCTGCTCAGCATCTCGCGCCCAGCAGCGCTCCCGCCCCCCGAAACCCGGTTGAGAAGGTCCGCCGGCGCCTTACCGCCACGCTCACTGCTCTCTCACAGCATCCGAGTCAACTTCGCATGCTGATCCGTGGCATCCAGGAGCCGGGCCCCGAAGGGGCACCAGCCCGAGATGCGGTGCGGCGATTCTCTAAGGCTCTCGCTGCCGAGATTTCGAAAGGGCAGGGGCTCGGATTTGTTCGCGATGACATCGATCCGGCACGCGTTGCCGAACGGGCGCTCGTCATCGTGCTTGGCTTTTTGACGCTCCGACCCGTCCTGGGGCTCGAATCCGCCGAGTCAGACCCGGCCCCGGCAATCGAGGACGCGCTCTCCGGATTGTTCGGCTCGCTGACCTGGTAACCTCGATCCAGTCCCGCTATGGCGTGGTTGGCTGCAGCACGGGGCGAGCGACGTCGGAATCGGCGCCTTCGTGGCCCTTCGGCCGCAGCGCGATCTCCAGCACTTCCTTCAGCCCCTCAACCGCGTGGACCTGAATCCGCTGCCGCTCCTCCTCGCTCAGATCCTCCAGGTCGGCCAGGTTCTCCTTGGGGAGAATGATGTTGAAGATCCCGGCCCGGCAGGCGCCAAGCACCTTCTCCTTCAAGCCACCAATGGGGAGCACCCGGCCTGACAGCGTCACCTCGCCCGTCATAGCCAGATCGTGCCGGATGGGCACTCCGGACAACTCACTCACCAGCGCCGTAGCCATAGTGACCCCTGCCGAGGGACCGTCTTTCGGAATGGCCCCTGCCGGAACGTGGATATGCACGTCCTTGTCCGTGAGCGCCTCCGGCGGAATGCCGAGTTCATCCGCGTAGGTCTTTGCGTACGTCAACGCCGCCTGGGCGGACTCTTTCATCACATCACCCAGTTGCCCGGTCAGCAAGAGCGCATCCCGGCCTTTGGTCACTGAGACCTCGACGAACATGATATCCCCGCCGCTGGGGGTGTAGTACATCCCCGTGGCGATCCCCACCTGATCTTCACGGGCCGCGCGCTCAGGATGGACCGTCGCCCGACCGAGCAATTCTGCCACGTCGTCAGCCGCGACCGTGAGCCGGTCGATGTCCTTGGTCGCGATCTTGCGCGCAACCTTGCGGGCGATCTTCCCGATCTCGCGTTCGAGCTGCCGTACCCCTGCCTCCCGCGTGTACCCCGAAATCAGCGCGTGTACCGCGTCGTCCCGCAGCGTGAGTTCCTGTTCGCCGAGTCCGTTCTCACCGAGTTGGCGGGGGATGAGGTATTGCTTGGCAATAGCAAGCTTGTCACGCTCGGTGTACCCGCTGAATTCCACCGTCTCCATGCGGTCGAGGAGCGGCATCGGGATGTTCTGACGGAAGTTGGCCGTGGCAATGAACAACACTTCGGAGAGGTCGAAGGGGACTCCCATATAGTGATCGGTGAACGAGTCGTTCTGCGCCGGGTCGAGCACTTCGAGCAGTGCCGACGCGGGATCACCCTGGAACGACACGCCAAGTTTGTCCACTTCGTCGAGCAGAAAGACCGGGTTCTTGGTCCCGGCGCGCTTCATTCCTTCGATGATTCGACCGGGCATCGCCCCCACGTAGGTGCGTCGATGTCCGCGGATGTCGGCCTCGTCCCGAGCACCGCCTAGTGAGATCCGGATGTAGCGTCGACTCATGGAACGCGCAATTGACTTGGCAATCGAGGTCTTCCCCACGCCGGGCGGCCCAATAAAGAGCAGGATCGATCCCTTGGTACCGCGATCATCTTCATTGCCGACCGCTCCGCTCACGCGCTCACTGGGTGAACGAACCTTGAGAAGCTGACGTACTGCCAAAAACTCGAGCACACGATCCTTCACCTCGCGGAGCCCATAGTGGTCCTCGTCTAGGATTGTCGCCGCTTCTTTGAGGTCGAGGTGGTCCTCACTGCGGATGCTCCAGGGCAACTCGACCACGGTTTCGAGGTACGTGCGAATGATCTGTGCTTCCATGGAGTCGCGCGACGAGCGCTCGAGACGTCGCAACTCTCGCTCGATTTCCTCACGTACGCCCTCCGGCAGATCCAGCTTCAGGATTCGTTCACGCAGCTCCTCGACTTCCTGGCCAGCGTCGTCGTCACCCAGTTCCTTGCGAATCGCCTTGAGTTGTTCGCGGAGAAACATCTCGCGCTGACGCTCACCGATCTCTTCCTGGACCTTGGACTTGATTTCCTCCTGTGCCTCAGCCAGGGCAAGCTGCCGTTGAACGTGGATCAGGACTCGTCGGAGGCGCTCTTCGACACCGCGGGTCTCTAGCAGCGCCTGTCGCTCAGCCGGAGTGATATCGATGTATCCCGCGACGAGGTCACCAAACCCTCCGGGCTCCTCGACGCCCTCCAGTACTTGCTGCACCACTTCCTGTGGGAGCCCCATCTTGAGCCCGAGCTCGGCCGCTCGCTCGCGCACCTCCTTGTGCAGTGCGACGAAGGCCGCATCTTCGGCATCGAGCGGCGGAAGGTCCGGCGCCTCCTGTACGACGGCTTCGACAAACCCACTTTCCGCCTGCGAGTACTGAAGCACCGTCGCTCGATACTCGCCGTGGAGCAGCAACTGGATTCCACCGAGACCCCGTTGGACTTGCCCGACCCGCGCCACCGTCCCAGTCGTATACAGCACCTCAGGCTCGGCGTGTTCGACGTTGTCTCGCTGCGCGACTGCGAAAATCTGTTTGTCGTCACGGCGAAGCGCCGCTTCAATCGCACGCAACGTGGGCGGCCGACCAGCCCCAATCGGAGCCGTCACGCCGGGAAACATTACGGTCTCCCGCAAAGGGAGCACAGGAAGGCGCAGCCGGCTGGATTGGCGTTCCGGCAGCGTCTTTTGCGCTTCGGTCTTTGGCGCTTCCTTCGAGGAGTTCTGTTCGTTCGTTTCGGTCATACAACGCCCGGTTGACTGGCATCGTACCCCTCGGGCACGCTACCGATTCCGTGGGTTCAACACTCCGATCGCGATCGATGTTCCTGCCAAACGTATCGGGGCTGGAAGGTGCCGGCTACGGTGTATGCTCGGGCACCAGAGGGAGGTCACGGTGCCCGGGGGGCAACGTTCAAGAGGGCTCGCAATTCCGTGTCAGTGAGTTGCTCGAGCAGACCGGCGCGAGCCTGCACCTCGCGAGCCGGTTCCGACGTGTCTGAGACACACTCGAAGCGCACGATGTCAGCCGGCTCCGGAAATGTCGTCTTGAGCTTTTTTGTCGGGACGAGTCCCGACGTCCGGCCGACGCGTTCGGCGGACCAGCGGCGTCCCGCATCATCCGTCACCCAGCGCATCTGAGCCTCAATGTGGAGTCGGTTCAGGTTGCCCAGGTATTTGGGGTACGTTAATCTACCCCCGGTCTGGAGCATATGCTACATGGACGAGGCCACACCAGGACCACTGGCAGCGCGGCTTGCCGACGTCTTAACTGACGCCTACGACCTCGAGGGGGAAATCGGTCGGGGCGGCATGGGCATTGTGTTCAGCGCCCGTGACCTCAAGCTGCGACGCCGCGTCGCAATCAAGGTCCTGCCGCCGGAACTCGCGTTTCGCGAAGAGATCCGCAAGCGGTTCATACGGGAGGCGCAGACGGCCGCTCGTCTCTCCCACCCACACATCGTTCCCATCCATGCCGTCGGCGAAGAAGGGGGCCTCGTGTACTTCGTCATGGGATTCGTAGACGGCGAATCCCTGGCGGCTCGACTGCGACGCCGCGAGCGCCTTCCTACAGAGGAAACGCGCCGCATCATGAAGGAGACGGCGGACGCACTCGGCCTCGCACACGCCATGAGTGTGATCCACCGGGACATCAAGCCCGACAACGTGCTACTCGAAGGCACGCGCCGCCGAGTGATGGTCACCGATTTCGGTATCGCCAAGGCGTTGACCGACGCCAGCGGAGGGACGCTGACCGGTACGGGCGTGGCCATCGGCACTCCCGCCTACATGAGCCCCGAACAGGCCGCTGGCGAACGCGAGATCGACGCCCGCAGCGACATCTATTCGCTTGGCGTCGTTGCCTACGAGATGCTGACGGGAGAGGTACCCTTCAAGGCACCCACGGTCGCCGGCATTCTCCTCAAGCAGGTGACCCAGCCCGTTCCCAGTATCACCGACAGCCGCCCCGACTGCCCCGAAGACTTGGCCAGCACCGTCATTCGCTGCCTCGAGAAGGAGGCCGAGGACCGATGGCCGACGGCGGATGCGTTGCGACGAGCACTTGAGAGCCGGAGCTCCGGCCCCTATCGCCCTCGCTCGCCGTTATCCCGCCGCCCCAAGGCAGGAGCGGCATCCGCTCGTCCCCGTCAAGCTCAGCGACGCCAGGACGCCGACTGGTGGGATTGGTTCGAGGAAGGCAAGCGTCCACCGGCGCGGCGCAGCGCTCGTGCGGCGGCGGCGCGGCGTGGGGCTGTGCGCCACCGGGAGGAACAGGCTCCCGACGCGAAGAAGCCGTCCGGTGAGCCTGGAATCGTGCGGAAGTTCCGCGCCAATTTTGCGTCGTACGTCTCGGTAAATGGTGGGTTGCTCCTGCTCAACATCGTCGCACCTGGACTCGAGACGCCGTGGTTTCTGTTTCCTGCCATCGGCTGGGGCATTGGACTCGCTTCGCAATACGGCAGGCTGTGGACGGCCGGATACAGCATGCGCGATGTGCTGAACCGCCCACCGGCTGCCGACGCACTTCCTCCGCCATCCAAAGGGCGTCTTCCTGCCGCGCGGCCCGCCGTCGTGGAGCTCCCTGAATCCATCAGCGGAGAGTTCGGTAGTCTCGCCGGCCAGATTCACCAAATGCAAAAGGACCAGGGGGCGATCGCTCGCCTCGTTGATCGCCTACCTGACGCCGAGCGTGACATGCTGCCAGATGTCAGCCCGACCGTCAATGCGCTCATGGAGCGTGCTCTCCAGTTGGCGCGGACGCTGCAACAAATGGAAGGGAACGTCGACCAGTCGTCGCTCGTGGATCTCGACGACCGGATCAAGGCACTCGAGCAGGAGGGGTCGAGCCCCGAGCGAGAGCGTCGTCTCGACCTGCTGCGCAAACAGCAGGAAACACTCGCGCAGTTGTCCGGAAGACGGTCCAAGATCGAGGCCCAGTTCGAATCGTGTGTACTGGCGATTCAGAACGTCCGGTTTGATCTGCTGCGTCTCCGCTCGGCGGGCGTCGACGAAGTCCTTTCGGATCTCACCTCAGCCACTCAACAGGCACGGGCGCTGCAGATCGACGTTGAAGCCGCGATCGATGCCGCCGATGAGATCAAGGAAGCATTGGGACGAGGGCCTGCGAAATCGTAGGCGCCCCGAACCCGCTCGAAACTAGAACGCCGCCACCGTCCGCATTGCGTTCGCCAGATCATTCACCTGCGGCAGCGTCACGTCTTCGAGTTGCGGCGCATACGCCACAAACACATCCAACGACGCGACGCGACGAACTGGCGCATCGAGCCACGGAAAGAGCTCATCCGCCACTCGTGCCGCGATCTCGGCCCCGTAACCCCACGAAAAAGAGTCCTCGTATGCTACGATGACCCTGTTGGTCTTCTTCACCGAGATCTCGATCGTCTCCCAGTCGACAGGGCTCAGCGAGCGAAGGTCGACGACCTCGACGCTGATTCCTTCGTTCTCCTCGAGCTCCTTCGCCGCCACGAGGGAGCGCTGAACGACAGCGCCATAGGTGATCACCGTAAGGTCACTTCCGTCTCTCACCACCTTGGCCTTGCCGAAGGGAATCATGAACTCAGGGCCCGGATAGGCGGATTTGTTGTACGTCTGACGATAGAGATGCTTATGCTCGAGGAAGATCACCGGGTCGTCACACCGGATCGCAGTGCGGAGGAGCCCATTCGCGTCGAGCGCCGTCGATGGGCACACCACTCGGAGTCCCGGTGTGCCGGTGTAGATCGCCGCGCCGGTCTGCGAGTGATAGACACCTCCACCCTTGAGATATCCGCCATATGTCACCCGCACCACCGTCGGAGCGCTAAACGCATTGTTGCTCCTCCACCGAAGGAGCGCGAGCTCGCTGCGAATCTGATGATAGGCCGGCCAGATATAATCGAAGAACTGGATTTCCACCACCGGCTTGATTCCACGGGTGGCGAGCCCCACCGCACGGCCAACGATGTTTGCCTCGGCCAGCGGTGAGTTGTACACACGGTCGCTGCCGAACCGCTTTTGCAGACCCCACGTGACTTTGAACACTCCCCCTTTGCCCTTCACCTCCTCGAGATGCTCTTCCCGAGACACATCGGCTATGTCCTGCCCAAACACCACAATCCGGGCGTCGCGCTCCATTTCGTCCCGCATGCAGCGGTTGAGAAGATCAACCATCGTCGTCGGTTCACCCTCGAACCGCGGTTCAGCCTCGGTGTCAAACGCCTCGGAGGTTGGATCCACATCCGGGGAGTAGACGTACTGCATCACCGTTTCGGCGGCGGGCTGCGGGGCGGCCAGCGCCACGTCCGTCGCCAGCTCAATCTCCTCTTCCACGCGCTGCTGGATTTCCTGAATCTCCAGCTCACTCGCTACGCCTTCGTCGATGAGACGCGCCGGGAACGTCACAATCGGATCCCGACGGGCCTCTTCCTCTCGCTCGCTCGGAGACTTGTAGTGAACTTCGTCATCCGACAGCGAGTGGGAATACGGCCTGATGACGTCTGCATGAACCAATGCCGGTCCTTTACGTGCCCGACAGTGCGCGACTGCGCTCTGCATCACCTCGTAGGACAACACGGGATCGCAACCATCCATATCGTCGACGTAGAGGTTCGGGAAGCACGCCACCAAGCTGGAAATTGATCCGCCGGCAGTCTGCACTTCGACCGGCACGGAGATCGCATACCCGTTGTCTTCGATGAGAAACAGCACTGGGAGCTGCAGATTGCTCGCCGTGTTGAGCGCCTCCCAGAATTCGCCTTCACTCGTGGTCCCGTCGCCAGCGGTTACGAGCACAACTTCATCACGTGCAATCTGCTCGTTGCGGTCGGCGATGTCTGTGATGCGATCGTAGCGCAGCCATGCCTCGGCACATCCAACACCATTCAAGAACTGTGTACCGGTCGGACTCGACGAGCTCACGATGTTGAGGTCTTTATGCCCCCAGTGCGACGGCATCTGGCGGCCACCGGAGTTAGGATCATCGGCCGCCGCCACCGCAGAAAGAAGCATCTCCGTCGGTGTCATCCCCAGCGCCAAGCACAGCGCCCGATCTCGGTAGTAGGTATAGAACCAGTCATAGCCAGGCTTCAGCACCATGCCCGCTGCGACGAGCACGGCTTCGTGCCCTGCGCCGGAGATCTGGAAGAAGATTCGGTTCTGGCGCTTGAGCTGGATTTCCTTGTCGTCCAGGCGGCGCGACGTCAGCATGATACGGTACATCTCGAGCAGCTCACGCTTCTCGAACCTCGGGCGGCGCTTTCGCTTTGGGCGGACTCGGGAGTGACTTTCAGAACCGGAGGTCATGGCTCAGGATAATAGCGGCTCAACGAAGCTTCGTCAGCTTCCGTAGGGTCTCCAGCTTGTTCAGCGCTGAAGTAGAGGCGGACGGCTCGCCGATGGCGCTCAGCATATCACGGATGTCCAGCAACACCTCGAGAATCAACTGCTCTCGCTGGAACGAGGAGTCCAACTGACTCATGCGCGCTTTGTCATCGAGTGCGGACGCCTGGTCATACGCCTCGCGATAGATCGTCTCGAGATTCGTCAGGATGCGTTCACGCGGGCGCGCGCTCATGGTTCCCTCCACGACATCGAACGTAAAGTTCATCGGCAGACGACTGCCGCCGTGCCAACCGACTACTTGTCATAGTCCATTCCCACGATACCGCTGGGGACCTTCGGCATGAAGTAGGTGGACTTCTGCGGCATCGTCTGACCCGCGTCCGCCACTGCAAGCACTTGCGCCAGCTTCGTCGGATTGAGGAGCAGCCCGGCCGAGGCAGTACCTTCTGCAACCTGCGTCACTACCTCTTGCACTCGAGCGCTGTATCCGACGCGCGCACTGGGGCCCGCAGCCGCCACAAGTGGTGCCACCAGCACTTGATCGAGGCGCGCCACGTCCAACGCGCCCACAACCGCATCTGTCGTAGCCAGGAGCTGATCGAGATGCTGGCGCGGCTTGAGAAGAAGAGCCAGCGCACGCAAACCCGGCAGCAGCAGGACACAGGCCGTCCCTCGCTCTTCAAGCAGCGCCAGTTCCTGCTCTCCCTCGTGCACATTTGACAACTCGCGAATCTGAAACCGCTTGCGGATGTCACTCACCACCTTCTCTGAGTCGAGCGGCCCACCGAATATCAGACGGTGAGTTGGAAGCACGGTGACACCGGGATCATTGAGCGGAACGATCAACGCGGGGAAGCGTGCCGCCTTCGGGTTCTCCACTCGATATTGGATGGCTGTCTCATATCGATGATGGCCGTCGCCGATGTAGAGCGAGCCCTGTCCGGCCGACATCGAGATCTTCTCTGACAATCGGCCATCCACCTTCCACAACGCGAGTGTGCCGTCATCGAGCTCTGCCCGCGCGTCCGGCTCGCGCTCCGCGACCGAGTGAAGGAGTCCCTGCAGTGCACCACTCTGATCTCGCGCAAAGAGGAGCAGAGCCTCGAACATCGCCCTGGTCGCTCGCGCCAACGCCAGACGGTCTTCTTTCGGTCCGGCGTGGGTGCGCTCATGCGGTTTCACTCTACCCAACGCAAATGCCTCGGCCGCAATGCCGCCAATCAGACCGGTCCGAACCCGCTCCCTGCCGTCAGGGTTCGCGAACGTCTGCTGCACGACCGTCAGCGCAGGACGCTCGTCGGGAAGGACGACACCGCGATCTCTCCATTGTGCCAATGTCCGCGCAGCGGCGGTGTAGGGGTTCGGCTCACCTCGTGGCAGAATCAGGTGCACGATATTCTCTGGATTGCAGGCCAGCGTCGTGCGTTGGGGAGGCGTAATCACATCATAGGGTGGCGCCAACAACGCGCCCAACCGATCGACGGCGGCAAACCGCTCACCCACGAACGGTGCCACGAGCGGAAGTCGTGTGGCGCCGTTCACCTCGAGCCTCCCGACTTCCACGGGCGCGCAGCCTGCTCCGCTTCCTCGAGCAACCGCCGGTAGGAGGTGAGTCGAGTCTTGGCCAGCACACCGCTCGCTACGGCGGCCGACACGGCACATCCAGGTTCTTCCAGGTGGCGACAGTCATCGAACCGACAGCCGCTGGCGAGCTCGGCAAATTCCGGAAACGCTGCCGCAACTTCGAGCGGTTCGAGCCCCCAAAGCCCGATGTCACGCAAGCCCGGCGTGTCGACCACCAAGCCGTCGCTCCCGAACGGATAGGCCTCCGCCGCCACCGTGGTGTGCCGGCCACCTTTAGACTTGGCACTCACCGCTCCCGTTCGAAGTCTCAGGCCCGGCTGCAGCGCGTTGAGGAGACTCGACTTCCCGACACCGGTGGGACCCGTGAACACCGTGGTGCGACCGGTCAAGTGTGTGCGCAGGGGACCGAGTCCTCGTTGCTCCGGCACACTGGTGGCGACGACGGGATACCCGGCCTGCGCGTACGGGTGGAGGAGCGTCTCACAGGTGTCGCTCAAGTCACACTTGTTGGCGACCACAACGGCCGGCACATCACTCGCCGCTGCAACCGCTACGAATCGATCGATCAGCTGCGCATCCCATGCGGGTTCTCTCGCGGCCCCGACCACGACAACCTGGTCGACGTTTGCGGCAACCGGTCGCACACCATGCGATCGTCCCGGACTACGCCGACGCAAGAGTGAGCGCCGTGGTTCAACGTCCTCGATCGTGGTCGACTGATCGCGGTGAAACGCCACACGGACCAGATCGCCGACGAGAACGCGTTTGCGCCCTTGCTTGAGCCGACCTCGCAGTGCTGCGTCCAGTACGGTACCGTCCATGTACAGCCGGTACCGCCCTCCGGTCTTGGACAGCACGACGGCGTGTTGGGACTGACTCAGGTCGACAACTCCCGTGCTGCCGCGATCGCTCGGTCGAGCTGACGCTTCACCTCATAGAGGGTGAGGTTCGCTACCGTTGCCCCAGCCTCGGCAGACGTCGTAGCGTGTGCGAGGTAGGGGGTTTCCAAGTGCCCGACCGGGTGGTCTCCCGCGTCCGACCATCGGATGAATAGTAGTGCTGCCCCGAATCGACCGTCGTCGTCGGGCATGTCGTCGACATACGCAGCCGCCGAGTAGGCGTGCCCATCCACCCCCTCAAACGCCGGTGGGCGGGCATGCGTCTCGAGATAGCCGCCGAGGGTCGTTTCGTCCGTCACCGTGCGCCCAGGCTTTCCTTGACCAAGCTCCTGGCCATGAACGCAACGTTGCTTGGCCGTTCGGCGAGACGTCGCATGAGATAGGGATACCAGCGCGTTCCAAACGGGACGTACACCCGCATGTTATAGCCGCGCCCGTGAAGCGAATCCTGGAGGTCCCGGCGAACGCCATACAACATTTGAAACTCAAACCGGTCGGCCGGGATATTCTGCTTGCCCGTGTACGCAATCGTTTCGTCAATCAGTTCTTCGTCGTGTGTCGCAATACCCGGGAAGTTTCCCCTTTCGAGGAGTGCCCGCATCAGCGTTCCGAACGAGGCGTTCACCTCCCCTCGCTTCTGGAAAGCCACCTCCGCCGGTTCCGCATAGGCGCCTTTACACAGCCGCACCCGCGCCCCATCTGTTACGAGCTGATCGACATCGGCTTTTGAGCGCCTGAGATAACTCTGGATGACGACGCCGGTGCTGTCGCCAAACTCCGGTTGTACCTCGTGAAAGAGCCGCAGCGTAGACTCCGTGTGTTCAGAACTCTCCATGTCCATCCGCACAAACACACCGACTTCTCGGGCGCACACCAGCACGCTGCACATATTCTCAGCGCACAGGTCGAAGCTAATATCGAGCCCCAACTGCGTGAGCTTGACTGAGACGTTGCCGTCGAGCTTGGCCGCCGCCACGCCCTCCACCGTCCGCACAACTTCGTCACGTGCTCCTCGGGTCGCCTCCGCATTCGCGACACTTTCTCCGAGGAGATCGAGACTCACGCTGAGGCCGCGAGCGTTCAGGGACCGACCGACCTCGATCGCGCTCTCGAGCGTCTCGCCAGCGACAAACCGGGACGCGACGTGCCGAGCCATGTTGTTGCGCTTGATGAACTCGAACACGTCATTCCGTTCGCTGAGCCAGAGAAACGCGCTTCGAAGCACAGGCCGGTCGCTGTCTCAGGGCCGTGGATAGAAGCTCTGATCGCCCGCGGCCATGCGCGTGAGACGCACACAGGGTGCAAAGCGGTCACCGTACTTCTGTGCCAGCTCTTCAAGGGTCTCAACGGCATGCCGAACGCCCAGCTCGCTGAGATACCGCAGTGGCCCGCCTCGGAACGCCGGAAACCCGATGCCGAACACCGCTCCGATGTCACCGTCGCGAGGCGTTCGGATGACGTGCTCGTCCAGTGCACGTGCTGCTTCGTTCAGCATCGCGAATACCAACCGCGCGTCGACGTCCTCGCGCGGGACTTGTGAATCGGGCATCGCGCCGATGATCTCGTATGCAGTCTGATCGACGTCCCGACGTTTCCCCTGCTCGTACGCGTAGAAACCACGGCCGTTCTTGCGCCCCAGGCGCCCGTCTTCAATGAGCCGCTCGATACCGGGTGTCGGCTTCAACCGATCGCCGAACGCCTCGAACAACACGATTGACGCTTTCTGCGCAACGTCCAGCCCGACTTCGTCCAGCAGCGTGACCGGCCCCACCGGGAATCCGAAGCGTGTCATCGCCCGATCAATCGCTTCGACGGTCACACCCTCTTCCAGTAGCCTGCCGGCTTCGTTGAGGTACGGGGCAAGTATGCGGTTTACCCAAAACCCCGGCTCGTCTCTGACGACGATGACCGTCTTGCCCAGCTCGCGGCCGAAAGCAACGGCCGTCACGGTCGCCCAGGCCGCCGTCTTATCGGTCACGATCACTTCCAGCAGCGGCATCTTCTCGACCGGTGAGAAGAAGTGCATTCCCAGCATGCGCTCGGGGTGCGAGAGCACCTGGGCAATTTGGGCGATCGGAATCGTGCTCGTGTTCGACGCGATCACACAGTCGTCCCGCACGTGCTGCTCGAGCTCACCTAACACCGCGTGCTTCACAGCAAGCTCTTCAAACACCGCCTCGACCACGACATCCGCTCGCCGAAAGCCTTGCCAACTTGCGGATCCCGACAGCAATGGCTCCAGACGGCGGTATTCGTACGTACTGATCCGGCCCCGCTTACGGCGATCTCGAAGAACGCCGCGCGCCATCGCGAGGCCGCGGCCGACGCTGGCGACATCACGATCCTTCAGGCGGACATCAACCCCTCCCTGGGAAACCGCTACCCCACCGATGGCCGCGCCCATGAAACCCGCGCCGACCACACCAATATTGGCTACGGGCTTGGGCGCGGGTGGCTCGCCAGCAATCCCCCAGTCCTTCTTGAGGGCGGTCGTTGCAAAGAAGATCCGTACGAGATTCCGCGAGACATCGCCGACTGCGAGTTCCGCAAACAGTGTCGCTTCGATGTCGAGCCCAGCGTCCTCGCCGTGCTTGAGACCGTGCTCTACGGCACGAAGCGCTGCGGCCGGTGCGGGGTAGTGTCCTCCCGTCTTCTTCTGGAGCTGCTTTCGGGCCGCCGCATACACGACTCGCCGGCCCAGGGGGTTCCGGTCCAATGCAAGCTGCGCAAGTGCGATGTTTCGGCGCTTGGGCCGCCACCCACCAGCGAGCCTCTCTGCTGTCTCAGACGCAACCCGCTCGAGGATGGCCGGATGCACGACTTCGTCGACGATGCCCTTCCGGAAGGCCCGCCGGGCCGGCAGTTGTTTACCCGCCAGAATCATGTCCAAGGCGTTTCGGACACCGATCAAACGCGGCAACCGCTGGCAACCACCGGCGGCGGGAATGATCCCAAGCTGTACCTCGGGAAGTCCAATGCGGGTTTTCGCATCATCGGTCGCAATGCGGTACGTACAGGCAAGCGCTGCTTCCAATCCGCCGCCCAGACACGCGCCATGAATGGCGGCAACCACCGGCTTACCAAGTCGGCCCAGTCGGCCGACGAGCTCTTGGCCCGAGCGAACCAGCGCGTGTGCTTCATCACGCGACCTGAGCGCTAAGAACTCATCGATGTCCGCCCCGGCAATGAACGACCCGGGCTTCCGAGAGATCAAGACGATAGATCGCACATCCCCGTCGGCACCAAGCCGGTCTAGCCAGCTACCGAGCTCTTCGCGCACACCACGCGTCATCTTGTTCACGGGTTCGTCCGGCAGGTCGAGCTCGAGCCACCCGATACCGTGCTCCGTGCGCACTGTGAACGCGCTCATGGACGCTCCAACACCATGGCGAACCCCATACCGCCCTGGGCACACACGGAGATGAGTCCAAACTGCGTGCCGCGGCGTTGCATCTCGTTCGCCAGCGTCAGCGTGATGCGAGCTCCCGTGGCGCCGAACGGGTGTCCGAGAGCAATTGAGCCACCCATCACATTGAGCGTGTCCCAATCCACCGCTCCAACGGCACCCGAACGGCCCAGTTTTTCTTCGGCCCATTGGGCCGACTCGAAGGCCTGGATATTCGACAACACCTGCGAGGCAAAGGCCTCGTGCATCTCCACCAGCCCAAGGTCAGACCACGCGATTCCCGCCCGATCGAGTGCGCGTGGCACGGCATACGCCGGTCCCATCAGCAGTTGATCGGACGGGTCCAACGCGGCCACCGCATACGAGCGGATGAACGCAAGCGGCTCGTGGCCAAGCGCCTTGGCAGCATCCTCGCTCATCAGCAGCACGGCCGCGGCCCCATCAGTCAGCGGGGAAGCATTCGCTGCTGTCACCGTCCCGTGCCGTCGGTCGAAGACTGGTTTGAGCTTGGCCATCTCGTCCAAGCTCGTCTTGGCCCGAATACCGTTGTCGCTGGTGATCGGCTCCCCTGACGACGGGAAGAATGGCGCGATTTCCATTACCAGTCGTCCGTCTTCCGCGCCTGCGTGAGCTAGCTGATGGCTGCGGAGTGCAAACTCGTCCTGCGCGCGCCGAGAGATGCCGTTGACCTTCGCCATCTTCTCAGCCGACTGCCCCATCGTCTCGCCTGTTGACGGCTCGGCGATCGCCGGCGACACCGGAACGAGGTCCTTGGGACGGAACCCGGCAAGCAGTCTGAGCCGCTGCCGGTTGTTCTTCGCCTTACTGAGTCCCACCAACAATTCCGAAAAGCGCTTGGAGTGCTGAATGGGAACGTCGGACAGGCTCTCAGCGCCCCCAGCGATGATCACGCTCGCATGGCCCAGCCGAATCTGATCGTGACCCAGAACAATCGCTGCGTTTGCTGAGGCACACGCTCGGTTCACGGATGCTGCGGGAATGGTCGCTGGAAACTGGGGGAGCAGACTCACTTCACGAGCAATGTTCGGCACCAACGCGCTCGGAACCACTTGCCCGAAGTAGATCTCGTCGACTTCCTTCCCTGCGAGATTGGCTCGGTGGACTAGCTCCACAACCGTGTATCGTGCAAGATCTACCGCTGAGACGTCCTTGAGAACGGTACCGGCCTTGCAGAACGGGGAGCGGCATCCTGCGACTACCGCAACGCGCGGTCCGTCTTGGTGTACCTGCGGCATAGGTGGTCGAAAGCTAGTCCGGCAGGGGATTGGGTGCTACTAATCCTATTGTGTTCAGTGTAGCGGCAGGAGCGTCATTGCGGCGGGCGTCGCGCGAGAATGCTCGCGACCGCCTTGGCCCGCCCGTCGAGGGTCTCCAGCACTTCGCGCGCGAGCACGATCTCATAGTCGCCTACGAGCGACCACAGCTCACCGGGCTTCAGGAGATGTTCATCCGACGTCGGTCCCCAGCCAAGCTCCCGCTGCTGTTCGAGAAACATCTCGGCTTCGAAGTACCCGCCTGGCTTGACGGCTTCGAGGAACACCGGCAACCGAGCCCGGTCCAAGTAGTCGAACTGCATGACCAGATCGAACGGCCCGGCAGGCAGAGGATCGCGTACGAGGTCCAACTGCAGCAGCTCCAGCGTCACGTTGGCCTTTCGGGCGGCACGCTCAGCTTCTTGCAGCCTGTCGGGGTCGGCCTCGAGCGCGGTCACGTTCGCTCCGCGTTGCGCTGCCGCGATGGCGTGACACCCCTCTCCACACGCGATGTCGAGGACCCGCACCCCCGACCCGATCAGGCCAGCGTGCCACTGGAACCATGTGCTGGTAATACTCCGACCGCTCGCTGCTGACACCGAATGGACGCTCCTTTTTCCTACCGCACTCGCACCGGCGCTCTCGAACGGATGGCCGGCGAGCCCCTGGACCTTCTCATCATTGGCGGCGGCGCGACCGGGGCCGGAATCGCGCGCGACGCTGCCATGCGCGGGCTCCGCACTGCGCTTGTCGAGCAGGGCGATTTCGGCTCGGGTACCAGTTCCCGTAGTTCCCGCCTCATTCACGGAGGTCTCCGGTACCTCGAACACGGCCACCTCAGGCTGGTCTTCGAAGCCTGTCGCGAGCGACGAACGCTGCTCCGGATCGCCCCTCACCTCGTCTGGCCGCGATCCTTCCTGTTTCCGATTCATCGGGGGTCACGTGTCCCCCGCTGGAGGCTCGCCGCTGGCCTCTGGCTCTACGACCTGCTCGCGCTCTTCCGGAATGTGCGCCAGCATCGGATGCTGAGCAAGCGGGCCCTCCTACGAGCCGAGCCGGGCCTCCGAGCCAAGGACCTGCTCGGCGGAGCGCGCTACTACGACGCACAGTGCGACGACGCCCGACTGGCACTGGCAAACGTGCGTGACGCCCATCGGCATGGCGCTCTCGTCGCCAACTATGTGCGGGTGAACCACCTCGACGTGGCGGCAGGGAGGGTCGGCGGCGCGAGAATCACCGACCTGGTGACCGAGAAGGAAACTACAGTCCACGCCGCGGCGGTCGTAAACGCCACCGGACCATGGTCGGACGCCATCCAGGGCACCGAAGATCGACCTCTGTTGCACCGGACCAAAGGGGTGCACGTCGTCGTTTCGCGGGAGCGTCTTGGCAACCGCGAGGCCGTCACCCACATCTCGCCACTGGATGGCCGCGTCATGTTCGTCGTTCCGTGGGGATGTCTCACGTACATCGGGACCACGGAAAGCGAGTTTACGGGTCCACCCGAGACCGTTACGGCGAGCGCCGAAGATGTCATCTACCTCCTCAGGTCGGTCAACGCGGTGTTCCCGGAAGCACGCCTCACAGCAATCGACGTGAAGGCGACCTGGGCGGGAATCCGTCCCCTCGTGCGCGCCGCCGATACCGAGGATCCCAACGCAGTCTCACGGGAGCATCACATCGTCGAGAACGACGAAGGCCTCATCTCGATCGTCGGTGGGAAGCTCACGACATATCGATCCATGGCCGCTGAGCTCGTCGACTACGTCGCCCGACGGTTGCATGAGCATGATGGTCGAACGGTGAGCCCCCGCGCACCGACGGATCGAGAACCGTTGCCGGGCGGTGAAGCCCGAGATCTCGACGTCCTCATCGAGTCAACGGTCGTGGAGGGATTTGACAGAGAAACTGCCACACACCTCGTCCACACTTACGGCAGCGAGACACCGGCGGTCGCTCGTCTCGCGCAGTCGGACCCGCAGCTCGCCCAGCCCGTGGTGGACGACCACCCGACCCTCTGGGCCGAGCTTGTTCACGCCATGCGCCGCGAGATGGCGATCACACTGGGCGATCTCCTCATACGCCGCACGCACTTGTTCTATGTGGCCCCCGAGCGGATTCTGGAGATCGCGCCGGTGATCGCCGACCTCGCCAGCGGTGAGATGGATTGGGATCCTGACCGGCGAAACGCGGAACTGGCCGCCTACCGCTTCGAGACCGAGCAACGTGTCGCGTTCCGAGCCGAGGTCCGTAGCGCGACGGAGTAAGCCGACCTAGGCGTCGACGTCGGGAAGCGCCGCTCCCCGCGCGCGTTGATCCCGAAAGTCGCGCGCGGAATGATACGCGGCGCGCAGACGGTCGAGCATCTCCGAGCGTCGATCGAACAGCCGCTTCTGCGCACGCGGCTTTCGTTTCCCTAACGCGTAGGCGGCCAAGAGGGGCAGCCCCACCGTACTGTCGAGATAGCACACGACGGCATCCGGTAGCTGGTCCGGATCGACTTTGCCCCAGCTCACCGCTTCGGCCGGCGTGGCACCGGAGAGACCGCCGGTATCCACGCGCGCGTCAGTGATCTGCAGATAGTAGTCGTGGCCCCGCTCTTCGATGCCGAGCACCTCCTGGATTTGTGGCTCGGTCTGGAGCACAAAGTTCTTGGGGCTGCCCCCACCGATGATCAGCACTCCGCTCGTACCGCCGTCACGCTTCGCATCCAGCACGATGGCGGCGGTCTCGTTCACATCAGCAGAGACATCGTACGCCAGGGCATAGCCGTCCAGTTGGAGTTCCGCCACGTTCATACCGATGGAGGAGTCACCTGGCGACGATGTGTAGATGGGGACGGCATGTTCATACGCGATCGCCAAGAGCGACTTGTGCGTGAGTCCCAGTTTCTGCTCGCGCGCCCGCACGTACTTGCCCAACAAGTAGTGGTACTCCGCCGAGCTCATGCTGCGCTGAAACTCCTGTTGCTGCGAGACCCGTCGCAGGAACTCGTCGGTCTGCAGCAGCACCGCATAATCGAAGAAAACGTCGTAAATCCTCACCACGCCCTGCTCACGCAGGTCGATGTCGTCGGCGTACGGGGTGCCCCGATGCATGGAGAACCCCAACGCGAAGTGGCAATCGTGATACAGGTTCGCTCCGGTCGACACGATCCAGTCCACGAATCCCGCTTCGATGAGGGGAATGATCGAGGACATGCCGAGTCCCGCAGGTGTCATCGCACCCGTGAGACTTACACCCACGGTGCCATCGCCGGCGAGCATCCGCTCGACAAAGAGCTGTGCCCCCTCGCGCAGTCGACCGGCATTGTAGGCCAGAAAGGCGTCGTCCATCAGCTCAACCACGGTCTCCGTCCCTGTGATCGGCCGCGGACTGATGGCCTGACCTGCCAGAATCGCTCGCTTCCTGTCACTCATTAGCGCGTCCTCGCCAGTCGTCTTCTAGGGAATGAGATCATCCGACCGTCGATCTCGGGCCTCCACCACCAGGCGCACCACGTCGTCCGGGTCGTCCACCACTTTGAAAATGTCCAGATCGCTCGCTGCGATCTTGCCCTGGGCTGCGAGCGTGCCCTTCATCCAGTCTAGGAGCCCTGTCCAATAGCCGCTTCCGAACAACACGACCGGCATGAATCGTACTTTTCCGGTCTGAATAAGGGTCAGTGACTCGAAGAGCTCGTCCAGGGTGCCGAAGCCGCCGGGAAAGATGATGAATGCACTTGAGTACTTCACCAACATCGTCTTCCGAACGAAGAAGTACCGGAAATCGACTACCCGGTCCAAGTACGGGTTGGCGTACTGTTCTTCCGGCAACTCGATGTTCAGGCCGATGGACGGGGCCCCGACCTCGCTCGCCCCTTTGTTGGCCGCCTCCATGATCCCCGGCCCCGCACCGGTCAGAACCGTGAATCCTTCCTTTCCCAACCGCCGTGCGGTTTCGGTCGCCGCTAAGTAGGCGGGGTCCGTGGGCTTGGAGCGTGCCGACCCGAAGACCGTCACCGCTGGCCCGAGTTCCGCCAGCTCTTCGAAGCCTGAGACGAACTCACCCATGATCCGCAGCACGCGCCAGGGGTCCGTGTGAGTAAATGGCACCCCTTCGAGGTGCGGCGAGACAAAGAGCCGCTCATCAGCGGTGACGCGTAGGGCACGCTTCTGGTGCTGCGGTTCAGGCAGCGAGGATTGCGATTGCTCTGTCATGGTCATCAGGCACGTTGTAGAAGAAAGGAGAAATCCGAACATGTCCCGGCCGGGCATCCACGACGATTCCCGCCTCCGCCAATTGACGGACCGCGGCTGCGGGATCGGCCCGAGGAATCATCACGATGGCAGAACGCTCGGTCGCCGCTGACGCGACGCGTGGGCTCAGGCCGGCGGCAGTGGCCTTTGCGATGAGATCGTCCGTCAGCCCGCGCGTAATCTCGGAAATCCGGGGAACGCCGATTTCTTCGATCACGTCGAGCCCACCCAGTTGTGCGTGGACGGCTGCGAGAGCCGGCGTTCCCTGCTCGAAACGGCGGGCATCGTCGTGCCAAGCAATCGTCCGGGGATCGAACTCGAACTGGCGAGCATGGGCGAACCACCCCGTGACGCTGGGCGCGAATTGGGGAATCAGATCGTCCCGAACATAGAGGAACACGATCCCCGGACCACCCAATAACCACTTGAGCCCGCCCGCACACAAGAAGTCCACGCCTGATGCGTGCACGTCGAGCGGAAGCTGTCCCACGCTCTGATATGCGTCCACCAGGCACAGGGCGCCCCTTCTATGTGAGATCTCCGCAATCGCCGCGATGTCCTGAATCCATCCGGTGGTGAAATACACATGTGAGGTAGCGACCAACGCCGTTCGCTCGTCGACCGCACGGGCAATTGCTTCAGGAGGAACCCGCACGCCGTCCGGGCTGTCGACCACCTCCACCTCAATGCCCGACGCGTGCTTTGCCAACCACTGGTAGGCAACCGTCGGGAAGTCCAAGGCTGTCGTCACGATCTTTGGTCGCTGCGTATAGTCCAGCACGCCAGCGATCATCGCTGTCGCCGTCGACACGGACGCGTGCAGAGCAATTTCCGGCTCCGCTGCACCGATGGTTCGTGCGTACCTGCGTCGGAGATCGGCCAACGCCTCCCACCACACGTCGTACCACGCGGGCGCTCCTCGCGCCTGCCATTCGTCGAGAAAGGCAACGACCTTTTCACGCGAGCGGGTGGACAGCGCTCCAAGCGAGCACGTGTTCAAATACGTTGCGCGCTCGAAGATTGGGAATTCCCCTCGATACCGGGCAAGCGGGTGTGCTTCGGCTGTGCTCGCGACTGACATAGGCGCCAATATACAAGTATGTTGCGGGGGCGGTCAGTTTTGTTGTACACCGTCTCGTGCAGGGCGCCGCACGAGCGATGTCAAACTCACGAGCGCCCAGGTGGCCTCGAGTACGATGAAGCCGACTCGACGGTCGATGGTGGCAACAGCCGTCAGAAACAACGCACCGAGCAAATTCGCACACAGATACGCTGCGCCGGTGCTCGTCCACCATCGCTTCTGCAGCGCGACGTAGGCGCCCAGCACGAGCGCGGCACCGACAAGTGAGAGCAATTGCAAGATCGCGTCCATGAGCAAACCGCCGTGCGAAGTCAGAGTTGGCTGAGACTGACGATGGCGCTGATTGCTCGGTCCGCACTCAACCCGCGCCTCGCCATCGATCTTTTGCGACTCGCTTGGTCGTTTCGGGCTCGCCAGTGGTATCGCCGGGGTCCCTTCCTGCCACTCCCGCCCAGGGATTACATGCGCTGGCGAATGTACACGGCCTACGGTGACGAGAACGCAGTGCCGCCTGTCGAAGACCTTGTTCGCTTCGCTCGTTGGCGGCGACAGCTCATGCGGCTATGACGCCTGAGGGCAAAGCCCGACGAATCAAGCGGTTCGCACGGGAGCTCGGCTTCCAATCCGTCGGTGTTACTGACCTCTCGCCACCACCGCACGGCGAGTCCCTCGTGCGGTGGCTGGAGGCCGGAATGGCGGCCACCATGGGTTATATGCACCGTCAGCGATCGAGACGGCTCGAGCCGAATACCATTCTCGATGGTGCGACCCGCGCCATTGTCGTCAGCAGAAATCACTACACTGCTGACGCAACCCCAGATCGCGAGCGAGGGCACGTCGCGAAGTACGCCCGCGGACGTGACTATCACAACGTTCTGGCGGCGCCATTGGAACGCCTCACGGAGTTTGTTCGCTCACACGGTGACGCTGGTACCGTCGCTCGCTGGTTTGTGGATGCCGGCCCCGTGCCCGAACGGGAACTTGCTCAGCGCGCCGGACTGGGCTGGATCGGCAAAAACACCATGCTCATCGACCCCAAGCACGGGTCGTTCATTTTTCTCGCCAGCGTGCTCACGAACCTGGATATCACCGTCGATCCGCCGTACGAGGCCGATCGATGTGGGACGTGCCGGCGCTGCCTCGACGTGTGTCCGACAGCAGCCTTTCCCTCGCCACGGGTCCTGGATAGCCGACACTGCATCTCGTACCTGACTATCGAGCACCGCGGCGAGATCTCGCATGACCTCCAGCCGCGCATGCAGAACTGGGTCTTCGGGTGTGACCTCTGCCAAGATGTGTGTCCCTGGAATCACAAGTTCGCCACCGCTGCTGCCGACCTCACACTCGAACTCGACGCAGCGCTCGAGCATCTCGACCTTGCAGAACTGATCGACCAGTCGGACAAGGAGTTCGCCGTGCGCTACGGGTGGACGCCTCTCGAGCGACCTGGGCCCGAGGGTCTCCGCCGTAACGCTCACATCGCCGCCGCGAACGCCAACCGCACCTAAGCGTTACGGTCTCCAGGCCGAGCCAGGCGCGTGGATGACGGCTTCGCCAGACAGCGTGGCGGCGGTCTCCGGAAAGTCCAACTGGCTCAACGAATCGACGAGCCACGCTGCGCGTCCTGTCGGGTCCCACCGCAGGATTCCAGGTGGTTCCTGTCGAGTCGAGCGGAAGACAGCGCTCGTCACCGTTCCTCTCCTGTCGAGCGCAACACAGGCAAGGCCTCCACGATTCAACGGCTCGCTGAGTGAGAAGGGACCGTATGTGAGCAAGTTGCCGAGTGAGTAGATGATCAATGCGCCATGGTACCACTCGGCGCCGCGCATCACATGTGGGCCATGCCCGAACACGACCGCTGCGCCGGCATCGACTGCTCGCCGTGCAAACGCAACCGTGTTACCTCGATCTTCTCCCAGGTAACGTTCCGACGCGTTGGGTGTTCGCTGCGCGGCTACTCCCTCCGCCCCCATGTGCATGGTCACGATGACGCGAGGGTGGGTTTCCGCGGCGCGCGCGACATGACGTCCCACAGCAACAAGATCGCGAGGATCGGGTCCGGCCTGCGCAGTGCTGAACCCCAGCACGACAACGGTGTCTCCAGCTTGCGTCGCTACGATCGTGCCAATCGTGTCGGCGCCCGTCACGTGAACACCCGCGAGTCCCAGGTTCCGCATCGTCGCTTCAAAACCGAACTGTCCAGCATCCATGGCGTGATTGTTGGCCACATTTCCGACCAAGGCACCATCCAACAGGCGGGCAAGCGCGGTCGCTGCAGCCGTAGGCTGCCGAAAGGCATAGCAGTTTCGCGCGAAGCGGCGGCACTTCGAGGAAGCGGGTCCTTCGCCAATCGCACCCTCGATGTTCAGGAGCACCACGTCGGCATCGGCCACGAGTGGTCGCAGCGGGTCGAGCAGGAGCCCGGGCTCAGGTGTGGCCGTGATAGATCGACCCAGGCGCTGGCTCGCCCGCTGCGCCCACGCAGAGTCCAGGTTGTTACCGAGTAGAACGTCTCCGCCGGCGCACACTCGCACGTCTTGGGGGGGCGCCCGCGGTTCGGCAGCTGGGGTCGAGTCGACTACGGGCACGGAAACCGTGTCGCCGAGTACCGGCACCCCTGCAGTGGCCGTATCGAGCGCGGGAGCAACTACCGGAATCGCAGGAAGCTCACCAGGTCCCACATCAACACCCTCGGGAGGGCTGGGTATCGGCTCTTCTGGCGGCGCCGCGCTCGCGCAGCCCAACACGGCGCCGACAACTGCCATCAAGAGGACTCTTCGTCGTGTGCTTGCCATCACAGGCCTGTGGGATGATCGATGAAGTCCCACGGCAGCCCGAAGTGCTGGTACAGATGCTCAGCCAACGCCTTGACACCCACAGTCTCGGTCGCGTAATGGCCGGCGTAGATCACGTTGATCCCCGACTCTTCGGCGTCGAAGAATGTGTGGTGCGAGCCCTCGCCGCTCACAAAGGTGTCGACGCCAGCATCGACCGCCTGCGCGATCAGTCCTCCGCCTCCGCCAGTGACCACGCCAACGCGAGCCACCGACTCCGGCCCGGTAGCAATCACACGCGGAGGAATGCCGAGTTGATCCGTCAGACGCCTGACTACGTCGCTTCGCGACGCGGTCAGTGTACCCACGATACCAATCGGTTGGCCGTGGTACTCACCAAACCACTCCCAGTCCGTGACGCCCAGGGCGCGAGCCAGGACGGCGTTGTTCCCGATCTCGGGATGTACGTCGAGCGGTAGATGTGCTGAATAGAGTGCGATCCCGTGCCCGACGATCGCACGGACACGACGGCCATGTCTACCGGTGAGCGGTTCCAGGCCCCCCCAAAACAGCCCGTGGTGCACGAGGAGGAAGTCCGCCCCGGCGGCTGCCGATCGCTCGATCGTCGCCTGACAGACATCTACTGCGGCGGCAATCCGCGTGACTGATCCACCGTTTGCCACCTGAAGTCCATTGAGTGCGTTGGGGCTGTCGCCGATTTCCCGGACTCGCAGGAACGTGTCCAGGTGCGTTGTCAGCTCTGAGAGGTCTACGACCATCGCTTGACGGGCCGAATTGTCGCTCAGGCCTTCTCTGCCAACTGGAGGTCGCCGGTTGCACTCCCCAGTTGCCCTGGGTCTCCCATGCTGACCTCGCCGTTCACCTCGCCGCCTTCCTGCACAATCAGCCGCTTGGTGACGATGTTGCCATTGACGATCGAACCCGGTTGCACTTCCACACGCTCTTCACCCTGCACCGACCCGACGACCCTGCCACCGATCACAGCCTGTCGAGTGTAGATGTCTCCCTCGACCAGCCCTTCTTTCGACACCAGCACCTCGTGTTCCGCCCGCACACTTCCCTCAACGACTCCCTCGATCTTGACTACACCATCCGTCTTCAACTCGCCTACGATTCGCATGCCGGCCGCGATGATCGAGAGGTTTCCCTCGCGTGCGCCGTGGCGTCCGGACGCGTCGGACGCCCGGTCACCACTGCTGGACGTGAACTTGGCCATGCTCAGGTTCCCTCCTGCACAAGAGAGAGAGGGTCGATCGATCGTCCCTCGTAAATGATCTCGAAATGAAGGTGCGGTGCCGTCGAGCGACCAGTGGAGCCAGAGAGCGCAATCACGGATCCCGCGAAGATCGTATCACCGACCTGCACCAGAATGCGCGAGGCATGCCCATACATGCTTCGATATCCATCAAGGTGCTCGAGCATCACGAACAACCCATACTCCACATCGCGTCCCGCGCTCGTCACCGTACCGCCGCCGCTCGCTCGGATGGGCGACCCAATCGGGACCGCGATATCGAGGCCGGAATGCGGTTCCCCTGGCCCGGCGTCGGCGACAGTCCCTCGCGTCACGATGCCGGGTTCCTCGAGCGGCCAGTGGCTTGGGACGGAGACACCGGTTTCGTAGCGGCGTCCCGCTCCGGGCGCGCGCGCCTGCAACACTCTGGCGATTGGCACGTCATAGCTGCGCGCCCGGGTCGGGACGAGGTCACCACCCATCATCGCCCGCACCTGTTCGTACCGGGCCTCCATCTGCTCCAGCGCCGCGGCGAGTTCGGTAACCTGGCTGTTTTCCCGCTGCAGTCGTGTCATTTCTCGGTTGAGCCCGGGCACGCGAGCGGCGGTCCGAACGATCGGCGCATAGATCGCTGCCCCGACTACGATCGCCACGAAGAGCACGACGCTCGTGACCGTGAGCACCCGCACCAGCCACAGCGGCAGGCGCACCGACCGCGAGGACAAGTCGCCATCGCGGTGCACCATCAGCGTCACGGACCGGCCGCGGCGGGTCATCCCTGGTATGGCTCTCCCAGAATGATCTCCAGGATGCGTGCAAGGTCGTCTTCAGAGTAGAAGTTCACGGTGAGGCGTCCACTCGACTTGCCACGCTTCGACACGCGGATGTCTGTCTGCAGCCGGCGGCGCAGTGCATCCTCGATCCGTCGAACTTCCGCGTCCCGCGGTTTCGGTTGGCGCGTGGCCCGCGGTCGCCGTGCAGCGGGTCGGCCACCGCGAGCGAGATCCTCGACCTCCCGAACCGACAGTTGCAGCTCAACGGCTCGTTGGGCCAGCGTCTCGATCTGCTGTGGGCCGGACAGTGCCAACAACGCACGCGCATGGCCCGGTGTGAGCGCGGCGGTATGTACCATCTCCTGCACGGGCGTCGGCAGCTTGAGAAGGCGCAAGGCATTTGCGACCGTCGATCGATTGCGCCCAACGAGGTCGGCAACTTCAGACTGTGACATCCGGAACTCGTCGATGAGACGCTGGTAGCCGCGCGCCTCGTCGATCGGTGACAACGCGTCGCGCTGAAGGTTTTCGATTAACGCCAGCGTCAGCAGCGTTCGGTCATCAACGTCTCTGACGACAGCGCCGATACGGTGCCACCCGAGACGTTGTGCTGCACGCCAGCGACGCTCGCCAGCAATCAGCTCAAACGTCTCATTTGCAGCCTCACGCACCACCACTGGCTGCAGGAGGCCCGACGTCTCCATCGACTGCGCGAGTTCCCCCAGCGCGCTTTCGTCGATCACGTGGCGTGGCTGATAAGGATTGGGGCGCAGCGCTCCGACGGGAAGTTGGCGCAGGACCCCTTCCTCGCGAGCCGCGTTCACCGTCGTCGGGCCAAGCAAGGCCTCGAGCCCTCGCCCCAGGCGACGCTTTCCAGCGGGGTTAGTCATGCCGGTACTCCGTTGGCCACGGTCGTGTCTTTGCGAGCTCCCCGTTCATCGCGCGTGACTGCACGACGTTGTAACTCCTGCGCAAGCGCCAGGTAGCTCTTTGCGCCAACCGACTGCACATCGTACAGAATGATCGGCCGACCGAAACTCGGTGCTTCGGCAAGTCGGACGTTTCGTGGCACCGTCGAGCGGTACACCTGGTGACCGAAATATTCCCTCGCCTCGTTCGCCACCTGCTTCGACAGGTTGAGGCGCGCGTCATACATTGTGAGCAGCACGCCTTCGATGGCAAGCTCGGCATTGTGGTTCTGTTGCACGAGTCGAATCGTGTTCAAAAGCTTGGAGAGTCCTTCAAGGGCGTAGTACTCGCACTGAATCGGAATGAGAACGGAGTCTGCCGCGGTGAGCATGTTGAGTGTGAGTAGCCCGAGCGACGGAGGGCAGTCGATCAGGATGAACTCGTAGGAGTCGCGAAGGTCGGCCAGCTTCCTCCGCATGACACTTTCTCGCCGTGGCCAGTTCACCAATTCGACTTCGGCCCCTACCAGGTCCTGCGTTGCCGGGACCACATCGAGCGCAGCGAAGTTCACTCGCGAACGCACCGCTCGGGCCAACGGGACATCGTCCATCAGCACGTCGTACAACGATGGGCCTGAGCCGGTCATGTCGACCCCGATACCACTCGTGGCGTTCGACTGCGGGTCGGCGTCCACGAGCAGCGTGTGACGCTCCGCAGCCGCAAGCGACGCTGCGAGGTTCACGGCGGTCGTCGTCTTCCCGACGCCGCCCTTCTGGTTCGCGACAGCAATAACTCGAGACATCTATCTAAGTCTATATAATACAGCTATTTATGGAGTTCTGGCCCCGACGTGTCTCATCGAGAAGCGAGCGGGCAATATACTGGCGAAGTGAGCCCCCCGCCAGGCACCCTTGTAGTTGTTTCACGTGAAACTCTCTGTCACGGCGCGCGATCCGGCGAGCACAGCATTCCCGCCACCGAAGCGGGAATCCTGTTGGAGTGTTTCACGTGAAACAACATGTATGCGACGGGACTTGGTTTACGCGGTGGAGTGGCTCCGACGGACAACCTCGAGCACGAGGTTCTGAAGGTCGGCGGGTGAGACCCCCGGGATCCTACCGGCCTGCGCCAGGGACGCTGGCCGCACGCGGTCGAGCTTCTGTCGGGACTCCGTGCTCAGGCTCGAGAACTCGAGATACGCCAAATCGGCGGGAAGGCGGAAATGGGCCATCTCGGCGAGCTTCGTGGCTGCCTGGCGCTCCCGATGCAGATAGCCCTCGTACTTGATTTCGACTTCCGCTGACATCCAGCTGTCGGGGGCGGTTTCCTCGAGGGACGGATGCGCGATTTCAAGCAAGTCCCTGAGGGGAACCTTGGGCCGCCGTACGAGGTCAGCCACCCTGCAGGACTCCTCCACGCTGGTCTGCCCCACCGCTGCAAGCACCCCGTTCGCGGTCGCCGCATCCACGGAGGTATTCTGGGCCAGCTCCACAAGTTGCGTCTCCAGGGCCACGCGTCGCTCGAGTTCCTCCTGCTCAGACTCGCCAAGCATTCCCAGCTCAACTGCGAGCGGCCCCAGTCGCTTGAGCGCATTGTCCTGGCGAAGCATGAGCCGGTATTCGGCACGGGACGTGAACAGCCGGTAAGGCTCATCCACGCCTTTCGTCACCAGGTCGTCTACCAGGACCCCGATGTAACCACCGTCCCGGCCGAGCACCACCGGTTCCTCTCCTCGCACCCGCCGGGCCGCATTGATGCCAGCCACGAGCCCCTGGCCCGCCGCCTCCTCATAGCCCGTCGTGCCATTCACCTGTCCTGCGAAGAAGAGCCGTCCGACCTGCTTGACTTCGAGCCACGGCGTGAGTTGCTGCGGTGGGTAGTAGTCATATTCGATTGCATAGCCGGGCCGGGTCATTCGCACTTCGGATAATCCCGTAACTGCTTGTAAATACTTCAGTTGCACGTCTATTGGCAGGGACGTAGAAAGCCCGTTCACGTAGAGCTCGGCCGTGTCGAGCCCTTCCGGCTCTAGGAAGACCTGATGCCGTTCAGCGTCCGGGAACCTGACGATCTTGTCTTCAATAGACGGGCAGTAGCGCGGCCCACGCCCGGATATCTCGCCGCCATAGAGCGCCGACTCGTGAATGTGCCGACGGATAATCGCCTTCACCTCTGGCCCAGTCCACGTGATCCAACACGGCCGTTGCGGCGGATGAGGGGCTCGCTCGAAGTGGGAGAAGCGAAACGCGCCATCCTCCCCCTGCTGCCGCTCGACCTTGGAAAAATCGACTGTGCGGCCGTCGATCCTAGGCGGCGTTCCGGTCTTGAAGCGCTCCACCTCGAGACCCAAGGCCTCCAGCTGCTCGGCCAGTTCGACAGCGGGAGCATCACCAGCACGCCCTGCGGCGATCTTCGTCTCGATCCCGATGTAGATGCGTCCCCGCAGGAACGTCCCGGCGGTGAGCACAACCGATCGGCCGCGGTACACACGTCCATCGGTCAGCCGTACGCCAGTGGCGTTTCCCCCCTCCAGTATCAGATCCGTAACCGTGCCCTGCACTTGATCCAGCCGGGCTTGCTCCTCCAGCAGCGCCCGCACAGCCCGACGGTACAGCCCTCGGTCACACTGCGCTCGAGGTGCCCACACCGCTGGCCCTTTGGACCGGTTGAGCATTCTGAACTGGATCGTTGCACGATCGGCGGCCCGTCCCATGACACCCCCGAGCGCATCGACCTCTCGGACAACCGTTCCCTTGGCAATCCCGCCAATCGCCGGATTGCACGACATTTGGCCAATCGTCTCGAGGTTCGCTGTGACGAGCAGGGTGCGCGCTTCGAGCCGGGCGGCCGCCGTAGCCGCCTCGGCACCCGCGTGCCCTCCACCAATCACGATGACGTCGTATTCCGCCGGCATAAGCGGGGAAAGATACCGCCACCCGAGAGGGCGTGCGATCTCGGTGTGCGGGCCGCCTCGACGCCCTCACACTCCGCGCCGCAGGCGGTGGTTCAACGCATCAGGATGCGCGAATCCAGCGGAAGAGTTCCCTCGGGGTAGGACGTTTTCCGTACATTAGAATCCCAACGCGATAGATCCTCGCAGCGATCCACACCACCAGCAACAGCGTGAGGACCAGAATCGCCATCGAAGCGAACAGCTCGCTGGCCGGAACCGGCGCCGCCGCCCACCGCACGGGCATCGCAATCGGTGAGCAAAACGGAATGAGCGAAAGACTCACAGCCAACCCGCCGTCCGGTTGCTGCAGTATCCCGAGCATGAGAATCGTCGGGATGATGAGCAGCATTACAACCGGTGCCTGCGCTTGCCTCGCCTCAGCTTCCGAGTTGGACATGGCAGCCACTGCGGCGAACATGGCTGCATAGAGGAAGTACCCTAGCAGGAAATACACGAGCACGATCCCGAGCGTGACGAGCGACACTTCGGGAAAGTTGAACCCCTGTCCACCTGGGACATCAACACCCACGAGCCCCAACAACACATCCCGCTTCTGGAACAACAGCCACGCCGAGGCACCCCAGATGAGCAACTGAAACAACCCGACGGCTCCCACGCCCACGACCTTCCCGGCAAGCAGTTGGAAGGGCCGCAGGCTCGACACCAGAACTTCGATGACACGAGACGTCTTCTCTTCCACGACCGATCCCATCACCTGTACGCCATACAGCAGAATCGAGATGTACAACACAAACCACACTGCATAGGCGAGGAGGAACGCCGACTCACCAGACTCGTCCGTGAGTTCACCCCCTCGGATGCTCACCGTGCGCAACCGTACCGGAATTTGCGCCTGCGACACAATGGCAGGATCCACACCGACCCGATCTAGGCGCTCGACCAGGACTGCTTCGCGGAGCAGTCGCTCCAGGATGCTCATGTCAGCGGGCGACGAGACGTTGGAACCGCGGTATTCGATCCTTCCATCGTCGACGGCTTCATCTGAGACAATCAGGTACCCGTCCAACTCTTTGGCGCCCACGGCTGCAGTGAGGGATTCTGCAACCGCCTCCAACTCACTGACCTCGGCAGACAACAGCACCGCTTCGACCGGCACTGGCGGCCGAAACCACCCCACGAGCCGCTCAGCAAAGGCGCTCGATCCAACGTCCAACACGGCGATCCTTCGCTGACTCGCGCCCTTCTCAGCGAGGAGAATGGGCAGAACGATGAAGGACGCCATCAAGATCGGCCCAAGCACCGTCGAGACGATGAACCACTTGTTGCGGACCTTCTCAACAAACTCTCTGCGAACCACGACCCAGATCTTACGCATCGCGCTGATCCTCCTCTGCGCGTGCGGTCAGCGCATCGGGTCCGACCAGATCGATAAAGATCTTGTTCAACGTGGGCTCCGCGATCTCAAAGCGGGTGACCCGGGCATCCGCTCGCACCAACTCCGCGAGCAGCTGCTGCGGGTCCGCACCGGCCGTCAATTCGATTTCGGCGTACTGGCCATAGTCGTCGGCCTTGGCAACCACCGAGCGGTCCGCAAGAATCCGGCGGACCATGACACCGCCTTCCTCGACCGCGAGAATCACGTGGCGGCCACCGTGTTGCCGCTTAACCTCTGCCGTCCGCCCATCCAACACCTTCCGCCCACGAGCGATGATGCAGACCGAGTCGCACAGCTTTTCTGCCTGCTCCATGATGTGTGTCGAGAACAGCACGGTCGTGCCGCGCCTCGCGAGCTGTACCACCACGTCCTTCATCATTTGGGTGTTGACTGGGTCGAAGCCCGAGAACGGTTCGTCGAGAATGAGCAACTCTGGCGCGTGCAGCACCGTCGAGATGAATTGGACCTTCTGTTGCATCCCCTTGGAGAGGTCGTTCACTCGTTTCTGCGTCCACTCCGCAAGCCCGAGCTGCTCCAACCACTCTCGCGCGTGGTGCTTTGCCTCGCGCCGGGGCACACCCTTGGCTTCCGCGAGAAAGACGAGCACGTCGAGCACCTTCATCTTGCGGTACAGCCCTCGTTCCTCCGGCAAGTACCCGATACGGTGACTCAGATCCCGGCCTGAGCCTGGTAACCCGAAGAGATGGATTCGCCCTTCGTCTGGCACGCTGATGTTCATCATCATGC
>JBDHAN010000002.1:0-88375 GCA_039588055.1 Gemmatimonadota bacterium | reverse complement strand
CACTCCGTAGGAAGTTCGCGAGCGAACTCAAGCATACACCGCTACGTGACCTGTGCGAGCTTGGTGGCTGGAAGAACGCCAACACCGTTCTCAAGTGTTACCAGCAGCCCGACGAGGCCACGATGCGGGACGCCCTCAAGCTGCGTCGGGTGATTGGATCGCGGTGAATCGACACCAGTACCGACACCATCGCACCAACGAAAAGCCCGCCTGAACAGCAAGTCCAAGCGGGGCAATCACTTCTCGATGGGCCTGGGTGGAGTTGAACCACCGACCTCACGCTTATCAGGCGTGCGCTCTAACCACCTGAGCTACAGGCCCCAATGGGCCTTAGAATCTAGCGGCAGCATTCCGCCGTCTCTACCCCGCGGCCGCTGATGGCGCGGCAGCTCCACCCTTCTCCGCCCCGCTTCCCGCAAGGCGGCAGTTCTGCCGCCCTGCCACTCTGCCGCTGCGCTCCCTACTCCCGCCAATCACCCCGCCTCACGGGACGGGGTTCGTGCTCCTTCTCGTCGAAGTCGTCTTCGATCTCGTCGTACTCTTCGTCGTCGAAGTCGTCCTCATCCTCGTCGTCGAGCTCGTCGTCCTCCTCGAAATCACCGTAGATCCTCCCCTCATCATCATCGTAGCCCGAAACCAGCGGCGAGGACGATGTGTCCCACGGCAACATCTTCTCCCTCCTGCGCCTTCGGCGCGGCACAAAAGTCGAGCGATCGGTCCTACGTGCCTGGCGCGGCTTTGGCCCGCCGGGCCACCCTCTTACGCTCTATAGCTGTCAAATCTCGCTTGCGCAAGCGGATCGCCGTCGGCGTCACCTCGATGAGCTCGTCGTCTGCGATGTACTCGAGCGCCATCTCCAAAGTGATCTCCCGTGGCGCCTCGAGCTGCACGCTTTCGTCGGACGCGGTCGTCCGAATGTTCGTGAGCTTCTTCCCCTTCGTGACGTTCACATCGAGGTCACCCGACCGGACGTGCTCGCCGGCGATCATCCCCTCGTACACCTCGTCACCGGGCCGGATGAACATCGTCGCGCGATCCTGCAGGTTCCACAGTGCGTAGGCCACGGTCGTCCCCCCACGGTCCGCTACCAGCACTCCCCTAGACCGGTCAGCGACCGGCCCGGCCCAGGGACCGTAGGCGAGAAAGCGATGGTGCAGGATGCCCTCGCCCCTCGTCTCCGTGAGAAACGCCGATCGATAGCCGAAGAGACCGCGCGCCGGCACCCGGAAGTGGAGCCTCACCCGCCCGCGGCCCTGGTTCCGCATGTCGAGCATCTCCGCTCGGCGCGGCCCCAGCGTCTCGATCACCGCACCCACCATGGCTTCGGGCACGTCGATAACCAGCTCCTCGTAGGGCTCGAGCCGCTCGCCATCCGTTCCAACATGCATGATCACGCGGGGTCGACTCACCTGAAACTCGTAGCCCTCTCGTCGCATCGTCTCCATCAGAATCGACAGGTGAAGCTCACCACGACCCGACACCGCGAGCACGTCGGGCTGGGCCGTCTCCTCCACCCTGAGCGCAACGTTTCGCTGGAGCTCGTGCAGCAGCCGATCCCGCACCTGTCGGCTCGTCACGTACTTGCCCGCCCGCCCGGCGAACGGTGAGTTGTTCACCATGAAATCCACCGAGATCGTGGGCTCCTCGACCGCGATACTCGGCAGCCGTTCGAGCACGCTCACGTCGGTGATGGTCTGCCCGATCTCGACGCCTTCGATCCCTGCGATGGCAACGATGTCCCCCGCCGCGGCCTGCTCCACCTCAACGCGATTGAGTCCCTCGAACCCGTAGAGCTGCGTGACACGGGCCTCGTCGGCGTCGGTTTCTGCCACGACCCCCGGCTCACCCGGCGGCAACAGTGCGACCGGATTCCCCACGCGCACCACGCCACGCTCGATTCGTCCGATTCCGACGCGACCCAGGTAGGGGGAGTAGTCGAGCGTCGAGATGAGCATCTGAAACGCCCCGTCCGCGCGGCCACTGGGCGCCGGTACACTCCGCAGGATCGCTTTGAAGAGGGGCGTCAAGTCGCCCGCCCCCGATGTCACCAGCGCTTCGACGCCAGAGGCGTCGTCCACCGCTCGGCCGAGCCGGGCCGACGCATACACGAACGGCGCGTCGAGCTGGTCGTTCGTGGCTTCGAGCTCCATGAACAACTCGAGCACCTCATCGTGAACGACCTCGGAGCGGGCATCGGGCCGATCGACCTTGTTGATCACCACCACGGGACGGAGTCCCAGCGCCAACGCCTTGCGCGTGACGAACCGGGTCTGCGGCATGGGCCCTTCGGCGGCATCCACGAGCAGGAGGACCCCGTCGACCATCCGGAGAATCCGCTCCACCTCACCGCCGAAATCCGCGTGTCCCGGGGTATCGACGATGTTGATCTTCACATCGCGCCACCTGACAGACGCGTTCTTCGACAGAATGGTGATCCCGCGCTCCCGCTCGAGTGGATTGGAATCGAGCACGCGCTCCGCGACTTCCTGGTTGGCGCGGAAGACCCCGGCCTGCCGGAGCATCTGGTCCACCAACGTCGTCTTGCCGTGATCGACGTGGGCAATGATGGCGATGTTGCGAATGGGCATGTGACGGTTGTCAGTCTTCAGTTGTCAGTGACCGACAACGGAAAACTGTTCACTGTCGACTGTCAACTGCTCACACACACGTATCACTCCGCTCGATCTGTAGCGTGACGTGGTGAATGCCGAGCGCGGCCAGTCGTTGCTGCACAAGTTCCAAGACCTCCTGGTTCATTTCAGGATCACACACCACGGCATGGCCGCTCATCGCGATCACGCCACTCGTGAGCGTCCACACGTGGAGATCGTGCACGGCGTCGACGCCCCGTACGGTTGCGATCTCGCGCTCGACGTCCGCCAACGCGATATGCCGTGGTGTCGCCTCCAGCAGCACGTCGACGCTTTCTCGCACGAGCCGCCACCCACCAATACAAATGAGGACGGCGATCCCTAGGGAGATGATGGGATCCGCCAGGGTCCACCCCGTGGCCAGGATCACGATTCCCGCCGCCAGCGCGCCAACTGATCCGAGGAGATCTCCCAGCACGTGAAAGTAGGCGCCGCGCACATTGAGCGAGTGACGATGTCCGGCGTGCAGCATGCGGGCTCCAAACACGTTCACCGCAAGGCCAGCGGCAGCGACGCCAACCATGATTCCCGGTTCGACCTCCGGCGGGGCCGCCAGTCGCCCCAACGCATCCCGCACGATCAGCACCGCCACGATGAACAGCACGGTGCCGTTCACCAGCGCCGCCAGAATCTCGAGCCGGAGGTATCCGTACGTCTTGTCCGGTGTCGCCGGGCGGCGCGCAAACCACGATGCGAACAGGGCCAGGGCCAAGGCGCCCACGTCGGTCAGCATGTGGCCGGCGTCGGCAAGAAGGGCCAAGGAGTTGGCAAGCACGCCGCCTACGACCTCGACCAGCATGAACGCAGCCGTGACCACGAGCACCAAGCGCAGGGCACGTCTCTGCTCCACCGACACGGGCGCGCGATGCGAGCACTCCAGGGACCGATCCGACGCCGCGTTTGCGCTGTCCATTGGACCTTTTAGCTTTCCCATCGCCCCATGGAAGAACTGACCGCTACCTCACTGCTGCTTCGTGGCGCCGCCGTCTTGCTGCTCGTAGCAGCCAACGCTTTCTTCGTCGCGGCCGAGTTCGCGCTCGTGGCCGCCCGACGGACGCGTATTGAAGCTATGGTCCGCCGCGGCGATCGAAAGGCTCGGACGGTTCAGACCGCTTTCAAGGATCTGTATCGCCAGCTGTCAGCAGCGCAACTCGGTATTACGCTCGCCTCGATTCTCCTGGGCTACGTGGCCGAGGACACCGTGGCCGTCGTGTTGCAGGATCTGTTGGCGTCGCTGCCCGCCGCCCTTCAGTTCTTCAGCCGCGCGGCCTTCGCCTCGCTGGTCGCCGTGGCCATCATCACGTTTCTGCACGTGGTGATCGGAGAACAGGCACCGAAAGCGCTGGCAATCACCCACCCGGAAGCGACGAGCCGATGGACCGCCAGGCCGCTCATGATATTCTCCTGGGTGACCAGGCCGGTGACGAACCTGCTCAATACCAGCGCCAATGCCCTCATCCGGCTCATGGGTATACAGAGCAGCTCTCACGACCTCGAGCGAGCGCATTCGCCGGAAGAGATCGTCATGATGCTCAAAACGAGCCAGAAGCGAGGTCACCTGGACCGCGAGGACGTCGAGATGATCGAAGGCGTCTTCGAGTTCACGGAGAAGCGCGTTCGTGACGTCATGACACCGCGTACGGCGATGGTCGGGCTTTCGTCAACGCTCACGATTGACGAGGCCGTCGAGCAGATCGCGCATGTTGGGCGCTCGCGATATCCCGTCTATCGCGAATCGGTTGACGACATCATCGGGATCGTGCACGTCAAGCAGCTACTCGGGGCACTGAAAGACCACGGCACCGATCCGGTGACCACGATCGCGCAGCACCCGCTCTTCGTGCCCAGCACGCGCGAAGTTGAAGACGTGCTCGCCGACATGAAGCGTCTCACGACCCACATAGCGGTTGTTCTCAGCGAGGACGGCGGAACCGAAGGGATCGTCACCATGGAAGATCTGCTCGAGGAGATCGTCGGCGAGATCTATGATGAGCACGATACCGTGGAGCCGGAGATGCTTTTGGACGGCGATGAGATCGTGGTGTCCGGAACGACCGAGCTAGAGGATCTCAATGCCCAATACGGCCTCGAGATCGAACGAGAGCACTACCTGACGATCGGTGGCTATGTCTTCGGCACGCTGGGACGGTTGCCGCAGGTAGGAGACACGGTTCGCATCGACGACACGCGGCTCGACGTCGTGGAAATGGACGGCCGGCGGGTGGCGAAGGTGCGAATCGTCCAGGAGCGTTCCGACACGCCACGCACCGACTGATCCGCACCATTCAACTCAACCGTTCCGCTCCAGTTTTCTTGCCAGTCTGACCGCCAAGCGAACCGCTTCCCGCATTGAACCCGGATCCGCGACGCCACGGCCGGCAATGTCGAAGGCCGTGCCATGGTCGGGCGCCGTTCGGACAAACGGCAGGCCCAGCGTCACGTTCACACCCGTTCCGAATCCGGCAACCTTGACTGCCGTCATCCCGACGTCGTGAGACGGGACGAGGACCGCATCGAACTCCCCCTGGCGCGCCCGCACAAACACCGTATCGGCCGGCAACGGACCGACAGCACCCAGTTGCTCTGCAGCCGGCATGAGAATCGTGTCGTCCTCCGAGCCGAACGCACCCCCCTCCCCCGCGTGTGGGTTCAACGCACACAACGCCAGCCTGGGACTATCGATTCCCCAATCAGCCTCGAGCGCGCGGCGCGTGAGCTGCCCGACCGTTAAAATGCGGTCCACTGTGATTGCGTCGGGGACCGCGCGAAGCGGGATATGCGTCGTGAGGAGCACGACGCGCAATTCTCCCGTTGCGAGCATCATCGCGACTTCGACATTCCCGGCGAGCTCGGCGAGCCACTCGGTATGTCCGGGGTACTGACGCCCGACCAAGTGCAGGGCCCGCTTCTCTGCCGGGCCGGTGACAATTGCGTCGACCTCCCCTGCGAGCGCCAGCGCTGCGGCTTTTTCGACGGCCAGCGCGGTGAGGAGACCGGCCTGCTTTGGAGAGAGTGCACTGGCCGGGGCGCGAGTCGCGTCGTCACTCGTTCCAACAGGGACGCGGGAGACATCACCTCGCACGGTGTTGAGAACGCTCTCAGGCCCGATGACCAAGTAGGCAGCGTCGGGCGGCGGAGATTCCAGAACCTTTGCGACGACTTCCGGACCAATCCCGCGCGGATCTCCTACGGTGATCGCGATGCGGGGAGGCCGCTGCATCAGAGGCGAGTTTCGATGTAGGTCGCTTCGCGAAGGGAACGCATCAGACGCTCCATGGCGTTTTGCTCAGACAAGACGCTCCGCAGTCGGTCCCGCAGGTCCTCGAAGCTGTACTCGCCCTCGGGACGTACGCTCTGGAGCACGATGACCGCGAACTTGGGACGTCGATCAGGGAGCTCGAGGGTAAGGGGCCCAACCACGTCCCCTGTCTCCGCACCCACGAGCGCGTCTTGGTAGTTCTGCGGCAGATCGACCCGCGGGAAGTCCTCAACAAGCACCTGTTCCTGCCCGGCGTAGTCGTGATACTGCTGTGCGAGCGAGTCGAATGACTCACCGTCAATCAATCCCTGTGCAACCTGCTCTACCCGGGTCCGCCCCCGGTCCCGGTCGTCCTGCGTGATCTCCGGCGCAATCAGGATATGCCGGACCTGCACTTCCGCGGGCTGCGACCGCTGCACCTGGATGATGTGGAACCCGAATGCCGTATAGACGGGGTTTGAGATCGTTCCCGGCTTGAGACGGAACGCGGCCGCCTCGAATTCCGGCACGAAGATGCCGCGCCGCACCCAGCCGAGCTCTCCACCCTGGTCCCGAGTCGCCGGGTCTGCCGACCGCCGGCGCGCTACCTGCGCGAAGTCCGCGCCGTCACGGATGGCCTGCGCCAGGCTGTCGGCCAATCCGCGCGCAGCTGCCAGCGCTGCGCTGTCTGCCTCGACGCGGACAACGATCTGACGAAACGACACCGTGGCTGGTCGCTCACCCTGCTGCTCCTTGGTCGCCTCGTAGAAATCCCTGAGCTCTGATTCCGTCGGCGCCAGCGGGGTGAGCTGTCCCATTTCACGAAGACGCTGAATGAACTGGTTGCGCATGATCTCGCGGCGCTGCTGATCGGCCAACCACCGACGGTATTCCTCGGGGCTGCCGAAATTGGATACCTCCAACTGGCGACGAAACTCGAGGTCAGACGCGAACTGCCCTCGCACTTCACGGAACGCACGTTCGACCGCCGCCTGCACCTCCGGCTCACTGACGACGATCATCGTGTCGCGAAGCGCCGCCTGCACCAGCAGCTCCTGATTGATGAGTTGTTCCACGATTTGCCGTTTGAACTCCGCGAGGTCCGCAGAATCCGAGGGCACCTCTCCGCCTTGACTGCGGTAGAGGTTGAGCTCTTCATCGACCCGTGACATCGGGATCACGCTGTCGCCAACGATGGCAGCGATCTGATCGACAACGCTGAAGTCCTGCGCGCGCGCCGCCCGAGGCGATACAAAAAGCCCGGCCGCCGCGATCGCGAGAACGAGGCTACTGGGGCGGCTCATCATTGGCCGAGTCCGTCGTTGTGGGAGCAAGCAACGCGTCCTCGCGCGCTCGTCGCTCGCTCCACATCACCTGTATGACTTCCAGTGTTTGATCCACGCCAGCGGCCGAGACGTCCCATTTCATATCGCTCCGCAACTTGTCAGCGAGGAACGCCGGCACCACGACAACACCCCGAACATTCTGAACGATGTCGTAGTAGTACTGGCGCAGCACGTCGTCAACCAGTTGTCGGCGCTCATCTTGATCGGTGACGCCCACGAACGCCGTGTCGAAGCCGATGCGCTCGGCCACCTGCTGAATCTCGTTCTGCAGTTTGTCGCGCAGTTCAGGGTAGTCCTCGTCCATGCGAACCACACCCGACTCTCTGGCTTCACGCACGAGCACATCGTTGCGAATCAGCGATTGTGCGAGACCCACCAGTTGTTCATCAGATGCCCCGGACAGGCCCTGGTGGACCATGTCGGGCAACACCTGGAGCCATCGTAGGAAATCAGCAGCCGTGAACTTGCCCCCCTTGTACGTCCCGACGACGTCGGAGGACCGAAAGGCGCGGAGCGGCGACGCTGCCGCCTCCCGCATCACCGCCGGCCCATTCGAGCGAATCTCGATATCCCAGCGTGCTTCCAGTTCTGCGAGGAAGACGCTGTCCATGCGCGCAACCAGTATCTCCTCGACGGCCTCCTCGTACTCAGCGCGAACCTCAGTGAGCGTCGGGCGCCAGATGATGTGATACCCGAACTGGGTTTCGACGAGGTCGGAGCGAGCGCCGGGAGCAAGCGCAAAGGCCGCCTCTTCGAATGGCTGGACCATCTGCCCGCGTTCGATCACTCCCAGGCTTCCACGCTGCTGTTTTGCCGTGGGGTCTTCATTCTGCTCATTGATTTGCGTCCACGGCCGGCCCGCGTTCAGACTGGAAAGCAGCTGTCCGGCCCGCCCCCTCGCGGCCTGCTTGTCGGGGGGCGACATGTCCGGAGTGGTCCGGATGAGCACATGGTAGACGATCCGCTGGTCACCTGCGGCAAAGGCGCTATCCACCACCGCCGAATCCAACCTGACGCGTTCGGTCACCAGCGCATCGTGGTAGTCGTCTACGAGCCACTGATCTGCCTCCGGCCACATGGCGTGGAACACCGTGGCCGTATCCAACAGCGAGTCACCTGCCGCGAGTCGCTGGCCGAGCAGCGCGAACTCAACCCAACGAAAAGCCCACTGCTCCACCACGTCGCGACGGTCGGGCGCACTCTTACCGCTGGCCAGGACAGCAGCCAGCGTATCGCGATGGAGCTCCATGTTGCCCGCGCGGGCGACAATCTCGGCATCTCCGCTCAAGGCCTCACCCAAACCACAGCTCACAAGTGCCGCTACCACGGGGCCCAGCACCACAGCACGCCATCGGGTCGTCACGCTCTTCCTCGTTCCTGACTGGGTACGCACGTTCTGCATCGTTGTTACTACCCTGCTTCAACGTCATTGGTGCCCACCGCGGCGGTGAGCGCCCGCACCAAACCCGGTGCCATGGCCAAGCCCCCGAGACGCCGCAACTTGAGGGCAAGCGGCACCGTGTGCCGGACATCAGCGGCGAATTGTACTTCGTCAAGCGCGGCGGTGAGACGCAGCAGCTTCGGAGTCGCCTCTTTTCGGAACTTGAGGCGTGCCTCGTCGCCCCGGACCAGAATCGATTGCAACCCGAGCTCAGTCCCGAGAATGCGGAGCTCGGACACAATCAGCAGCCGGTCGGCATCATCGGGAAGGGGGCCGAAGCGATCGCGCATCTCCTCGCGCAGCGCAGCAATCTCGCCAAGTTGGGCTGCCCGCGCCAGCCGACGATACAGCTCCAATTTGGCCGTGTCGTCGACGACGTAGGCGTCGGGGATATGGGCCGGCGCATCGAAGGTGACGTCCGGCGGCGGTCGATCGACTGCACCGGTTTCTCCCTGAATGGCTCGGACCGCGTCATCTAACCAGCGGAGGTAGAGGTCGAATCCGACGGCGTGCGCGTGACCCGACTGCGCAGCCCCGAGAAGGTTACCCGCTCCGCGCAGCTCGAGATCACGGAGCGCGATCCAGTACCCAGCGCCCAATTCGGTGTGGTGCTCCAGCACCTTGAGTCGCCGTTCAGCGTCGGGATCGACGAGATCCGGTACCAGGAGATAGCAGTAGGCGCGTCGATGCCCCCGCCCAACGCGGCCTCGAAGCTGGTACAGCTGAGCCAAGCCCAGCTCGTGCGCCCGATGCACGATCATGGTGTTGGCATTGGGCACGTCGAGTCCGGACTCGACGATCAGCGTCGACACGAGAATGTCGACGTCACCGCCAACGAACCGACGCATGTGTTCGTCGAGCTCGCGCTCCTTCTGCTTTCCGTGAGCCACCGCGACCGAGGCGCGGGGCGCCAACCGACGGACCCTGTCGGCGACCGATTCGATCGTCTCGATGCGATTGTGTACGAAGAAGACCTGACCGCCGCGATCCAGCTCCCGCGAGATTGCTTCAGCCAGCAATTCGTCGTCCCACGGCTCGATGAACGTCAGCACGGGCGACCGGTCACGGGGCGGCGTCTGGATCATCGTGAGATTCCTGAGACCGGCCAGCGCCCCGTGCAGCGTACGAGGAATGGGTGTTGCCGTGAGCGTGAGGACGTCCACCTCAAGACGGAGGCGCTTGAGCCGCTCCTTATGACGCACACCAAAACGATGTTCCTCGTCAACAACCAGTAGTCCCAGATCCTTGAATTTCACGTCAGGCGACAGCAACCGGTGCGTGCCGATCACAACGTCGACCGCTCCATGACCCAGCGCATCGAGCACGCTCCGCTGCTCCGACGATGTGCGGAAGCGCGACAGGACCTCGGTGCGTACCGGGAAGTCAGCAAGCCGCTCGCGGAATGTGCGACCATGTTGCTCGGCAAGGATGGTCGTCGGAACCAGCACGGCGGTCTGCTTTCCGGCCTGCACCGCCTTGAAGGCCGCTCGCAGCGCCACCTCCGTCTTGCCATACCCGACGTCGCCCACGATGAGGCGATCCATCGGATGCGGCTGCTCCATGTCGCGTTTGGTCTCGTCCGCCGCCTTTCGCTGATCGGGAGTGTCTTCGTACAGGAACGACGATTCCAACTCCCGCTGCCACTGGGTGTCAGGGGGGAACGGAAACCCCTGCGCCACGCGCCGGCGCGCGTAGAGCTCCAGCAGCTCCGCCGCCATCGCACTGATCGCCGCTTCCGTCTTGGCTCGCTGGCGTGCCCACCGGCGTCCGCCCAGACGGTGCAACTTGGGCGGCAGCGCGTCAGAACCTTCCGACGTGCGGTACGGCTCGATCTGGTCCAGACGGTAGAGTGGCACATTGAGCCGGTCGCCACCTTCGTACTCCAGCACCGCGACCTCGATCGTTGCTCCTTTCGTGACCTGGATTGTCTCAATACCGCGGTAGAGTCCGATTCCGTGCTCGAGGTGGACGACGTAGCCACCGGGCGTCAGGGAGGCCGCGACCGCTTCCCCCAGCGCCTGACGGTAGCGGCGTGGACGACGCAGCCGTCGCTGCCGCAGGAAGATCTCGTGGTCCGTGAGGACGACGAGACCCAGCATGCGGAATCCGCCAGTGAGCGACCCGAGCGCCAGTGTGACGGTCGACGGAAGATCGCGCCGGGGCTCGACGTCTCCACCCAGGATCTCATCCAGCCGCTCGAGCTGACCTTCGTTGTCGCAGAGGATGAGCGTGGGCTCGGCCGCAGCCAGGGACGCAAGCCGCTTCATCTTCCTGTCGATGGCCGGCGGGGCTTCGAGGCGAAGACGGTGATCGGCTGGTTCCCGCTGCAAATCCATCTTTCCGAACGGCTCCCACCGATGCATCCACGATTCCGGATCGAGGAATACGGCGGCGCGGCCCGGGACGTCCTCACCGCGTCGCTGGGCGACCTCGATGTGGTGGGCGGCTTCTTCCCAGATACGCTGCACATCGCCGTCGTCGACCCCACGGTCCACCACCATCACCGTGTCGGCGGGCAGCAGATCGAGCAGCGAGAGCCGCGGGGTCTCGCCAGACGTCTCCGTGTTTGAGACGTCCTCCAGTGGGGCAACCGGCAGTATGGTGATCGCGTCCACTTCCCGGCTGGAGCGTTGCGTGTCCAAGTCGAACGCTCTGATCGAGATCAGCTCGTCACCCCACCACTCGAGTCGCGCCGGATCGCCCATTCCGAACCCATACACGTCGATGATGCCGCCCCGCACGGCAAACTGCGCCACGTCACGCACCGACGGCCGTCGCTCATACCCCATCTCCTCGAGCTGCGACACCATATCGCTCCAGGTGACCGGCTCCGCCATGCTGACGGCGAGCTGCCGACGCACGGCTCCGGGCATCCGGCTCAGCTCAGCCGTCGCGCGAAGCGTCGTCACGATCACTCGCGCGTCGCCCGCAGCGATTGCGGCCATCGTCTCGACCCGCTCCCCCGCGATCTCCAAGTGCGGCTCCTCCTCGCCCAGCGACTCGCGCTGCGGGTAGAGCACCGCACTCTCGCCTAGCAACACATGGAGATCGGACAGCCAAGCCTCCCCACTCGTCGGCGTAGCCGTAACGATCGTGAACACACGCTGCGGATGTTCCGCGGCAAGCGCCGCGACGCACAACGCGCCGCCCGACCCATGCAGTCCAGTGAGACCCGCAGTGGTCCCACGAGCGGGAAGATCCCGACTCAGCGCGCCAAAGGCAGGGAGAGCTCGGAAGGCGTCAACGAGGTGAGGAAGCATCACTCGCGGCGCGAAGCGCCAAGAAAGCTCGCCACGAGCAGCTCCATCACGCCGGCCACCAGGGCGAGCACCAGAAGCGAGCCCGTCAACTCGGCGCGACGTGCCCCTCCAAACACCTCACGAGCGAGCGCGCCTTCACCGACCACGCGGGCAGCAGTTCCGAGTGCGCCGCGAATCTGCGCCGCTGACGCGGGCACGAGCGCCGACTCTCGTGGATCATGGTTCACCTCGAGCGCACCCACGGTATCGCCGCCGGCATCGAGCACGAAGTAGACGCCCGGTGCGCGGGGCACGGCGACACGACCATCGCTCGCCAACTCGAGGGCTCCGTCAGGAAACACGACGCGGTTCCCGACACGCGGAACGAACACGATCGATCCCGGTGTGGCACGCACCACCCAGATCTGCTCCGCAGCAACCCGATTCACCAGGAAGTCCAAGAAGGGAACGAACGGTGCGCCAACCGGAAGATCGGACCACGACGCCTCGAGACGACTGCCAACCACCACGACATCGTTGTCGCGCACGAGCCAGGGTTCCGCGCCCGCTGACGCCAGCACCGTTTCTCCGCCCTCTACCCGATACCGCCGAAAGACCGACACGTCGCGAAGGACGCCGATGTCCCCTGCCAGTCCCCACTCGCCATCCAGCAAGTCGCCAAACCGCACGCTCAACCCCCGCGCTGCGAGCGCGCGGTTCGTTGCACCGACGAGCGACGGCTCCGCAGGGGGCAGCAGAATCGAGCGGCCCGGCCCGAGTCGATCGGCGATGGTGACATCGTTGCCGGGGCGCACCCGCCCGCCCTGCTCGAGCACGGAGAAGGCGGCAGTGACGAACGGACCTGCACCGACTCCCACGCGGACCGCCGCTGGCTCGGTGACTTTGAGCGCCAGCCACCAGCGATCGTCAGCCCGCAGTTCATCAGGGTCGAGGTCGACGGCCGCGGCAAACCACCCACGCTGAAGCAACTCCGCCACGATCGGCACCCGGTCGCGCGCCGTCGCGACCGCTCGTCCGATCTCGACACCGTCGACGCTTACGCGGACAGCCGAGTGGCGATCCGACGATCCGCCGAGAAAGCTCACGACGATCCCGCCGGGCGACCACACCGGCGGATCGGCCAAGGCCGAATCGATACCGAGATTGGCTGGAACCGCCGGAGCCGTCGCGACGAGCACCGGAATCGCCGTCCGCATCCCGCTCGAGAAGGCCGTCGCCTGCAGGTCGCTCAGCACGACGATTTCCCGCGCTGTGAGCTCAGACTGCTCGAGCACGGAGGCCGCCGAACGGACGGCATCACCCAAGTCACCGCGTTCCGGCCACGGCGTCACGCTATCCAGCAACGCCGACGCCACAGCGCGGGACATCCGCTGGGGCACGCCGTCCGCCAGCAGGAGCCACAGACGGTCATCTGCAGTGGCTTGGTCGAGAAGACGTTGTGCCTGCTCACGCAAGTGATCCAGCACCCGATCCCCTTCGATGACGGCTCCCGAGGACAGGGAGTTGTCGAGCACGATCGCCATAGCGGTCGGGGGGTGATCCGGTCCACCGGCACGGCGAAGCACTGGCCGCGACGCAGCGAGCACCACGAAGACGATCACCGCCATCCGGAGCAGCAACAACAAGAGGTTCCGCAGCTTGAGCCGGTGGCTGTGCTCCTGTTCGGTCTTGGTCAGGTACTGAATCGCCGGGAAAATGACGACGGGCGGACGCCGACGGCCCAGCAGGTGCAGCAGCGGGGGAATGGCCACCAGCACCAAGCCGAGCAACGCAAGCGGCTGCAGGAAACCGATCACCCGAGCCGCGAGCGTCGGGCGGCAGCCCGCCGCAGGACGTAGCCGAACGGTGTGTCGGTCAGCACGTGATGGTAGTCGATTCCGCCTTGGCGACACGCGGACTGCCAACGGGCCACCGTCGCCCTGACGGTTTCCTCATAGACACCTCGGAGCTCTCGCGGGCGGGCAACGACACCGCCACCCGACTCCGGATCCTCAAACCGGGCTTCCGGCGGCCCTTCGATGGAAAGCTCCGCCGGATCCATGATGTGAAACACCGTGACCTGATGGCCGCGGTGGCGCAGATATTGGAGCGCGAGCAGCGCCGGTTCTTCGTCGAGCAACAGATCCGACACGAACACCACGAGTCCGCGCCGCGTCAGGAGGTCCGTCACTTTGCGAAGGGCCGGTTCGGCGCTAGTACCCGAGCCCGCTCGAAGCGCATAGAGTGCCTCGAGCAAATGCCACCAGTGTCGGTAGCGCGCGCGCGCGCGTACGACAGCGCGGACTTCCTCGTCGAAGCAAATCAAACCTGTCGCGTCGCGTTGCCGCAGAAACACAAGTGCCAGGGCAGCCACCAGGCGCTTTGCATATTCGAGCTTCGTGAGGCGGCGGTCGCGACCTGACCAGTCCATCGACCGGCTCACGTCCAGCACGATCATCGAACGCAGGTTGGTTTCTTCTTCGAACTGCTTGACGAACAATCGGTCGGACCGCGCGAGGATCTTCCAATCCAAGTAGCGGAGCTCGTCACCGGGCTGGTACGGACGGTGTTCGGCGAACTCGACTGAGAAGCCATGAAACGGAGAGTGATGGAGACCAGCGAGGAATCCTTCCACCACGCCGCGGGCGACCAGCTCGATCCCGCCGAGCTGTGCCACATCGTATGGATCCAGAAGATCGAGCCGTTTCCCCGTCACCGCGGGCCACCTCGCATGCCCTCATCGTACCCAGCCGACGCAGGGACCGTCAAACGGTACCGGGTGCGTCCTCCAGAGTGGACGAAGACGCTCCGAATCGCATGTGTCGCAATCGCATAAGCTGTTGACAAAAAACGGTTTAGGAGCGACGCAGTGTGTGGCACACGGTATGCTGTTGTCAACGGGTGGACTCTTCCGTCGAAGGACTGATGGTAACGATGCGCAGGATGATGACCTCAACGATGGCCGCGTTCGCGATGGTGAGCGCCGTGCCGGCAGCTGCAGAGCCGGTGTGGCCGTCGCAGTCTGCGCAGGTCTTCCTCCGCATCACCGATCGAGACTTCTTCCGCCGCAACGATCGCGTGACCGTGCGCTTCGAGTCTGCGTGGGACGGCTACGTGACCGTCTTCCGCATCGACACCGACGGTCGCATACGTGTGCTCTCTCCGCGCGACCCATGGGACGACAACCGCGTGGTTGCCGGCCGGGAATATCGAGTGCCGAACATCTATCGGCAGCGCGGTAGCCACACGTTCGTCGTCGACGACTATCCAGGCGTCGGCTATGTCTTCGCCGTGGTCAGTGCCGAGCCGTTCGAGTACCAACCGTACGTCCGCAATGATCACTGGGAATACACAGCTGTCGCCAACCGTGGCCGCGTCACGGGCGATCCGTATGTCGCATTCGTGGAGGTCGTCGAGCGCATGTTACCCGGCGGCGAGGTCCCATGGAGTTTCGACGTCGTTCCGTACTTCGTCGAGCAGCGGTATGAGTACCCGCGCTTCCTCTGCTACGACTGCCACGCGTATGTCACGTATCCGCGGTGGGATCCCTACCGGGATTGGTGCGGCACGTTCCGGATCGTGATCTACGACGACATTCACCGGTATCCGCGTCTTTACCCGGCGACACGGGTGGTGTATCCCACGATCCTCGCCCAGCCACGCTACGTGATCAAGACGCGTACGGAATCGGAGCCGTTCGTGACGCGAGCCGGCCGCCCGGGTCAGCACCCGACGCAACAGCGGGTTGAGCCCGATCGCGGCGTGCGCGGCCGGGACATGGGCGGAGTCGGGAACGTTCCCGCTCCCACTCGTCGAGTCACGAGGCGTGAGGAGTCCAAGGGCGGGATTGGTGGGTTTATCCGCCGGATGCTCGGGGGTGAAAGCGATCGCGACGGTGCCCGGCAGCCTGCCGTTCGCCAGCCAGACCGCGAGCAGCAGCGTCCCACGCTCGAGCGCCGGACGCCAACGCGCAGGGCCGAGCCGTCATCCACGAGGGGGCCTGCACCGACGACTCGGGCGCAGCCCACGGGTCGGACGGTGAAGAAACCCCAAGCACGACCCACGGAGCGGCGTCCCACTTCGAATCCACAGCCTCGGCGCCCGAGCTCGCCTTCTCGGAGAATTCCATAGCGCCGCTGTGGTCCCGGGCACATCCGTCGCGACTGGTGTACAATTGACCACTGGTTACTGCGGAAGCTCACCCCCATCGGAGCAACCCCGGCAATGCGTTTCGTTCGCGGATTGACAGTCATCCTCATGCTGCCCGCCGCGCTGGCGGCACAGTCAACGGAATCGATCACTTCGGCCGTCGCATCCATCACTCCAGAAGACGTCGCGCATCGCATCGGCGTCATTGCGCATGATTCGATGCGCGGTCGGGATACGCCCAGTCCAGAGCTGGACGAGGTTGCGGAATACATCGCCGCCGAGTTCGAGCGATTCGGGCTGCGGCCGGGAGGCGACGACGGCGGGTTCATTCAGCGGTATCCAATTCGGAGCATGGCGATTATCGCCGAACAGTCGACGGTGCGATTTGGGTCGGGCGAGTCCTGGGCGCTGGGGCCAGACGTGCTCTTCCGCGACGGGGTGGTCTCCCGGGCAGTTAGCGGCAAGCCGTATCTCGTGAGTGGCGGCCAGGGCGACGTTGAGGCGCTGAAGGACATCCCTGCGGGCAGTACCATCTTCCTCGTGGTCGGTGCCAGCCCCTTCGTTCGGCAGTTGTTTCAGGCAGCGTTCAGCCGGAGTCCAGCCGCTCTCTTTTGGATAGGCCAGCGTTCCGACGCCTCATGGAATCGGGCCGAGGCGATGATGAATCGGCCACGCGCGCAAGTCGGTTCACGGAGCTTCGTACTCCTCGAAGTACGTGACGCCGCCGTCGCGACGCTTCTCACGGCCAACGGCTACGATCCGTCACTCGCAAGCTTCGACGCCGAGCGTCCGCTCACCGTCCGCCATCTCGATCGTATCGACGTCACGCTCGATCTACAGTACGTCACGGTGCAGGAGGAAAGCGCGCCGAACGTCGTGGGCATTCTCGAGGGCAGCGACCCCGTACTCAAGCACGAGTACCTCGTGTATTCGGCGCATATGGACCATGACGGCGTTAAGGCGCCAGTCAACGGTGACAGCATTTGGAACGGTGCAGATGATGACGCCTCAGGAACGATCGCCGTGGTCGAGGCTGCCGAGGCGTTCGCCAAACTTGAGCCGCGGCCGAAACGCTCCATCATCTTCCTCACAGTGAGCGGTGAGGAGAAGGGGATGTGGGGCTCCACCTTCTTCGCCGAATCGCCACCGGTGCCGATGGAGCAGATCGTCGCCAACTTCAACGCCGACATGGTGGGCCGCAATTGGCGCGACACGATCGTCGTGATCGGCCGCCATCACTCCGACCTTGGCGAAACCCTTGGGCGCGTGAACGCCGAGCATCCCGAGCTCAACATGACCGCGATCGACGATCTCTGGCCGGAGGAGAACTTCTACGGTCGATCAGATCACATCAACTTTGCGCGGCGCGGCGTGCCGATTCTCTTTTTCTTCAACGGGACGCACGAGGACTACCACCGTCCCAGCGACGAGCCTGAGAAGATCGATGCCGAGAAGGAGTCGCGCATCGTCAAGCTCTTGTTCTACCTGGGACTCGAGGTGGCCAACGCGGCCGAGCGGCCCAAGTGGAACCCGGAGAGCGCGGCGGAGATTGTTTCGGGCGGGAGATGAGGGACAAGGGATAGGGCGTAAGGGGTAAGGGAACTGCTGACGTGCAGCTTCTTACCCCTTATGCCTTTCCCCTTATCTCCGCTTCAATGCCCCACCGCGACCCCGTCCCGCCTTGGGTCCGCCGCTCCAATCAGCGTTCCATCATCCCGCACCAACACCGCATGGACGCCGCCGAAGTACATGTCCATCGGGGACCCTGCCGTCAGTTCGTATCCGCGTTCGCGTAGCGCGGCCAGGGCATCGCCACTGAATCCCGGCTCCAGCTGCACGGCGGGACTGTCGTAGGCGGGGTAGACGCGCGGCCTCGCCAACGCCGTCCACAGGTCTTCTCCGTAGTCGAGCGCATAGACAATCGTCTGCACGATTGCGGGCGCGATGCGTGAGCCCCCCGGCGATCCAACCACGAGACGCACTCGCTGGTCCTCCAACACGATCGTGGGGGCGGTCGTCGACCGGGGCGTGCGATTGGGACCGCGACGATTGGCGATGGGTCCGCCAAAGTTCTCCATGGCGTCGTTGAAGAACCCACCCGCGGCATACACGCCGTATCCGAAATAGCCACCGATGGTCACCGTGAGCGACACCGCGTTGCCATCCCGGTCGACCACGGAGAGATGTGTCGTCTCGGTGTCCGCACCGTCGCGACCGTGTGCGTCGCCGGGACGCTCCGTCGGTTTCGGGAACGCGCTCGACGGGAACGCCCCGACCTCCGAGCAGCGACCGGCCGGGCCGCCGGGGTCATCATTCCACGGGTCGCCGGGCTCGAGCGCGTGGGGAACGGGAGACAGGGCAACCAGCGCGTCTCGCGTGGCGGCGTAGCTCGGGCTCACGAGGCCCATCGCCGGAACTCCCACGTCGCGGGGATCACCCAGCCAGCGGTCCCGATCTGCACGCGCCACACGGACGGCGTCGACAAGGGTCCCCAGCGCACGGGCACTCGTCACCGGATGACCCAGACTCTCGAGGTCACGTCGCTCGAGTAGCTCGAGGGTTTGGAGAACCTGCAGGCCGGAGAGCGGTGGTGCGGCAGCAAGGACGGTGTAGCCGCGATACGTGGTGCACACGGGACGCCGCCACCGCACCGTGAAGTTCATCATGTCGTCGAGTGTGATCGGGTTGCCGCCGGCCCGGAGCACGCGCACGATGGCCTCTGCCGTCGGTCCACGGTAGAAGCCGTCGCGTCCATCGTCCTGGATCCGCTCCAGCGTGTGGGCGAGCCCTGGCTGCGCGAGTCGATCGCCGCTCTGGAGGGCATTGCCGTTCGGATAGAACACCTCGCGCGCGCTCGCGTCGCCATGCAGCTTGTCTTCCTCCTCGGCTACGACCCGAGCCAGCAGCGGTCGCACGATGAACCCGTCGCGAGCGAGGCGGACGGCGGGCTCCAGCACGACGGCCCGGCTCAACTTCCCATACCGCTCGTGCGCCTCGAGCAGACCTGCGACCAACCCGGGAACCGCCACCCATTGTTCCGCGATCTCCTGGCGCTCCGACGCCGGAACGCTGTCGAGTGAGAAATCGGGCGCGTCACCGGCTGACGCGTAGAACTCCACGTTCCACGCTTCGGCACGATCCTGGAGCCAGAGCGTCATGGCGCCCCCGCCCCCCACACCGGACATCATTGGCTCAACGACGCCGACAGCGAACGCCGCCGCAACGGCGGCGTCGATGGCGTTGCCTCCGGATTCCAGCATGGCGAGGCCCGCGCGCGCCGCATCGGGATGGGCCGCTGCCACCACCCCACGCGACGCCTCGACCCGCTGGTCGGGACGTGGGACCGTCTGCGCGAGCCCCGGGACCGACGCGCAGCTCGCCGAAAGGGCGACCAGCGCTCCGAGCATGCCGTGCGTGCGAATTGAACGTCCGTAATTGCCCATCGTCACCGCCGTAAGCTATTAGCCATTAGCCGTCAACCTTCTGCCGCCCTGCCGCCCTGCCGCAATCTCCTCTGCCCCGCCTGCCCCGCCTCCCCCCCTATATTCCCCCCCATGCGTCAGGACCATATTCGCAATTTTTGCATCGTCGCGCACATCGATCACGGGAAGTCTACCCTGGCTGACCGGCTGATCGAGGCGACCGGCACGCTCGACAAGCGCCGCATGCGAGCGCAGGTCCTGGACACGATGGATCTGGAGCGGGAGCGCGGTATCACCATCAAGCTCAATGCGGTCCGTATGCAGTTCACGAGCAATGACGGCGATGCCTACGAACTCAACCTCATCGACACGCCGGGCCACGTGGACTTTACCTACGAGGTGTCACGATCGCTGAACGCGTGTGAGGGAGCGGTGCTCGTTGTCGACGCGAGCCAGGGTATCCAGGCACAAACGGTGAGCAATCTGCTGCTCGCCATGGATGCGGGGCTCGAGATCATTCCCGTCCTCAATAAGATCGATCTCCCTGCTGCAAACCCAGACGAATGCGCTGCACAGCTCACCGACTTGATCGGAGCTACCGAGTCTGAGATCCTGCGCCTTTCGGCCAAGGAGGGCTCCGGCATCGACCTGCTGCTCGATGCCATCGTGACACGGATACCGCCGCCCTCCGGCGATCCGACCGCTCCTCTTCGCGCGCTGATCTTCGACTCCTATTACGATCGATACCGAGGCGCCATCCCAAGTGTCCGTGTGGTGGACGGGGAGATCCGCAAAGGCACAGAAATCTGCTTCGGTACCCATCCCGAGGATCGGTACGAGGTCGCCGAGGTCGGGTATCTCCAGCTGGGACAGCGACCGACCGACATGCTCGGGGCCGGGGAAGTCGGGTACGTGGTCTCGAACATTCGCGGTGTACAGGAAACGAGAGTCGGAGACACCGTTCTCGACGCGGCCGCCCGGGCGGCGGCCATGCTCCCCGGCTATCGAGAGATCCATCCAATGGTCTTCGCCGGGATCTACCCGACCGATGCGAATCAGTACGAAGAGCTGCGGGATGCCCTCGAAAAGCTGCAACTCAATGATGCGTCCCTGCACTACGAGCCGGAGACTTCGGTCGCGCTCGGGTTCGGGTTTCGCTGTGGCTTTCTCGGCCTCCTGCACATGGAAATCGTGCGTGAGCGGCTCGAGCGCGAGTTCGACCTCGACTTGATCGCGACCGTGCCAAACGTTGAGTACCATGTGCATTTCACCGACGGCTCCACTGAGATCGTCGAGAACCCGACCAAGATGCCGACCGGGTCTCGAGTGGAGCACGTGGACGAGCCATACATCAAGGCCAGAATCACGACGCCCACCGACTACATCGGTGCCATCATGCAGATCGGTCAGGAGCGCCGCGGCGAGTACCTTGGGATGCACTATCTCGACCCCACGCGGGTCGAGCTCGACTGGGAGCTACCGCTCGCCGAGATCATCCTCGACTTTTACGATCGGCTCAAGACGGTGTCACGGGGATTCGCGTCGATGGACTACGAGCTCGCCGGTTATCGGCGCGGGGACCTCGTCAAGCTGGACATGCTCATCAACGGCGACCCGGTCGATGCGTTCAGTGTCATTATTCACCGGGACAAAGCCCACGACTGGGGTCGCAAGGTCGCGGGCAAGCTCAAGGAGCTCATTCCCCGTCAGCTGTTCGAGGTCATCATCCAGGCGGCGGTCGGGACACGGATCATCTCGCGAGAGACGGTGCGGCCTCTTCGAAAGAATGTCACGGCCAAGTGCTACGGCGGTGACGTCACCCGAAAGCGGAAGCTCCTGGAGAAACAGAAGGAGGGAAAGAAGCGCATGAAGCAGGTCGGAACCGTTGAGATTCCGCAGGAGGCGTTCCTCGCCGTCCTGCGCGTCGAATAGGGGGTGTGATGCGACTCATCGTTGGTGTAGATGTGGGCGGTACGAATGTCGTCGTCGGCACCATACCGGAAGGCGGCGGCAAGGTGTACGGGCTCAAGAAGGAGCGCACGCTCAACACGGATGGCCCGGATGCCGTAGTGGCCCAGATCGCCCAAATGGTCGATCACTCGTTGAACGATACCCGCTCCGAGCTGGGCACCACCACGCTGGACGTGGCGGGTGTCGGCATCGGCGCACCGGGACCGCTGAACATCGCGTCAGGCGTCGTGCTCCTCTCGCCGAATCTGGGCTGGCGCAACTTTCCCCTGCGAGACCGCGTCAGCGACGCCGTGGGCCTCCCCGCGACACTCGACAACGACGCCAACTGCGCGATCTTCGGCGAGTGGTGGCAGGGAGCGGCGCGCGGTGCCAATACCGTGATCGGTCTCACGATCGGGACGGGTATCGGCGGAGGCATCGTGCTCGACGGCAAGATCTACCACGGCGCCACCGACATTGCCGGCGAGATCGGTCACATGACCATCGACTCGACGGGACGCCACTGTAACTGCGGCAACTACGGATGCATCGAGGCCTATGCGTCGGGAACCGCCATCGCCGAGCGCGCGGTGGAAGGCATCGAGGCGGGGACCGAGACGCAACTGCCCGACTACGTCGGCGGTAACCTCGGGTCGATAACCGCTCAAGTCGTCTACGATGCGGCGCGGGACGGCGACGAGTATGCCCTGGAGACAATCAAGGACACGGCCCGATTCCTCGGCGCGGCGGTGGCGAATCTCCTCAACATCTTCAACCCGGAGATCGTCGTGATCTGCGGCGGTGTCACGGCAGCGAAGGATCGGCTGTTCAACCCGCTTCGCGCCGAGGTGACACGCCGCGCCTTCCGCCCGGCGGTCGAGGCCTGTCAGATCGTCCCAGGCGAGCTCGAGGGCACTGCCGGCGTGTTCGGCGCGGTGGCCGCGTTCAAAGTGCAGCGTTGGGGAGCGGCGTGAAGCGACTGGGCATCGTGGGCACGATGGTGTGGGACACGATTCATGGCCGCGGTGACCGCCGGGAGCCGGTGGAGGAGTGGGGAGGAATCGCCTATGCGCTCGCGGCCCTCGAAGTCTCGCTACCGCCCGAGTGGGAGATGGTGCCCCTCATCAAGGTCGGTCGGGACCTCGCCCCTAGGGCCAATGCCTTTCTCCATTCACTGACCAGGCGGTCTGCGGCGGCGCGCTTCGTCGAAGTTCCCGAACCGAACAATCGGGTCACGCTCCGCTACCAGTCTCTCGCGCGGCGGACCGAGCAGCTGAGCGGCGGCGTTCCTCCCTGGACATGGAACGAGCTCAAGCCGCTTGTTTTGGATCTGGACGCTCTCTACATCAATCTCATCTCGGGCTTCGAGCTCTCGCTCGACACGGTGCGTCAGCTGCGAGCGGGGTTCTCCGGGCCCATGTACGTCGATCTGCACAGCCTTTTACTCGGCGTCCAGCCTGACGGCACGCGCGTGCCCCGACGGCTCCCGGACGTTGCCGACTGGTTCGCCTGCTTCGACGCCGTCCAGCTCAACGAAGATGAAATGCATCTTATCGGCGAGAATCCGATGGAGGTGGCGGCGCGCGCGATAGAATGCGGCACCGGGCTCCTCGTCGTGACGCTGGCTGAACGGGGGACTGTCTACTTCACGACTGCGGACTTTGATTTCCTGCGCGTGCGCGCCAGTCTCGGCGGGCACCAGCCCGTTCGTACCGCCCGGGTGGACGCGCCTCAGGTCGAGGTTCGCGATCCCACGGGGTGCGGTGACGTCTTCGGCGGCGCCATAGTCGGGTACCTGGTGCGCAATCTGTCCGTCGAGACCGCCGTTCAGCGGGCCAACGAACTGGCGGCCCGTAACGTGTCGTATCGTGGCGCGACGAGCTTGCAATACCACCTCCGCGGGGAGATTGTCCCGACATGACACGCGTCGTCGAAATCCCAACCCAGTTCGATGACCGGTCGTTCGATCATCTCGCCAAGGCGTGCGGAGACTTCTCCGGCGATCGGATGCTGTTCGATGCGCACGCCACCCAATGGGCGTCGCCCTTTGGCCTCGTGGGGCTCCTCGCGGCCGGCCAATGGGCAACCGAGCATGGACCCGAGCGGCCGTTGCTCACCATCCCGACCGATCGCGATGTCGCCCACTACTGGGGGCGAGCCGGGTTCTTCGCCCACGCAGAGGATTGGTTCGAAATGCACGGCAAGGTGCCGCGTGTCGCTCCGAGTCACTCCTCAGATGTGCTGCTCGCTATTACGCCCGTGCGAGGGTCCGACGACGTGCACGGGGTGGTCGAATCCATCCAGGAACGCTCAGCAAAGATCCTCTCCACTGAGCTCGGCCTCGAAGCGACAGCAACGATGGGATTCGCTATGGCGCTTTCGGAGGCTTGTCAGAATATTGTAGAGCACGCCGGGACTTCTGGGTGGGTGGCGGTTCAAGCCTATCACTGGCGGCGTCGACTCGGCCGTCGCGTCGTGGTCATTGCGGTTGCCGATGCGGGAATCGGGTTTCGTCGATCCCTCGAAGCAGCCCAATCGAGCCGATTCGGCGACCGGTGGAGTGACGCCGCAGCATTGGAAGCTGCCCTCTTCCACGGTGCGAGCCGATTCCGCGACCCCGGTCGGGGTCAAGGGCTTGGCGGCATCGCCCGCTATCTGAACCGATGGTCCGGCAAGTTGAGTGTGCGGAGTGGGACGGCCCGAATCGCCATCGTGCCGGCATGGGACGATGACAGCCCCTTGGCAGATGGACTGGCAGACTTTCCGGGCAGTCAGATACTGATGATCGTTCCTGCCCAGGAGGCCGGATAGCGCCAATGCAACGCATTGACCTCATGACCATCCTGGCAGGCACCGCGTCGGGCTCGTACGGTGACCTTGTCACGCGACCGACCGGCAAGGCCGTGCGCGGAGGAATCGAGCGAGTATTGGCCGGGGCCGAGGGTGAACGGGTCGCCGTCATCGACTTCGGCGCCGTGCGGTGCCTCGACTTTTCCTGTGCAGACGAGATCGTCGGGACGCTGCTCCGGGAACACGGAGAGGCTCGCTACTTCCTGCTTCACGGCGTCTCGGCCGCGCACTGCGAGGCCATCGAGCACGTCCTGGAGCGCCACCGACTCGCCGTCGTTGCACGAGACCGCGACGGCCGGATTCGGGTGCTCGGGCAATTGCCTGACGAGGCCCGGCGCGCCCTTTCGGACCTCACCGATCGCGGTCTCACGTCGCCAGAGGAGATAGCAAACGAGCTCGTGGCCGCCACTTCCCCACCGCCGGAGGACGGCGACGCTCCCCCGCATCCAGAAGCGCACGAGGACCCCGACGGACACGCCCCCAACAGGCACAGATGAAACAACGCTCGTACGGCCCGTCGACGCGGGCGATCCACGGATCGCCGCAGCGTCATCCTGACCGGGCACCTGTCACCACACCCATCTTTCAGACCAGCACGTTCCACCATCCGGTGGGGTCTGGCGACGAGGTGCTCTACACCCGCTACGGGAACAACCCAAACCAGGTCGTCCTCGCGGAGAAGCTCGCAGCCCTCGAGGGCGCCGAGCGAGCCATCTTCGTTGCGAGCGGCATGGGAGCAACGGCGTTGGCGCATCTCGCCATGCTTCGACCGGGGGATCATCTCCTCGCCAGCAAGTGGCTCTATGGCGGCACGAGCCGACTGTTTCGGGAGGAGTTCGGCAAGCTCGAGATCGCGGTCTCATTCGTAACACCGGATAATCCGCGAAACTGGCGTCAACAGGTGAGGAAGACAACGCGCGCGATCTTCGTCGAGATTCCGACCAATCCACTCATGCGCGTGCCCGATCCGGAGCCACTGGCCACGTTTTGTCGGGAGCGAGGCATCGCCCTGATTGTGGACTCCACGTTTGCGACCCCCATCAATTTCCGCCCGCTCGAACACGGCGCCGACGTCGTCATTCACAGCGCAACGAAATACCTCAATGGACACTCGGACATCATCGGTGGCGTGGTTGCCGCGTCGGAACCTGTCGTCGAGGAAGTTCGACGCCTGATGCAGGTGTGGGGGCAATCGCCAGATCCACACGCCACGTGGCTGGTGGAGCGCGGTCTCAAGACGCTCGCGGTGCGCATGGAGCGGCACAATGCCAACGGCCTCGCGTTCGCGCGATGGGCACGTGAGCAGCCAGCGGTCAGCGAGGTTCACTACCCCGGTCTCGAAGGGCACCCGGAGCACGACGTCGCGACACAGGTGCTCCACGGCTTCGGCGGGATGGTCGGCCTGACCCTCGCCGGAGGTGCCGCCGCCACCGACGTGGTCCTGCGGAAGCTGCGCGTGGCCGCGCACGCGCCGAGCCTTGGCGGTGTCGAGACCCTTGTCTCCGAGCCGCGGTTCACGTCTCATGCCTCGCTTACCCCAGACGAGCGCGCCACTCAGGGGATTCCGGATGGGTTCATCCGCATCAGTCTGGGTATCGAGGACGTGGACGACATTATTGCGGACTTCGAGGAAGCGTTCAGCACGCTCTAACCGTGATCCGCTTCTCCAAGGTCTTCAAAGCTTTCCCCAAGGGCTCGCTGGCACTCAAAGACGTCTCGCTGCACGTCGCCAAGGGCGAGTTCCTCTTCCTGACGGGACACTCGGGCGCCGGGAAGTCGACCATTCTCCGGCTGACCTATGCCGACGAGCTTCCGACGTCCGGCACCGTTCGGGTTTCAGGATTCAGCACCGCCGACCTCGAGCGGCGGGAGATTCCGAAGCTGCGCCGCCGACTGGGAGTCGTGTTCCAGGACTTCCGCCTCCTCGAGGACCGGACGGCCGAGGAGAACGTCGCGTTCGCCCTGGAAGTCACCAACGCGCGTCGCAGCACCATCGCTCCCAAGGTCATGCGTGTGCTGACGCAGGTTGGGCTCGCCGCCAAGGCCCTGGCCTACCCGCGGGAACTCTCGGGTGGCGAGCAACAACGTGTGGCGATCGCTCGCGCGCTCGTCAACGACCCCCTCGCACTTCTCGCCGACGAGCCGACCGGCAACCTCGACGAACGAGCCACCCGAGGCGTATTCCAGCTCATCCGCGACATCAATGCCACCGGGACGGCGGTTGTCCTGGCCACGCACGATCTCGACCTCGTTCGGCAGACGACGTACCGCACGGTCGAACTGCGGGACGGGGCGCTGGTGTACGACTCGAAGGAAGAAGACGCCCTCAGCGAGGAAGGCCTCCTATGAGGCTGACCGTTCGTGAGGCGCTCCTCTCGTTCCGGCGCGCGCCGGTGCTCTCCATTCTTGCCGTCACGACCATCGGCTTCGCGCTCTTTGTGCTTGGGCTCTTTGGCTTGGTCGCACTCAACCTGAGGGATACGCTGAGCGAGATCGCTGAACGCGTCGAGATCGTCGTGTATCTCACTCGTGGAACGCCGGTCGAAGTCGCGACGGTCGCGATTGGCGACATCCAGGCCTTCCCCGAGGTCGCGTCTGCCACCTACGTGACCGAAGACCAGGCCCTGGAACGCGCACGCCAGCAACTCGCCGAGTTCCGGGGCGTCTTTGCCGACCTGGAGACGAACCCGCTACCGGCGTCGCTGGAAGTGCGCCTCCGACCAGGATACCGCGACAGCGAGAACGTACGGGCCGTCGCGGAGCGGCTGCGCGGCTTTCGGTTCGTGGAGGACGTTCGCTTTGGCGGAGACTGGGTGGAGAAGCTCGATCGACTCCGTCGCATTGCGGGAATCGTCGGACTCATCATCGGGATCGGCTTCGCCGCGGCGGCCACCATCATCATTGGCACGACCATTCGTATGACGGTGCTGGCACGGACCCGTGAGATCCAGATCATGCGGTTGGTCGGCGCAACCGATGGGTTCGTACGCCGACCGTTTCTCCTGGACGGCGCGATCAAAGGAGCCCTGGGCGGCGCATTGGCCATCCTCCTCAACTACGCGGCGTTCCTCGCCGTGAGTCGGGGACTGTTTGAGGCGACGTTCTTCAGCGCGGCGCAGGTGAGTCTGTTCGTGGCACTCGGGATCGTGTTGGGCCTCGGGGCGAGCCTCGTGAGCATCGGACGACACCTGCCCAACACCTAATGCGCTTCCGGCTCATCTCCCTGGTACTGCTGGTCACCGTCTCGGCAACCGAGCACACCGTCGCGCAGCGCACCGACATCAATCGCAGGATTCAGGAGAACCAGCAGCGTCTCGACTCGATTCGTCGGGAGCGGACGCAGTTGCAGGGCCAACTCCAGCAACTCGAAGGTCGGATGTACACAATCTCGTCCGAGCTCGAGAACATCGAACACCAGAAGGTTGCGACGTCGCACATCGTGAATGAACTGGACCGCCAGATCGGTTCGCTGAATGCGGAGTTGGATACCGTCACGCTGGATCTCTTGCTCGCAGAAGACGCGTTAGCGGAGAATCAGGCCATTCTCAACAAGCGGCTCATGGAGATCTACAAGCGCGGATCGCTCTGGATGTTCGAGGTGCTCCTCGCGGCAGAGAGTTTCGGCGATCTCGTGAGCCGCTACAAGTATCTGTTCCTCGTGAGCCAGCAGGATCGCGCACTCACGCACTCGGTCGAGACCCTGCGCGATCGCGTGGCGGTGCGGCGCCGAGAACTGGTCGTGGGCTACAACGAGCTGGGCCGTCAACGGGACGAGCGGGGCCGTGAGCTGGACCGCTACGTGTCGTTGGAGCGACGCCGGCAGCGCGCCCTCCGTGACGCACGGGCGTCGCAGGAGCGCGCAGCGACGCGGCTCGATGTACTGGCCCGGGATGAGGAGCGGCTTGCCAGCGTCATCGCGACGCTCGAACGTGAGCGCCTGAGCGCCGGGCCGGGGGCGCTCGGAACCATCACTGACCGGAGCCTGGGGACGCTCGAGTGGCCGCTCGAGGGCCGGCTGCTCTACAAGTTCGGGCCACAACAGGGCCCCGATAACACAACCATCCGCCGTCACGGCATTGGGATCTCCGCCCCGATCGGCACCGACGTCCGCGCCGTCGCCGGCGGGACGGTCGAGCATGCCGGCCCGTTCGGGACCTACGGCCCAACCGTGCTGCTGGATCACGGCGGTGGGTATTACACGCTCTATCTCTATCTGTCTCGGGTGGATGTTCGGGTCGGCACGGCCGTCGCCGCGCGCCAACTCATTGGCCAATCGGGCGGAGAAAGCTCCGACACAGGCCCGCACCTCGAGTTTCAGATCCGGGGCCGGGGCGGCATCGCGCTCAACCCGGAGCAATGGCTACGGAGGAGATAAGAACGGCAGCGGCAGGGTGGCAGGGTGGCAGAGACAGGTGCACAACAGCCCAGCAACGTTCCCTGCCGCCCTGCCGCTACTGCTGACAAGCTCGACGCCGCCCAAGCTGTAGTCGTCGGCACACCCGCCTCGTGGTCTTCTCCTGCCGCCCTGCCGCTGACCCGTTTGCCTCCTCCTCCCTTGCAAACGTGCTCCTCGCCGTTACCATACATACGTATGAACTCATACGATCGTATGAGCGGAGTCCCGACCTCCGCGGCCCTGATTCGCGCTGCAACGGATTTGTTTGTCCAACGTGGATACGACGGCACGTCCATTCGAGCGATCACCCAGTTGGCCGGCGCGAACTTGGGGGCGGTGACCTACCACTTCGGCTCCAAGAACGCGCTCTATGATGCGGTGGCGGCTTCGCTGACCGAGCCCCTTCGACAGCGCGTCTCCGAGGCCGGCATGGCGCCGGGCCGACCGCTCGACCGGCTTGAATCACTCGTGCGTGCCGTGTTCCAGCATTTGCAGGATCACCCGGACCTGCCGCGCTTCATGTTGCAGCAGCTCACGGGCACACGCCCGCCACCCCAGGCCGTGCGCCAGACGCTCGCGGCCAACCATGGCCTGATCGCTCGACTGATCACTGAGGGCCAGGCAGACAGCTCGATCCGGGAGGGCGATCCCCGCTTGATGGCACTGAGCATCGTTGCGCAACCCATTTGGATGAACATCGTCCGCCAACTCCTCCGGCAGACCGTGGGCATTGATCAGGACGATCCCCAGATACGAGCCGAGTTGGTCGACACGGCCGTGCGATTCGTGCGGGCCGGTCTCACCCCGTAACCAGGACGAAACCCATGAGCCGTCACAACACTGCACTCGTCGTCGCGCTCGTGGTGGCCGGTCTTGCCGGCAGCACCGCGTCATCTGCCGCACAATCCAGCGAGGATGCACTCACGCTTCATCGAGCTATCGAGATCTCGCTGGCCTTCCACCCTTCCGTGCGCGCCGCGCACGCGCGGGCGGACGATGCACGGGCACGCGTTGGCGAGGCAGCGGCTCGGTGGTGGCCAACACTCGGGCTCGAGGGCACGGCCTTCCGCTTTCAGGAACCGATGCTCGTCTTTCCGTTACACGGGTTCGACACGTCGGCGTTTCGCTTCGATCAGACGCTGCTGCAGGGCAATGTGAGCCTGGGCTGGACTCTGTTCGACGGCGGAGCGCGTGGCGCCCGGATCAAGGGCGCGCGCGCGCAGGAAGCAGCAGCCACCGACGGCGGCGTGTCGGCGGAGATGACGCTCGTCGCAGACGTCGCGACCGCCTACCTCGGCGTGCTCTCGGCGGAAGAGACGCTCGCTGCGCAGTCGACCAGCCTTGACGCGCTCGAATCGGAGCGGGATCGGGTGCAGCAACTCCTCACGGAAGGACAGGCCGCGCGAGTCGAGCTACTCCGCGTCGAGGCAGCCCTCGCACAGGTGGAAGCCGAACGTGTCACGACGGCCGCTCATCTCGAAGGGGCCGAGCGAGCGCTGGCACGCCTCCTCGGGCTGGAACCCGACGAGACACACGCCGCTCGCCTCCGGCCAGTCCAGTTGAGAGACACCACCGATACCTATGAGCGGAACGAACTCGTGAGGCGCTTCGAGGCGACCAACCCCGATCTCGCCGCCGCACGACAACACCGAGCCGCCGCCGACTGGTCACGGCGCGCAGCGATCGGCGCCTGGTTCCCGCAGCTCGACGTCGTTGGTCGATATCTCCTGTTTGGCAGTCCCGATCTGGACCCTCGCGGTGAGTGGCAGGCTGGAGTGCGGTTGTCATACCCGCTCTTCACGGGCGGTGCGCGAAGCCGTGCCGTGTCCGGTGCCGCCGCGCGAGCGGCGGTCGCACGCGAAGAAGAGCAGTTGGTCCGCCTCAGGGGAGAAGAGGCGGTTGACCGCGGGCTCACGGCCGTGAGCGAGACACGCTCGCGTGCCGCTGCAGTCGAGACCGCGGTCCGCCACATGAGTGAGGTCACCCGAATCGAGCAACTGGCTCTGGCCGAAGGTGCCGGCACCCAGACCGACTTCCTTCGGGCCGATGCAGATCTTCGCCGCGCGCGCGCCGCGCTGGCGCAGGCACGCCATGCCCAAATCCTCGCCCGCATTCAGCTGGCCCGTGCGATGGGCGAACTCACCCTTCAGTGGCTCACTGCCACGCTGGAGACGTCCCCATGACCATTCGCCGGCGACTTGTCGTTCTCGCGGCCCTCATCGCCGTGGCCGTCGTCGTGGTCGTCGCGTTGCGCATCGGATCGCGCGACGGAGCTCAAGTCATCGAGGCCTCAGGTACGGTCGAAGCCACCGAGGCGGACCTCGGGTTCCAGAGTCCCGGTCGCGTCGAGCGTATCGCCGTGCGCGAAGGAGACGCAGTCGAGCACGATCAGGATCTCGCACGAATCGATCGGCGTGAGCTCCTCGCCGCAAGGCGCGTTGCCGAGGCACAGGAGCGCACCGCACGGGCTCGTCTGGACGAGCTCGTGGCGGGGTTCCGATCCGAAGAAGTCGCGCAGGGGCGCGCGGCCGTTCAGGCGGCCGCGCGACGGCTCGATGATGCGCGTCGCGAGCTCGACCGTGCGCGCCGGCTCCACGCCGGTGGCGCCGTGAGCGACCGGCAACTGGAGGCGCAGGAAACCACACTCGCCATTGCCGAATCTGACTACGACACGGCGGTCGAGCGGTTGCAGATCCTCGAACGCGGACCGCGTGACGAGCAGATCACCGCCCAGCGGGGAGTGCTGGCGCAGGCGGAGGCTGCCGTGGCCCGAGCCGATGCCACACTCGAGTACGCACTGATTCGAGCGCCCTTCGCCGGTACCGTGACCATCCGACATCGCGAACCTGGAGAAACCGTGCCAGCGGGTGCTCCCGTCGTGACCCTCATGAATCCCAACGACCGGTGGGTTCGCATCTACGTGCCGGAAACACAGGTTGGGCGACTCGCCCTCGGCCTTCCCGCCACCATCTCCGCCGATGCCTACGCGGACCGTCGCTACGATGGCCGGGTCACGTTCATCTCGGACGAAGCGGAGTTCACGCCGCGCAACGTGCAGACGACCGAGGAGCGCGTGAAACTGGTGTACCGCGTCAAGATCCAGATCACCGGGGACGCTTCGTTCGATTTGAAGCCGGGGCTTCCCGCCGACGTCCGCATCGACACGTCGTCGCGCTGAGCCCATGGACGGGCCAGCAGTCTCGCTGCAGCAACTCAGCCGTCGCTTCGGCGACGTCGAGGCGGTTGGCGGGCTCAGCTTCGAGGTAGCTCGGGGAGAGCTCTTCGGCATCGTCGGGCCCGACGGCGCCGGGAAAACCACCACCCTCAGAATGTTGGCCGGTGTGGTCCGTCCATCCTCAGGGGACGCGTCGGTGGGCGCCGTAAGCGTGGCCCGCGACCCGGAGGGGGTCAAGCGCCATATCGCGTACATGTCTCAACGGTTCGGTCTCTACACCGACCTCACCGTTCGAGAGAACATCGAGTTCTATGCCGACTTGTTCCTCGTGCCGCGCGCCGCACGCCGCTCCCGCATCGAACGGCTCTATGCGTTCTCGGGGCTCGGTCCCTTCGAGCAGCGGCTCGCCGGTCAACTGTCGGGGGGAATGAGGCAGAAGCTTGGGCTCTGCTGCGCGCTGGTGCACGAGCCCGAGATCATGTTGCTCGACGAACCGACCTTCGGTGTGGATCCCATCTCGCGGCGCGACCTTTGGCTGATCCTCCACGGCATGGTGGCACAGGGTATCACCGTGATCGTTGCGACGGCCTACCTGGACGAGGCGGAACGCTGCGATCGCGTGGCGTTCCTGCACGACGGCGCCCTCGTCGATCTGAACACTCCTCAGGCGTTCATCGACCAACTCGGAGGACGGATTTACTCCGTCGATACGACCGATCCGAGGCGGGCACGTGATGTTCTGCGAGGCCACCCTGCGGTTCGACACGCAGTGTTGTTCGGTGATCTGCTCCACGTGACCCTGGACGACCCGGCACGCGACTGGCCCCTCGCCCGCGCGGCACTTGAGAAGGAAGGTCTCCAAACTCGCGCCAATCCGACCAAACCGTCGCTCGAGGATGTGTTCGTGCACCTCGTCGGGAGGCCGATCGCCCGTGTCTGAGCCGGCGATCCGCGTATCGAACCTGTCGCGAAGGTTCGGCGACTTCACCGCCGTCGATCGGGTCAGTTTCGAGGTTCACACGGGAGAGATCTTCGGCTTTCTCGGACCGAACGGCGCCGGCAAGACCACGACCATCAAGATGCTCACCGGCCTGCTGCGCCCTTCATCGGGTACGGCGCGTGTTGCCGGCTTCGACGTGGTCGCCGATGCCACCGCCGCGAAGACGAGCATCGGCTACATGTCCCAGCTGTTCTCGCTCTATGCCGATCTGACGGTCGAGGAAAACATCGACTTGTTCGCCCGACTGTACGGCGTCCGCGGGCCTCGCTTCCAGGAGCGGCGGGCTTGGATTCTCCAGATGGCGAACCTCGAAGCGCACCGACACCGCCTGACGGGCGAGCTCTCACTCGGCTGGAAGCAGCGCCTGGCGCTGGGATGCGCGGTGTTGCACCAGCCCCCGATCCTGTTCCTCGACGAGCCGACGTCAGGTGTGGATCCCGTCTCGCGCCGGAACTTCTGGGATCTCATCTACGAGTTTGCGGAAGGGGGCACGACCGTACTCGTGAGCACACACTACATGGAGGAAGCCGAGTACTGCCATCGGTTGGCCCTGATGAACCGGGGCCGCATGATCGCGCTCGACAGACCCGCACAGATCAAGGAGCGCGTCACAGAGCCACTACTCAAACTCGAGACCGACAATCCTGCGCGAGCAGTGGAAGCTTTGCGCGACGTGGAGGGCGTCCTGGAGGCGGCGATGTTCGGACGCGCCATCCACGTGCTCGTCGACGACGCCGACGACGCTATGGGCCGCATCCCGATCGCGCTCCGGAATGCCGGCCGAACGTGCACGGATCTCCAATTAGTGGAGCCCTCCCTCGAAGACGTCTTCGTCGCACTCGTGCGCCGTGAAGGAGCGGCCGCATGAACCTCGTTCGACTGTGGGCCGTGAGTCGCAAGGAGTTCATACAGCTTCGACGTGACGCACGCAGCCTCTATCTCGCGTTCATTCTGCCGCTCCTGCTGCTCGTGGTGTTCGGCTACGCCATCACGTTCGACATCCGCGACATCCCGCTGGCGGTGCTCGATCACAGCGTCAGCCAGCCCAGCCGTGAGCTGGTCGCATCGTTTGAAAGCTCGGGGTACTTCACGGTCGTCGAGCATCTGAGCGAATATCGTCAGGCGCCGCGCATGCTCGCCCGAGGTCGTGCACGTCTCGTCCTCGTCATTCCGCCGGACTTTGCGACGGATCTCTCTCAGGGGCGCCGTGCCCCGGTCCAGGCGCTCCTCGATGGTGCCGACGCCAACACCGCGACGATTGCGCAGAACTATGCCGAGGCCGTCGTAGCCGGCTACTCAGCGAACGTGCTGCTCGCCGGCACTGAGGTCGCCCTGCCGGTGACGGCGGAGCCGCGTGTCTGGTTCAACGAAACCCTCGAAAGCCGCAACATGATCGTGCCGGGTCTTGTGGCGGTGATCATGTCCATCATTGCAGCGATGCTGACCGCCCTCACGATCGCCCGCGAGTGGGAACGCGGGACCATGGAACAGCTCGCGGCAACACCGGTGCATCGTCTCGAAATCGTGATCGGCAAGCTGGTGCCCTACATCGGCATCGGGCTCTTCGATGTCGCCATCGCCATCGCGGTCGGTGTGCTGGTCTTCGGCGTACCATTTCACGGAAGTATCGCGTTGCTGGGCGTGCTCACGTTTCTCTTCCTCGTCGGGGCACTGGGCCTCGGGATCTTCATTTCCGCCGCGCTCAAATCGCAGGTGTTGGCGACGCAGGTCGCAATGATTGCGACGTTTCTCCCAGCCTTGCTTCTCTCCGGCTTCATCTTCTACCTGCCGAGCATGCCCGTCATTCTGCGCGGCCTCAGCTACATCGTTGCGGCACGGTACTACGTGTCGGTCACGAAAGGGATCTTCCTCAAGGGGGTTGGTGCCGATGTCCTGTGGGTGGACGCCGTCGCCATGGTGGTGTTCGCCGTAATCGGTTTGTCGCTCGCGATGGGTGTGTTTCGTAAGGAGATCGCGTGACCCAGCCGTCGCTGCTGCGCATTCAAGGGATGATGCGTAAGGAACTGCGGCAACTCCTCCGCGATCCCCGCACTCGAGCCGTCATCTTCGTGGCACCGATCATCCAACTCTTGATGTTCGGCTATGCCGTGAATACGGACATTCGTGACACCACCACATTTGTCGTGGACCACGATCAGACCAGTGAATCCCGGAAGCTGATCGACGCGCTCGTGGCCAGTCGGTACTTCCGCATCGTCGCACGGTCCTCCAGTCCGCGCGATCTCGTCCGTGCACTGGACGGTGGTCAGGCTATGATCGGTGTCCAGGTCCCCCTCAGTTTCGCTCGCGATCTCGCAGCGAACCGTGGCACCACGGTGCAGCTCGTCATCGACGGGACCGAATCGAACAGCGCGACGGTCGCACAGGGATATGCCCAGCGGATCATCCAACAGTTCGCACTCGAGCATGCTGCGGGACGCGGTCTCGCCCCCGTCGGTGGAGTCGAGCTCCGATCGCGGGCGTGGTACAACCCGAATCTCGAAAGTCGTCTCTACAACGTGCCCGCCGTCGTCGGTGTGCTGATCATGTTGATGTGCCTCCTCCTCACTGCCCTCGCGGTCGTGAGGGAGCGGGAGTTCGGCACGCTGGACCAACTCATGGTGAGCCCGCTCTCGGCCAGAGAGTTGATGCTCAGCAAGACGCTGCCCGTCGCGTTCATCGCGCTGGTCGACCTGGCTTTGATCTCGCTGGTCGCCGTGTGGTGGTTCGACGTTCCCATTCGCGGATTTCCCCCCACGCTGCTCGCTGCCGCCCTGCTCTACATCTTGGCGGGCTTGTCGGTGGGCCTCCTGATCTCAACCGTCTCTCGCACGCAGCAGGAAGCGTTCATGTCGATGTTCCTCTTCCTGCAACCCGCGATCATCCTATCAGGATTCTTCTATCCAATCAGCAGCATGCCGCAGGTCTTCCAGTGGCTCACGTTGCTCAATCCAGTTCGGCACTTCCTGGAGATCGTGCGGGCGATCTTTCTCAAGGGCGAGGGACTCGCGACGCTCTGGCCACTCTACGTGGCGCTCGCGCTGTTCGCGGCAGGAATGCTGTGGCTCGCAATCTGGCGGTTTCCGAGGACGCTGGGCCGCTAGCGCCGATCTTTTCGCCCCAGCCGGGCACAAACGGTATCTTGGACACACGCAACACAGCATGCTCCAGAGGCTGAGCGACGGATGAGTTGGCGCAAGCACTCGGAGATTCGACAGATGGTCCGGCGACAGTTGGCGGCCCGGGACATTTCGGACCGTCGCGTCCTCGCAGCCATGGCTTCCGTTCCGCGGGACCTCTTCGTGCCCGAGCATCTGCGCCAGCATGCCTTCGACGACGGTCCCCTTCCCATCGGCCACGACCAGACCATCTCGCAGCCCTACATCGTCGCCCTCATGACCCAAGCGGCACGGGTGACGCGCCGCTCGACCGTACTGGACGTCGGGACGGGTTCAGGATATCAGACCGCGATCCTGGCGAAGTTGGTGCGGCACGTCTGGAGTATCGAGCGTCTGGCGCCGCTGTCAGATGAGGCAGCTGCGCGACTCACCCGCCTCGGCGTCGACAACGTCACGTTGTTGGTTGGAGATGGTGCGCACGGACACCACCCGGCGGCCCCGTACGACGCGATCATTGTTGGCGCGGCTTCACCTCGGGCTCCGGACGCATTGACCGATCAGCTGAGTGTCGGCGGCCGCCTCGTGGTCCCGATCGGTGACCGTGCCCTACAGGAGCTCACCATCGTCGAGCGGACGGCCAATGGCCTCCGCACGACGCACGCGGGACCCTGCCGCTTCGTGCCCCTCGTGTCGGAGGAGGCGTTCTTGGAGGGGTAAGGGACAGGGCATAAGGAATAAGGGATGAGCGCCGAGAAGGACGACCCCCCTTATGCCTTACCCCTTATGCCTTTAGCCTCACTTCCCGAACACCCCCTCGAGCGCCGGCATGGCCTTCAGGTCCGTTTGGTCGAGCACGAGTGGAGTGATGGTGACGTAGCCCCGAATGAACGCGTGCAAGTCCGTATCTCCGACCGGATCGTCAGCAGGTGGTGACCAGTTGTCCCAGAAATACCGTCCGCCACGAGGGGACATTCGCTCGTCATACCGCTGCTCGCCAAGCTTGAGACTCATGGGCGCCACGCGAATGCCTCGAATGGCGTCGACCCCGCCGGGTGGGATATTGACGTTGAGCAGGAGCGGCGGCTGGATCGCGCCGGCCTCCCGAAGCTGGAGCACGATGCGCTTCACATACCCGGCAGCAACGGCATAATCGGCGGAACTTCTGAAGCGGACCGATGAGGCGATCGCAGGAAACCCATGGAGGGCCGCTTCGCGAGCGCCGGCGACGGTGCCCGACACCCACGCGTGCACGCCGGTGTTCTCGCCGGTGTTGACTCCCGTGACGACGAGGTCGGGACGCGAATCCATCAGCGACGTGAGCGCCATCCGCACGACGGTGGCCGGTTTGGCATCGATGACGTACCACGTCACGCCGTGCGGGTTCCCGACCTCCTGCACTGAGATGGGGTCGCGAAACGTGATGCCGTGACCAGTTCCGCTCTGTTGCTCCAGCGGTGCTGCAACGACCACATCCGCAATGGTGACGAGGGAATCGATCAGTGCCATCAAGCCGGGCGCCTGATAGCCGTCATCATTGGACACGAGAATGCGGAGGGGTCGTGTTCGGGTCGCGTCTTGCGCAACGACGGTTTGGCTGGGTATTACAATCAACGCCAGGAGAACAAGGAGAGAGGTGCGTCGGATCATTCTGCTTGCCTCTGAATTCAATCGGTGTGTGAAGAGTGACGCCGGCTCGCTCGCCGGCGACTAAAGGGAACCCAAAGGATGCTTCGAGGCAACATGATGGCTCGGTGTGGACCATGGCGTGCGACAGTCTTCGTTCTCCTTTCCGCGTGCAGTAGTGCCCGGATGCCTGCGGGCCCAGCGCCCGAGGCACCGACTCGCATCATTCTCTTCATCGGCGATGGCGTCGGTGCGGCCTATTGGACGGCCGCCCGATTCGCCGCTGACGCGCTTGCCATCGATGCCTTTCCTGTCACCGGCCTGGTCGATGTGCAGCCGGCCTTCGGGCGCATCACCGACAGCGCAGCCAGCGCGACCAGTTATGCCGCCGGGGTCAAGACCTTCAACGGGGCGATCGGGGTCGGGGCAGACAGCGTGCCGGTGACAACCGTGCTCGAGGTCGCGGCCGAGCGCGGCATGAGTACCGGGCTCATCGCAACATCACGGATCACCCATGCCACCCCTGCGGCGTTTGCCGCCCACGTGCCGAGTCGTCAGATGGAGTGGGAGATCGCGCGCCAGATCGTCGAGCAGCGGCCGACGGTCGTGTTGGGTGCTGGGCGATTGGTCTTCGACGGCGAGCAGCGACCGGACTCTCTGAACTTGCTCGGCAGCATTACCGACACATACACGTACGTCGACAGTCCCGAGGCCCTCTACGCGTTGGACGAGGACACCGTCTCGACGCTGTTCGGGCTCTTCACGCCGGGACACATGCCTCCTGCCCCTGGGCGCACTCCGACTCTCGCCGACATGACCCGCTCGGCACTTGCCGTTTTGGACAGGAACCCCAACGGGTTCTTTCTCATGGTCGAAGCGTCACAACCGGATTGGCGCGGTCACGGCAACGAACCGCTCGATGCCGTGACGGCAGAGATGCTGGATTTCGATCAGGCGATTGCCGTCGCCGTCGCGTACACGGAGACGCGATCCGAGACGCTCATCATCGTGACCGGGGACCACGAGACTGGCGGACTCGCTCTGCAGTACGACAGCACCGGCGCCCTGACCGCGACATATACAACACTGAGCCACACGGCGACCATGATCCCGCTCTTCGCCACGGGTCCCGGCGCAGAGCAGTTCGGCGGGATCACGACCAACGACCGCGTGGGCCGGCAACTCCTCGATCTCGTGCGGCGCTGAGTCCGAGGAACATCGGATGGAGCGCGGGATATATTCACGAGCCATGTGCTTCCGCTCGCCAGGATCGTCCGTGCTCACCGCCCTCATGTACGCGGCAGTCGTGACTTGGCTACCCATTCACCATGCGATGGCGGAGGTCCTCAGCGCGCAAGCGTCCGTCGAGTCCGAGCACTCCCGTCAATGTCCGAGGATCCACGCAGTTCCGGCGTGCATGGTTGGAGGTGGGACCCACATCGCTCCGCCTGCGGAGGCACAGTCAGCGTCGTTTGCGCCGCCGGCCGAAGACCGACCTGCATTCCAGGCCACCCACCGACTCTCCTCGTCTCCGTTCCGTCACAGCCATCGGTCGCGGGCCCCGCCGACTCGTTAGCGAACGGCGAATTCGCTGGCCACCTGATGAACCGTGTGACCCGAGTTCCAGGACGACAAGAGAGGACCAATTCAGATGCGCATTCTAGTTGCCGCCGCGATCGTGTCGATGATCGCCACGGCACCACCAGTGTTGGCTCAAGAGCGATCCGAGCCGCGCGATTCGCTCGAGGCAGAAGTCAGGCGTCTCAAGGAGCGCCTCGACTCCCTCGAGCAGATGTTGGAGCGACTGCTTGCGGAGGGCCGCGACACCGCTCAAATGCAGGACGAACTCGCGGCCTTGCGCGCGGCGGCTCGGGCCGCGGCGGGTGCGGGCGCGGCTGCCGACACGACACCAACGCAGACATCCCGCACGAGAAGCCTCCAGCGACTCAACCCCGAGATCAGTGTCACAGGAGATATTGTCGGCACCTACGCCAACGCCGCCGGTGAGTCGGGGAACGCAACAGCCGTGCCGCGGGAATTCGAATTCTCCTTTCAGTCGGCCCTCGATCCTTACACGCACACCAAGATCTTCGTCACACGCGAGCAGGATTTCGAGATCGCGGGCCTTCCGGAAGAAGCCGACGAAGAAGGGCGCGGCGGCTTCGAGATCGAGGAGGGCTACCTGTATTGGGTGGGGTTGCCCGGCAGGATCGGACTCAAGGCCGGCAAGTTCCGCCAGGAAATCGGCCTCTACAACCGATGGCATACGCATGCGTTGCATCAGGCCGATCGCCCCCTTGCTGCCGTCACGTTCTTGGGTGAGGATGGGCTCATTCAGACCGGTGTGTCGCTGGCGTCTCCCGCCGTCTCCCTTGGCCCAGCAACACAGACGCTGACCTTCGAACTGACCGCCGGAACCAACGACGCACTGTTCGGCGATGGCACCGAGCCCAGCTTCCTGGGACGCTTTCAGAGTTTCTGGGACGTCGGTCGCAACAGCTACGTGCAGCTCGGCGCCACGGGCGTCCTCGGAGAGGACGATGACGCCTCGCTCGAAGCCCGTCTCCTCGGGCTGGACGCCGCCTTCCGCTGGGCACCGGCACGCGGGGCCGTTTATCGGGAGTTTCAGCTCAAGGGCGAGTGGTACTTCGCTGAGCAGGACGTGGGCGGCGCCGTGGAGACAGGTCACGGTGGCTATGGCCAAGTCAACTTGCGGCTCGACCGCCGCTGGATCGTGGGCGCGCGGGCCGACTTTCTCGACGGCTACGGCGCCGGTCCGACGATCGTACAGATCGTTCCCAGTATCACCTGGTGGCAAAGTGAGTGGGTACGGGTGCGACTCCAATACAACTACGTCCGGGTCGAGGGAGGCTCGGGGAATCACACGCTTCTCGCTCAGGTCGTCTGGGCCATGGGCCCCCACAAGCATGAGACGTACTGAGCAGGTCAGGAGACATCCGATGCGTCCCTTCTCGAACACTATGGTGCGACTGGGCTCAGTCATCACGCGTCGCCTCACGCTCGGCGCACTGATGCTCCTGGCCGCAACACGCTCCGCCGAGGCACAGGACAAGATCCGAGTGGTCACGACATTGCCGACTTACGCGGCCATCGCGCGGGAAATCACCGGCGACCTTGCGGACGTTCGCGCCATCGCCCGGGGCGATGAAGATCCGCACTTCGTCACACCACGTCCCAGCTTCGCGGCGTTGATCCAACGGGCGGATCTCTTCGTCGTCACGGGTTTGGATCTTGAGCTTTGGGTCCCTGCCCTGCTCGATCGTGCGAACAACTCGCGCGTGATCGAGGGGGCGCCAGGGCACGTCGCGGCGTACCCAGGCGTGACACTACTGGAGATCCCAGAAAACGTGTCCCGAACTGGTGGTGACGTCCACGTGTTCGGCAATCCGCATATCCACACCGATCCCGTCAACGCCATCACTGTCGCCGGCAACATCGTGGCTGGGTTGGAGCGCATCGACGCCTCTCGGGCAGGCGTCTACCGCCAGAACCTCGCGGCGTTCAAGACACGCATCCTGGAGAGCCTATTTGGAAGGCGGTTGATCGAGCTCCTGGGTGAGGAAACACTCTACGGCTTGGCCCGCGAGCGTCGGTTTTGGGAATTTGCCAACCAGCAGTCGTTCCAGGGCAAACCGTTGACCGAGTACGTCGGTGGCTGGCTCGCTCAGGCGGCCGCGTTCCGAGATCGACAGATGGTCTGCTACCACAAGAACTGGGCGTACTTCTCCGCCCGGTTCCGTGTGGCCTGTGCGATGTACGTCGAGCCCAAGCCCGGCATTCCGCCGGCACCCGGACACGTGCGCGCGGTCATCGACTTCATTCGCAGCGAGCAGATCCCCGTGTTGTTCGCCGCAAACTACTTCAGCCGGACTCAGGTCGAACGGGTAGCCTCGCGGACCGGAGCGACGGCGGTTATCGTCCCGGAACACGTCGATGGTGAGCCTGAAGTGAACAACTACTTCGCCCTGGTCGATCGATGGGTCCAAGCGTTAGCACGAGGCTTCGAGTCCGCCGGCTCCGGTGGTCGCGACGAATGACGGCTCACCAAACACGGAAGCGACGAGGACTATGCTCGAACTGATGGCGCCGGCCCTGGTGGCCGCTCTCATTCTGGTCGGGATTCACGCTTACCTCGGGATCCACATCATTGCGCGCGGCGTCATCTTTGTGGATCTGGCACTCGCGCAGGTCGCCGCACTCGGTTGGGCGGCGGCCGGCCTGGGGCTCGGCGAGGCCCTGGGCTCTCTCACCGGGCTCTCACCCGGCACCGCAAGCTATATGGTCGGCCTCGGGGCAACACTGATCGCTGCCGCACTCTTTTCGGTCAGCCGCATGGAGCACGAACGCGTCCCACAGGAGGCCATCATCGGCATCGTGTTCGTCGTGGCCTCGGCGGCGACGATCCTCCTCGCGGCACAGGCGCCGCGGGGCTCCGAGCACGTGGAGCAACTGCTCACGGGCAGCCTCTTGTGGGTGACCTGGCCGGACATCGCCAAAACGGCGGTCTTGTACGCCGCTCTCGGCCTATCCCACTGGTTCTTGCGACACCGATTCCTCACCATCTCACTCCATCCGGAGACAGCTCGCCAGAAAAAGTGGTCCGTTGCTCGGTGGGATTTCCTGTTCTACGTCCTTTTTGGCTTCATGGTGACCTGGTCGGTGGCAATTGCCGGCGTACTGCTCGTGTTCAGCTTCTTGGTGATTCCGGCTGTCATCGCGACCCTCTTTGCCAAGAAACCGGGCCGCATGCTCGCCATCGCATGGCCCACGGGCATCGCCGCGACCGTTCTCGGGTTGTGGGTATCCTACGTGAGCGATCTGCCAACAGGACCGGTCGTGGTGTGTGCCTTCGGGCTCGCTCTGGTGATCGCCCTCATCATTCGGCGGACCATCCCGCGGCAGCCGGCTGCATGAGACGTTCGCTGGCGATCGCTTGGGTTGCCCTCGCGGTTACTTCCGGCGCCGGCGATGCTCAGATGTTCGTCGAGCTCAAGGGCGGGGCTTTGCTCGGAACACCGCTGGTGCGGGATTCCATCGTGCAGGCGTTCACCATCGTCCCGAGTATCGCACCTACTGTCGCGGTCGCGGCGGGCACGCAGTTGTCCGATCTTCACTCGCTCGCTCTCTCGGTCCGATGGGCCAGAAGCGACCTCGTTCGACGGGAAGCCGGACAGACAACCGCAGTCCTACCGCTCACCGTGTGGTCGGGTAGCATTGCACTGCGCCGCCAGGTCACACAGTGGGCAACTGTCGAGGCGGAAGTCGGCGGCATCAAGTACGCGACCGGCGGCATGCGCGACGGCACGCTGTTTCAAGATGACGCTCCCCTCCTCCCAGCGGTTGGCGTGTCCGCCCGCGCGGATCGAGGAATCGGATCGGGCTGGACGCTCGGTATCGAGACACACTACGATTTTCACCGTTTCACGACACAGGCGCTGCGCGCGGGGGGACTCACTGGGCACCGGTCGGTGCACCGCGTGGCGGCGACACTGGTCGTACGGAGGACCTTTGGCAATACGTCGCAGTGACACTGCCATAGGCCTCATACTACTGGCCGCAGCAGTCGTGGGATGCGAGCAGCCGGAGGCTCCCACACGAGCAACCGCCTACGAGTTCCGTCTGATGAGCACGGATACGCTCGTCTTTCGGTGGCCAGCCACGTCGCTCCCCATCAAGGTGTTCGCGGAGCCAGTTGGGCAGCTACCCCAGTACGCGTCCGACGGGCTCCGAGCGTGGCAGCGACAGTTTCTGTACGGAGAGTTTCGCGCCACGCTGGTCGCCGACTCGTCGACAGCCGATCTCCTTGTTGTTCTGACCGGTAATCCGCCTCCGGACACCCCGCTGACTGACGATCCACCTCGATTCGTGTGCGAGGGCGTGACCTTCGTCCCGCCTCGCGTCGTCGACGGCAGCGGCCAGCTCAGGTTCACGTCCCGCATGCAGATCGAGGTCCGCGCCTTTCCTGGAGCCGACCCCACCGATGCCGTCAACTGTCTCGCACGTGTCACCACGCACGAAATCGGTCACGCGCTTGGCATATTTGCACACAGCAATGATCCGTTCGACCTCATGTTTGATGCACCCACCGTGACGACACCATCGCTGCGAGACCAAGCCACGATCCAACTGCTCTATCACACGCGTGCGGACGTCCTCCCGTGGGATCCCGCTGTCATGATCGCCGCCGCCTTCCGATCCGGAGTGGCGGTCCGCTGACACGCGAATGAGCACTGTCGCTCATCCCTGGCCCCGCTGAGACCAACGCTATGGCGCTCGCTGGCGATTTCGAGGTCATTCGCGATCCGCTCTGGAACAACATTCAGATCGACGGGCTGTCTCTCCGCGTCGTCGATTCGGCCCCGTTTCAACGATTGCGCTACGTGCGGCAGCTCGGGCACGCCTACCTGGTCTACCCGGGCGCCACACATTCGCGATTCGAGCATGCGCTGGGCACGTACCACTTGGCTAGCCAGGCGCTGAGCGTGTTGAGCGAGCGAGGCGAGCTCGCGGGAATCAACGCCGATGATTTGACAGCCGTTCGCCTCGCGGCGCTGCTGCACGACATCGGACACTACCCCTTTTCGCACGCGCTCGAAGAGGCGGGCCTCCCCTCGCATGAGTGCCTCGCCGCGCGTCACTTTGAGAACTCGGAGCTTCGGGCAGCACTCGATGCGTTCGAGATTGCGTCGCCTGCATCACAGCTTGGTGCGCTGATCGCGGGCACGAGCGCCAGCGCGCTTCAGGGTTTGATCGCAGGGTCGTTGGATCTGGACAAGATCGAATACCTGACGCGCGACGCCAGAATGTGTGGCGTTCCCTATGGCACAGTGGACGTGGACCGGCTCATCCACTCGACCACGCTCGTGGAGGACTCCGCGGGCGGGCGCACGATCGGGCTCCACGAGAAAGGCGTGAGTGCGCTCGAGTCACTGCTTTTCGCGAAGTACCAGATGTACCGTAACGTCTACTGGCACCACGCGATCCGTAGTGCAACGGCCATGTTCAAGCGCCTGATCCGGACGGCGATCGCACACGGGGCGTTCGACCCGACGTGGATAGCCGAGAGTTCGGACGAATCGCTGATGGAAGCCGTGCGGGGACTGCCAACGACCGACCTCCGCGACCGACTCCGGCGCCGGCAGCTGTACAAGCGCGTGGTCGATCTCCCGGCAATCGAGGTCCCCGCGGGTGGGGGCGAGTGGATCGCCGCTGAACCGGAGCTTTCGACCCAGGTCGAGGACAGACTGGCAGCAGAACTGGCGATGCCCGAAGGCGGCGTGCTCGTAGATTACCCCGCGAAGCCGGACATGCTCTCGCTCGACGTGGCGCTCAGGATGCGGGACGGACAAGTGGAACACTTGGGAACGGGGTCCGGATCGAGCCTGCTCGGCATCCGCCGGATCACGGAAGAACTGCATATGAGCGCGCGACGGCTCCGGGTGTTCACTGCCGGGCCGGTCTCCGTGACCCCAGCGGCCATAGTGGCACTGGCCGAACGGTCACCGGAGGAAATGCGCGACGACTTAGATGCCTCGCGCAATCTCCTCAGCTGATCGGGAGCACCTCGTCGTCGTCACCGTCGCTGCCACCGGCCTCGGCTAGACGGCGCGCCAGCGCCCGGTAGTAGTCGGCTTCTTCGGCCCGCCCCGCCTGTTCCATCGTGAGGGCACAGGTTTCCAGCGCGTAGAGAATGGGTCCGAGGTGTTCCGCAGCGACCGCGCCGACCGCTTCGGGGTTGGGTCCGCGCGTCACTCGTCGCTCGCCGCTGCTCCGTTTTCCGAGCCTTCGATGCCTTCGATGCCGTCGATGCGCACAATGATCACGGTGATGTTGTCGAGCCCGCCACGCCGATTTGCTTCGCTGATCAATCTATCGACCAACTCGCCGGGTGATCTGTCCGAGCTCATGATCGTCAGCAGCTCGTCGTCCTCGAGCATGCCCGTGAGGCCATCCGAAGCGAGCAGGAAGATGTCACCCGAATGGAGCGTTCCACCGTACAGATCGGGCGCGACTTCGGCGTTCGCGCCCACACACCGAGTGATCACGTTGCTGTAGGGATGCGTGCGCGCTTGCTCCGGCGTGAGGTAGCCCGCGTCCACCTGCTCCTGCACGTACGAGTGGTCCTTCGTGATCTGAAGCAACTCCTCGTCGCGATGCACATAGGCGCGGCTGTCTCCGACCTGTCCAACCAAATAGCGTCGACCGCTGATGACCATCGCGGTCGCCGTCGTACCCATCCCGCGCTTGTCCTGCTCGATCAGCGTGCGCTCGAAGATGGCGCCGTTCGCTTCGACGATGGACTGGCGAATGACGTCTGCTGCGGAGGGATCCGCTTGCCCTGCAACATGTTCGAGACCACGGCCGACGATAGAGACGGCCATCTGACTCGCCACCTCTCCGGCCGCGTGCCCTCCCATGCCATCGGCCACGACGAATACGCCCGCCTCCGGCGCCATGAGGAATGCGTCCTCGTTGCCGGAGCGGACGACACCCACATCGGTGCGTCCGGCACAAGTGAATCGAACGATCTCGGCCACGTCTAGAACAGTGCGGTTGATGGCAATGTCTGCGAGCAGGAACGATGCCAGCTCATCACAACAAGGAGACTCCGCATCGCTACGACGTCCCCTGAGAACCACTGGGTGGTTGATTCGGTAGCCGGATGGCACCCATCATCCTCGTCGAACTGCCCTTCTTCGGATCGATGGTGTCATCTGTCGGCTCGAAGATCGTTTGCACCTCGCCAAACCGAATGAGGGCCCCAGGAGCGAGCGGGACCTCACCGTGCACGCGCTCGCCATCGACCAACGTCCCGTTGGTCGAGTCGAGATCCACGAGTACCCAGATACCCTCACGCCGCTGCAGCTTCGCGTGGGTGGTCGACACACTGTCGTCATCGATCGCGATGTCGTTGTAATCCGCCCGTCCAACGTTGACTACCGGCACCCGGATCGGAAAGCGCTTTCCCTTGAGCGGGCCACTGCGCACGATGATGTTCGCCATGAGCGTGGACCCGCTCGGCCGCGGTTCCGCGGTGGGTGTCGGGCCCCCAGGGGCCTGCTCGGCGGCAACCGACGGCGTCGGAGCCACCGGTGGAGTCGGCGGAGCGGCCGGTGGGGTCACAGCAGCTGCCGGCGGCTTGTACGGCGGTGCTGGACGCCCTCGCGGTGCGGCCCCCGGCCGTGGGACGGCGGGCACACCATGCATGGTGTTCTTCAGTTGATGGACGGCACCGGGCGGCGGCGTTGGAGGCGAACTCGGCTGCCGTGCGGCCGGCTCGGGGGGGGGCATCGAGTTGGGGGGTGCCGGCGGCTCAGCCTCTCTCGGCTCTGGCGTAGGCGGTGGTGCCGGGTCCGCGGGCGGCCCTGGTGCAACATCGCCGTAGAAGCGGAAATCGTAGTCGCCGCACCGGATGACATCACCGCGGGCGAGGAGGTGCTGTGCCTCGATCCGCTCCCCGTTCACGAAGGTCCCATTCGTACTGCTGTCGACGAGCAGATACCCCTTCGGGGTCGTAACGACCTCGCAATGTCGGCGCGAGACGTTCTTGCTCGTGACCACGACATCGCATCCTGCATCGCGTCCAATCACCAACGACGCACCAGTCACCGCGTATTCGCGCCCATCCGTGAGGGAGACGAGACGGCCACCGGTCCCGGCGGTCGGAGCCCGCCGAGCCGACGGCTTCGCCGACATCTGCGACGGGTCGACGGCCTGCACATACTGCGTGCTGCCGCTGCGGCGCTCATCGACAAAATGCAGCTCATGTTCGCCCATCTCGATCTTGTCGCCGTGGAGCAGCGGCACCGGCTGCGCGCCCAACCGCACGCCGTTGACGAGCACGACCGCCGCCTCATCGGCCAACCGAATCGCCGATTGTCCGTCGGGCGTGCTTTGAACAGCGGCGTGGCGGCCCGCCATACCGGTACCCTCGAGCACCATGTGCGCCGCCGGATCGCTGCCGATGACGAATTCGCCCGCGGGAATTGCTACGCGCTGTCCGGCGATTTCCAGATGCGACATGGGGGGCCCGACCTCAATTCTGGGGCAATTGTGGGAAGTTAGTTGCGGCTCTGGGGCGGGGCAACCGAACTCGGCCGGCTACGGTTCGTCCTCCGACGGCGGCTCAGCGGCCTGCTCCTCCGCCTGTTCCTCCCACAGCTTGAGCCACCGCCAGAACACGAAAGAACCGGCGCCAACCGTCAAGTACGCTACGTAGATGCGCCAGAGCAACACATAGGACGGAGTCAACTCACGTGGCACGTAGATCGACATGACCGCCCCCGACAGCACTTCAGCCAATCCCGACCCCCCCGGCGTCGGTGCAAAGTACAGTAGGAAGATGATCAGGGTTTGCAGCATCACGACTTCCACGAACGGCGCCGGGATGTCGAGGGCTCGTAGCACGATATATCCGGCCAGGAGCTTGTTGGCGAGGGTTGGACCGGTGAGAATCACGCCGCTGGCCAGGGACAGCCAGCCACGTCCCCGGAAGAACGCCACCATGGCCTCGTGTGCCCGGTCGACGCCCTCGTTCAGCCCTGAAACAAGGCCCGCCAGCCGCGGGTTGCCGCGGTGCTCCAACCAACGTACGGCGGCCAGCACCAGGCGGCGGGCCACGCCTGGGAACACAATCACGGCGAGCATCACTACCCCGACCGAGATGAACGCGCCCACGCTCAACCGGAAGAGCGTGTTCAAGTTCGTTACGCCAAGAATGCCGTGTTCTTCCAGCGACTCACCCGCGCCGAAGAACACGACGGTGGGGCCGGCGACGGCAAAGAACAGGATCGTCGCAACGAAACTCATGAAGGTGGCGACCATGCCTTCAGGAATCGGCGTGCCGTACCGCTTGAGCGTGTAGATGCCGAGCGGCCCGCCCCCTGCCTGCGACGGCGTGATCAGGGTGGCGTAGGCGTTGAGACCGGCGGAGAGTACTGCACCTCGCAACGTGGTTGCCGGATGGACGTGCCGAGCAAGCACGTAGAGTCGAAGCCCGCCACCGAACCAATCCAACGACGCGATCACCACTCCGAGGAGCACCCACTGCCAGCGGAGGTTGACCATGGCCGTGACGAACTGACCCAGGTTGTTGCCATAGAGGAGAACCGCCACGAACACGACCAACGAGATCACCGCAAAGATCTCGAGTCCGCGGCGCAGCAACTGGGGCGCGAGCTTGTGTGCCATGGGTCGCCAACGTATGGCCCCGGATCAGGCCCCGTCAACGGCTGCGCGGTTGTTGGAGTCTGCACGGCTCCGCTATGCTTCGGACGATGACCGCCGATCGCATCGTTCTGGAGGGTGCTCGACAGCACAACCTGAAGGGCATCACCCTCACGATTCCCCACCGGGCCCTCACGGTAGTGACCGGTCCGTCCGGGTCGGGGAAGAGCACCCTTGCCTTCGACACGCTCTATGCTGAGGGACAACGGCGCTACATCGAGTCGTTATCGACCTACGCCAAGCAGTTCCTCGAGCGGATGCCGAAGCCGGCGGTCGACCGTATCGACGGCGTGTCGCCAGCGGTGGCCATCGAGCAGAAGAACCCCACGACTTCGAGCCGTTCCACGGTTGGAACAGCGACGGAGATCCACGATTACCTTCGCCTGCTCTGGGCCCGGATCGGTGTGCCGTCGTGCTATCTCTGCGGCGGAATAGTGACGGTGGACTCACCCTCCACCGCTGCAAACCGACTGTTGGATGCGGCGGAGGGCGAGCGGGTCATCGTGTGCTTTCCACTGCCGATGAGCGACCACTCCACTCACGAGCGCGTGCTCGAGAACCTTCGCGCGATGGGATTCGTCCGGTTGTACATCGGGGGAGACACGGTGAGACTCGACGCGTTACCGGCAGGGATGCAGCTCGATCGCGACACGTTTCTGGTGATTGCGGACCGGCTTCGCGTTTCGCGCCAGACCCGCGGGCGCCTCGCCGACTCGGTCGCCACCGCATTTGCCGAGGGCGAAGGTCTCGCGGTGATTCACTGGTCCGGCGACCCGCTCCAATTCTCACAGCATCCTCGGTGTACAGCGTGCGGGACTCCCACCGTGACCCTGACGCCGGCGCTGTTCTCGTTCAACAATCCGCGCGGGGCCTGTCCCGGCTGCAATGGTTTCGGGGCAGTGTTGGAGTACGACGAATCACTGATCGTCCCCGATCCTGCACGCACCCTGGCAGACGGCGCACTCGATCCGTGGACCAAGCCGCGCTACACGCGGCGGCGACGACTGCTCCGGCAAGCAGCGGAGGAGCAAGGGATTCCGACGGACACCGCGTGGTCGAAGCTCAAGAAGACGCAGCAGCGCTTTCTCCTCCAGAACGCACGAGGTCGCTTCAAGGGTGTCTTCCCGTTTCTCCGCGATCTCGAGCGCAAACGGTACAAGCAGTACATCCGCGTCTTCCTGCGACAGTACCAGCTCGCCAAGACCTGTCCCGGGTGCGACGGCGCGCGACTTCGTCCGGAGGCGTTGGCAGTGCGAGTGGGCGACCGGTCCATCGGTGCCGTCGCGCGGCTCACGGCCGACGACCTCGCACGGTGGTTGGACGGGTTGGAGCTCAGCGATTTTGCGCGTGCCGTGTCGGCAACCATCCTACGGGAGCTGGTAGACCGGGTCAGATTCCTCCGCGACGTCGGACTCGGCTATTTGTCGTTGGACCGTCAGACGAGAACACTCTCCGGCGGCGAGGCGCAGCGCATCGCGCTCGCCAATGCGCTCGGGTCTCATCTGGTCGACACCCTGTACGTATTGGACGAGCCGTCGATCGGCCTCCACTCGCGTGACATTCACCGTCTCGTCGCCCTGCTCGAGCGGCTTCGCGACGACGGAAATACCGTCGTGATCGTGGAGCACGATCCGGCAACGATACGGGCCGCCGATCACATGGTGGAGCTCGGCCCAGGGAGCGGCGAGCACGGTGGTCAGGTGGTGTACGCGGGTACCGTTGCGGGCTCGGAGCCGGCCGGAACGCTCACCGGTGCCTATCTGAGTGGCGTCAAGACCATTCCCGTACCGAGCGCGCGCCGGCGAGCCGGGCCGCAATGGCTCACCGTGGAGGGGGCACAGCTACACAATCTGGGCGGCATCGACGTGTCTGTTCCATTGGGAACGCTCACCGCCGTCACGGGTGTCTCCGGGTCCGGGAAATCGACGCTCGTCCACGACGTGTTGTACCGGCAACTCGCATCCCGGCTCAAGGGAGCCCACGGCGCCAAGGAGCACTTGGGGGAGCCCGTCGGTGACGTCCGACGCCTCACAGGATGGGAGGGGTTGGACGACGTGGTGCTGGTGGACCAGTCTCCCATCGGGCGCACGCCCCGCTCGAATCCGATCACCTACATCCGGGCGTTCGACGAGATTCGGACGCTCTTTGCGGCACAGCCGCTGGCACGTGCCCGCGGATACTCACCCACCACGTTCAGCTTCAACGCCAGCGGGGGTGGGCGCTGCCAGCAGTGCGAGGGCGCGGGTCATATTCAGGTCGAGATGGTCTTCCTCGCCGACGTGTTCACGCCATGCGAGGCGTGTGAGGGCACCCGATTCGAGCCCGAGATTCTCGACGTCCGAATCAAGGGACTTTCGATCCACGACGTACTCAATCTCACCGTTGAACAGGCCATGGTTCGCTTCCGACACCAGGAGCGGCTCGGCAAGTCCCTCTGGCACCTGCAGCAGGTCGGGCTTGGATACTTGCGGCTGGGACAACCGGCCACGACCCTATCCGGCGGCGAGGCGCAACGGCTCAAGATCGCACGGCAATTCGCGGCTGCCGGTCGGAAGAAGTCACGGCGGCTCTACATTCTGGACGAGCCCACGACCGGCCTGCACCTCGACGATGTTCGGACACTCATCAAGGTGCTCGATCGGCTGGTCGACGCCGGGCACACGGTGATGGTGATCGAACACCACCTCGATGTGATCAAGCGGGCCGACTGGATCATCGATCTGGGACCCGAGGGAGGGGAGGCGGGCGGACAGGTCGTGGCGAGCGGGACTCCAGAGGACGTCGCAACCAGCGACACGCATACGGCGCTGTACCTACGGTCTGTATTGGCCGAGACCACCGACTCGGCCGCCAAGCCGATCCGTGCCTGACCCGCCACCGTCCGGGCTCAAGAATTGCTTGCGTGTGGAATAGTCCGCCGTTAGACTCCCGAGCGTCGCGGCCCGCTGCGGTGGGCCGACGATCCGGGGTAGCTCAATGGAAGAGCATTCGGCTGTTAACCGAAGGGTTGTGGGTTCGAGTCCCACCCCCGGAGTTCTCCGCTCTTTCCGTCGCCGCCGAGACTTCTCCGGTGACGCGCCACTCCTCTAGCGACCCCGTGCTACCACCCGCACTTTTGCAGACCACTAGGTGCGCCGTCTCTTGCCGGGAGCTTTCGTGACGAAACCGCTCGATTTTACGTACTCCAGCGCTCCGGAGCCTCATCGGGGGCGCACGAAGGCGATTCTCAAGTCGCACCCGGAAATTCGGCAGCTCATCGGAAAGAATCCGATGACCTTCTGGGTCACGGTGGGGATCGTCACCGGGCAGATCTTCGTGGCGTTTCTTCTCCGGGCACAGCCATGGTGGGTCGTTGTCCTGGTCGCGTACCTGGTCGGCGCGTTTGCCAACCACACGTTGTTTGTCGTGATCCACGAGTGCTCGCACAAGCTGGTATTCAAGCGGACGGTGCCGAATATCCTGACCGGCCTGCTCGCCAACCTCCCATTGGCTGTCCCGGGCTCGGTCTCGTTTGCGAAGTACCACCTCAAGCATCACGCCTTCCAGGGTGTGTATGAGCTCGACGCCGACCTGCCGTTTCGCTGGGAAGCGAAGCTTGTTGGGCGTTCGATCTGGCGGAAGGCCCTCTGGCTCCTCCTTTTCCCGGTCATCGAAGGACTGCGGCCGCTACGCCTCATGGAGGTGGGTTTCTGGGATCGGTGGACCGTGGCCAACGTGGTTATCCAGTTCAGCTTCGACGCGGCGGTCTTTGTGGTCCTCGGGCCGATGGCGCTGCTCTACCTCGTCCTCTCACTCTTCTTCGGCATTGGGCTGCACCCGCTCGGCGCTCGCTGGGTGCAACGTCACTACTTGGTCGAAGGGGGCGAACAGGAGACGTTCAGCTACTACGGCGTCCTCAACAAGCTGGCGCTCAACGTGGGATTCCATAACGAGCACCACGACTTCCCATCGATCCCGTGGAATCGGTTACCCGACGTCAAGCGCATGGTGCCTGAGACGTACGACAACCTTGCCTGCCACACGTCATGGACACGGCTGCTATTCCGTTTTCTGTTCGACCGGAATCTCACGCTCTTCTCGCGGATGGTGCGGGGAGAACGGGGTGGCATGAAGCTCGACGACGAGGTGAAACCGGACCTGGACGCGATCCAAACCGCATCGACCTGATCGTTGCAGACGCCCACACGCCACCGGCCCGCGACACCGTCGTGTCGCGGGCCGGTCTTCACGTCCGAATCCTCGCTAGCGCGAGGCGTCTCGTCGGGGGAGCCGCTCCAGCAACCGGTCCATATCGCCGATGTGCAATGTGCGCTGCGGGAACGGGATCTCGATGCCGTCCTCGTCGAACCGGTTCTTGAGGCGCCGGAGCAGCTCGCGCTTCACCTCCCATTGCTTGCCGGGCTCGGTAGAAGCGAGCAACCGGATCGTCACGGCACTGTCGGCCAAGGCCTGCACCCCCTGCACGACCGGCTCGTCCGAGAGCTTTAGGGACCAATCGGCATCTTTCGCTAATGCCTCCAGGACCTCGCGACAGACCCGCATGACGTCGTCGACGTTCTCCTTGTAGGCGACGCCAACATCGATCACGGCCCGCGACCAGCTGCGGGTCCGGTTACTCACCATCTGGATCGACCCGTTCGGTATCGTGTGGAGAATGCCCTCGAGATCCCGGATGGCGACGACCCGAAGCGTCATGCGTTCGACGACCCCGCCTTTGCCGTTCAGCTCCACGATGTCACCGACCACAAACTGATTCTCCAGCAGCATGAAGAAGCCGGCGATGACATCCTTGACGAGACTCTGCGCGCCGAACGAGACGGCGAGGCCCAAAACACCGACCCCGGCGAGGAGCGGCCCGATTGGGATAAACAGGTTGAGGATCGTGAGCGCTGCCGCCACGACGATCGCAACGGTCACCACACTCGTGAGAAGCTGCGCAATCGTCTTCGCGCGCTGCTCGTCTGCCTCGAGCTCTTCGTTGTCATCGACAAACCGACGCTCGAGCCGGCTGATCAACAGACGAGCCACCCGCAGCGCCACCCAGGCCAGAACGACGATCGCGAGCGCTTCCGCCACCTTGACAACCACTGCCGACGCCTCGAGGCCAAAGAACTCGAGGACGTCGCCGAGGAAGCCCTCGGGAGCTGTGGCGGCCGCCGTTGTGTCCTGCACCACAATGGGAATCAGCATAGGCATTTCACGCCAAGAAGGTAGTAACTGACCGTCGTTCCGCACCACCCGCAAGGGTGGCTGCCGGACGGTGGGCTGGCAAGCGGTCGCCTGCCACTATTTATTTCCGCGGTCAATGGAGAAACCGAGACCTACTTTGCCAACGCTTCCCAAACGGATCCAAGGACTGTCCGACCTCGCCAGCAATCTCGCGTGGAGTTGGAATCGCCGAGTCCGCTCGCTCTTCAGCATGGTCGATCCAACACTGTGGCGCCTTACCCGCCACAATCCCATCGTGCTCCTACAACGGGTCTCACCGGAACGTCTAGCCGCGTGCGCTCGCGATGCCGAGTTCCTGGCCGTCTTCGACGCCGTATTGGCGGAATTTGCTGACGCGTCAGACACGAGCGACACCTGGTATCAGCGCACGTATGGGATAGACGGCACCGTCGCCTATTTCTCCGCGGAGTTCGGCCTACACAATTCGGTCCCCATCTATTCTGGTGGGCTCGGGGTGCTTGCCGGAGACCACTGCAAGACTGCGTCGGATCTCGGCGTGCCGCTCGTTGCGGTCGGGTTGCTATACCGGCGAGGCTACTTCGACCAGAAGCTGCGGCTTGACGGCTGGCAGGAGGACTCCGACGAACGGTACGATCCCCGGAGCATCCCGGTCGAGCGCGTTCACACCGCCTCAGGCGATCCTGTGCTCGCCTCGGTTCAGGCCGACGGCCGGACGATTCATGTTGGGGCTTGGCGCATCATGGTCGGCCGCGTCCCGATCTTCCTGTTGGATACCGACCTCGACGTGAACCAAGATCAGGACCGTGAGCTCCTGCACAATTTGTACGCCGGGGGTGCCGAGTTGCGGCTGCGTCAGGAGTGGATCCTCGGTGTCGGCGGTGTCCGCGTCTTGCGGGCATTGGGCATCAATCCCGGCGTGTGGCATGCAAACGAGGGGCACGCGACGTTCATGCTAGTCGAGCGACTGCGGGAGCTGACGGCGGAGGACGCCACATTCACAGACGCCATGCGGCACGTGCGGGCGTCGAGTTTGTTCACCACCCACACGCCGGTGCCTGCCGGCCACGACGTATTCACCACCGATCAGGTCGAGCGATGCTCCGGTCCCATCTGGGACACCATCGGCACCGACCGCGAAACGTTCTTCCAACTCGGCGCGCATCCTGATCATGACCAGCCGGAGTTCCACATGACCGCGGCCGGCATTCGCCTGTCGGCTCATGTCAACGGCGTCGCCGACCGACACGGTCAGGTCTCACGCGAAATGTGGCGCTGCCTGTGGCCCTCACGGGAGGCATCCCAGGTCCCGATCCGTCACGTGACGAACGGGGTGCACCTGGCGACGTGGATGGCCAACAGCCTGATGGATCTCCTGGACGAGCACCTCGGGCCCGACTGGGGTGCGCGGTTGGACGCGCCGGAGACCTGGGACGGGGTGGCTGCGATCGACGATCGCAAGCTGTGGGAGCTGCATGTGCAGGCAAAGCACCGTCTGCTGCATTTCGTCGACGAGGAGGCACGGCGCCACTGGCGGGACCACTGGGAGGAGGCGTCCCACCTCGTGGGCGCAGGAACACTGCTCAGCCCGGATGCACTGACAATCGGATTCGCCCGGCGATTCGCGACGTACAAGCGAGCGAACCTCATGTTTCGCGACCCTGATCGACTACACAAACTGCTCGTGGATCCCTGGCGGCCCGTCCAGTTCATCTTCGCGGGCAAGGCACATCCGGCCGACGACGGTGGGAAACGGGTGTTACAGGAGGTGTACTCGTACACGCGCGACTCGACGTTCGAGGGACGGATCGCGTTCTTGGAAGAGTACAGTATGCACATTGCTCACCGACTCGTCGAAGGGGTCGACCTGTGGCTCAACTTGCCCCGCGTCCCGCTCGAGGCGTGCGGAACCAGCGGCATGAAGGCCGCGCTCAACGGGGTGCCGCAGCTCGGCACGCGCGATGGGTGGTGGTCGGAGGGATTCACCGGCGAAAACGGATGGCAAATTCCCGAGGTCCCGAGCGGGGAAGACCCCGATGCCTGGGATGCCGAGCATCTCTATCAGATCCTCGAAGACGAAGTTGTGCCAACGTTCTTTGAGCGGGACCGGCGAGGCATCCCGGTTGGGTGGGTACACCGAATGAAACAGGCGCTGCATATCGCAGCACAACGTTTTACCGGGCGACGCATGCTCCAACAATACGTCGAGGAGTTTTACATCCCGGCGCTTCGCGCAGACGCATTCGATGACGACCCACCGACCCTCTGAGCGACGCAGAGCATCTGCGACGCCGCGCGAGCGCCACGGGGCGGTCCCCGCGCGACCACCCGCAATCGTCTTCGAGCACGTCTACCCGACGCTCGACGGCGGACGACACGCCATAAAGCGCACACTCGGCGACACGTGTCACGTGAGCGCCGACATTTTCAGAGAGGGCCACGACCTGCTGGCTGCACGCGCGTGCTTTCGCGGGCCGGGTGATCGATCATGGCGCTACGCGCCCATGACGTACGACGAATACGGAGATCGCTGGCATACCCAGTTTCCACTCGACGAAATCGGCCGTTGGCGCTTCACCGTGGAGGCGTGGACCGACGTGTTCCAGAGCTGGAGGGTAGCGCTCGAGAAGAAGCGAGAGGCGGACCAGGACGTATCGCTCGAGCTGCTCGAGGGCGCGGAGATCATTCTGGATGCCGCCCAACGAGCCCCGGATCCGGTGCGCGCAAAGCTCAGGGCGAGGGGGCTCGAGCTTTCCAACCAGACGAAGCCGGTCTCCGAACGCGTCGCGCAGGCCGTCGACCCCGAGCTGACGACGTTGATGGCCTACCTCGTCGACACCGACTCGCTCACCCGCCACAAACACGCGTTCGACATCATTGTCGATCCGGTGCAGGCACGGTTTGCAGGCTGGTACGAGATGTTTCCCCGATCACAGGGCACCCAACCGGGCACACACGCCACGTTCCGCGACGCCGAACGGCGTTTGCCCCGGCTCGCCCAACTCGGCTTCGACGTCATTTACCTTCCGCCGATCCATCCGGTCGGCCGGGCATTCCGGAAGGGCAAGAACAACACGCCCACGGCCGGACCCGGCGATCCCGGGAGTCCCTGGGCTATCGGAAACGAAAACGGGGGACACACGGCGGTAGAGCCGGACCTCGGCACTCTGGAGGATTTCCGACACTTCGTCACGTCTGCTGCTGCACTGGGGATGGCCGTCGCGCTCGATTACGCGCTGCAATGCTCGCCCGATCACCCGTGGCTCCGCGAACACCCCGAGTGGTTCGTCACGCGTCCCGACGGCTCGATCAAGTACGCCGAGAATCCTCCGAAGAAGTATCAAGACATCTATCCCCTCGATTTCTGGTGTGCGGACCGGGAGGGGCTGTGGTCTGCCTGCCGCGAGATCGTCGAGTTTTGGATCGAGCAGGGCGTCATGACCTTTCGCGTGGACAACCCCCACACCAAGCCGTTCGCATTCTGGGAGTGGCTCATCACCACGATCAAGGACAGCCACCCGGAAACGGTCTTCCTGTCCGAGGCCTTCACGAGCCCAAAGCGAATGTGGTCTTTGGCAAAGCTCGGATTCAGTCAGTCCTACACGCATTTCACGTGGAAGAACACGGCGCCCGAGCTGCGAGAGTATTTCACGCTGCTCCACCAGACGGAGCTCCCCGAGTATTTCCGGGGGAATCTCTTCACCAACACACCGGACATCCTGCATGCATACCTGCAGCAGGGCGGCCGCCCGGCGTTTCGGGTGCGGCTGCTGCTGGCAGCGACGCTGTCCCCCCTGTACGGGATCTACAGTGGCTACGAGCTGTGCGAGAACGTACCGGTGCGCCAGGGAAGCGAAGAGTACCTGAACTCGGAGAAGTACGAGATCCGAGTGCGGGACTGGGAGGCCCCGGGCAACATCAATGAGGACATTGCGATCATCAATCGCATCCGGCGAGCGAATGCGGCGCTGCAGCAGCAGGGAAACCTGGTGTTCCATGAGACCGACAACGAACACTTCTTGTGTTATTCACGAACGGCGTGGCAGAACGATCTTCTCGTAGTCGTCAACGTGGATCCGAAGGAATCCCAGGAGGGAACCGTCCACGTTCCCGTGAACGACCTCAGTCTCGGCACGGACACGCCGTACGAGGTCGAGGATCTACTGACTGGCGAGCGATACACCTGGAAGGGCAGCACCAACTACGTCAGCCTTCGTCCGGAAGAGCGTGTCGGCCACATCTTCCGCTTTGTGTGACCCTGATGCTGGAGTGGTCACGTGAGTAGCGCAGCGCCGTGGTATAAGGATGCCATCATCTATCAGCTGCACGTGCGCGCCTTCCACGACAGCAACAGCGACGGCATCGGTGACCTTCCCGGTCTGACCCAGAAACTCGATTATCTCGAGGACCTCGGCGTGACGGCCCTGTGGCTGCAGCCCTTCTACCCCTCCCCGCTCAAGGACGACGGCTACGACATCGCCGACTACCGCGACATCCATCCGGACTACGGGACACTGCGCGATTTTCGCACGTTTCTCCGCGAGGCGCATCGGCGCGGGCTCAAGGTGATAACCGAGCTCGTCATCAACCACACGTCCGATCAGCATGCGTGGTTTCAGCGCGCGCGTCGTGCAAAGCCCGGAAGTCGACACCGTGATTTCTATGTGTGGAGCGATACGGCCGAGAAATACGGCGAGGCTCGCATCATCTTCAAAGATTTCGAGCACTCGAACTGGACGTGGGACGCCGATGCGCACGCGTACTACTGGCACCGGTTCTACTCGCACCAGCCCGATCTCAATTTCGACAGTCCCGATGTCCGCAAAGCGGTCTTCAACAACATGGATTTCTGGTTCGACATGGGTGTCGACGGGCTGCGGCTGGACGCCGTGCCATACCTGTACGAGCGGGAAGGAACGAATTGCGAGAATCTCCCGGAGACCCACGAGTTTTTGAAGGCACTCCGTCAGCATGTGGACAGAAAGTACGAAGACCGGATGTTGTTGGCTGAAGCAAACCAATGGCCGGAAGACGCGGTCGCGTATTTCGGTGACGGGGACGAGTGTCACATGGCGTTCCACTTCCCGGTCATGCCGCGCTTGTTCATGGGTATGCAGCTCGAAGATCGATTTCCGATCATCGACATTCTCGATCAGACACCCCCAATCCCCGAGTCGTGTCAGTGGGCAATCTTTCTACGCAACCACGACGAGCTCACGCTCGAGATGGTGACGGACGAAGACCGCGACTACATGTATCGGGTATACGCCCAAGAACAGCGAGCTCGTATCAACCTCGGCATTCGCCGCCGGCTGGCTCCACTGATGGGACGCTCCCGACGGCGCGTCGAGCTCATGAACGCACTCTTGCTCTCGCTCCCGGGAACGCCCGTCGTCTATTACGGCGACGAGATCGGGATGGGCGACAACATCTATCTCGGCGACCGCAACGGTGTCCGGACACCGATGCAGTGGAGCGCCGACCGGAATGCGGGGTTCTCGCGCGGCAATCCGCAGCAGCTCTATCTGCCCGTCATCATCGATCCCGAATACCACTACGAAGCCATCAACGTCGAATCGCAGCAGAACAATTCGAACTCCTTGCTCTGGTGGATGAAACGCCTCATGGCCTTGCGGAGGGAGCTTGGCGTGTTCGGCGACGGCACGACCGAGTTCCTCCAGCCAGACAACCGCAAGGTGCTTGCGTTCGTTCGGCAGAACGAGCAGCAGCGCGTGCTGGTGGTGGCCAATCTGTCACGTTTTGCCCAGTGTGCGGAACTCGACCTTTCGGCCTTCGAGGGCATGGCGCCGGTGGAGTCGTTTGGTCGAACGCAGTTCCCCGCCATCGGGGCGGATCCGTATCTCATGACGCTTGCCCCGCACGCCTTCTACTGGTTCGGCCTCGAGTCCGTCGGTGCGCAGACCGATGTCGCCACCACCGCGGCGAGTCAGCTACCGACCCTCACTGTCAGCACGTCGTGGGAAGTACTCTTCCGAACGAAGCATGTGGCGAAACTCGAGCGCGTTCTGCCACGTTTCCTCGCCACACGTCGCTGGTTCGGTGGGAAAGCACGCAAGGTTCTCTCGACGAATATCGTGGAGACCGTGCCGCTCGCGGTCGATGACAGCAACGCCTACCTGACAATCGTCCAAGTCACTTATGCTGAAGGAAGTCCAGACGTCTACAACGTTCCGATGGCGTTCGCACCTGCCGTGTCCGATGCGGAACACAACGATGCCGATTTACAGGACGTGATCGCGCGGGTTCGCGTCGAGAGTTCCGACGCCAGCGTGGAAGGGCTCCTCTACGACGCCCTCGTCGACCCACGGTTCTGTACCGAGCTGACACGGATTATCGCGCGCAGCGGAAGCCGCAAGGGAGCCAGTGGATCAATCCATGGTTTGACGACCCGTGGCTTTCGGAAACGGGTGCGCGCAGCGACCGACACGGTGACACCGACCCTGCTCATGACCGAGCAAAGCAACACGTCCGTCATCTACGGCGACCAGCTCATCATGAAGTTGTTTCGACGACTGGACGAAGGGGTGAATCCCGATCTCGAAGTGGGCCGCTTTCTGACGGAACGCACCGGATTCGCTCATACGGCTCCGGTCGCGGGCGCCCTCGAGTACCAGCGCCCGCGACGGGATTCCATGACCCTAGGTGTCATTCACGGCTATGTGGTCAATGAAGGGGACGCATGGCGCCTGACGCTGGACTCGCTCGAGCAATACTTCGAACGAGTTTCCGCACGCGTGGACAACCAGAATCCGGTCCTATACCCATCGGGTCATTTCGTGGACGCACTCAATCTCGATCTGCCAACGGACGCCGAAGAGCAGATTGGGATGTATCTGGAATCCGCTCGAGCGTTGGGGCAGCGCACTGCCGAACTCCATCTCGCCCTGGCATCCAGGACCGACGACCCTGCATTCGCACCGGAATCCTTCACGACGATGTACCAACGCTCCCTATACGAGTCCCTCCGGACGAAAGCCAAGGAAACCCTTCGCCTGCTGGAAAAGCGCGTACGCTACCTGCCCAAGGACGCACGACCCGACGCTCGCCGAGTGGTCGCCGCCCGCCCCCATTTGCGTCAACGGTTCCGGGAGATCCTGGACCGCCACATCCGCGCGCAACGGATCCGCGGCCACGGCGACTATCACCTCGGTCAGGCGTTGTTCACAGGCAAGGACTTCGTGATTCTGGACTTTGAAGGCGAGCCGATGCGCTCGCTGGGTGAGCGACGCCTGAAGCGATCGCCCATCCGCGACGTGGCCGGAATGGTGCGCTCCTTCCACTACGCCGCCATGTCCGCGCTGGTCGGGGGAGGCGTCCGCGCGGGAGACGTCGGCCTCCTCGAACCGTGGGCGCACTCCTGGTATCAGTGGGTGTCACACGTCTTTCTCAAGTCCTACGTCGACACCGCAGGCGATGCGGCGTTCGTGCCTCGCACGGCGGAAGAACGTCGCATCCTGCTCGATTATCACTTGCTTGACAAGGCCTTCTACGAATTGCACTACGAGCTGCACAACCGACCCGAATGGGTGTCTATTCCGCTCCGTGGGCTCGTGGCGCTTCTTCCAACGAGCGACCAGCCCGGGTGATGAAGCAACATCTCCCGCGGTTGTCCGCATGAGGATTTGGCCCGGCAGCGCCTATCCACTCGGGGCAACGTGGGACGGCGAGGGTGTCAACTTCGCGCTCTTCTCGGAACATGCCACCGCCGTCGAGCTGTGTCTGTTCGACAACAGCGGTGCGACGGAGACCGAGCGCCTCGCGCTGCGAGAGCGGACCAACATGGTCTGGCACGCCTATCTGCCGGACGTCCGGCCGGGCCAGCTATACGGCTTTCGCGTGCACGGCCGGTATGCCCCCCACGAGGGCCATCGCTTCAACGCACACAAGCTCTTGATCGATCCGTACGCCAAGGCCGTGGCGGGAGATGTACAATGGGATGATGCCCTGTTTGGCCACGTCGTGGGTGCCGCCGAGGAGGACCTGTCGTTCGACTCCAACGATAGTTCCCAATTCATCCCCAAGTGTGTCGTGATCGACCCCGCGTTTTCGTGGGACGACGACCGGCCTCCACACACGCCGTGGAATCAGACCGTGATTTACGAGTGCCATGTGAAAGGCATGACCGCCAGGCATCCTGGCGTCTCGGAGCAGCTGCGTGGCACCTACCTCGCGATGGCCTCGGATCCGATCATTGAGCATCTCGCGACACTCGGCGTCACGGCGGTAGAGCTGCTGCCGGTACACCACCACGTGAGCGAGCGGCCCCTCGTCGAGCGTGGGCTCCGCAACTATTGGGGATACAACACCATCGGGTTCTTCGCCCCGGATTCCCGCTACGCAACGTCGCACGTGGGTCAGCAGGTCGCCGAATTCAAGAGCATGGTCAAAACCCTGCACCGCGCTGGGATCGAGGTGATCCTGGATGTCGTGTACAACCACACGGCCGAGGGCAACCGGTTGGGACCCACCCTGTCGTTCCGTGGCATCGACAACGTTTCGTATTACGGCCTACATCCGGAGGATCGGCGGTTCTACCTCGACTTCACCGGCACGGGCAACACCCTCAACATGCAGAACTTCCGCGCCATGCAGTTGATGATGGACAGCCTCCGCTACTGGGTGCAGGAAATGCACGTTGACGGATTCCGCTTCGACTTGGCGCCGGCGCTTGCCCGCGAGCTGTTCGAGCTGAATCGGCTCCAGCGCTTCTTCGATTTCATTCAGCAAGATCCTGTGCTCTCGCAGGTCAAGCTCATCGCCGAACCGTGGGACGTCGGCGAAGGCGGCTACCAGGTCGGGAACTTCCCGAGCGGTTGGACCGAGTGGAACGGCCAATATCGCGACACCATTCGGCGATTCTGGCGCAGCGACTCCACACAGATCGCCGACCTCGCATACCGACTCTCGGGAAGTAGTGATCTATACGACCAGCGTGGCCGCAGTCCGCACGCAAGCATCAACTATGTCGCGTGCCACGACGGATTCACCCTTCACGACTTGGTCAGTTACGAGCAGAAGCACAACCAAGCCAACGGGGAAGGCAACCGCGACGGTATCGACGCCAACTGGAGTCGGAACTGGGGCGTCGAGGGTCCCTCCGAAGACGAGCCGATCGTGCGAATGCGAGAGCGAACCAAGCGCAACCTCCTCGCCACACTCGCGTTCTCCCAGGGCGTCCCGATGCTGTGTCACGGCGATGAGCTCGGGCGCACGCAACGCGGCAACAACAACGCGTACTGCCAGGACAGCGAGGTGTCGTGGGTCGACTGGGAGCTCGATGAGCGGGCGTGTGAGCTGCTCACGTTTGCGCAATCCGTGTTCCAGTTGCGCCGGCTGCATCCCGTGTTCCGGCGCCGAGGCTTCTTCAGCGGACGCCCCATGAGTGTGGACGGCGCGACCGATGTCGTCTGGCTGCGACGCGACGGCACGCCAATGACCGACGCCGATTGGCACGACCCTGCGAGCCAGGTATTGGGCATGTTGTTACATGGTGAGGCGACAGACGAGGTCGACGATCGCGGGCGTCCGATCGAGGGCGACACCCTGCTGCTGTTGCTCAACGGTGGCCAGAGTGCGCGCCTGTTCACGCTCCCGACCCTCTCGACTCGCGGACACTGGGTCTATCTGATGAACACGGCACGACCAGCAGCTGGCTCGGTTCGGGACGGCCACGGTGTGCGCCTCGTCCGCCATTCGCTGGTGCTGCTGCGACACGAGTGCTCGCAACGCGACGGAGGTGCGCCGTGAGTTCCACGTGGACCGGGCCAATCCCGCCTGCGGCGGATCAACGACGGATTGTGACCGGAGACCACTCCGACCCCCATTGCCTGCTCGGCGCACATCCTGCGGCTCGTGATGGTGAACAGGGAATGGTGGTCCGCGCTTTCCACCCGGCAGCGGCCGCCATCGATGTTCTCCTGCCCGACCAAGAGCCGCTGCCACTCCTGCGGCTAGGCTCAGACGGGCTCTTCGCGCGCTTCCTGCCGGGGGGCTCGCCACCACCGCCCTATCGACTGCGCTTCCAGATGCCCGACGGCGACACGTGGGAGCGTGACGATCCCTATCGCTTCATGCCGACCCTTAGCGAGACCGACCTGTACCTCTTCTCAGAAGGCACGCACCGTCGGCTGTGGGAATGCCTCGGTGCCCATCCGCACACGATCGACGGTGTCCAAGGCGTCGCATTCGCCGTATGGGCGCCAAGCGCCAGGCGGGTGAGTGTTGTCGGAGACTTTTGCGCATGGGACGGACTCGTCTTCCCGATGCGCTCGCTGGGTCATTCGGGGATCTTCGAGCTCTTCGTTCCCGGTGTGGGACCTGGCGCGCTCTACAAGTACGAGATCAAGGCACAGGACGGCTCGCTCCGCGTCAAGGCGGACCCGTTCGCCCTCGCTATGGAGCAACCGCCGTCGACGGCGTCACGCGTCGTCGCATCCTCACACGCCTGGCAGGATTCAGAGTGGATGCAGGCGCGCGCGCGACGCGACCCCTTGCGCGAGCCCGTGGCGATCTATGAAGTCCACCTCGGATCGTGGGCACGCGTTCCAGAAGAAGGGCACCGCCCGCTCAGCTATCGTGAGATCGCGCCCTGCATTGTCGATCACGTCACGTCGCTCGGCTTCACGCATATCGAGCTCCTACCGATCGCCGAGCATCCGTTCACCGGCTCCTGGGGATACCAGGTGTCCGGGTACTATGCGCCGACGGCGCGATTCGGGTCGCCCGACGACTTCCGCTATTTCGTGGATTACTGCCACCAGCACGGGATCGCCGTGCTCCTCGACTGGGTGCCGGCCCATTTCCCCAAGGACGATTTCGCGTTGCGTCGGTTCGACGGCACCGCGCTCTACGAGCACGAAGATGCGCGGCGTGGCGAGCACCCTGACTGGGGGACGCTGATCTTCAACTACGGTCGCCACGAGGTGAAGAGCTTTCTCGTCGCCAACGCACTCTACTGGCTGGACGAGTTTCACATCGACGGACTGCGCGTGGACGCCGTCGCGTCGATGCTGTACCTCGACTACAGCCGCAAAGCGGGAGAGTGGCTCCCCAACGTCTATGGTGGCCGGGAAGACCTCGAAGCGGTCGCTTTCCTGCGCGACCTCAACAGCACGATTGCCGAGCTCCACCAGGGCTGCATCACGATCGCTGAAGAGTCGACGGCGTGGCCCGGGGTGTCCCGTCCCGTCCACGACGGCGGGCTCGGTTTCACCTTCAAGTGGAACATGGGGTGGATGCACGATACCCTCGTCTATTTCTCCAAGGAGCCCGTGCACCGGAAGTTCCACCAGGACGACCTCACCTTTGCCATGGTGTACGAGCACAGTGAGCGCTTTGTCATGCCCTTGTCGCACGACGAGGTGGTGCACGGCAAGGGCTCACTCCTCAACAAGATGCCGGGCGACGACTGGCAACGGTTCGCCAATCTGCGAGCGATGCTCACGTACCAATACACACGCCCCGGGAAGAAACTGCTGTTCATGGGGACTGAACTCGCGCCCGACAGCGAGTGGAATCATGACACGAGCCTCGACTGGCACCTCACCGATGATCCCATGCGCGCGGCGTTTGGGCGCTTTCTAGCCGACCTCGGAGGTTTGTATCGCGACACGCCGAGCCTCTGGCTGAAAGATCCGGACCCGGACGGCTTTACCTGGATCGACTGCGGCGATTGGGAGAGTAGCGTGCTGTCCTTCCTCCGGCGCGACGGCGAGCGCCATGTCCTCGTCGTGATGAATCTCACGCCCGTGCCGCGGGAGGACTATCGGATCGGCACGCCCGCCGCCGGACGGTATGTCGAGCGCTTTTCGAGTGACGACCGCCGCTACGGTGGGAGCGACATGGAGACACTGAGCGAGATCACCACGGACCCGGTGCCACTCCATGGGCAGGCTCAGTCCGTTGCGCTCCGCCTTCCGCCGCTCGGCGTGCTCGTGCTCGCGCCCAGCGCCTGAACGCATGCCGCGAAGGTCGGCGCTCCGCGAGCTGGCACGCGCGATGGGCATTCTGCCCCGCTACACCGACCAGCAGGGACACATACAGCTCACCTCCGATGCCTCGCGCCGGCCGCTTCTTTCGGCCATGGGATTTGACGCGTCCGACGCCGCGACACTCCGGCACGCCCTAAAAACACTCCAACACGACTCCAGGACGACCGTCATTCAGCCGGTCCAAGTGTGCCGCATTCGCGACCGGCACCGTGACACCCTCAGGATCGCACTCCAACCCGGCGACCGCCCCACCCACTACCACGTCGTCGCGCGGACGGAAGACGGCCAGGAGGCAAAGGCGGGAGGAACCCTGCACGCGGGCCGCGACGGTCGGGCGAATGTGCGGCTGCCGCTTCGCCTCGGTCTCGGTTACCACTCCATCGAGTTGAGCCTCGCAGGACACACGATCGTTCAGCGCCGCATTGTCTGTCCCGAATCCTGCCACCCAGTGCGGCGGCGATTGGGCCGCGGACGGGGCTTTGGGCTTTGGACGAACCTCTACTCGGTCCGAAGCCATGCTAATCACGGCGTGGGAGACCTGACGGACCTCGCCCAGCTTACCGCCATGGCCGGCGACCTGGGAGCGTGCTTCGTCGCCTGCAACCCACTCGGGGCGTTGCGCAACCGCGGGAACGACATCAGTCCGTACAGTCCACTCAGTCGGCTGTACCGCAATGAGCTCTATCTGGACGTCACAGCGGTACCGGAGTTTCGCACCTGTCCCGCCGCTCGGGACCTGATGGCTTCAGAGCCAACTGCGGTGGAGCTCAACCGCCTGCGCAACGCGTCTCACGTGGACTACGCCGGCGTCACCAAGCTCAAGCGGTCGGTCCTGCGACTCCTGTTCGAGGCCTTCGAGCAGGAGCAACGTTCTGGAACGAGCGCGAGATACGATGCGTACCGACGGTACGTCGATCGCGAAGGCGACGCCTTGCTGGGCTACGCCACGTTTCGCGTGCTCGATGAGCGGCACCACTCCGACGGGTGGTCATCCTGGCCCGCACGGTTCCACGACCCACGCTCACAGACGGTGTGTCGATTTCAGCGAGAGCAGCAGCGCAACATCGACTTCCACCGATGGCTGCAGTTCGAGCTCGAGATGCAGCTCAAGCGCGCAGCGACGGCCGCAACACCTCAGCTCTCCGTGGGGTTACTGCTGGACATGCCACTGGGCTCGAGTCCGGGCGGGAGCGACGCGTGGCAAGAGCAGGATCTGTTCGTGCGTGGGGCGCACGTGGGCGCGCCCCCGGACGAGTTTGCTCCCGGTGGCCAGGACTGGGGACTCTGCCCCCTCTCACCGGTACAGCTCCAGAAAGACGCATACGACTTCTGGATACGACTGGTGCGCGCCAGCATGCGACATGCCGGCGCAGTTCGGATCGATCATGTGATGGGGCTGTTCCGACAGTTCTGGATCCCGTCCGGTTCCCCTGACGTGGCCGGAGCCTACGTGGCGCAACCGGCATCAGACCTCCTCGGCATTCTGGCACTCGAGAGTCGCCGGAACGAAACGATCGTTGTCGGAGAGGATCTGGGGACCGTACCGAAAGGCTTCCAGGCGCTGCTTCACCGCTGGGGGATTCTCTCCTCACGGGTCCTCTATTTCGAGCGAAACCCACGCGGCACGTTCCGACGCGCACGCGCCTACTCGAACCGGGCACTGGTCACCGCTCACACGCACGACCAGGCTCCCCTCGCCGGCTACTGGAAGGCACGTGACCTCGAGTTGCGGCGTCAGGCGGGCGCGTACGGCAGCGACGATGCGTACCGAAACGCACTCGCCCTCCGCGCACGGGATCGCCGCGCACTCACGAGGAGACTGCATGTCGATGGGGTACTGCGCAGCGACGACGAGTCCGTCGAGCCCATGGATCTCTGTCGCGCCGTCTATGCGTTGCTCGGACGCACTCCCGCACCACTCGTCGGCGTCTCGCTCGACGATCTCTCCGGTGAAACCGATCCGGTAAATCTCCCTGGGGTCCCGATCGAGCGGTTTCCCAGCTGGACGCGGAAGATGCGGACCGAGATCGACGAACTCGCACGAAGCCCGATAGTCCGGGGCATCGCGGAGCGGTTTTCTAGCAGCCGCGGGCTACCCCCCAGATGACCACGCTGCCGTAGCTGATAACGAAATTGGGAGTGCGGCGCGAGTGTTTGGCCTACGCCAGGCGCTCGCGCACTGCGTAGAGGACCAATTCGACGCGGTTCCGCGTACCCACCTTGTCCATGATGCGGCCGACGTGGTTCTTGACTGTCTGCTCACTGAGTTTCAGTCGACCGGCTACTTCCTTGTTGCTCAACCCCTCCACCAACAGCGCGATCACGTCGAGCTCGCGACGGGTGATCCGTTTGCTCTCCCTGCCTGGTTCAGAGCGAACGAGTTCCACGAAGTACTCCGACAAGCCCGGCCCGGCCCACACCTGTCCCGCCGTGATGGCCTCGAGGGTGCTCACGAGCCGCTCGGGCGACGACGCTTTGGGCAGACAGCCCTTCGCTGATTCCCGCAGCGCCAAGAGGCAGCACTCGCGAAGATTCTGCAGCATTTCGCTGTCGAGCTTATGCTCGCGCGGCCCAGTGAGCAGCCGCCGCACCGTGCATTCCTCGTCGGTATGGTCGACCATGACGAGGACCTTACACTCGGGATTCAGCTCCATCACGGCGGGCATGAGCTTGTCGTCGCGCTGCTGGAAGCGCGAGTCAAGGATGAGCACCTGAGGCGTATGCTCGGCGACCGCCGCCACCACCCCATCCAGCTCGTCGGCATGGCCGACCACGTCGAACTCCGCCTGCTCCGCCAGCGTGGCTTCGACACCCATGCGGACGAACGGCTCGCTGAGTGCGATCAGAACTGACGTAGCCATGTGTGCATGATTGCTCGTTTCCGGGGCATCAGGTGGTGGCCGCAGAGTACGAAAGTCCTATTTCAAATGATAAGGAACGGTGACTCCATTTGCGACAGGCACGGTCCCCACCAGACGGAGCCGGCATCACCACAAAAGACGAAGAGCCCGGCCATGTGACCGGGCTCCCGTGGTTCCCATCGAGCACGCGAAGGACTAGTTGGCCGACGACTTGATCTCGATCCTGCGCGGCTTTGCGGCCTCGGCCTTGGGAAGCATGATTCTGAGAATGCCGTCAGCAAACTCCGCCTTGACCTTCTCTGCGTCAACGCTTCGGGGCAACGTGAATCGCCGCTCGAAGTGACCGTACCGACGCTCGACCAGGTGGTACTCGGTGCCTTCCTTCCCCTCCTCGACCTCCTGCTTCTTCTCACCACTGATCGTGAGCACGCCGTTCTCGACACTCAGGCCGACATCCGCAGCCGTGAGTCCCGGAAGCTCGGCACGCAGCACGAGCTGTTCCGGCGTCTCGTGCACGTCGACGACCGGGCACCATCCGGTACCCACCTGCGTGTCCGTCCGACCAAGCAGCCGGTCAAAATCGTTCCGGATGCTGAAGATCTCATCCCACATGTTCGGCGCCTGCTTCCTCCAAAGAGTTGGGTACAACATGGTTCTCCTCCTCGATCCTGTTACGCGATAATCGATCTGTTACATGACGAACACGACCTGTGCCCGTCGCCTGCGCGCACAGATCGCAATCGGAATGCCACACTTTTGCGTCAGGACGGCAGACCTGAGATGCGAATTCCGTTCAAGAACGGTCAGAGTTGCAGGGCCGGCCTGTCGATCGGGCAGTCGGGGTGGGCGGTTGGGGTGCTACAGGGTCTAGCTGAGCCTCGATTGCTCGGCCATCGCGGCCACGATGTCGTCGAGACCCTGCTCCAGCCGTTCGCGGTGGGTGCGGAAGGAGAGCACGCAGATTCTCAGGACGAACCGCCCGCCAACGGTGGTGCCCGTGAGGTATACCCTCTTCTTGCGGTTGATTCGGTCCAGCAGATTGCGATTGACCCGGTTCGCGGCCTCCACATCCTGCTTCGGGGCCACCTGACGGAATGCCACGATTGACAGCTGCGGCTCAGCGACGATTTCGAGACCGTCCACCTCCCGCAGTCGATCCGCCGCGTACCGCGCTAGCTCCAGCTTCTCGTCCAGCGCCTCTCGGAAGGCACGGGCACCCGCGAGCTTGAACGGCAGCCACACCCGGAGACCGCGATAGTCGCGTGACAGCTCGGGCGAGATCTGGCAGAAGTCGACGAAGTCAGTGTCCTCTTGCATCACCGGTAGGTAGGCAGCCTGGATGGCGTGCGCCCGTTCGAGTGCCGTGCGGTTCTTGACGAGAAGACAGCCCACCCCATACGGCGCGAACAGCCCTTTGTGGGGGTCCAGCGCCACCGAGTCCGATCGATCGAGGCCGCGCAGGACCACCTTCCCTCGCTCGGTAAGTGCAAAGAACCCGCCGTAGGCCCCATCCACGTGGAACCACAGACGCTCCCGGGCTGCCACGTCAGCCAGCGCCTCCAGATCATCCACTGCACCGGTGTTGACGGTTCCCGCGCTGCCAACGACGAGAAACGGCTGACGGCCGGATGCGCGGTCTTCTCGTACCATTCGCTCGAGCTCGTCCGTCCGCATGCGAAACCCGTCATCCGTCGGCACCACTCGCACGGCGTCTTCGGCGAAGCCGGCCAGTACCGCCGCCTTCGTCACCGAATGGTGCACCTGATCTGACACGTAGAGCGTCCCTGAGAGGAAGTCGGATGGGAGTCGGTCGCGACGTGCCGTCACGATCGCTGAGAAGTTGGCAAGTGAGCCGCCAGTCGTGAGAATCCCGAACGACTCCGCGCCGTAGCCGACCATGTCGCAGAACCAGCGGATCACGTTGGTCTCGAGCTGCACCAGACCTGGTGCAGCAAGCCAGACGCCGGTGTACCGGTTGACGGCGTCGGCGATCAGGTCGGCGACCGCGGCGTGCAGGATGCCACCGCCCGGGATATAGGCGAGGTAGCCGGGTCCCGCCGTATTGAAGCTCTTGGGAATCGCCCGCTCGAACAGCAGCTCGAGGACTTCTTCAAACGGCGCGCCGTGTTCCGGGAGCGGCTCCGCCAGCGAGCGTGCAAGCTCCGCAACGCCCTCGAGATCGTGGGATGGCTGGTCAGGCAGCGAGTCGATGTGTGTCGCGATGCGCGCCACTGCGGCGTCCACCAGCAAACGGAACTCGTCGCCCGAGAGTTCGAGACGATTTGACATGCTCGCGAAGGTAGCGCGACACCAGGCAATTGGGGAGCAACGGAACGCGTGGTGGCTCGAGAGTCGGCCCAGTATCTTCACTCCGCAACCGACTCACGAGCGAGCGACCATGACACGGACCGCGATTTCCGTCTTTCTGGCGATCCTCACCACCACTCCGCTGGCGGCACAGCACACCCCCGCCGAGCGACCGTTCGGCAGCCTCCGCGAGCAGGCGGTAACGCAGCTCGAGTGGTTGGAGGCTCGACTCGAGACCGTGCTTCCCCAACTGATGCGGGAGCACGATGTCGAGATGTGGGTGATACCGATGCGCGAGTACAACGAGGACCCGGTGTTCCGCGCGCTGGTTGCCCCGACGACGTTTGCCGCACGCCGACGCACGGTCTACGTCTTTCACGACCGCGGCCCGGAACACGGCGTGGATCGCATCGCCATCGGCGGATCGTCGCAAGGCGGGCTCTACGAGGTCGTCCGCGCCACCGAGGAGGCTCCCGACGGACGTCCACGCGAGTTCTGGGGGAAAGACCAATGGACCGCGGTAGCCGACGTCATCCGCAAGCGCACACCACGAACGATCGCCCTCAACATCTCCAACACGCACAACTTCGCCGACGGTCTGACACTCGGCGAGTGGGAGCAGCTCATGGAGGCGCTGGGTGCCGCCTACGTCGGGGAGTTCCGCCGCGCCGAGACGCTGGCGCTCGACTACCTGGCGATTCGTGTTCCCGAGATGAACGCGACGTACCGGGGCATGCAGGAGCTGGTGCACGAGACGATTGCCACCGCCTTCTCCAACGAAGTGATCACGCCGGGTGTCACCACGACCGCCGATGTCGTCTGGTGGTTTCGGCAGCGGGTGAACGATCTTGGCTTGGGAACGTGGTTCCAGCCGTCCGTCGACATCCAGCGACAGGGCGCCGATATGTCCGACTCCGTGGCACCGGTCATTCTCCCGGGCGATGTGTTGCACTGCGACTTCGGTATCACCGCACTTCGACTCAACACCGACACGCAACACATGGGGTACGTGCTCCGCGACGGCGAGACGGAACCGCCCGAAGGGCTCCAGCGCGCGCTCCAGACCGGCAATCGACTACAGGACATCGTCATGGCCGAAATGCGGCCCGGTCGAACGGGCAACGATATCCTGGCTTCGGCGCTAGCCGCCATGCGGGCTCAGAGCATCGGCGGCACGGTTTACACGCACCCCATTGGGGACCACGGCCACGGCGCTGGTCCCCTGATTGGCCTGTGGGACCGCCAAGACGGTGTGCCGGGCCGGGGTGACGTCCAGCTCCGGGCCTCCACCTGGCACTCGATCGAGCTGCAGGCAGCGTCCAGCGTCCCGGAGTGGGACGGCCAGCGGGTACGGATGATGCTGGAAGAAGACGCGGAGCTCACTGCTGAGGGAACCATGCGCTGGGTGCTCAGGCGGCAGGAGCGGCTCCATCTGGTACGATAACCTGGCTTCCGGCGGGCGGGCGTTACGTTTTGCCGGGTTGGGAAGTCTTGGTAGGAGACAGCAACATCTGGCTTTGCATTCCAAAGGAGAATCCGGCATGACTCGACGAGCGTTCGGCCTTGCGGCCGCATTCACGGCTATGGCGGTGGGCGGGGCCTGTACCGACACCACCGGTACCTTGAACAGCACCGACACGGGAAGTGTCGAGGTCACACTTCAGCGGGCGTCAGTCCAGCTCGCACCAGCGGCCGACTTTGCCGTCTTCCTCTCCGATGCTGGGCTCCAAGGCAAGGTGGACCCGAGCTCAGTGGACTCGCTGTTCGTGACCGTCACGAGCATCGGCTTCCTGCCCGTCGAGGCAGAGGATACCGGTGAGGAATCGGAAGACCCCATGTGGATGTGGCTCGATCTCCCCGACCCGGTGACGCTGGACCTGCTGGCGCTCCCGACCGAGGGCGATTCCCCGATCGTGATCGCTGCCGGCGACGTTCCGGTGGGTGATTACCGGAAGGTTCGGATGATCGTGGGCGGAGCCGCCGTGTTCTTCAATCAGGCAATGACCGTGGGTCAGGCCGCGTTTGACGTCGATACGGAATACCCGGTCGACGTGCCGTCCGGCGCGCAGTCCGGCCTCAAGACTGACGCCACCTTCAGCGTTGTGGGGGACGACGTCGGTGACCCAACTGCCGTCAATCTGCTGTTCGATCCCGACGCCACGTTCAAAAACGTGACGGCGACCGGCTCCGGGAAGGTGAAGCTGGCCCCGGTGATCAAGGTTCGCTGACCCGTTTCGCTCTGGAACTCGACGCCCGCCCCGGCCTCACGCTAGGGCGGGCGTCTTCGTATCTTCTAGGTGCTTTTTCCGTTCCGCAGTGTTGGTCCCTCCCGGCAGCACTAACGAGCCAAATATTCACGTTGCACACGACACGCATTTTCCACATCCAGTGAGGACGCTTATGCCAAAGCACGCTTCGTACTACGTGACCCTGGCGCTGCTCGCACCGCTTACAGCGGCGTGTGCCTCTGCCGTCGTCGAAACACAGCAGGCGGCTGCACCAATGCCACCGCCGGCCAAAGAGGTCGTGATGGCCGCGGCCCCCGACATGATTGAGGCCCTTGAGCCAGGTCGCTTCGATATGGGGAAGATGTGGACCTTTGAGAACGCCCCAATCGACTACTTCGAAGAGGCCTACGGCTTCCGGCCCGACGCCGCCTGGCTCGAGAACGTTCGCCTCGCATCGCTCCGCATTCCAGGATGCACGGCGTCATTCGTGTCCAGCAGTGGCCTCGTGATGACCAACCACCATTGTGCCCGAGGGCATGTCTCACGGGTCGCCCAGGAGGGCGAGGGCCTGTTGGACGATGGGTTCTACGCCACCTCCATGGAGGAAGAGCGCGCCGTCCCCAACATGTGGGCCGATCAGATGATGGAGATGGTCGATGTCACGTCGCTGATCGAAGGCGGCGTCGATCCCATGGCGACCGAAGCGCAGCAGGTCCAGGCCAGGGATGCCCGTATGGAGGCGGTGGGTGACAGCGCGAGCGAGGCGAGTGGCCTCCGCTGCAGTGTCACGTCCCTCTACCAGGGCGGGAAGTACTCGATGTACTGCTACAAGCGGTACACCATCATCAAGCTGGTTTTCGCCCCCGAGCTGCAGATCGGCTACTTCGGTGGCGACCCCGACAATTTCACGTATCCCCGTTACAACCTCGACGTCTCATTCTTCCGCGTCTACGACGACGACGGGAACCCGCTGATGCCGCGCGCACACTTTGGCTGGAGCGACAACGGCGCCGATGAGGGTGAAGCGGTCTTCGTCATCGGGAATCCAGGCTCAACCGAGCGCCTCAGTACCTTCGCGCAACTCGAGTTCAATCGCGATTACCGAGAGCCGATGGTCCGACGCCTGTTGCAGTCGCGATCGGATATTCTGGCGCACTACATGGACCACCACCCCGAGACGCGGGACCAATACATCAACCAGTGGTTCGGGTTGATGAACAGCCTCAAGCTGTACATGGGTCGCGAGAAGGCGCTCAACGACCCGGAGATAATGGGCCGCAAGCTCGGATTTGAGAAGCAGTTCCGCAAAGCGGTCGGCGCCAACCCGGAGTTGGCCGGCATGTACGGTGGACTGTGGGACGAGATCGCCGACGTCCGATCGCAAATGGCAGACCACTACCCAACACTGCTGTCACTGAACACCAGCGGTTCGATTCGCTCACAGATCATGGCCACCGCTGCGCAGATGCTCCAATACGCGCAGGCGTCCATGGGCGGCACGCCGGGGAGTGACCTCCAGGAACTGCGCGACGGCATCGAGAATCGCGAGATCGATGTGCGTCTCGACCATCACATGATCCAAGCCATGATCGAGGACGCGGCGGCGTGGCTGGGTGACGACGACCCGTTCGTCGTCGCGGCACTGGCCGGCAGGACCGCAGCCGAGGCCGGACATGGCATCATCGATGACTCGCCCAGTATCACCGACATGGATGCGCGCCGTGCCCTGCTCGACGATCCGCAGGCAATCATGAACAGCACGGAGCCAGCCTTCACGCTCATGCGGGATGCGATGCCGCGCTTCCAGGCCGCCGCTCAGCGGTTCGGCCAGTTGAACAACCAGGAAGAGGTGCGAACAGCAAAGCTCGCTCGCGCGCTGTTCGACGTGTATGGGACCAAGCTCCCGCCCGACGCCACCTTCACGCTCCGACTCGCCGATGGCGTGGTGGCAAGCTACGAATACAACGGCACCAAGGCCCCGGCGTGGACCACGTTCTACGGGCTGTACGACCGGAACGCGAGTCACAAGGGACAGGAGGAGTGGGTGCTGCCTGACCGCTGGCTCAATCCACCCGCGGGCTTCGACATGAGCACCCGCTTGAACTTCGTGTCGACCAACGACATCACGGGTGGAAACTCCGGAAGTCCGATGATCAACGTTGGCCGAGAGATCGTTGGTCTCATCTTTGACGGTAACATCGAGAGTCTTTCGGGTGACTTCATCTACACGACCGAGGTTGCCCGCTCGGTGTCGGTCCACTCGTCGGCCATTCGGGAAGCCGTGCGCCACATCTACGGCGCGGGCCGCATCGCAGACGAGTTGGGTCGGTAGCAGCACGACGCTCCAACGATCTTCCGCGGCCCTCGCTCTGAGAGTGAGGGCCGCGGTTGCGTTTGTGATCGGGCGTTGCCCGTTCCCGCCCCCCGGGTGAAACTTGGAACCACCGTTGCTCCTGTGAGACGCTCATGCCGTCCATCGCTGATCTCCCCACCCCCGCCCTGGTGCTCGATCTCGACGTGCTCGATCGCAACTTGGAAGCGATGGCAGCGCGCGCGGAGTCGTTCGCAGTCGCACTCCGTCCGCACGTGAAGACCCACAAGTGTGTCGAGATCGGTGAGCGCCAGCGCGCCATGGGCGCACACGGCATCACCGTGTCCACGCTCGCCGAAGCGTATGCGTTTGCGGAGCACGAGTTCGACGACATCACCTGGGCCTTCCCGGTGGTGCTGGGTCGGCTCGATGAAGCACGTGAGCTCGCGGAGCGCACCAGACTACGGGTGGCGGTGGACAGCAAAGAGGCGGTACAGGCGCTGGAGCACACGGGAACTCCGTTCCACGTGTGGCTCAAGGTCGATGCCGGCTACCACCGGGCCGGTGTGAATCCCAATGCCTCGTATGCCGTGGACGTCGCGCGAGCACTGCACGACTCGTCATCGCTTCGGTTCGATGGTCTGTTGACGCACGGTGGACACGCGTACAACGGACCAACCCGCGATGAAGTGTGGGCTGCCGCTGTCGAGGAACGTGACATGATCGTCGCCTTCGCCGATCGACTGCAATCGCTGAATATCGACGTCCAGTCCGTAAGCGTCGGCTCGACACCGGGCATGGCGGCAATCGATCACCTGGACGGCGTCGACGAAGTGCGACCCGGGAACTACGTGTTCAACGACTACATCCAGGTCCAACTCGGAACCTGCGCGCCTGCCGATTGTGCCGTGACCGTGTTGGCCAGCGTTGTCTCGTCTCAGCCGGGCGCGCGTCACTGCGTCACGGATGCCGGCGCGCTGGCCCTATCCAAGGACGCGGGCCACAGCGACGGTACCGCACCCACCATGGGACAGGTCTACGCGGACTACGGACTGGGCACCCTGCGCTCCGGCACGCACCTCACCTCGCTCAGTCAGGAGCACGGAGTGCTCAATCAGCCATTGGCGCTCGGAACGCGCGTGCGGATTCTTCCCAACCACTCGTGTCTGACCGTCGCCTGCTTCGACCACTACGACGTAGTCATCGGCGACGAGGTGGTGGATCGGTGGGAGGTGCGGCGGAGGAGGTAGAGATAAGGGATAAGGGGTAAGGGGTCCCACCCTTATGCCTTACGCCTTTTCCCTTCCCCTCACCGTGACCCCCTCCCCCATCCGCGGGTATCACCAATGCCATCAACGCGAGTCTCGACATGATCAAGCGTTTCAGTCCCATTCTCGTCGGAGCCGCATTGACCGCCTGCGGTGAGTTTGGCCCGATTGAGAACCTGCCTCGCGAGCTGAGCGTCGCTGAGTCGAAGCTCGTCGATGCTGACAACAGCTTTGCGCTCAAACTGTTTCAGGAAGTGAATCTCCAGGAAGACCCCGGCACCAACGTCTTCATTTCACCGCTCAGCGTCGGCATGGCACTCGGCATGACTTACAACGGCGCTGCGGGAACGACGCGTGACGCAATGCAGCAGACGCTCGAGCTTCAGGGAATGACCATCGACGAGGTCAACGAGGCGTATCAGAGTCTTATCGCCCTGCTCCGAAACCTGGATCCGAGTGTCGACTTCTTGCTGGCCAACTCCATCTGGTACCGAGAAAATACGGCGGTGGTCCCGGCGTTTCTCGATGTCACGCAGCGCTATTTCGACGCGCAGGTCACCGCACTCGACTTCTCCGACCCTGCCGCCGCCGACCTGATCAACGCGTGGGTGAACACGCAGACGCAGGGACGCATCGCCGAAATCGTGACGCCACCCATCGACCCGTTGATGCTGATGTACCTCATCAACGCGATCTACTTCAAGGGGGCATGGACCTACCAGTTCGATGCCGATCTCACAACGAATCGACCGTTCACGCTTCCCGACGGGTCAGAGACATCCGTGCCGACCATGACCCACGAGAACGAGATCCCGGTCAAGGTCCACTTCGGAGAGTCTCTCACCGTCGCCGATCTCTCGTACGGCGCGGAAGCCTGGAGCATGACCGTCGTGGTGCCGAGCGATCCGACGAGGATCGACGTCTTGGCAAGCGCGCTCACCCAGGAGATCTGGGACGGCTGGGTCGCCAGCCTCGACTCGAACGAGCTGTTCGTGCGCATGCCCAAGTTCACGCTGGAGTATGAGATCTCACTGAACGACGTGCTCAAAGCGCTCGGTATGACAATCGCCTTCGAACCCGGTCAGGCAGACTTCACCAATCTCTACACGGGGCCGGGAGAGGCGTACATCACGGAGGTCAAGCACAAGACCTTTGTCGACGTGAACGAGGAAGGCACCGAGGCCGCCGCCGTGACCTCGGTCGGCATCGGCGTCACCTCAATCCCTCAAATGGTGCTGGTCGATCGACCGTTCCTGTTCGCGATTCGGGAGAATCTCTCGGGAACGATCTTGTTTATGGGGAAGATCGTTGATCCGAGAGGGTGAGCGGTGAAGCGGTGAGCCGTGAGCGGTGAAGCGGTGAGCCGTGAAGTGAACAGCCAGTGACGTTGACACCTCGACGCACGACGCACCGCTCACGGCTGACCCCTCACGGCTCACCGCTCGAACACCACCTCCCCCTCAACCACCGTCATATCCACCTTCACATCCCGAATCGCTTCCAAGTCGATCGTCAGGACGTCGCCCGACAGCACGACGAGATCCGCGTACGTGCCCGGCTCCAATGTTCCTAGCTTCGTCTCGAGAAACGCGGCGTAAGCGTTGGTCCGCGTGTACGCCGTGAGGGCCTCGGCCACCGTGACTTTTTGCTCGGGCACCCAGCCGCTGGGATTGGCACCGTCCAGGGTGCGGCGCGTAACGGCCGCGTAGATCCCCTCGAGTGGGGCGAGTGGTGCGACGGTCCAATCGCTGCCGAAGGCGACCCTGGCCCCGACATCTTCCAGATCGCGGAATGCATAGGTGGTCTTGATACGATCCGGACCGATCCGTTTCTCCGCCCACCGTCCGTCATCGATGGCGTGGTAGGGCTGCATAGAGGCGATCACATCGTCGGCGGCGATGCGACGAATGCTCTCCGGCGTCAGATGCTGCGCGTGCTCGATGCGCGCCCGCCGATCCCGCACACCGTTGGCCGTCCGAGCGTCGCCGAACACGTCCAACAGCCAGTCGTTGGCACGATCCCCAATGGCGTGCACGATCAGTTGCAGCCCGGCGGCATCGGCGTCGAGAATAGCCTCACGGAGCTCCGCCGTGTCGGTCACCATCAGACCCGAGGTCGTCGGCTCATCCTCGTACGGTTCGTAAAACCACGCGGTCGTCGACCCCAGCGACCCATCGACAAACGCTTTGACGCCTCCCCAGAACAGACGATCGTCGCCGCGTCCTTCGCGCTCCATGAATGCGACGAGCCGCTTTCTCGTGGAGATCGGCACGACCGAATAGACCCGGATGGGTAGCGCGCCTCGCTCCGCCGCGCGGCGATAGGTTTCATGCCCGTTCCACGTTCCCATATCGGTGATCATGGTGACACCGCGCTCGACCGCATGCGCGATCGCCGCCTCGAGTGCGCGGTCGAGCTCCGCCTGGGAGCGCTGCGGCGTCACCCGGCCCACCAACGACTGTGCAGCATCTTTGAGTACGCCCGTGGGCTGACCCTGGGCGTCGCGCACGATAGTCCCACCAGGTGGGTCCGGCGTGTCGGCCGTGATTCCCGCCAGGTCCAGCGCCACGGCATTCGCCAATCCCATGTGCCCGTCCAGGCGGCTCACGAAGACCGGCGTCGAGGGCGTGAGGGAGTCGATCCAGTCCTTGCGGGGGAGCTCACCACCCCACAACTCATGGTCCCACGTCCCTCCGGTCACCCATTCACCCGGGTGCGCTGCGGCAAACGCGCCGATCCGTCGGGCGAACTCTCCGGGCGTTGACGCATCGCGGAGCTGGACCGACGCGAGCTCGAAGCCACCCTCGACGAAATGCGTGTGCGCATCCATCAACCCCGGCACCACCCGCCGGCCCTTGAGATCGACCCGAACCGTCTCAGGACCTGTGAGCCGCTCGATGTCCGTGTCGCTTCCCACGGCGAGGATTCGGCCATCGGCCACGGCGATAGCGGTAGGGGCCTCGGGACCGGTGACTGCCGCGTCGGGACCGTACCAGATGCGGCCACCCGTCAGTGTCAAATCGGCTACCTGTCCCGATGCGCTCACGGGGAGTGCCAATGCCAAAACCCCAATCCCACACAAAACGGGTATCGAGTGCGTACGCATGCGTTGTCTCCCGATCGTTGGGATGGAATCATGGGGCGGTGAAACGTAAGACGTGAGACGGTGAGCCGTGAGCAGTGAGCCGTGAGCGGTTCCGCACCCACCTCAGCCTCAGAACGGGCCGGCGTCTCCTCGCCCAGCTGACAGACTGAAGGCTGATGGCTCACATCTCAGGTAAATAGCTGTAATAAAATAACTTAGGCTACTCTCCAGTACCCAGAACTTCCAGAACCGGCTAGATTTACCGCAATGAGTTTACGACCGATTTATGGTCATCGAACCTTGCTCGACCGGCTGGGTGGCGCTCTTGCCTCCAGCCGGTTCCCGCAAGCGGCCCTGTTCGTCGGGCAGCCGGGCGTCGGGAAGCAGCGCCTGGCCCTGTGGACCGCCCGGGGATTGCTGTGCGAGCGCGGCCCCGGTGCACCGTGTGGGGAATGCATTAGCTGCCGCCAGGTGAACGGACTCGGGCATCCGGATCTGCATTGGTTCGTGCCGATCACCCGGCCCAAGAGCGGTGATCCCTCCAAGCAGGTCGAGGAGGCGCGCGACACGCTCGGTCAGGCAATGGAAGAGCGGAGAGGCGGGCTATGGCAGCCCCCCGAGGGGATGACGAGTCACTCCCTCGCATCCGTTCGGCTGCTGCAGCGTTCGGTGTGGGTGACCCCGTTTGCCGGCGACCGAAAGGTGTTCGTGCTGGGCGATGCGGAGCGACTGGTGGTACAGGAGTCGAGCATGGAGGCTGCCAACGCGCTCCTCAAGGTGCTCGAGGAGCCACCGGCTGACACCACCGTCATCGTGACGAGTTCCGACCCGCACGCCTTGCTCCCGACCGTTCGGTCTCGCCTGTCGGCCATTCGGGTGCCTCGCGTCTCCGATGAGGACGTACGGGCGTTTCTGACCAAAGAGCTGGACCCGCCGGTCAAGGGCCAGGCGCTGGAGCGCCGCACCTTGCTCGCCGAGGGTTCCATTGGCCGTGCACAGCGGGACGAGGATGACGCTCAGGGCCCGGAAAGGGCCGCGGCAGCCCTCCTGGACGCCGTCCGCACCGGAGAGGCCTCCTGGCTTCCCCTGGCGCTTGCGCAAGCGCCCTGGCAGGCGAGGGGCACCTTCACGGGCATGCTCGACGCGCTGGCCGTGAGCCTGCGCAAGGAGCTCAAGGAGAGCGTGGAGCGCGAGAGACCGAATGCTGACAGCTGGGTCAGGGCGCTGGAGCGCGTCGAGGCGACCCGAGAGGCAGCCCAGGCGAACGTGAATCCCCAACTGGCCCTCGCGTCGCTGGCCAGCGAACTGGAGGAACTGCTGTGACGCTGTCGCATGTCGATTCTGAAGGCCGAGCCCGGATGGTGGACGTCGGAAACAAACCGGCCTCGGAGCGGACCGCGACCGCAAGTGGCCACATCCGCCTCACAAAAGAGGCATTTGAGGCCGTCCAGCGAAACTCTGGACCAAAGGGTGACGTTATGTCGACAGCAGAGCTTGCTGGCACGATGGCTGCAAAGAAGACGTCAGATTTGGTCCCGCTCTGCCATCCGATAGGCTTGGACCACGTGCAGGTATCGGCTAGGTTGGAGCCCAAGCTGCCGGGTGTAGTGGTAGAGGCGAGCGTCAAGACGGTCGGACGAACCGGCGTCGAGATGGAGGCGCTCACGGCCGTGAGTGTGGCACTGCTCACGGTGTACGACATGGTGAAGGCAATGGGTCACACCATGGACATCGGCGGCATCCGGTTGCTGGAAAAGACCGGTGGCACGTCGGGTGACTGGAATAGAGAAGACGAGGAAACTGACTGATGGACATACAAAACGCTCTCAGAGGCTTGGCAGGTCGCCTGACGGCCGGCTGGGGGCAGCTCTCCGCGACACAGCGGCTCACCCTGCACGGCATGGGGATCCTCACGGGGATTCTCCTGCTGGGCGGGCTCGCCGGTGCCCGTGCGCCCCGACCGGTGGTCGCATCTGAGGACGTCGCGACGTATACGGGGACGGCCGTCCAATCGCAGTTCCGCTTGTTACGGCAGTCCCTGGATACGACCGCGGGCGAGCTGGAATTGGCGCGGTTGGAGCTGGAGCGGGTGCAGAACATCCTGGACCTGTCCAAGCGCTTCGAAGCGCCCGTCACCCTGTCCGAACTGATCTACGACAGCGCGCTCCGCGAGGGAATCGACCCGGAATTCGCGTTTCGGCTGGTGCAGTTGGAAAGCCGCTTCAATCCCGACGCGCGCAGCGTGGCGGGGGCCATCGGCCTGGCTCAGGTACAGGTCGCGACCGCCCGCTTCTATGCGCCGGACATTCAGGCGGCTGACCTCTATGACCCGTCCGTCAACGTGCAAATCGGGCTTCGGTTCCTGCGTGACCTGATCGGGGTCTACGGCGACGTGGAGCTTGCGCTGCTCGCCTACAATTGGGGTCCGTCGCGGCTTCAGGAGCTGATGGACGAGGGACGGGACCCGCGCAACGGCTACGCGTCGTCCATCATGGACGGATACGGAGGCCTGCGGTAGGGGGACGACGTCTTGTTTAACGCGGCCGCGTAACGGCGAGCCGCTGACCGACCCGGACGACTGACTCGTCCGGGTCGATGTCGTTCCAGTGCTTGAGATCGCTGATCCGAACACCGTAGCGCTCCGCGATCTTCCAGAGCGAGTCCCCACGACGCACCGAGTGGTAGCGGACACCGGTCACGATCGGCCGGGGTCGCGGAGCGTCGCCCCGCACGGCACGCGCGCGCGCCGCGGAACTCACCGGGATCACCAGCCGCCGACCGATTCGCACCCGACGAGGGTGCACGTTGTCGTTGGCGGCTCGTAGGAGGCTCACGCCCACACCATAGCGCTGCCCGATCTCCGACAGCGTTTCACCCTTGCGGACCACGTGCTCGAGAAAGCTCACCCGTTCCTTCACGGGAAGCTCGGCATATCGCTGCTCGACCGCCGTGCCCGTCCCTCGTGGCACCCGCACGATGGCCGTCTGGCCGGGCGGGGTGACACCGCGCACGTAGTGCGGGTTGAGCTCCATGAGGGCGCGTGCCGTCGTGTCCGCAAGCTCGGCCAACACGTCGAGTCCCGTCTGGTCGGGCACTGTGATTTCGTCGAACACGAAGGGCGAGAGATAGGGAATGCTGTCGAAGCCGAAACGGAGCGGCTCTTTGGCAAGCAGCGCGGCGGCGATGAGCTTGGGCACGTAGTCTCGCGTCTCCCGACGGAGATAGCGCCGGTCGGAGAGGTCGAAGAACGTGCCGTCTGAAAGAGGGTCAGCGGCTGCGTCGCCCAACCGCCTGAGCCCTCGGGTCACCCGACCTGGGCCACCGTTGTAGGCCGCCGCCGCCAGATACCAGGACCCGAACTGCTCGTACAGATCCCCCAAATGTCGGCCGGCCGCCTCGGTCGCCTTGAACGGGTCCCGGCGCTCATCCACCCACGTGTCGATTCTCAAATCGTAGCGCCTCGCCGTGGACGCGATGAACTGCCACATGCCCACTGCGTTCGCACGCGAGACAGCACTGTTGGAGTAACCGCTCTCGATGAGCGCCAAGTAGACGAGGTCCTCGGGGATCCCGAGCGCGCGAAATCGCTCGCGGATCATCCCCTCGTACCGTGAAAGCCGACCCAGCCAGATCGTGAATCGCCCGCGCGCCGGACCGAGAAAGAAGTCCTCGTAGTACCGCACGCGCTCATGGCCCGCAAAAGAGGTCACATCGATGTCGTAGGTGGGCCCGCCCGCCGCCGGCCCGCCTCGCGGCGCATCGATTGCCTCGAAGCTCCCGGTCGTCGGAGTCGGCACGACGCCTCGCACGTGCTCGGCACCCTTCCCCAATCCGGCGAACGTGAGGTCGTGCAGTGCCTCGAGGGCGAGGAGATCGGCCACGGAGTCCTCAGCGCTCAGAGCAGGAGCCACGACGGCAACAGGCGATGCCGCTACATCGGCGTCGAGCGGAGCCGGCGCCGTGGCCAGCTCACGCTCCGCTGACCCACACGCCGCGAGTGCGAGGATCGAGATCGGTCCGAGAAGGGCACCCCGTCGCATCGTCTCTCGCCCTAGCGCATGAAGACGATGTTGCCCAACAACCGGTTGGTCGCGTTGAGCACCGCCAGCGCCGCGCAGCGATGCTGGTCCGTCTCAGACAGACAAGACCCGACGAGCCGCGTGGCGGGCATTCCGTTGTGGCAGGAGAGTGAGACGATGATCACCAGCGCATCGAAGGCTCGCACCGCCTTGACGCCCAACAGCTCGAATTGCATCTGGTCGCCCACCGCATTCTGCAACGCATCTGTCGCAGCTTGCGCGGCGCAGCGGAGCTCGCCGGCCTGTGCCCCGAACGCCTCCGAGGCACCTACGTAGCGCTCTCCAGGCGCCCGCTCCAGGGTCACCCGCGAATTACAGTGACCGTCCGTCTTCTTGACGAACTCGAAGTCAATGAACTTGAGGCGCTCGTGAGCCCCTGATTCGGTCATTGTGCGACCTCGGGTTCCCGTCTAGTGACCCGGCGCGAACCGGACTTCAAGCTGCGGATGGGCGGCATCCCCGACCGTCCGCAGCAAGTCCACGTCGAGTCGCGGCTTTCCTGTCTCATCAAGCAAGACCGATACCAGGAGCATCTGTCCGTTTTCCAGCGTTATCCGAAGCTGGCGACAGTCTGAGCGAATCTCCACATCCTCAACGGAGTGGCCCCGAAGCTGGCCAACCGCTTCGGCAATGCGACGGAGTTCTTGGACAGAGGTGAGTGACATGAGCGCGACTTGGCGGGTTACGACCGGTGCTGCGCGAGAACTTCGACGAGCGTGTCGTTAGTCAGCCGATCGGCGGCCTGAAACAGCGAAGACTTCGAGTTGGACTCCAGTGGGAATGATGCCCAGAACGACCGGGGCTCACGATCGGTCTTCGCCGCCCGGAACGAGAGTGTGAGCTGCCACATCTTGGCGTCGGGGCGCATCTCGGCCGCCGGTTGGACGTGCCACACCTCCTCCCCGGTCTCAATCACTCTCCAGGCCATCGACCGAACCCTCTCATGCATGTTGGTCAAGGAATCGAAGGGGAGGAGAATATGCCGCCCCTTCGAGGAGCCGGTCAAGTCCGCTCGCCATTCAGCAGATCGAGATCTCGGACGGTGTCAAGATCCCTGAGCGGTGCGAGCGTGCTGCATGAAAGATCGCACGCGGCGCAGCGCGCGACCGTGATGTCCAGCACACCGGCCGTTCCCCACGGAACGTCGACGAAGAGCGACGGCGCCGGCCGATGGAGCCCCACGAGGTAGTACCCACCGTCCACTGCCGGGCCCAGCACGACGTCCACGACCTCGAGCTCACGCTCCGCCTGGGCGATCGTCTGCGCGGTGACGTGTGGAGCATCCGCCCCAATGACAACGCAGGGCCCCTTCTCGTCCTCTCGGAAATGCACGGCCAGGGCGTGCGCCATCCGCGCTCCCAGATCCGAGCCCTCCTGGGCGCGGAAATCACCGTCCCCCAGCCAGGCATGCATCTCATCCTCGGCGTCCGGCGGATCGTACCACACGGTGACACGGTAACTGGGTGCGACCTGCTGGAAGACCTGCCGACCCACCGAACGGTATGCCGCCGTCGCGGCCTCGTCACCGATGTCGCGGGCCAGCCGAGTCTTGACCGAGCCGGGCCGTGGCGCCTTCGCGAAGAGGAGGACCCGCGTCACAGCACGTCCGCCCGGTACCAGCGCGCCAGCCGATGGGGCGAGACACCCAGGTGATAGGCGGTGATGAGCGCGCTGTTACGGAGCCATGTCCGGTACGGGCCTTGGCGTTCCCAGCGCCGTGGCGACACCACGACAGGCGCACCGAGTCGTTCGAGGTGGACTCGTTTCGTGAGCGACCGCACCATCGCGACGTCCTCCATGATCGGGACCTCTGGGTAGCCGCCGACCTCCTCGAAGACGGTGCGGCGCACCAGGAGCCCCTGGTCACCGTACGGGAGGCCTCCCAGGCGATCCCTCGCTCGGGCACCGAACTCCATCACACGCGGCCACGTGCCACCGGCGTCGATCACCAACGACCACACGGCCGCGTCGACCCCCCGATCCACGGCTCGGGCCAACTCGGAGCGTGCCGCCTCGGGCACCCGCACATCGGCGTGGAGAAACAGCAGCCACGTGCCACGTGCACCATCTGCTCCCGCATTCATCTGCACCCCACGACCCTGCGGGGCGTTGACCACCCGAGCACCTCGAGCCCCTGCTACGGATGCGGTTCCGTCCGTCGATCCCCCATCCGCGACTACGGTCTCCAGTGAGAGTGAGACCTGCTGCAGATCGTCGAGCAGCTGTGGGAGCGTGTGGGCTTCGTTGAGGGTGGGGATTACGACGGAGAGAAGCATAGGTCAGTTATCAGTTGTCAGTTGTCAGTTGTCAGTCGCGCGACCTCCTGACCACGTAACCACAAGACCACCTAACCACAAGACCGCCTTCCGTCTCACCGCTCACGGCTCACGGCTCACGGCTCACGGCTCACGGCTCACGTCATTCAACGTCCAGTCGTAGTCGAAGTACTCCACGCGGACCAGTCCGCTCGCGAGGATCGCAGACTCGTCTGCCCGCACGTAAGGGATCAAGAATTCCACGACGCCTTCGGTACCGCCAAAGTCATCCTTGTACCAGTCGAGCACTTTGTTGAGACGCAGCACCGGATCACCGTCGCGTTCCAGCCCGAAGTGCTTGGGGTCGGCAATCAAGCGGGCCACTGCGGCGTCGAGCTGCGCATCCAGCTGCTCAGCCTTGTAGGCCTCTGGGGCGAGCACCGGGCACGAGAGGGAGGCGCAGTTGACCGCGAAGTGAATTCTGGGATCCCCCATCGGGCGGATGATCTCGTGCTCGATCTCGTCGAGCGCGCGGTCCTTTCCAGCCACGGGGCAGAACTCACGGTTCCACGTGTCCGAGATCTGGCGGATGGAATTCGCCGGCACGCCCTGCAGCGATCGAACGAGCGACGCCGGAAACCCCGCCTTCTTGATCGGGTAGTGATCGATCACCAGCCGCAACGCACACGCGTTGTAGGCGTTGATCCAGAAGGCGAGCTGCGATGGCTGGGACGCGTGCGCCAGGTCAGCCGGGTTCACCGCACCGAGCGTGGCGACGTAGTCGTCGAGTTGCGAGCGGTCTTCCTTGAGAGCCCCGTAGTCGACCAACCCCGCATCGAGATGGGCGTCCAAGACCGCAGTGAAGGCCGAATGGTCCACGAGGAGCTGGCCCTGCGCGGGCGTCAACGTACCTGTCAACCCAGTGAGCACGAGCCCAGCATTCAATACGCGTCGAATCATGCTACCTCTTTCGTTGAGCCCTTGGGCGACGTGAACCCCAGCCGGCGGGCAATCAGCGGAATCAACGTGAGCAGGAGGAACAACCCCCCGGCGAAAAAGAGCCGCGTGCGTGCCTCCGCACTTGCAGCCGTGGAACCCTGCACCAGGGCATCCGCGAAGAACACATACACCAGCGTTCCCGGGAGGATTCCGATCACGGTCGCCAGCGCGTAATCCCGCCACCGCAAGGCGGTGAGCCCGGAACCGAAGTTCAGGGCATTGAACGGCACGAGTGGAATGAGACGGAGCACCAGGAGGCCGAAGAACCCATGTTGGGCGGTCGCCTTGTCCAACCCGGCAAGCCGTTTACCCAGGAGCCGCTCGATGCCGTCACGGCCCAGCCAGCGCGCCAACCTGAATGCGGCGTTGGCCCCGACGTTGGCGCCGATCGTGACCAGCAGAGCACCCCACCAGAGGCCGAACACGGCCCCACCCACGATGGTGAGCACGGACCCCGGCAACGCCAATGCCGTCGCCACCGCATAACCGACGACGTACACCAGCGGTGCCCACACACTCGACCGGACCGACGTGAGCGTGTCGAGGAGCCGCTCACGATCGAAGTACTCACCCAACGGTGTGATGCGCAGCACGATGGCCGCGCCGGCGATGATACCGACCAGGAGTGCCAGCTTGAGAAACGGGTGCGTGAGTCTTACGCCAGCCATCGTACCACCCGTTTGAGCCATGTGCCGGTCGCACCGGCGAGTTTCTGCCGGTAGAAGGTGTCGGCCGTGCGCTTGATGCCTTCCGACATCGTGGGATAGGGATAGACGAGCTGCGAGAGCTGCGGCAGTTTGATGCCGCGCTTGATGCTCAGCACCAACGGCATCAAGAGCTCACCCGCGCTGGATCCCACGATGGTCGCCCCCACGATCTTCCCATTGGTCTTAGTGACAATCTGGACGAACCCCTCGTCATGCCCATCCACGATCGCG
>JBDHAN010000001.1:0-160902 GCA_039588055.1 Gemmatimonadota bacterium | reverse complement strand
TACGAGGGAGTGGGTGAAGTCGCCCTCGGGTGGACGTGACGAACCCGTCAACTCGTTGAACAGGTGATTGACGTCCGCGCAGACGCCGGAGTTCGTCGTGAGCAGGCCGAGGTCGGTGTAGAGACGAGCGGTGTGCGCGTTGTAGTTACCGGTGCCGACATGCGCGTAGCGCCCGACGCGATCTCCCTTCTGTCGGACGATGAGAAGCAGCTTTGCATGCGTCTTGTACTTGACGAGGCCGGTGACAACGTGAATGCCGCCCCGCTCGAGCTGTTTCGCCCAGAAGATGTTTAGTTCCTCGTCGAACCGTGCTTTGAGCTCCACGAAGACAGACACGTCTTTCCCGGCAGCGGCCGCCTTCATCAGGCTGTCCGTACAGGCAGACGGACCGCCGGGGCGGTAGAGCGTCATCTTGATGCTGGCAACATCCGGATCGCCGGCCGCCTCAGTGATGAGTCGCTCGGTTGTCGTCTCGAAGGAGTCGTACGGGTGGTGGACCAGGACATCGTGCTCGTCGAGGACGTCAAAGACCGATCGATCAGCGGGGATGACGTCGGCAGGCGCAAACGCCGGATGGTCGAGGTCGGGGCGAGCGATCTCGATGACCTCCTTGAGGGCGCTCGGGTCGAGAAACCCGTCGACTTCGTAGACGTCTGAGGGTTGAAGAGGAAGTCCCTTGCTTTCCACCTCGCGCCGGAGCTCCCGTAACAAGAGATCGCGAATGGGATAGGGCATCGAGCGCTCGAGCTCGATGCGGACGATGGCACCTTGCGGGCGGTGCAGCAGCTCGTCTTCGAGCGCTTCGAGAAAGTTGGCCGCATGCTTTTCGTCGAACTTCACATCGACACTGCGCGCAATCCGAAATGGATGTACCTCCAGCACCTGTCGGCCGGGATAGAGCTCCGAGATGTTCGATCGCAACGCGTCCTCGATCGGTACAAAGTCGGTGCTGTCCGGCAACTGGATGAAGCGGGGCAGCGCATCCGAGATCTCGAGCTGCGCGAAGTGATCTCGAGCCGTCCTGGGATCGCGGACGACAACGGCGATCGACAGGAGCAAGTCCTCGATGAATGGAAACGGATGCCCCCCGGCAAGCGTGATCGCCTTTGGTGTGAGGAGCGGCAGGATTCGGTCGTCGAAGAAGTCCTTGACGTACTCCTGCTCATCCTGAGTGAGCTCTTCATTCGTCCGTATGCGGATGCCTTCGCTCGCGAGTCCGTCGGACATGAGGTCTGCAACGCAGCGATACTGCCGGCGCACCAGTGCCTTGAGCTTCACAGTGATCACCTGCAGAAGCTCGTTTGGCGTCTGTCCGTCGAGGGATCGCTTGGTGATTCCTTCCGCCACCGCCTGTTTGAGTCCACCCACCCGCACCATGAAGAACTCGTCGAGGTTCGAGCTGAAGATCGAGAGGAAGCGCACACGGGCAAGGAGCGGCACCGAGGGGTCCTCGGCTAGCGCAAGGACGCGGGCGTTGAACTCCAGCAGACTGAGCTCGGGATTGATGACGGATGCCGACGCGACGGGCTGTTCGCCCGTCGTGTCCGGCTTCTCCTTCAACAGGGTGGAAACGTCGAACATCATGGAGCCGCGTTTGCGGCTGGGAGTGGTCTTGACCTTCCCCTTGGTTTCGGGCGTGGCCATAAGGCCGGCTGCAGCTTCCTTGCCGGGCCCGTAGATATCGCCCACTTCGAATAGCCACAGTCCAAGCACGACAAAGTTGAACGTGGCCGACACGATGAAGGCGATGGGAAGCGCCTCGACGCCAGCAGCCAGCCCCACGCCAATCGCGAGGAAGATGTACACCGCATCCTTTGTATCCTGCAGCGTATTGCGAAACCGAACGGCGGCAACGATGCCCGCCAGTGAGAAAGCCAGTGGGATTGACGTCTGGACGATGATCACGATCCCGGTGACCGCAATCGGGAGGATCAAGATCGTGTGCACCAGAGACTGGTCGTAGCGCACCTCGCGTTTGGTGACCATGTAGATCCACGCGATCGGAGCAGCCAGAGCAATGCCGCCGACCGAGGCGAAAAGCGTCCGCAACACCACGAGGGGTCGAGCGAGAAAACCAGTCTTCCCCGGATCGGGGAGATTCGCGAAATCCTCGAGTCTCAAGGAAGACTGCAGAAGGTCCATCGTGAAGACACGGCGGAGACCGGGGACAAGCCAATGTAGCAGAAGGGCCACGATGATAAGGCCCAGGTAGTAGATGGCGAGCTTCGCGAGCGGCGCCTGCAAGATCCGCCGGATCTTCGACATACGATCGTCGTGGGTGTGTGTCTCCGGCAAGGTATGAACCGGAGGCGGTGAACGCTAGAGCAGGTGACGAATACGAACGAGGGGGGCTGACGCCCCCCTCGTGATCACGGAAAGTACGTGCTGCTAGTTGCTACCCTTCCGCCTTCCTGAAGACGACCGCGTCGGGGCACGCGCCGGAGATCGGCTGGGTGCCCTCGACGGGGCTCGTGCCGCCGGTGAGCGCGTGGGTGCCCGGGATGGAGCCCGCGCTGCCGGCGACCGCGTTGGCGCTCGAGACGGCGCGCGCACCGTAGGGCTCGACTGACGAGACGTCGAGGGCCGGCGCACCGCTGGCGTTGTTGAGCGCGTTGGACGCGGGGTGCTTCGGGTTGACGGTCGCGGCGTGCGCTGTGGTGTGGCCCGCGTTGGCGTGCGGCTCCTGGTTGACGGAGTCGTCGAACGCTGCGGCGTCGCCCGCGACGGCGTCCGTGTCCCTTGGGACGGCCGCACCTCGGTGCGACGCGGCGTCGGCACCTTGCGCGTCGTTGTCGTTGGCCGCCGCACGGTACCGCTCGAGTTCCGAGTGGTGGTGGGGCGCCGAACGGCCGTGCCGCGATCCGACGGACGCTCAGGCGTGCGCGACCGGGTCTCGCCCTGAGGCCTGGTCGACGGCTGAATCACGCGCCGACGCTCCGTGGTGGTCCGCTGCGACGGGCGCTCGGATGGCGTAATGGTTCTCCGACCATCCGTAATGCCCCACCCGGATGGCTGTACTCGGCGGCCCGAGTTCTCCGGCCTGGCGGTGGTCGTGCGCCGCGCGTCACTTGCCGAGGGCGCAACACGTCGTCCGGTTGTCGCGGCGCCCGAGGGGACTCGCCGCGCCTGATTGGTTGCGGCAGGCGTCGTTCGACGGCCGCTCAGGCGGTCGCTCGCCCGCGACGCAATGTTGGACCGCATCGCGCCGTTTGTGGCGCTGGCGGTGCGTCGCCGGGTCGTAATCCCGCCGCTCGCCAGACTACGCTCACTCGACTTGAACGTGTACTGGCCGCGGACATTCGAGCCGTATGGCGTCCGGTAATGCCCGAACGCGTTGTACCGATTGCCGGCGTAGTAGTAGTTCGGGCTCCGGTAGTAGCCGACGTACGACCGCGGATAATAGTAGTGCGCCGGGTACCAGTAGGAGGAGCGCCACGAGTAGGGCCACCCGTAGTAGCCATACCACGAATCGTAGTACCACGGATCCCAGTACCACGGATCCCAGTGACTGCGCCACCCGTAGGACACACGCCACCACGGGTACGAGCCGACCCCAAAGCTGATGCCCCAGGTGCTGGGGTAGTAGTAGCTGCCGTAGTAGGACGACCCTCCGTAGTAGACCGAGCGGTCTGCCACGCGCTGGCCGATGTAGTAATGGGTCAGGTCATAGTCGAACGTGGCACCGCCGGCCATTTCCTGCACCAGTGCGGTGAGCTCGGCTTCAGGATCGAGCTCGCCAGTGAGGCGCCACGAGTCGAAGAGCCGGTAATCCCAGTGATCCCCACGCACGAACGCGTCGACCTGGAACGGATCGCGCGAGTACGCGGCGAAAATGGTGCCCATTCCCTGGTCGTCGTAGACCCGGAACGCTTCCCGATCGCCACGACCACGGATTTCCATGTCGCGACCACCGCGAACGTAATTGTCTTCAAAGGGGTCGAGTGGGAGCAGGACGCGGATCCGACCATCCGGCTCCGCATGCAGCAGCAGGAGGTAACCATCGTCTTCCGTGCGCGCATACACCCGCACCCGGTCGCCCCGTCGCACGTCACCACGCTTGTTGAGCCAAACCTGAACCGGTGCCTGAGGCTGGGCCATCAAGGCCGGCTCCGCGGGCGCAACAGCGAGCGATGTGAGTAGTAGCGCAGTAATCATGTTTCCTCCCGGGCCTTTGCGGCATCCCCACCTAGGGTACTACCCGCGGCAGGATCTCGCGACTTCCGACTGCTTATTGGGCAATTAGTGTTCCAGATGCTATGTTGTTGTAAACAAACGACTTAATGTTGCACGGCCAGGCCCGATTCGTCCTCGAAACCGGACACCACTCTGTGACAAAACTCACTCACCATGGCTCATGAATATCATCTGCGTCGGCGGCAGGTCGTTGAGTTGCCGCTGTCCGACGTTTTCCAGTTCCACGCTGATCCGAGGAACCTGGCCCGAATCACCCCGGCGTGGCTGAGCTTCCGGATCGTGAACGAGGGCGAGCTCGTGATGGCGCAGGGTTTGAGGATCGACTATCGAATCCGGCCGCTCGGCTTCCCACAACGGTGGACGTCACTGATCACGGAGTGGGATCCGCCGCACCGATTCGTCGACGAGCAGCTCACAGGGCCGTACCGCCGCTGGCACCATCTGCATGAGTTTCGAGCGGTCGCCGACGGCACGGAGATCGCCGATCACGTCACCTATGCGCTGCCCTTCGGCCCTCTCGGTCGGATGGCGCACTGGCTGTTCGTGGCTCGGCAGCTCAGGGCGATCTTCGATCATCGTGAACGCGCCGTGCGACGCGCGCTGCTCGGCTAAACGAGCCCCTCGCGGCGGAACTGCCGCAGCATCTCGGCAAAACGCTCCATCTCTGCAGGAAGCCCAATTGAGAGCCTGCTGTGCTCGACCATCGGGGGGAACGGACGTCCGACACGGAATCCGCGATCGCGCATTCGGGTGATGTAGGTGCGCAAACTCGCGCGAATGCGGTGCATCACGAAGTTGGTGTGAGACGGGAAGTAGTCGAGATCGAGGTCCCGCAGGCAGCCATAGAGGATCTCTTTGCCGCGCTCGTTGACCGCGAGGCTCCTGTGCACGAAGTCGTGGTCACCGAGACTCGCGAGACCAGCCACCAGCGCGAAGTGGTTGGCGTTGTTTCGGACGTTCAGACGCCGGAGCGTGGCCACCGTGTCGGAGTGCGCGAGCCCGTATCCCAAGCGGATGCCCGCCATGCCGTACACCTTGGAGAATGTCCGGACGACCAGCACGTTGCGCTTCTCCGTGATCCACCTGATGGCCGACCGGTAACCGCTGTCCGTCACGAAGTCGAAATAGGCCTCGTCCACCAGGAAGTGCACGTGTGAGGGCGCGGACGCGATCCACGCGTCGACTCGCGCGCTCGCGGTGAGGGTGCCAGTGGGATTATTGGGGTTGCAGACGTAGACACACACGGGTCCGTCCGCCGACCCAGCGACGGCCTGCATCGCGTCCAGATCGTGGCTCATGTCCGACCGGAGCGGGACTTTGTGGACCTCGAGATCCAGCGGTCCGGCATAGAAGCCCGCGTCTTCGTAGGTGGGGTCAGCCACCACGAGATGCCCTCCCGGCGTCGCGAACGCCTGCACGGCCATCTTGAGCACCTCGGTTGACCCTGCGCCCAGCACCACGTTCTCGGATCGGACCTCGTGCTGGTCGGCGAGCGCTTGCGTCAGCGCCGAACGCAGCCCCGGGTAGCGGTTCGCCTCCGCGATGCCATCGACAATCGCCTGACGCGCGGCCGGGGAGATCCCAAGGGGGTTCTCATTGGAGCTCAGACGGATGACGTCATCTGTCTGCAATCGGGTCCGCGCGTGGCCGCGGCGGGCAGGGATGGTGAGTCCACTCAAGCCGACGACACCGGCCGAAAGACCGGTCCGGACAAACGTGCGGCGCTGCATGGTAGCTCCCGGTGGGAAGGTCGAGAGTGAACTTAGGGTTTGCGTCAGGAGCCAGCCAGCGTCAGGGCGACCACTCCTCGCCGTGCCAGCACATTTCCCAGAACTGCCACTCGTAGCGGCTGGAGAGAATGAACAGATCGACGAGACGTTGCCGCTTGTCAGCTCCCGCGTTCGCCGCAAGCCGGTCGAGCTCGGCCTTGAGCCAGTCCGCGGCCTCTGCGAACTCCTCGGACGCATATTGGGCAATCCAGTCGCGGTAGCGCTGGTCTTCAGGCGGATTCTTCTCTGCCAGATGGTGCGCGATGTAGACGTAGCCCCACGCACATGGCAGGAGCGCCGCCAGCAGGTCGGCCATGTCTCCATCGGCAGAGACGCGGACGAGAAAATCCGTGTATGCGCGCGTGGTAGGCCACATCTCCTGCGCTTCGAGCTCGGCAGGGGAGATCCCAAAGCGCTCGGCGTAGGACCGGTGAAGCGCCATCTCCGTGTTGAGCGTGAGATTCAAAACCGATGCGTACCAGCTCATGCTGTCCAGCCGGTCCGCCTTCGCCACCGCCCACGCGAAGACCCGAGCGAACTCCTTGAGGTAGAGGTAGTCTTGCAGCACCCACCGCTTGAACACCTCGACGTCCAGGGACCCGTCGCCTAGCCCCGCAACGAACGGATGCTCCAGCTGCGCATCCCAGACCGGTCGAGCCGCGTCGTAGCACTCCTGCGAGAGACTCATGTCGTGGCTCCATTTGTCCGTCCAACTTGCCCTGCGCTTCCCCGAATCCCGTATCCCCTTACGCCTTATACCTTATCCCCCCACCCCCGGCCACTCCTCTCCCGTCGCCGCCATCTCCCAAAACGCGATTTCGTATTTCGTCGTGAGCTCGAAGTACTCGGCCATTCGCTGGCGCTCGTCTGGGCCGGTCGCCGCTGCGAGCTTGTCCAGCTCCGTCTCGAGATAACTCACATACTGCGCAAAGGCCTCCCCAGCCCAGTTCTCCACGAACGGATACCACTTCGAGTCACGCGCAATGCCGGCCTCGACCACCTTCCAGGAGTCGTGGTAGGCCTTCTCCGCCGTGTAGAGGACAGTGTAGGCCTCGGCGTAGGACGCCCTATAAGCACTGGCCAGCAGGAACTGGATATAGGCGTGGTTGGTGAACGCCGGGGGTGCCCCGCGAAGGTCGATTCCTACCGCCTGCGCCCGCTCTTCGAACAGCCGGAGCTCCTTCTCCAAGGCCGTGATCACACCAGCCAGGGGCTCCCAGTGATCTCGCGGCGCCCGGGGGATCAGGGCGGCGATGAAGGGGATTGCGGCCTCGACAAACAGGTAGTCCTGGCGCATCCATACGGCGAACCGGTCGTCCGGCATGGTTCCGTCGCGGGTCTCCATCAGGAAACGGTGGCTCAGCATCGTGTCCCATAGCGACTTGTGGCGCTGCATTTGCTCTGTACAGAAGCTCACGGACTGCCTCCTCCCAACGGCACTTCGGAGTGGGGACTGTGAATGTAGTCTTCGGGACCGGCCCGGAAAGCCGTCCGGGCGGCCCGCGCGGGGGCGTGAAACCCGTTTTGAGCGGCCGACGTAGGGAAGAGCATCTGACCGGCCTATCTGGAGACCAAGAATGTCTACTTTTCGACGACTGTTCGTGGCCATCGGGGCGCCCCTCGTGGTGATCGCCGGGCTGGCCGTCGTGTGGGGTGTCAGGAACGCGTCTCAGCTCAAGGCACAAGTCGAGGCCTGGGCGGACAGCCTGGAGCACAGTCCCAACCCCGTAACGATGAAGCTCTCTTTCCTTCCTGCCTATGTGGATGGGGACAGGGTCGGCAAGCTCGATGCCATCGTGATTCAACGGCACGAAGCGGCCACGGTGGACAGCGTCCGCATCGAGATCGCCTCGAGCGGCGACCATGTGTCGGATCACCTTGCCGACTGCGCGCTCCGCCTAGATCCCGACGCTCTCAGCGACGACGGCCCGTTTGGCTTCAAACATGCGCTCGAGTGCGTGACGGACACCGCCGACCTCGTCCGATTCGGATCCGTGGCGCTGGAGGGGTTGAGCGAGGACCTGGCACTCTACCTTGACGGTGATGACTTACCGTGCGAGCACATGGTCGAGGCCGACGCGGGAGCGTGCACCGAGGTCCGCGCAGAGATCCACCGACTGCGCGACGAGGTCCGCAATGTCAGGGTCAACATTCGTCGAGATTTGCAGCGAAAGAAGTTCTGAGTCGCGTCCACACGGCAGACCACGTCGGCGCGCTCCCGTCTGTAGATTGGCGGGCGGCGCGCCGAAGCGATATGGTCATCTGATCCCCTCTCTCATCTGGAGACCCTTCATGCGATTGGCACCGGTCCTGGTTGCGGCCCTGAGCGCCGCGACGCTTGCCGCCTGTTCAACCAGCAGTCCCGGCACCATGGCTGCTGCCCCTGAGCCGGCGATGACTGCCGCCCCTGAGCCGGCACCGTTCGATCCCGTCGGGGCATTCACCTTCGCGACCACGTATCAGGGCCAGGAGATGGGTGGCCGCATCGTCATTCGCGGCGAGCCTGGCGCCTATACCGGGATGGTCGAGCCGCAAGCGGGTGGCCCGCCGCCGGTCGAGATTTACTCGGTGACGGTCGAGGGGCAGAAGGTGACCGTCTTCGCTGATGCCGGTGGCGAAGATCTCATCTTCGTGATGGAGTTTGTTGGAGACAGCTACACGGGATCGTGGACGCTGGGGTTCGATTCCGGGGACGCGACTGGGGAGCGAGTGAAGCAGTAACCCGACGACCGAGCCGACTGAGACGACGCTGACGACCAGGGCGGTACCCACAGTCGTCGGTGTCGTCTTTGTCGTCTCTACTGTCCGATCTTAGTTTGCCCTGATGCCTCACGAGACCCTCCACACCACTTGCCCCCTCGACTGTCCGGACGCCTGCCTGCTCGAGGTGACCGTGTCGGACGGGCGCGTGACGAGCATCGGTGGCAGTGCCGCCGACCCCGTCACAGCAGGGTTCATCTGCTCCAAGGTGCGGAACTTCGAGCGGCGCCAATACGGCGGTGAGCGGCTCGGCACTCCGCTCCGTCGGGTGGGTCCCAAGGGCGAAGACGCGTTCGAGCCCATCTCGTGGAGCCACGCGATTGCGGAGATCACGGATCGCTTCCGCGGGATCGCTGCCGAATGGGGTGGGGAAGCGATCCTGCCATACCATTACGGCGGCTCGAATGGTCTGGTGAGCGACGGGACGCTCGACGAGCTCTACTTCGGGCGGTTGGGTGCATCGCGGCTCGCCAAAACCCTGTGCGCGGTACCCACCACAACGATGGCCCTCGCGATGTACGGCAAGATGCCAGCGGTGGCATTCCGGGACTTCGTCGATGCCCAGTGCATCGTCGTGTGGGGTGCAAATCCCAAGGCCTCGAACATCCACTTGATGCCCTTCATCAAGGCTGCGAAAGCGCGTGGGGCATTCGTAGCCGCGGTCGACCCGGTACGGAACCTCACGGCGAAGGAAGCCGATCTGCATCTGCCGGTGCTGCCGGGCACGGATCTCCCCGTCGCGCTGGCGCTCATTCGCCTGTGGCGGGAGTGGGACGTGCTCGACCGGGAGTTCCTTTCAGAGTACGCGACGGGGCTCGACACGCTGCTCGACCGTGCCGCAGCATGGACGGCGGATCGAGCGGCGGACGTGTCGGGAGTGCGAGCGAACGACATCGAGCGGCTTGCGACTGAGCTCGCTGAGCGAAGCCCGGCCGTCGTTCGGTGCGGGTGGGGTGTGGAGCGCAATCGAAATGGTGGGCACGCCGTCGCGGCGATCCTCGCCATTCCGGCGCTTCTCGGAAAGTTCGGCGTTCGCGGCGGAGGGTATGCGTTGAGCAACAACGGCGCTGCGGTGGTCGATCGCGGTGCTGTGCCCGGGCGCGTGGGGTGGGACACTCGCGTCGTCAATATGACGCAGCTGGGAGATGCGCTGACGGGCGACCTCGCTCCCCCTATCAAGGGGCTCTTTGTCTACAACTGCAATCCTGCAGTGACGGTGCCCGACCAGGAACGAGTCCTCCGCGGCCTGGAGCGGGACGATCTGTTCACGGTGGTCTTCGACCAGGTGATGACCGACTCGGCGCGATATGCCGACGTCATCCTGCCGGCGCGGACGTTCCTCGAGCAGGTCGATCTGCGAGCCTCCTACGGGAACTACGTCGTCGGCAAGGTTCTGCCGGTCGTACGGCCCTTTGGAGAATCCAAGTCGAACGTTCAGGTCTTCGGCCTGCTGGGTCAGGCGATGGGCTTCCCGGACGACGCGTTTCGATGGACCGACGATGAGGTGTGTGACCGCTTGCTGGACGGGATGTCCATGGCGGGCCGGCGAGTGGATCGGTCGGATCGCGATACGACGTCCTGGCAGTACGACTTCCCCGGCCCCACCCCGATCATGTTTGAGAACACGTTTCCGCGAACGTCAGATCGCAAGATCCATCTGACGCCGGAAGCGCTTGGTCCCGAGCCGTATCAGTATCGTTCGTTGCCGTCGGACGACTTCCCGCTGGCGTTGGTGAGTCCTGCCACGTCGCGCACGACCAACAGCACGATGGGCGAGTACGCGATCCCCGAGTTGTATGTGGAGTTGCACCCACGCGATGCGGCGCAGCGCGCGGTTACGGACGGCGACATGGTGCGGGTCTTCAACGACTTGGGGGAGGTCCCGTGCCGAGCTCGGGTGAAGGAGCGGATTCGACCGGGTGTTGTCGTGATGCCGAAGGGTGCCTGGCAGCGGTCGACCTCGACCGGCCGGACGGCGACCGCGCTCTGCCCGGCAACCGTCAGCGACGTGGGAGGCGGAGCGTGCTACAACGATGCGAGGGTAGAGGTTGAGCGCGCGTAGCGCGCTCAACCTCGTTGTCAGTCCTCAGTTCTCGGTTTTCAGTGCTGCAACGGTCGGGTTCTGCCGCCACTGACGACTGAGGACGGAAGACGGACAACTGAACACCCTAGTCCCTCGGATCCAGAATATCCTCGATGCGCACAAGCGCGTCCTGCAAGTGGAGGCGCGTGGCGCGATTGAGGCTGCGCCCCAGCGCCGCACGGATTTCTCGCTGCAGTGCAGTGAGTTCACCACGCACAAACGGCCGAATGTCAGATTGTGGAACGTCGACGTTGGTGACAAAGGCGCGTGCAAACGTCGGAACCGGTCCCGGCTCCTCGTTCATGAGCCACTCCATCCGCTCCAGATAACCGCGCTGCAGATTTCGCCGGTACACGCTGATCGAGCTACTGCGACGAAGCTCCGACCAAACGGCTCCGCGCACGTCGTCCAGCATTTCGCCGATCGTGTAGGCGTCGCTGCCCATGCGCGCTTCGCCCTCGATCAGGCGCTGCATGCGTCCCGGGTCGAGGACGCGGTTGAGCACGCCGACCTGCACGCCCCGCATGCGCTCGACCGTCCCAACGTTCTCGATCCGCCCGAGGATATTCTCGTCGATCATCCAGGTGGGCGGTGTGAACGCTTGCTCAGCAAAGAACTGCATGGCGCGCTGCTGGGTCGCCTTGTCGACGAACGCATAGACGGCGCCGTCTTGGTCGGTGGTCTTGCTCGTTTGCGTCACTCCACCGACGACAGCTGCGACGTGACCCATATAGCGACTCCATTGGCCGAGCACCTGCGTGTAGAGTTCACGCAGCTCGTCGTAGTCTTCCCGTTCCTGATACGACCACGCGACAAGGTTCGGGATAATGCGCTTCAAGTTCTCGATCCCATACTCGCTGGCGCGCATCGGGTCGTCGCCCAGGGCTTCGGTCTGCGACGTCGGATCGATGCCGCTCCCGCCGCCGTAGTGGTACATCGGATCGTCGTAGCGCTCGACGATCCAGCGATCGAGGGTTGCCCGTTCCGCGTCCGGTGACGTGGCGTCGACGATCGGACGGTAGCCCCACAGGATAGAGTACTTGTCGTACGGCCCGATGCCTGGGAGGTAGCACACCTCGTCCCCCGGCTGAGCGATGTAGTTGAACCGTGCGTAGTCCATGATCGACGGCGCCGTGTTCATCGCGCAGGTGAAGCTGGCCGAGCGGAGCGAATCGACGGGATAGGCCGAGCTGGCCTTCATGTTGTGCGGCAAGCCGAGGGTGTGACCCACCTCGTGCGCGGCGACGAAGCGCATGAGCTTCCCCATCACGGCGTCGTCAAAATCCACCCCGCGAGCTTCCGGGTTCGAGGGGGCAGTCTGGATGAAATACCAATTACGGAGAAGATTCATCACGTTGTGGAACCACCCGATGTCACTCTCGAGAATCTCGCCGGTCCGCGGGTCGTGCACGTGCGGACCGTAGGCATTCTGCACGGGTGACGGGAACCACCGAATCACCGAGTAGCGAGCATCTTCCGGGCTGAACTCCGGATCCTCCTCAGGTGACGGTGGGTCCCTGGCGATGATCGCGTTCTTGAATCCCGCCTCAGCGAACGCGACGTTCCAGTCCTCGACGCCCTGCTTGAGGTACGGACGCCACTTCGCCGGCGTCGCCGGATCGATGTAGTACACGATTGGCTTCACGGGATCGACGAGCTCGCCGCGTCGGAACGCCGCTGTGTCGGAGGGCTCGAGCCGCCACCGCGTGATGTAGTTCCGTGACGTCGCCTTCTGATCGCTGCGACCGTAGTCGTTCTGCTGGACGCGGAAGTATCCGACCCGCTCGTCCCACATGCGCGCCTGCATCGGACGCTCGGGCAGCAGGATCATCGAGTGATTCATCTCGAGCGAAATCGAACCGGTGGTCGAGTTGGATGGTGGCTCGGCTGCGTTGTACGTGAGGACGACGCGCACTTCGACGTTGCGGGGGAAGCTCTTCACCCAGTTGATGAAGGTACGATCCCGGTCGAGGTTGCGAACCTTGTACTGCTCGCGCGTGAACCGGCTGAGGCCAAACACCGGGACGTCGCTCGTGAACAGGTCCGTGACCTCGATCACGATTCCCATCGTGTCGGTGGCTACGGAATCGATTGCCTTCGTGGCGAACGCTGCAACGTCGAACCCGCGAACAATAGGCTCGAAGTTCGCGTTGCGAACGGCCTCGTAGATCGGCAGCGAGTCATCCGCCACGTTCGTGTACGACACATAGCGGAGGTAGACGCGATTGTTGTGGTGCTGCCAGCGGACCGTCAGCGTGTTGTTCTTCTCTCCGCCATAGCCAATGTTCTGCGCCGTCTGGGATCGGCGCGACACGACGAGCATTTCCCGGTCGAGCATTTCGCGCGGAATCTCGTAGTACCACTTGTCCTCAACCTGATGGACAAGGAAGAGGCCGGAATCGGACTTGGCCTCCTCCGTGATCACCTCGCTGTAGGGCTTGATCTTGTCGTCGTCTTCTCCACGAGCCCGTGATGCCTCGGGTGACAAAGCGGTTTGCGCGCGGCCCTGGGCACACGCAGCGATGCCGGCTGCCGTGATCAGCAGCGTAGCAAGCGACAGAGGTCGTCTCATGGTGCGTCTTCCTCGACTGAGGGGCTATGTGGGGTGCGGATGGGGCGGAAAGCTAGATGGGTGGACGGAGCGGCGCCAGCCGCCGCCCCGTCAGGGACTCAGCAGCAGGTGCCGTCAGCGCCGCAGCAGGCGTAGCTCGCGGCATCGTCGCCGGGTTCCAGAATCGCGAACATCGCGTCGTACGGCGCGCGGGTGAGTCTGGCTACTGTGTCAATGCACACGTCATACGGCTCGTTTCGGGGGAACAGATGCCCCTCCTCGTCGGCGAATGCCTTGCCGGGTCCGAGGTAAACCGCACGATGCCCTTCGTACACACAGCCGTCAGTCTTCTCGTGCTTGTAGCCCTGGACGGTGATGGAGAAGAACGAGAAGCCTTCCACGTCCTTCCAGTAGGTGCGGCTCAGCACCGTGAGGCCGTAGAACCCGGCTCGCTCGAGCTCGGCCAGGAACTGCTCCTGTGTCAATGCGCCGGAGAGGCACTCACCCCAGAGGTGCACATTCGTCTTGAGGTGGGGAGGAACTTCCCGTTCACTCACGATGTCCGAAATGACGATCCGGCCGTGATCCGAGAGTACTCGCCAGATCTCCTCGAACACGCGCGGCTTGTCGGGAGAGAGGTTCACCACACAGTTGGAGGTGACCACGTCCACTGATCGTGTCTCGACGGGAATGTCCTCCAGGAAGCCGCTCCTGAAGTCGACAACATCGTACCCCAGCGCCTCAGCGACCAAGGGCTGATTCTCACGCGCCACGGCGAGCATACGATCGGTCATGTCCACACCGATCGCCGTTCCCGTGGGCCCCACGAACTTGGCCGCAATGAAGACGTCGATCCCGGCGCCTGAACCGAGGTCCAGGACCGTCTCGCCGTCGCGAAGCTCCGCACTGGTCATGGGCGAACCACAACCGTAGAAGCGGTCGAGCACGTCCTTGGGAATGTGGGCAATGGCCGTCTCGTCATACTTTGTCGGACAGCAAAGCTCGGCCTGCGGCTGCTCGGCTGCGGCGCCGTAGAACTCCCGCATCTCGGCGCGTGGCTTGTCGACATCGAACGAGAGCACGCAGTTGGAGTGCAGGGTCAGCACCGGCTGCTGCGCTGCCGCACCGTCGGCGGAGCCACACGTGATGGCACCCTGTCCCATCGCGTGGAGCACTAACGGAGCATCATACCCCGACCGCGTGTTACGTCTGGCGTGCTTTTCGCGACCCAGCGTGGTCATCGCGTGTTTCACGAGGTGCACGGCGATGGGGTAATACGGATCTGGTCCGAGAGGGTCACCGGTGGACCACCAGGCGTGCTCCCAGTCACCGCCTCCGGTGAAGAAGCGAAACGGGTCGGATTCGACTGAGGGTTTCCGCGCGACGCTGGCTGAACGGAGACGCTGGACGACAGACGACGATCTGAGGATGTCGGCGAGATCCTGCTCGAACGCGTCACCGCAGAGGAGCGCCGGCTCGTTCACGAGCGCTGCCGTCGGATACACCTTGCCGTCGACATAGACGCCCAGCGAATCCCAACCGCCGTTGCCGAAGTCGTACTTGATACCTGGAACGCCGTTCACCCGCCGCTTGACCGCCTCGAAGTTGTCCAGCTCCACGCCCGCTGCTTGTGCAGCGTCAACGGCGCGCTGGACACCGGCAATGAGCGCAGGTATCTCCGGGAAGAACCCGTTCTTGCTTGCTGCGGCGCGTCCGCGCCGATGGGCCCACATGAGATGGTAGCTCTTGGCCCCGACGGAACGGGCCAGCTCTGGGAGCGCTGCCAGCTCTGGGAGATTTACGTTTGCGACCACGGTAGAGAACGACACGTCGAACCCCAGGTCGGAGGCAATCCGCGCGCCATCGAGCGCGCTGGCGAGCGTACCGTCGCCGCGAATCGCGTCGTTGGTCTGCGGTCGCACGCCGTCGACGGAGATCTGGAGTCTGACGGTTCGGCGGTCGAGAGCGGTCAGGCGGTCCTTGATCGGGCCGTGAAACACCGTGCCATTCGTGAGGACGATGACCTCCAGTCCCAGATCTCCGGTCGCACGGTGAATGATGTCGCACAGATCTCTGCGGACGAACGGTTCTCCGCCTGTGAGGTAGAGCCGCTCGAGACCCAGGTGCGCGGCGCGCGCGATGAGCTGGTGCACCTGCTCTGAGGGGAGGCCGTATTCCTTTCCGGGTCCCGAGGAGACCAGACAGTGCGTGCATGTGAGGTTGCAGGCGTTGTTGATCTGGATCCACAGCTCCCGAAGTCCGTTGGGCGCAACCAGCGCCGCGCGACCCGGATACGGATCGCGCGAGATGGGCTGGTCGGACACCATCTCCGCACGGGCAAGTGCTGTGACGAAGTCGTGTGTGTGGACCCACGACTTGCCGGTATCGAGACCGCGCTCGGTAGCGTAGCGCACCGTGAGCTCACCGAACGTCAGGGGTGTGCCAGGGCTCGTCATCGACTCGAGGAGCCAACGTCCGTGGCGGTCGACCGCAACCCAGTTGGGCGCGGCCGGGTCGACCGCGTAGGAGATGCCGTCGTCCTCGAACATGTGCAGCTCTGGGACGTGGAGTGGCGTGCGGTGCTGGAGCATCATGATGACGCGTCCTTGGGACGGGAGGTGGCGTGTCCTGGAGTTCTGTTTCTTAACTCGACGTTCGGACTGCAGGTTCCCGCGCTGGGTTGAATGAGGAATCTAGTGGTAGTGGTGGGAGCCCTGCGCTGCTGGAGATCGCCGGCGATACCGTTGAATGGTCCACAGCACGACGAGGAGCACCAGAGCAAGTATGGCGAGGGCAAGCTCTGGGTTTCGGCGGTAAAGGGCACCCAAGCCGCTCCCTGACATCGTAAAGAGGAGACAGCCGGGCACGATCCCGACGGCCGTGGTCCACGCGAAGGTCCAGCGGCGGATCGCGGTCAGCCCCGCCGCCCAGTTGACCACGGTGAATGCGATCGTGGGAATGAGGCGCAGGGTGATCAGCCCCGGCCATCCGGCAGAGAGGACTACCGTATCCGCTGCTGCCAGGCGCTTGGGCTCGAAGACACGCTCGCCGAGTGGTCGGCCGTAGCGTCGAGCGAGCTCGAAGCTTACCAACGCTCCGATGAACCCGCCCGACCATGTGATGACCGTGCCGACCTGCGACCCGAATACCATTCCGTTCAGCATGGCTGGGATTTCAGCGGGAATCGGCAGGATCGCCACAAGGATCATGAAGAGCGGCGCGAGGACGTACACCCACGCGCCGGAGTTCTCGATGAACTGAACGACGGGGTCGAGCATGGAGGGGAAGGTAATGGAGCGGGAGGAGACCGTCAGTCGTCTCAGTCGTCCGACACGGATAGACGACTTAGACGACTAGGACCACCCAGACGACTGGACTTCAGGGGCGTCCCTCAGAGACTCAACCAGTAATTCACCTTCACCACGAACGTATTCTGCGCGTCGAGCCGGAAGATATCCCGGATGCCCTCCCCGAACTGGAACTCCGAGCGACTGTTGTCGCCCACGCGCCCGTGCTGCCACACGAGAAAGAGGGTCGACCCCAGGCTGTACTCCCAGCGGAGCACCACGTTCGAGCGGAACGACAAAAAGGTGAAGTCCGGATTGCCGATGCCGTAGTCTGGTGTGCCGTCGGCGTCGAAGTCGATGGAGAGCTCTCCAGCATCGTCAATTAGTCGATCAGGTCCGAAGTTGTCGAACCGATCGTCGAAGGTCGCGCCTCGAGGATCTGCGACCTGACGGAATCCCCGGTAATCCACTGTCGAGACGAACGGTTCGGCATACAGTTGCACAGACAGGGTGGGAGTGAACGTCACGTTCCCACGGAACGTCGTCGCGAGCGTGGTCTGGCGGATCTCCCCGAAGAGGTAGCGGGTTTCGCCGAGGGCATCGACTTGGTCCCAATATTGCCAGCTGTCAGATTGCTGGAACAGACGCGGTCCGAACGTGAAATCCATATTGGCAGCAGCGCGCCACGACACTCGCGGATTCAGACTGTATCCCCAACTGTCGCTCTCGGGCTGGAGGAACCAGAACCCGTTGAGACCCACACGAAACGGCTTCCGATCATCGCTGAAGAAGCCACCCCATCCCTGGATGTTCGGCGGAGTGCGAAACGCCGGGCCGCCGCGCAGTGCGCCGGTGGAGAGTCCACCCAAGCTCCGCGAGATGCCGATGTTGCCCCCCCAGTAGTTCAAGAACTGCCAGTTCGCGTTCACGTTGCCGCCAACGCTCAACCGGTCCCAGCCGAAGCTCCATACACTGTGCTGGTTGAAGTTGATGCCGAACCGTCGGAAAACCCTGCCCGGCTGGAACCACCGAAGGCCGACCCAGGCGAACTGCACGGTTCGGTCTGCCTCGCGCTGGTAGCCGGCATCGTTCACCTCGAAGCCCGGCGAGCGCGTGTCGAAACCGGTCGCGTAGCGGACTCGTTCGCCCGCGTGTTTGCCGACGGTAAATTGGGCGGCGAAGCCGTTGAGGGACGTGCGTGTCGGGTCGAATGTGACGTAGTCGTTATCCGGTCGCTGGTAGTAGCGGGCCGATGATCGCTGCGCGAGCTCGATCGCGGTCTCCGAGCCGGCTACATGGCTTCTCACAAACCATGCGTTGATGTTGTAGCTGTCGCTCCAGAACCGGTGGTTGAATCGCGCACCCAGGGTGTATGCCGAGCTCCTGAGCCAGTCCAGGTTGTCGGGGAGCGAGCGGTTCACCGCGGTGCCGAAGAGGCTGACCTGTGTCAGGCCATTTCGAAAATCGCGACCAAGGCGACCAACGAAATAGGCCGACCGTGGTTCGACAACGTCTTGGAACGCATCACCGTTGGCGTCAACGACGTCCGCCTCTTCTTCGGCCGTGAGCGCGCTCAGCAAGCCGATGGTCCAGCCGTTCGCGGTCTTCCCGGAGAGCTTGGCCGCACCTAGGATGGTGGTCTGGTCGATTGTTTCCGCGTAACCACCCCGCTTGTCGGCGCTCGCCTGTGGGGCCCTCCCAATTCGTCGCGTGTAGAAGAGCTGCTCGTTGGCGCCGTCGCCGTCACCCAGAAGAATCGGGAACCGGAAGACGTCGAGTCCCTCGTTGAAGAACGGCCGCTTCTCTGGGAAGAATGTCTCGAAGGCCGAGAGATTCACCACGGCCGGGTCCGCTTCCACCTGACCGAAATCCGGGTTCAGCGTCGCCGAGAGCGTGAGGTTGGACGTGACACCGATCTTCATGTCACCGCCTACCCGTGCACTGCGGTTGGTGCCGGTGGCGAACGGATTGCCGTCTTCAGCGGGGACCCAAGCACCTGTGCTCGATACGTATGGCATCACCTCGACGCGTCGTGGCGGCTTGATGCCCTGAATGCCAACCAGATCGCCGAATTTCGAGACGAGACCGGCTTCGTCCTTGGGCATGAGCCGCCAGTGCTGCTCTTCATTCCGCCGATTGATGAAGCGAATGACCTGGAAGCCCCACTCCTGCACGTCCGCGTTGGCAAAGCGGAGCTGGCTGAAGGGGATCTTGAACTCGGCGCTCCATCCTTCGGTATCCACGGACGTGCCGACGTCCCACACGGCGTCCCAGGAGATATCGTCGTCGGTGTCATCGAAGAGGTAGATGTCCCGCTTGACGCCTGCGGGATTCACGAAGAACGCAAAGCCGGTCCTTCGGTCTTGATAGGAGTCAATCCCCAGAATGATCCAATCCGAGGGGGGCTCCTCGTCCCGACGAGCCAATTGCGCTTCGATCAGGTCGGGCTGAGAGTCGAAAGCGCGAACGCCGATGTACAACGCGTCGTCTGTGTAGAGCACGCGGAATTCCGTGGCTTCCGTGCCCGGCTCACCTTCGTCAGGATCTTGCTGCCAAAACGTGCCGGACGCCGGTGCGTTGGCCCATGCGTCTTCGTCGAGACGGCCGTCGAGATCGGGCGCTGTCGTGGCCCGCACGGCCACAGCTTGTCGTGGCGCTGACGGGTCGATCGATGTCGGATCAGGAACCGCTTGCTCGGTGGACTGCTGGGCTTGTGCCCTGGCGGACGAGAGCGGTATCGACAGCAGGAAGGCGAGGGGGAGGACACCGCCACACAGCATGCGGGCGAAACGCGCCGCCGCCGCGGGTCGAATCGGCGAACGAGCCGGGAGCCGGGAGCCGGGAGCCGGGAGCCGGGAGCCGGGAGCCGGGAGCCGTGAGCTGTGCGCGGTGATGCGGAATGCCCTCGACGCTCCGGCTCACTGCTCACCGCCCGTTGAGAGTCGGCTTGACGACCGATCCTAAACCGTGTTGATTCAACGTGTTACGACACTCAGCGCCAGGGATAAACGATCCATGTACAAACTCGTGTTGCTCCGCCACGGCGAGAGCGTGTGGAACAAGGAGAATCGGTTCACGGGATGGACCGACGTGGGGCTCACGGAGGAGGGTGTGGAGGAGGCGATGACGGGCGCTCGGCAACTCATGGCTGAGGGCTTCACGTTCGACGTCGCCTACACATCGGTCCTGAAACGTGCGATTGAAACACTCTGGATTGTGCTCCGCGAGATGGATTTGATGTGGATACCTGTCTACCGCCACTGGCGGCTCAACGAGCGGCACTACGGTGCGCTCCAGGGTTTGAACAAGGCGGAGACCGCGGAGCGGCACGGTGAGGCGCAGGTCAAGATCTGGCGGCGGAGTTACGACACGCGCCCACCGGCGCTCACTCCTGACGACAAGCGTTATCCCGGGCACGATCCGCGCTACGCCGACCTCACCGTCGACGAGCTCCCCCTCACCGAGTGTCTGAAAGACACGGTGGAGCGGATGCTTCCTTATTGGTTCGACGTGATCGCGCCCGACGTGAAGCGCGGTACGAGGGTACTCGTCTCGGCGCACGGCAACAGTCTTCGTGCGCTGGTCAAGCACTTGGATAAGATCCCCGAGGATGAGATCGTGGGGCTCAACATTCCCACCGGCATCCCGCTCATCTACGAGCTGGACGAGCAGCTCGAGCCGATTCGGAGCTACTACTTGGCCGACGAGGCTGCCGTCAAGGCAGCGCAGGCAGCTGTGGCAGCGCAGGGTAAGAAGAAGTAGCTACGGCCGTTCCTCCGCCAACAATCTGCCGCTCGCGATATCGAAGACTCGCGCGATCGTCACCACGCCCGCGTGCTCGCCATCGACGTAGCGAACCTGTACGACCTTCTTGTCCTTGGACGGGCGGTAGATCACCAGCGATCCGGCCGGTGCGTGCCCGAGGATCCCGTCGCATGAGCGGGCTCGTGCCTGGTGTCCCGGTGGTGTCCCCGGTACCCACACACGGCAGCGGCCGGGCGGTGGCAAGTGACCGGGAGGCACGTGGAGCTCAACGGCGGTGTTGCCGGTGACGGTCTCGCTTGTAGTGGGGGTGACATCGGCGTCCTGACTTGGCGATGGGCCCGCGACGACTACCTGACCGGAAGAGCCGCACGCTGCGAAGATGACCGCGAGAGCGGCCGGGCCTAAGCGTTGCATCATGTCGTCTCCTTCCGCGCGTGGCGCGGTGTGGGGTGCGACTCAAGAAACGTGAATTCCGAGCCAAGCGCTGTGAGGATTCTCACGCTCTCGCTTGACCCCCTTTTCGGGGCCCGCTACGTTGCGATTTGCGCCGGGTTTCCGGGCCGTGGTGGCTGTAGCTCAATTGGTTAGAGCGCCGGACTGTGGCTCCGGAGGTTGCGGGTTCAATTCCCGTCAGCCACCCTGAGGATGAGCGGTAAGCCGTGTGCGGTGAGCGGTGTTTCACGGTTCACTGCGCACCGCTCACGGCTCACGATTGAAGGTCCGTAGCTCAACCGGTAGAGCACCGGTCTCCAAAACCGGGGGTTGCAGGTTCGAGTCCTGCCGGGCCTGTGGATATCAGATGTGAGATGTCAGATGTGAGATATCAGATTCGTGGAACACATCCAACATCGAACATCTGATCTCTGACATCTGACATCATCTCCCTCCCACCCTCGCCTTCAACTCCTCGAATCGGCTCCTTTTGGGAAACGGCGCAGCCTTTGACTAGGGCTCCTTCCTCAGCACCGTTGAAAGGTCCACCGTGAAGATGCGCTGCACCGTCCGGTCTCGTTGGAACACAACCATGTTTCCATCCGGTATAAAGGCACCGCGGTTCTCGTTCTCCGGTGTGATCGTAAGGCGGTGCGTGGTGCTGTCCGCGACGTTGAGAATCGCTAGGTCGCCTGCGGCGTCAGACTGGATGCTGTACAGGAGGCGCGTCCCGTCCTGCGACCAGGCGAGCGGCTCCTCGCCGACATTCAGCACCACGCTGTGTGCACCGCCTTTCGTGGACAGCAGCATGCCCTGCATTCCTCCGTCCGGCTGGACGACCAGCGCGGCAAGCCATTCTCCCGTCGGCGAGAGCCGTTTGGGAACCACGTTTGAACGGTCCCAGATGGTCTGTAGGCTCCCATCGGGACGCACGCGCGAAAGAAAGGCCTGCCCAGTACGCGATTCCCAATCGGCCACAAAAACGTCGGCCAACCCGCCGCGCGCAATTGGGACCTCGACGTCACCGTGCGTCGTGATCCGTACGGGCTCGCCCCCGGCGGGATCGGCCCTCCAAAGGTCGTTGAGTCGTGCGTCGCGGTCAGACGCGAAAACCACCGTTCCTGCGCCACTCCACCGGTGATTGCGTTCCTCGCTAGGCCAGTTTGTTATCTGCCGCGACGACCCGCTGGCCACGTCGACCACCCAAATGTCGGGAGTGCCAGCTTGATCCGACCCGAAGAGAATCATTGAGTCGTCCGGGGACCACAACGGTTTGTCGAGCGTGCCCCCACGCACTGACACGAGCGTGCGGAGCGGGCCGCCGCCAATGGGCATCACCGCCAGGTCCTCGATCTCGTCGCCCCGCGATATGACGAGGTTTGCGTAGCGGCCGCTCGTCGAGACGTTGAAGTACGCGACGCGCAGCGAATCCGGTGTAAGACGACGCTCCGCGCCGTCAGCAAGATCGAGCGCCCATAGACCACTCTGTTGTGCGAGAGATACAAAGGCAATTGACGGCGACGGGCCAGGGCGCCACACCGGACCGCCGTATACGTCATCTGGCGTGTCGGTCACGCGCTGCTCGTCGCCTCCTGCTGAGGGAACGACCCAGAGGTCGACCTGTCCCCCGCGGTCGGACTCGAACGCGATCCACCTGCCGTCGGGCGACCAGGTGCCACGAATGTTATTGTGATCCTCGCGCGTGACCGGGCGAGGTGGTGTGCCGTCGACCGGAGCGATCCGGAGGTCGAACCTGCCCGAGGCTCGGGACTGGTACAGAATCTCGGCTCCGTCCGGCGACCAGGGGTTCCGCCAAGGTATGAAGAATTCAGAGCCCTCGGTCGTGAGCTGACGGCGGTTACGGCCCGCGCTATCTGCGACCCAGATGGTGTTCAGGCCGACGAGGTTGTACGCAATCCGTGATCCGTCCGGCGATACGATCGCGATATGGTGGCGCACCTCGTCTGGCAGGAGACGGGTTGTGACACCGGTCACCGTGGATACGGCGAACGTTTGGATCGTTCCACTTTCGTTGCGTGCGACGTAGGTGAACCGTTCGCCGTCCGGGTGCCACACCCCCACCACCACTTTCCTGGCACCCTGCGTGACACGGCTGGGCGTGCCACCCGCAGATGCAACTACGACAATCTCCGCTGCCCCGAAGTCACTCGAAAGCGCGGCGAGTCTGGTCCCGTCGGGCGACCACCACGCCGGTGGCGGGCTCTCCCCCGCTGTAACCGGCAGCGCGAGCGGTGCACTTAGGTCGGCGTTCGCCACCCACAATTGCCACCCCCCAGCGCCCTCGCTTGTGGGTGCCCAGTACGATATGCGCGCGCCGTCCGGCGAGTACGATGGGGCGACGTGACGCGCGTCGTCCGGGCTGACCTGCGTCACACTGGGTAGTCCCGAGTCACCCTGAGACCGTGCGACGACAGGGACGAACAGACGAATCGGCAGGATCACTGCCACGATCGTGGGTGTTGAGGCAGCAAGGATTGCCTTGAGATGCCGTTTCACTGGAGCCTCCCGCGACAAGGACCCGGACCCTCACGGTCGTCTTGGATTGTCGTCGTCGGGGAGGGCGTCTACAGCGGCGGCGGACCACGAGGATCACCGTGTTCTTCCGAACCTGTCAGCAAAGTGCGATTCGGGTTAGCGCAACGCAAGCGTTGCAGCCACCGCAGCGGCACCAACACACAATCGCCGAACGCCTCAGCAGGCCAGGGCCACAAGAGATACCGCGGGTCGCGCAGCAGGTTGGGAGGGGTCGCCAACAGATCAGGCTTCTATCGACCCGAATATGTAGGCCAAGATGGAGTCGGCAAGCGGGCAGGTCTGCAAACCATTTGCAAACCAACAGGACGGGACTGGACGGGATCAGACGGGACGAAGGGGTCGCTATGTCAGTACAGGAAGGGACAGAACGGGACCAGAAAGGACAGGACGGGATTAGACGGGACAGGACGTGATGAAGGGTGAGCTAAGTCAGTACAGGAATGGTGGAGTTGGGCGTCGGCAGCGGATCCCGCCGCGAACGCTATCGCTCTAGTGCCGGTTTGAGCGTCCACAGCTGCAGCCTGGTGAACTCGACGATCCGACTCATGTCGAGGTCCGTTCGGTGGACCGGCCAGTCTTTGAATCCCTCGATGCGACGTACGATCTCCTCGTCGTAAGTCTTTGGCCACGCTTCGAATGGCGTGAGCTCGTATGACTCCGAGGCCTCGCCCGCCGACAGGTCCAGGAACAGTTCAGAGAAGAGCGTCAGCAGCGAACCCGTGCCGATCTTGGCCCCGTCAACGGTCAGCCAGGGAGGGAGGCTGCCTTCCGTCGCGATGGATTCGTCTCCTTCCCCTGCGAGTGCGAGGGCCTGATCGCGTGACACGCGCTCGATTTCCGGGTCCTCCAATGGCATCAGCATCGGTCCCAGCGGGCTCGTCCGATCGACCTTTCTGGGCAGCTTGCCTGCGCGCTGGTGTTCCCGGATCGAGCGGGCGAGAGCGGCGAATATCTCGGCCGGCGAGAACCGATCGTGGATCACGGCCCGCCGTTCGGCAATCACCCGTCCGGCGGCTTCCTCGAGCATTCTCTTCGCCAGGTCTGCCGGCTGTTCGGAGAAACGCTCAACGAGTTCGCGGTAGCCAACGATCCGGATGTCGTCTCGCTCCTTCAGATAGACCATTAGTCGGCGGAAGTTCTTGCGGGCCGTTTCCATGCTCTGGAGGGGACGCAGCTCGGGGGTACGCCATTCCGAAGAATCGGGATTGGTGCCGTAGTAGTAGTTGAAGTCCCAGAACTGGATTGTGCGCACCTTGGAGGGGTGGCCGCCGAAGAAGTTGAGGACATCGACACCAGCGGCGTCCTCAGGGAAGCGCTGCTTCAGCTCCTCGAACACGGGTTCAAACAACGAGTCGCGGAAATAGGTGTCGTCGAAGTAGCCGTATTCGCCGTAGAAGTTGAGGGTGTTGGCAAACCAGGTCGCGTTGTGTCCGGGCAGGGAGAACGGCGAGTAGACATAACCCTTTCCCATCGCGCCCAGGGCGGTGACGAGCTGGGGTCCGTACGAACCGCCGTGCCGTGCCAGTGCAGTGACCGGGACGCCGAAGATGCGCTCCAGGTCTGCGATCCCCTCCGCCTCCTGCTGCCGCATCAAGGCCACGCCATCGTCCCAACCTGCCCGCTCCAGCTGTTCGGTCACCGTGGGATGGATCGACCCGCGGCTGGTGTGGCTGCCGATATCATGCTGCGCCATGGCGGTGATGACATCGGTTCGCCCGCGCCGCTCCAATGAGCGGGCCTTTTCGCCGATGACGAAGAACGTGCCCTTCACCCCCACCTCTGTCATGGTCTCGGCCTGCCAGAGGGGGATGTCGTCGAGCCCCTCCGATGCGGGCGTGGTGTAGTCCTCCACGTCGAACACAACCGTTACCCAGGTAACTGGTTCCTCCGAGGTGCAGGAAACCGCTAACAAGAAGAAGAACGCGATCGCGAGCAGTCGAGTTGTTCCGGGTAGTTCAGGTCTCGGTCTCGCTATCATGATCAGCCGTCCTCGCGTTGCCTACGGCCGCGCGGCTGCGACCAACTCATCGATGGTCGTAGCCAGGCCGTCCCAGGACCACCGCAACCGTCATGTCGGCGGTCACATTCGCCGTTGTGATGAACATGTCCGGAATCATGTCCAGCGCGATGAGCAATCCGATTCCTTCTACGGGTAAGCCGAGCGCTATGTACATCGGTGTCGTTACGAAGAGACCACCGCTCGGGGTACCGGGCGAATAGAAACTCAACTCCGCGGTCGCGATGGTGCCCATCTCCTTCGCCAGTCCCGCCATCACCTCCGCGACAAAAACCGATTGGTCGCATTGAGCACCGCCAGCGCGGTTGCCGTGGGGGTGTCATGGGTGCCGCCGTCGCAAATGCCACGCAGGGTCCTGCTGTGCGTTCCCTTGGACGCGGCGATCGTCACCATGACGGCGTTGTGGGGCACCGCGTCCACCACCTGGACGCCGATGACCCGCACCGTGGCGTTCTGCGCCTCGAATGCGTCCGAAAGAGCATCCGCGGTTGCCCGGGCCACGGCGCGGAGTTGGTCCGCTTCGCTGATGCCACCCTGCGCCGAACCCACGAAGGACCCGAGGCCGGGACTCTCCACCTCGACCTCGGCGGTGCACCGCTCGCTGGCAACATCGACGCTCGCGCGTACAAAGCGGATCATCCGCGGGGCATAGTCACTCACTGATTCACCTGCGCTCTGGCAGTTTGGGAGTGACAAGATGCATCGATTGCTCGAGTGCGGCTAGCCTACCTGTGCCCATCGCATGGAGAGTGAGAACCGATCGAGTGCTACCATCCTTCCGTCTTACGCGAGCGGCCCTCACGCATCGAACGCATCATGCATCTGCTTGGCTTTGCCGATGAGCTGCTGGAAGTTCGGGTTGCCGAGCAAGGGCTGGAGGAACGGATTGTATTCCTCCAGGTAACGATAGTTGCAGAACCCCCAGTTGATCGCGTGGCCGAGCCACTCGAGGGCGCCGCTCTCGTCACCCACCGTCACGAGACAATTGGCGATGAAGATCGGAAACGACTCGTCGGTCTTCGCCGTCTCCACCATGACGTGCTTTTCGGACAGGCGTGCTGCGACGGCGTCGCGGTCACCGTCGGCCGCCCGGCAGAACAACTCACTTAGGTCTGCAACGGGTGCGGCGTCGGTTGCGGCAACGCGTTGAAAGAGCGCTCTTGCCTCGTCGAGCCGTCCCGAGTGCGCTAACACCTGCGCCAGCATCCACTGGATATGCGGAGTGCATACGCTTGGGTCGTCGACGATCTCTTGAAATCGGGAGGCGGCAGCGTCGAACCGTCCATCCAAGAAGTCCACCACCCCCCGAATGGCACGGGTGAAGAGGTCGAGTGGATCCAGCAGGAGGGATTCGGCGGCGACTTCCCGTGCCTCATCGAGCTTTCCTACCTGGGCGAGGACCAGGGCAAGCAGCGTGAGGGCATCCGTGTTCCTGTCCGTTTCTCGCGCATGCCTCAGCAGTCGCACGACCTCCAGGTAGTCGCCCTCCTTGTGCCGGACATGTGCCTTGGCAAAGAGCGCCAGCCCGAGGTCGGGTGCCAGTTCGAGCGCCCTCGATGCGTGTCGATCGGCCCGCTGCAGGGTCTCACGATCGTGGCTGATGCCGAATTCGTACGAAAGACTGTAGCACCGAGCGAGCGTCGCGTGCACCAATGCGTTCTCTCCAGCGATCTCCTGGGCCCGCTGCACGAAATGGATCGCTCGCTGGATGCTCTCGGGTGTGAGCTTCATCACCTCCTGGCGTGCCCGGAGCAGGGCGTCAAAGGCGCGGAAGTCATCGAATCGGTGAGACGCGATCCGGCGGGTGTCCTCCGGCGTCAGGGCGACGCGAAGCGCCTGCGCAATTCTGGCTGACAGCCGCTCCTGCAGATCGAAGATGTCATCGAGTTTGCCCGTGTACCCGTCAGCCCAAAGATGCGAATCGGTCGAAGCGTCGATCAACTGGGCGGTGATCTTCACAGTTCCACTTGCGCGGCGGACGCTTCCCTCCAAGGCGTATCGGACGTTCAGTTCGCTTGCGATCGTCGGCACACTCTTCTTGGTGTCCTTGAACTGCATTGCCGACGTACGAGAAATGACACGAAGCTGCTGTATCCCGGAGAGCTCGGCGATCAACTCCTCGGTCAAGCCGTCCGCGAAGAACGCGTTGTCCGGGTCGGGACTCAGATTCTCGAACGGCAGTACGACGATCGACTTGATGTCCGGCTCCGCCGCCTCCGGCTCCGCGGACAGCGCCTCCGAAAAGTCGTTCGCAGAGTCGAACCGATCCGCGGGCGCTTTTGCCAGCCCCTTGGTGATGGCAGCAGCCATGGGCGGTGGAACGTTGGAGCGTACGGTCGTGACGGGTGGGACAGGATCCGTGACGTGCTTCAGCAGCACGGCTCGACGATTCGACGCCACGAACGGTGGATCGCCGGCAAGCATCTCGTAGACCACGCACGCCAGGGAGTAGATGTCGCTCCTGCGGTCGATCTCTTGCTCGCCACTCACCTGCTCGGGACTCATATACGCCGGCGTGCCCAACGATAGACCGGTCTCGGTGAGGCGCTCGCCGCCCGCTGCCGTGACCGCCAACGCGATGCCGAAGTCGGCCACCACGGCTTCGCCCTCGCGCAGGAGGATGTTTTCGGGCTTGATGTCCCGATGGACCACACCCTGGCGATGTGCCGACGCGAGCGCGCCGGCGACCTGCGTCGCGATCGTCAGCGTTTCATCGATGGAGAGCTGTTTCTCGCGGCTGAGCTTCTGTCTGAGGGACTCGCCCTGGACGAACGGCATGACATAGTAGAGGAAGGAATCGACTTCGCCGGAGTCGAAGAGGGCGAGGATGTGCGGATGCTGCAGGTTCGCGGTGACCTTGATCTCGTTTAGGAATCGCTCGGCGCCAAGTTTGATGGCGAGGTCGGGGCGCAGGACCTTGACGGCGACCTGTCGCTCGTGCTTCAGGTCCTCTGCGAGATAGACGGTGGCCATGCCACCGCTTCCGATCTCCCGTACGATGCTGAAGCGGTCGGCGAGCGCTTTCCTGAGCCGCTCCATGGGGTCAGACACGCATCGAGCTCCCGTCCATGATCCTCCGCTAAGCTACGGGCGGGCGACGGGGGACGGCCAGGGCAGCCTGTTCGCCACATAGGTGTGAGCGAGCGGGATGGGACAAGGACCGCAGGACCCATCGACGTGATCCGTTGCACCGAATCGATACGTGCGCAGATGGATTTGATGACGGCTACGTGCCGAGCGTATGTTATTGTCGGGGCATGCCAATCACAGCGAAACTGTCCCGCGAATTCTACGACCGGCTCGGCGACAAAGTCGTCGATGAGCTGGTAGGACTGCTGAACGACGTGGACGCGACGTTCAAGGCTGAGCTGCGGGAACAGAACGACCGGAACCTTGCGTTGTTCGATGCCAGGCTCGAGCAGCGGCTTGCGCAGCTCAAGGCCGAGTTGATCAAATGGATGTTCCTGTTCTGGCTCGGCACCGTCGCGACCATGCTGGGTTTGGGGAGGGTGCTGCTCGGGGCCTAGCCGTGGATCAGGCTCGGGTCGAGCCGAGCGACGAAGCGGATCGCGATACCGCCTTGTCAGTGGGCTACGCAAGAGAGCCGAGGAGTTCTACCCCTCGGCTCTCTTGCAATCCTTTCGCGTCTTCTCCCAGCTCTACTCAGGGCGCCGGCTCCAGTCCAAGGTCACACTCCACCCTGACGGGTCCGACGAGCACATTTACAAACGTTTGAAAATGCGACGCATTCTCTGCCTGAGAGACGGCGGCGTCGGTCACTATGCATGTCGCACCGCCCGACAGTCCTGCGCGCTCCGCCGTCACTGAGACCCTGTCACCGATGTCGGCGGTGACGAGGAAATTGACGCCCGTGCAACACCCTGTCTCATCGAAGGGAAGCTCTCCAGGCGTATGAGTCCGTCCTCCAGCCGTCGCCTCGACGGTGATGCCTGCAACATTGGCGAGGTTTGTGATGTGGAGACGATTGTTGCCACTCTCGTCACATTGGACGACGAGCAAAGTCAGAAAGCTGATCCCGATGACGGCGATCCCGGTGAGCGTTCGGGCCGCTCCCGGTTGCCTCGGCGGTCTCGTGGTCGGAGGGGCGTCAGATAGGAATGGCGTCTCGGCGGCGCGCGGGATCGCCGCTCAGCCATCGGCGAACGGCGTCTGCTACAAGTTGCGACCGAACGCAGAACACGCGAGAAGATTTCGAAGTGATTTGGTTGGTTTTGAGTCTGCTACGACGGACGCAACGAAAGGCGGTACGATGGTAAGACGGTAGGATGGTAGGTCTGCCTCGAGAAGCTACCAACCTACCAACCTACCATCCTACCGTCCTTCGTCACATCTCCATCGGCTCGTCGGTATTCCAGATGTCACTCACGCAGAGCCACGACCCGTCGGCCTGGCGCTCGTAGATGGCGTGCCACTTCCCGACCATGTTCACCGCCTCGGCATCAGGCGGGGCAACTCTCGGTGGCAACATCGACGTTCGCGCGTACAAAGCGGATCATCCGCGGGGCATAGTCACTCAATGATCTACCTGCGTGCCACCAGTTCGGGAGTGAGAACATTGCAACCATTGCGCAGGTGTGTCTAGACCGCCTGGCAGCATCGTATGACCTCGCGTTCGGGTCCTGCTCATGGGCGCGGCCTTGTCGTACAGGCTCCGGCAGGACCCAAGGAAGTTCTCCGTTATCGGTTCTCAGTTATCAGCTGACGGCTGACAGTTGATGGCTACACTTCGACTCCCCACTCGCAACGATGAATCTCTACTGCTCGGCGACATTCACCGTCATAATTGGGATAATAATTGTCGTTTGTGCTCGGCGTTCATAGAAACTTCATAGTTCCTTCATGCACTTGGTCAGGGATTTGCAATATGAACTTTAGCATTTTGATTTACGCTGTGGCTCGGGTTGCACTCCCGCGTCTGCCTCACCTCTGCACACAGCCCATCGACGTCTTGGCAGAGTGTGCGAACAGTGTCTGGTGTGGCTGACTGAAAGCGACCGAGACTACAAATCCCACCCATCTAAGGAGCAGACCATGCAACACCGCTTTCGGATTGTCGCTGTGCTAGCTGGTGCACTTGCGCTCGCCACGTGGGCAGGCTGTAACGGCGACGGTACGCCGACGCACTTCGTCGACGAGAACTGGGCCACTGCCGATATTGTTGACGGCGGGAAGCTCTACGACAAATGGTGGTCGATCAACGGAGGCACGGAGCCCACGACGGATTTCGATCCGATCTGGGCATCACAATCCACCAATACGCGAACAGGCGGCGATACCTGGCGCTGCAAAGAATGCCACGGATGGGACTATGTCGGGGCGGCCGGCCGATACTCGTCCGGCAGTCACTTCACGGGTTTCCCAGGTGTCTTTGCCTCGCGAACCAAGGCAAGGACGACCCTCTTCGAGGCGATCAAGGGTGAGGGGGCAGACCATGATATGTCCGGTGTGCTCAGCGACACGGACGTCCTAGACCTCACCAAGTTCATCGTGGATGGTCTCGTCGACATGAGTCTGTACATCGACGCGAACGGCTTGGCAACCGGCAACGCGACTGCGGGTCAGAGCCTGTACGACGCCACCTGCCCTGCCTGCCATGGTGCGGACGGAGATATGGTCGACTTTGAAGCTGACCCTGGCGTTCAAGGTGTCGGCTGGCTTGCAGATGACAATCCACAAGAGACCCTGCACAAGATCCGGTGGGGCCACCCTGGGACTGCTATGCCCAGCATGGTCGACCAAGGGTTGAGCGACCAGCAGATCGGGGACATCCTGGCGTACGCTCAGACGCTGCCGACTGCCCCGTTCGTGAACGCGAACTGGGCCACTGCAGACATCGTGGACGGCGGGAAGCTGTATGACAAATGGTGGTCGGTCAACGCCGGCACGGAGCCCACGACAGATTTCGACCCGATCTGGGCATCTCAATCCACCAATACGCGAACAGGCGGCGATACCTGGCGCTGCAAGGAATGCCACGGATGGGACTACGTCGGACAGGACGGCCGATATTCATCGGGCAGTCACTTCACGGGCTTCGAGGGCGTTTGGGCATCCCGAACCAAGGCCATAGTCACCCTCTTCGAATCGATCAAGGGTGAGGGGGCAGACCATGATATGTCCGGTGTGCTCAGCGACACGGACGTCCTGGACCTCACCAAGTTCGTGGTGGATGGACTCGTCGACATGAGTCTGTACATGGACTTCAGCACTGGCCTGGCGACCGGCAACGCGACGGCGGGGCAGAGCCTGTACAACAGCAACTGCTCAGTTTGCCATGGTGCGGACGGAAAGACGTTCGACTTCGAACCTGATCCTGGTGTTCAGGGTGTCGGATGGCTCGCAAATGACAACCCCCAGGAGACCTTGCATAAGATCCGGTGGGGTCACCCCGGAACCGCGATGCCCAGCATGGTCGACCAAGGGTTGAGCGACACTGAGATCGGGGACATCCTGGCGTACGCCCAGACCTTGCCGCAGTCGTAGCAACAGTCTCGGTCGGGATCAGCCCGGGAAGAACGGAAGCACCCCCTTCGGCGTCCGGAGGGGGTGCTTGTTTTTGCCTCGTGCTGAATGAGACGCGTACGCTTGCGGCTGAACGCGAAACGCACGAGAGGATTTCGAAGTGGTGTCGGTGGCTTTTGAGTCTATTGCGGCGGACACAACGAAAGGCAGTAAGAGGGTAGGATGGTTGGATGGTGGGTCTGCTTTGAGAAGCTACCAACCTACCATCCTACGCTCCTTCGTCACATCTTCACGCCCCCACCGTCCTACTGGCGTAGTAGCACCGTTGCGGGGCCTTCTTATCCCGGCAATCCGCCCGGCCCCGTGAGGTGCTTCTCCACCCAGTCGATCGGGGAGAAGAGCAAGCACATGAGGTGCGTGCGCCGGCCGAACGCCAACGTGGGAATGGCCAACACTTCGCAGCCGCCGTCACCCCGAATGGCCTGCACTGATAGCGAAACGCCGATGTAGGCGACGGCTGCCACTCGGCCCACCGGACCGCCGAGCGCAAAGAGGAACACCACCGGCGTCACCGCGACGGCCGCGCCGAGCCAGCGGTTGAGGTGAGCGCCGTACCGGCCGACCACGAAATGCACCACCGCGTACAACACCGTCATCACGGCGACAGCCGCGAGCATCCGGAGATTGAAATCCGCGTCTTCTGAGCGCATGACGGTGTACGTCATCCAGACGAGCAGCATTCCCAGCATCAAGCGCAGAGCGCGCCCGATAATGCCCGCTGAAGGTCCCGTCGGCTTGCTCGTGGTCATGACAGAGAATGCCTGCTCGCGGTCCGACTGGTCAACCTCGGTAGCAAAACCGATGTCGCTGGTTCTTGCTGGACATGGCCCCTAGCTTGAAATGGTCTTGGCTCGAGAAGGCTCTATGCGCCTCACCCTGGCTGTCACTCTGGTCCTGGTTCTAACCCTGGGATGTGCCACGACATGGACTCCAGAGCAGGGAATTCCTGAGAACATCGCCGGTGAGTGGACGTATCAGTTTGCAGACGGCGAACACCAGGGCGGGACAATCATCATTCCGAATGACACCGCCTCAAGTGCGATCACGCTGATGACATCGGACTTCTGGCCGGGAAGTACGCAGTATCTCGGGGTACTGCATGGTCTTGCTCGCTCGGGCCGCTACGTCTGCTGGGCCGACCGGACCCGGCAGACGTTTGGGTTCGAGCTGACGATCTATGGAGGTCGGCTGAGTGCTACGTATTTCAGCAACTGCAGGGGTCTTGCGCGCAGGGTTGAAGGTGCGTCGCAACGTTGGGTGCGCGACTGCAAACACACGATACTCACTCTCCACCGAGCCCCCGAGCCGTAGTCCGGGCGCTCTACCATCCTACCAGCCTACCGCCCTACGAGCTCCATATAGCTCTGCGCGTAGTGAATGGCGAACCCGGCAAACGACGGGTAGCGTTGGAACTCCTCGGCCGTGGCACGCATCACCTGATCGAGACGTTCCGCATCGTGGCCGGCGAACGTGATCTTGTCGGCCGGGACCTCGACGCGTCGGCTCACGGGCCACCAGAGTAGGCGCTGCGCATCGAGCGCATGCCGTGACAACCAGGAACGCATAGTGTCCCGTCGCCCTGGTTCAGCAGCGAGATATGCCACATGCAGTGAGTCACCGCTGGAAACGACGGCGACGATCGGTTCCGCTGGGAGTGTGTCGGGAAAGCCCGCCTCCGGTGCCCCACGGAAATCCAGCAGCACCTCGTCCGGCAACTCGAACGTCTCGAGCGCGATGAAGACCGACTTGTGTTGCGAGGCGGCGTATTCCAACTCACCGGTTCCATGGCGGACGGTCCCATCCGCACCATGGGCGGTCGTGCGATAGTCCATGATGGCAACGTCATCGACCAGATCGATGATGTGCTCGCTCACTGGCTTCGCTGCCCCGTCAAACTCGACCGTCACTGGCTCGTAGGTCTCTTCCGACAGCGCGTCGTACCAGAACGGTATGTCCGCGCCGTACACGAGCCCGCCGGCGTGTGCGCGCACGACCGATGCTGCCGTGAGCTGCAGAAGTCCCTCGAGTACGCTCGCGCGGTCGGGGCCGTGGAATGCCGGCATGAGGTACGGCTCGATGTCGTAGCGCACACCGAAGAACCGTTCGTGCTCGAGCACCTGCTGGTTGTATCGGACCACATGATCCACTGTTGCGAGCACGCCTGCGTGGAATTCGGGCAGCGCATACAGCGCGTAGCCGTCCAACGCGTAGACCTGCATGCTCCGCTCGGTGAATGCGGCGATAAGCGAGCGCATGGCCTCGGTATCGATGCGAAGCTCACCAGGCTCGCTTGGTACGGTGGGGATTCCGGGGAGCTGAAGGAAGACTCGGTCGAAGCCGTCTCGATCGAGAAAGCCGAGAAGCTCGTTACGCCGTGCTGAGTCGTTGAACAGCTCGGCGGTGTTCCACACCCACGTCGCTTTGTGCACTGACTGCAATGAGTCCGCCGCGGCCGTCGGTTCAGGGAGAACAGGCAGGCTGTCGGGAGAAAGCGAAAACGCGACTGGGCCGAGCGCGATGGATGACGTTCCTGGCTCGGTCACTTCGAACGACAGCATCGCGAGCGTCGCACGACGGATTCGTGGTGGAAAGCGTCCGATCGGAACTACCGCCTGCTGCCAGATCGTGTCGACGCGTCCTGTCGGGAGGAACTCCGTGACGGGCCCGACCGGCAACGCATCTTCTCTCTGCTCCCATTCGGCATCCGCGACCTTGAAGAGCACCTGTTCCCCGCCGTCGCGCCCGCGAATCCAGAAACTCACTGTCGAGAACGCTCGACCGTCGAAATAGCGGCGTGCATCGGGAGGTGCTTCGAAGTCGTACAGCTGAATCCACAGGCCACAGAACCCCGTGTCCTCGTGGTGACACGTGAGCTCCAAGGCCCGCCGTCCATCCGTCAGGCGACCGACGACCGCCTGCGCGGACGACGGTTGCCGCTGGAAGGTGCCGAAGTACCCGCCCAGCGGGGTTCGATTGCCCTCGGCGAAATCGCTGACGACGAAGTTGTTGCCGACCGGAGGGGGGGCGACGCTTTCCATGCTCGGCTGTCGAGGGGCGGGTGCCTCGTTGTACAGGCGTCGAACCTCGAGCCGCGTCCCTTCCCGCGTCTCAACGAGCGCAACCCGTCCGAAGCGGAGGGCACGAGCGTCTCCGACACTCCACTCCGCCCGGGATACGGTCTGCGTAGGGATGTCGGGAGCGGTGTCCTGTGCCGAGCAGACCGCCGGCTGGAGCAAGACAAGGAGCGCGGACAACTCGGTTCGAGGACGCATTGCGAATAATACCGAGCGAGGGCCGGAATGGATCCGGGCGTCCCACTCACTGCGGCCGCTGACCGCTGACCGCTGACGGCTGTAGGCTGTAGGCTGTAGGCTGAATGCCGCAGGCTGAACACTGACAACTGAGAACTGCAAACTGAACTGTGATCTATCGCACGGCCCGTTGCCGCTGGAAAGACGAGCTTTGTGGAGGCACCCGCCGGGAGGTTAACGGCCATGCCAACACTGTGGGCGCGCTTGCGCGAAGATGTCGACTGCGGGCTGCGACGAGGCGCGTGGTATCAGACTGTGGCCCGAGGATGGACGGAAGTGGTCCTCGATGTCCACGGGCAGCGGCGGTCTCTCCCGCTGCGGTCGTTGGAGATTGCTGCCACTCGGCCCAATCACTGGACCATCGTGGCGCGCGCCCGCAACTCGGCCGTCATACCCGAGCGTTGGTCCCGGGGCTATGCTGTGTGTCCGTGCTGCAGCTACCGGCAGCTGCCGATGGGTCGTCCTGGCAGACTGCGATGCGATGGCTGCCACGACGTTTTCGACGTGGCGTGGGATCAGCCGTATCTCCGGGCGGTGGCTGACAGTAACTGAGCCCCTGGGTGGTTACCCAGCCTCCCCTTTGCCGTTTTCAGTCGCCCTTTTGCCATTCATGTGGAGCGTACCGTTCAGGGTCGCCCCCTCCTCGACGGTGATCCTGTGCGTGGTGATGTCGCCCAGGACGAGGCCTCCGGCTTTGAGCTCGACCAGTTCATCGGCAACGATCCCGCCGCGAACTTCGCCCTCCACGACAGCCAGGCTCGTCTCGACGTCACCCTCGATCACACCTCCCCGTGCCACCAGCACCTGCCCACCCAGGGCTCGAAGGTCACCTGCCACCACGCCCTCGACGCGCAGCACTCCCGAAGTTTCGAGGGTGCCGGTGAGCCGGACGCCGGTTGCCAGGATCGAAAACGGTGCCGGCTCGGCGCTCAGCCGGGAGATGGGGAGTGCAACGTTCTTCACTGCGTCCAGGACCGCCATTGGTAGAGTCCTCTCGGCGGAAGGAAGATGGATCCAAATGCTCGCTTCCAAGGTAGAACCGTTGCCATGTCACGCGGGGTGAGAAATATCACTTGTCTCGATCCGAGTGAGCTTCGTTTCCAGCTCTTCTGCCACTAGCTTGCGGCAATAGGTGAGGGGCCTGCTCTCGCGTCGAGCATCGGGTCGAAACACATCCAAAAGGAGCGTTTTGTGAAGCGTATTGTGACAGTTGTGGCGGCATCCGCCCTGGTTATCGGGTCCGCGGGCTGTGCCTCCAAGGCCCAGACGGGTGCCATCGTTGGAGCGGGCGGTGGGGCGGTCGTTGGTGCCGTGATTGGGAAGGCGGCCGGAAACACAGCAGCAGGTGCGGTGATCGGCGCCGCGATCGGTGGTGGGGCAGGAGCGATTATCGGTGGATACATGGACCAGCAGGCTGCAGAGATGGAGCGGGACCTTGAGGGCGCCCGGATCGAACGCATTGGGGAGGGCATCAAGATCACGTTTGCCGGTGGAATCATGTTCGATGTCGACCGCGCCGATCTCCGGCCTGACGCACAAGCCGAGCTCGTGAAGCTCTCCCAGATCCTCAAGAAGTACGAGGACACGCACATCTTGATCGAGGGCCACACGGATGCGACTGGGACCGAGGACTACAACATGGACCTGTCGGTCCGACGTGCGTCTTCGGTGGGAACGTTCCTGGCCATTCAGGAAGTGGCGTCCCCGCGACTCGAGGCGGTGGGCTACGGCGAGCTGCAGCCAATCGCGACCAACGAGACGAGCGCTGGCCGTCAGCAGAACAGGCGCGTCGAGGTCGCCATCTGGGCTAACGACAAACTCAAGGATGCAGCAAAGAGACAAGCGCAGGGGTAGGTGTAACGACGACGGGGCCGCGCCAGGAGCGCGGCCCCGTCACATCGAGTTCGGGGCAGGTCACGGAAGCGGGTCGGGGCCTAAGCCCCGTCGTCAGCCATGTGCGGCGCCAACTCCTTCTCGTAACAGTCAGGGCACACGCTGTGGCTGAACTCCACCTCGGCGCGTGACTCGATGTATCCCTCGACCTGCTGCCAGTAGTTTTGATCGTTGCGGACCTTCTTGCAGTAGCTGCAGATGGGCAGGAGGCCACTCAGTACTTTGATGTTGGCGAGTGCTGCTTCGAGCTCGTCCACACGGTCGGCTAGCTCGGCCTGGAGGTCGAGGATGCGTTCGCCCACCTCGAGTCGCGCCCGCAGCTCAGCGTGGTTGAATGGCTTGATCAGGTAGTCGTCCGCGCCTGCTTCGAGCGCTTTGACCAGATCCTCTTTTCGCTCCATCGCGGTCAGCATGATGATGTAGGTGCGACGCGCAGTCTCCAACGTGCGTGCGCGCCGACATACTTCGACGCCGTCGATGCCGGGCATCATCCAATCCAGCACGACGAGTCTCGGTGCGTCAGGCTCTTGCAGCACACGCCAGGCTTCCTCACCGTCGCGTGCCACGACGGCGTGATACCGCCACTTGGTCAGCACCGCCTCAAGAAGCTTGGCGGATACTTGATCGTCTTCGGCCATCAGGACGCGCATAAGGTCTCCTCGTGGCGGCAGCTGTAGGCATCAGGCCGCCGGGTTCCGCTGGAGGAATCTAAGGTGGAAGCTCGTGGCGGTGTGTTACGGCTGTCAGCTGTAGACGGTCAGCTGGACAGCTGGCGCCACCCCTATTGGGTCGTGAGCTGCCGAATCTGAGACGTCGGACCGATCACGAGCATCACATCGCCCGGTCGGAAGACATAATCTGCCGCGGGCGTGGTCGTGAGCTCCTCTCCTCCGTCGTCGCCGGTGTGCTTGACCATCAGCACGCTTGCACCGAAATCCTGTCGGATGCGCAGTTCGGCGATTGATCGGCCGACGAATTGGGCGGGGATTGGCATCTGTCCCATCACCGTATCCTGTGCGCCTGGGACGAGCTCGAGCGTGGTATCGGTGCGTACGGCGGACACCATGTTGCCTGCCATGTCGCGCTTGAAAATCTCGGCGTTGTACCGCTCGATGACGTCCTCGGGCCAAATCGCCCCCGTAATCCGCCCGTCTTCCAGGACCGGGATCTCCCCGCGGTACCCGCCCAAGAGCTTCATGACGGCCGCAAGCGAGTCTTGCGGTGTGACCTGTGGGTATTCACCTGGTACCATGATGTCTTCCGCGATGACCAGGCCTTCCAACGCACCCGGGTCGCGCATGATCGGTCGGATTCGCTCTGCCGTCACGATGCCCTGCAGGGTCCCGGCGTCGTCCGTCACGAACAGCGTGCTGCCCGGGTGCCCAATGAAGGTCGAGATGAGAGACAGGAGGCTGTCCTCCGCGCGGACGGTGACGAAGTCCGTGCGCATTGCGTCGCCGACCGGCACGTGTTGCAGCACGTTGATCGCGCGCCCGCGCTGAATGTCCACGCCGCGACGGAGCAGTTTCAGGGTATAGATCGAGGCGTGCTGTAACCGTGTGGCGAGCAATGTGGCAATGATGCAGCTGATCATGAGCGGCAGGATGATCTTGTAATCCCCCGTCAGCTCGAAAATGATGAGGATGGCTGTGATCGGAGCGTGCGTCCCGGCGGCTACAACGGCTCCCATGCCCACCAGGGCATAGGCCCCCGCTCCTGCGACGCTCACGGGCCAGATGTTGTGCACAACGGTACCGACCGCGCCACCGAGCATCGCTCCAATGAAGAGCGACGGTGCGAAGACGCCACCCGACCCACCGGAGCCGATCGTGATCGAGACCGCGAGCAGCTTGATGACCACCAGAAGCGCCATGAACTGCCACACCAGTGTGCCGTTCAATGCTTCGTTGATGGCCTCGTACCCTACACCGAAAATGTGCGGCACCCAGAGCCCAATCACGCCGATGAGCGCGCCGCCGAGCATGGTGCGCAGCGGTGGCGCAATCCGAATCCGCTCGAACCCGTCCTCGAACGCGTAGAGGGTGCGAATGAACGCGAGCGCCACGAGGGCGGCAAGGATGCCGAGCCCCGCATAGGCGAAGAGCTCTGAAGCGTGCACCAGCTCGTAGGCCGGCACCTCGAACGCCGGGAAATCGCCGAGAAATCCACGGCTCACAACGGTCGCGGCGACCGATGAGATCACGATGGGTGAGAACTGACTCACACCGAAATCACCAAGAATGATCTCGACAGCGAAGAGTGCTCCTGCCACCGGGGCATTGAAGGTCCCGGCGATCCCGGCGGCAGCACCACAGCCAACAAGCGTGCGAAGCCTTCGTTGATCGATCTTGAGCCACTGCCCGATGGTCGATCCCAGAGCCGAGCCGATCTGGACGATTGGACCCTCGCGTCCCACCGAGCCCCCCGATCCAATCGAGATCCCGGATGCCAGGAGCTTGGCGATGACGACCCGAGGTCTGATGCGACCGCCGCGAAGAGCCACAGCTTCCATGACCTCCGGGACGCCGTGTCCTTTGGCTTCGCGGGCGAATGCGTGAATGATGATCCCCACAAGCAGGCCGCCGGCGGCAGGGGCGAGCAGCTTCCACCAGAACGGCAGGCCCGAGAGGTACTCCAGCGTGTACGGACCCTGACGCCAGGCGATCCGATTGACGATCTGGATGAACTCACGAAAACCGACGGCGCAGAGGCCGCCGAGCAAGCCAATGACGACGGCGACGACGACCATGTAGATCTGCTCGGTCTGTCGCAGACCGTCGTGCAGGCGACGCAGGGTTTTGAGTGTGGCGCTGATCATCGTGCGAATGAGCGAAGATCCCGAATCGCGTAATGTCCGAATCTAAGCGATTGGGAGGCAGCGGTTATCGGCTGGCTTGACGCGTACTTGACGTTCCCCGTTGAACTTGAGACAGCCACGGGTAGCTTGGACGTAGCAGTGGCCGGCAGTGGCATGCAGTCACCCATTGACGGATGGAATTGTCGGCAATGTTCCGCCTTACGAAGTGGTACCTCGATTGCGTGACCGGCGCCGGCGACGCCGTTGTGCTCTATTGGGCGTCACTCGAGTGGGGTGTCCTCCATCTCCGTTACGGCGCAGTACTCCTGCGACCGGTGAACGGTGCCCCGAGCGACCGATATGCGCTACGACCCGGGCCGGCTCCCACGAGCGACCACAGTGATGTGGTGCGGTGGTCCACCGCTCGGCTGGGAATCCAGGGAACATGGGTGCGGCAGGCAGACAGCATTGAACGCACGCTGCTCGACAATGAGGCAGGCCGTGTTCATTGGCACTGCCTGAGTCCCCGTGCCGATGCCACGGTCCGGATTGCCGACCGCACGGTGCGCGGCCTCGGCTATGCCGAACGGTTAGTCATGACTGTGAAGCCGTGGCGGCTCCCGTTCAATGAGCTCCGCTGGGGCCGGTTCCTCTCCTCAGACGACTACTTGATCTGGATCGACTGGCGCGGTGGCCTGTCTCGCACCTGGGCGTTCCTGAATGGCACAGAAAGACAGGGCGCAGTGGTGACGGACCAGTCGGTGTCGCTCGACGATGAAGTACGTCTCGCCATGGAAGAAGATCGCATGATTCGCTCCGGGAGTCTATCCAACACCGCGTTGCGTTCGCTGCGGGCCGCTGCGTCGTTGGTCCCGCGTTGGCGGCGAGCACACGAGTCCAAGTGGATTGCGCGCGGGACGCTCCAGAAGGTGAGCGGAAGTAGTACCGGATGGGCGCTACATGAGGTGGTCCGATGGTGACGAGCACGTTCTCTCGGGCGATTGGCAAGGGGTTGTACGGAATCTTCTTTGCGCTCGTGATTCCGGCTCTGCTCGTCGCGTGGGCTGTGGGCACGGAGGACGTAGTTCCACTGCCGGTGCTGCCATACTCGTGGGCCGGAGGAATCGTAGCGGCAGTCGGCGTGTGCCTAATGGTCGGTGGTGTCGGTGCGCTCTGGCTGTACGGGCGCGGGCTCCCGATGAGTCCCTACCCGCCACCCGTGTACGTCTCGCGGGGTGTGTACCGCCTCACGCGGCATCCGATCTACGTGGGCTTCGTCCTGTTGTGTTTGGGGATTGCCACGTGGTTCGAGTCGCCGAGTGGAATCTGGCTGGTTACCCCCTCGGTGGCGCTGGGTTGTGCGGCACTGGCACTCGGGCATGAGCACCATGAGTTGCGGCGGCGGTTTGGAGAGAGCACGAGGCAGAAACCACTGATCGCACTGCCGCCCGCGTCGAACGACGCGCCGACCGGCTGGGACCGCCTGTCCGTTTTCCTACTGGTGATCGTGCCGTGGTCAGTTGCGTTCGAGGCTGTGTACCGACTTGGGATCCCGAGCGACGTGATCGAGGCCTACCTACCGTTCGAGCGAACATGGCCGGTGCTCGAGTGGACTGAGGCGATCTACGGCAGCGTCTACGTACTCGTGGTGGGTGCAGTGATCGCCGCGGCAACGCGCAAGGCACTTCGACACCTGGCAGTGACTGGCTTGATCGCGACGGTGGTCGTCACCCTCCTCTATCTCACCGTGCCCGTTGTCGCGCCTCCGCGGCCGTTCGAGCCACAGTCGTTTCTTGGGCATGCACTCATGTTCGAGCGATCGATGTCGCATACGGTGGCGGCGTTCCCGGCCTTTCACGTGATCTGGAGCTTCATCGCGGCAGAGGCGTGGACGTCGCGCTCCAACCGAACGGGCGCCGCCGTGTGGATCTGGGCGATCTTCATCACGATAAGCTGTGTGACGACTGGAATGCATGCGCTGGCGGACATCGTTGCGGCCGTCGTGGTCTATCTGGTTCTGCGACGGTACTCGGTGATCTGGAACACGCTGCGCCGATTCGCCGAGGTGGTCGCCAATTCGTGGCGCGAGTGGCAGGTCGGTGGCGTTCGAGTCATCAATCACGGTGCCTACGCCGGCCTCGGCGGCGCCGTGGGGTTCACAATCGCTGCCACGCTCGCGGGCCCCGCGGTGTTTTGGCAACTCGTCCTCGTGCACTTCGCCGGGCTGATAGGCGCGGGGCTCTGGGCACAGAAGCTGGAAGGCTCACCTAAGCTATCGCGGCCGTTCGGATACTACGGCAGTGTGATTGGTGGGATCGGTGGGGCCCTCGTTGTGGGTGCCGTAACCGGGAACACCATGCTGCTTCTCGCTGTGATTGCCGTGGAAGCACCCTGGGTCCAGGCGATTGGCAGGCTGCGATGCCTGGTGCAGGGATGCTGCCATGGGTTTGCGACGTCTGAATCGGTGGGCGTTCGGTATTGGCGCGAGAAGTCGCGAGTGGTGACACTCGGTGGGCTCGAGAACGTGCCGCTCCATCCGACGCCGCTGTATTCGATCCTCGGCAACGTAGTGATTGGCGTGCTGCTGCTGCGTCTCTGGTGGCTGGGCGTGGCGTTCTCGCTCATTGCCGGGACTTATCTGCTGCTCGTGGGCGTCGCACGCTTCGTGGAGGAGTCGTATAGGGGTGAGCCGCAGACGATGCTGATTGGGGGACTCAGAATCTATCAGTGGTTGGCGATTCTGTCGTTTGGCGTGGGAGGCGTGCTCATGACCATCCCGTCCACGGCGACACCGGAGTTCGCTCCGTGGTGGGATCTCAGCGTGATTCTGGCTGCGCTGGTGTTCGGACTGTCCGCGGGGTTCGCGATGGGTGTCGACTTTCCTGGCTCGGCGCGGCGGTTCGCGAGGTTGGCACCGCCGTAGCAGCCTCAGCCGTCAGCCTCAGCAGTTGGCCGTTAGCGAAGAACCCCGCAGCTCAATGAGAACTGCGGGGCTCGTTTGCTGCGACTTCGCCGGCAAGCGCCTACGGAGTGCACCGCGGAACGCCTTCGTCTACCGCGGGCGCGAGCGGCGTTGTCCCCGCAAAGATCGCGCAGGTCTTGGACGTGCCGGAGTGACCCACATAGGCGGTCCATCCGTTGGGGGTCAGCGTAATCGTGGGACCGGCCACGCCTGTTGACACGGTATGAAGGGTCGCGGGAAAGCTCGTCGTATAGGCAAAATTCTGGATCGAGTAGGCCTCTTCCTGTGTCGCGAGGTTTCTGAGATCCGACTTCATCGCGGTCAGGAGCGCCTTTTCCTTGCTCGCCCCGAATCGTGGGATCGCAATGGTCGCGAGGATGCCGATGATCGCCATTGTGATCAAGAGCTCAATGAGAGAGAACCCGTATCGCCCGAGCGCTGGCATATTGCACCTCGCCGCCAAGGACCGTCGTTGCAGAGGCGGGAGAACGTAGCTGTCGGAACAATGCCGCGGAAGGGGTCGAGCGAAAGTTACCGACCTCTCATGTCCCTGCAGCGGCCGACAGCTGACGGCTGACAGTGACACCAACAAGCCCCGCAGCTCGCTGAGACCTGCGGGGCTTGTTGGTGCTCTTCACCTGTCAGCGCCTCACGGAGTGACCCTCGGGACACCCTCGTCCACGGCAGGTGCGAGGGGTGTGGTCCCCGCAAAAATCGCACACGTTTTGGGCGATATGGTGTGACCCACGTAGGCGGTCCAGCCGTTTGCCGAGAGCGTAATGGTGGGTCCGGTAACACCGGTCGTCACCGTGTACAATGTAGCCGGAAAGGTGGTCGTATACTGGCTGTTTTGGATCGAGTAGCTCTCCTCTTGGGTGGCGAGGTTCCGCAAATCGGACTTCATCGCCGTCAGCATCGCCTTTTCCTTGCTCGCCCCGAACTTCGGGATGGCAATAGTCGCAAGAATGCCGATGATCACTACGACGATCAGCAGCTCGATCAACGTGAATCCGCGTTTGGCTTCGGTGTCCATGCACGACCTCTCGCCCCAGAATTGGAGAGTCGCGGGACGGAAAAAGTATCGCACGAGACGTGTTCTGGGAAAGAACGCTACTCCGTGCGGCGCCCCGCTTCCAAGGTTACAAATGCGAGGATCTTGGCAGCGGCGTAGCGGTAGGACCGCTCACGGAACGCCACGAAACAAACCGCAGCCGCGAGAACGCCGAGCAGGAAGAGCTGCGTGCGAATGATGGGGAACGGGCCGATTGCGCCCGCGCCGTCGAGTGCGGCCACCGGCCCCCACAGCGGAAGCACGATCGCAAACGCCGCGGACGGAATGATGAATCCTCGCGCCAGGCGGTACTGCTCGCGATACACCTGGATTGTGCGGTACACGCCGGTCGCGCGCGTCATCAGACGGTATTCGATGGAGTGCGTGAACGCTCCTGCGACCCGCTCGCGCCTCGGCGTGGTCTCATCGAGCACGTCGCTGTACTTCGGACCACCAGGGAACTCATTGAGGTTCCGAAGCTCGGCGAACCGCCGCCGCACCGTCGAGCTGGTAAGCACTCGCAGTGACCAACTCCGCTTGATGCTGTGGAACAGCGCTCTCGATATCGTGTGCATGACCACTCCGAGCGCCACCGATGCAACGAAGGCCACGACGAGACCAATCACAAGCTCGATTCCGGTCCAGTCCGGAAACCTGTCCAGGTCGAACGTCGGCGACGCCACGTCGAACAACACGACGAAAAACACCAGCGTGTAGATGCCCTGTACAAGTGTGGTGATGCCGAGTGTGAACGGTCGCATCGACGAACCTCCGCTCCGCAAGAGTTGGGTTGCGCTAAGCTAAGCCCAATCTGAGAGATCGACTAGTGCGCCGTTAGTGCGCCGGGAGGCGGCTGAGTCGTGACGTTACTCAATGGTCGACTGGAGTTACGTGTCCGTGAGGCTTGCGTTGTCCCGAAGCACGTCGGCAATGGTCGTATCTCGGAAGAACGAAGACAGCTGTTCGGCCGTGGCACGCCAGCGGTCATGCGCGGGACAGGGATCCGCATCGTCGCACTCCGTGCGTCCGAACAGGCAACTCCGTTGCTCGCCGACGTCGTCGAACAGCGATACGATGTCCAGCATCGTGATCTCCTCCGGCGCGACCGACAGCGTGAAGCCGCCGTGTTTGCCCCGTGAGGATGAGAGGATCCCGCCGCGCACCAGCTGATGGAGGATCTTGCCGAGATAGTTGCGGGGAACGTCCACCGCCTCCGCGAGATCGTCCGCTCGCAGAGGTGGGGTTGGGTAGCCCCGTGCTAACTGCACGACCGCCCGGAGGGCGTACTGTGCGGTACCGGAGAGCATCCTGGCGAATCCTTGAGTTGCCCCTTGCCGTTGCAAAGATGGCCTCTATATTATCGATAATCACATGATAATATGATTTGATTCTCTGATGCAAGGTTTGACGATCAATCTCAAGGAGCAGAAGAATGCGTAAATCCAAATTTGCCTGGGGCTTAGGTGTTGCAGCAGTTGCGGCGCTCGTTGCAACCGCGGGGCTGGGCTCATGTGCGGGTGGCGGCGGCAGCGCAGACATTGGGGCAGTTGCCAGCGCGCGCGGGCTGTCGGATGCCGACATCTTGGCCGCCGTCAAGACGTATCAGCCGACGGGGCAACTCGATGAATACCTCATGTTCGGCTCCGGCGGCCATTCGGGACAGGTCCTGGTCATCGGTGTGCCGTCAATGCGGCTCCTTAAGGTGATCGCCGCGTTCACGCCCGAACCCTGGCAGGGCTTCGGGTACGGCGCCGAAGAGCACAAGGATCTCATGGAAAGCGCCACGATGGCCGGTCATGAGATCACGTGGGGCGACACGCATCATCCGGCGCTCTCCGAAACCGACGCCGACTACGACGGTGAGTTCCTGTTCATCAACGACAAGGCCAATCCGCGCATTGCCGTCATCGATCTCCGGGATTTCGAGACCAAGCAGATCGTGAAGAACGAGAACATGGGCACCAATCACGGCGGTGCCTTCGTGACACCCAACACGGAGTACGTGATCGAGGCTGCGCAGTATGCGGTTCCGCTGTGGACCGATTATGCCGACACCGACCGCTATCAGGAGGACTACCGCGGTCTGGTCACGCTCTGGAAGTTCGACCGTGAACGCGGGCGCATCGACGAGAGTGCGTCCTTCTCCATCGAGCTTCCACCCTACTGGCATGACCTTTCCGATGCTGGGAAGGGACCGTCGTTCGGCTGGGCCTTCCTCAACTCGTTCAACACCGAAATGGCCACCGGCGGTATCGAGGACGGGAATCCCGCGTTTGAGGCGGGCGCGTCACAGAATGACATGGACTACATGCATGTCATCAACTGGCAGAAGGCCGCTGAAGTTGCCGCGACGCGTGGCATGACCCGGATGGCGCGCGGCAACCGCGTGATCCCGATCGAGACGGCGGTCGAGGAAGGGATCCTCTATCTGATTCCGGAGCCCAAGAGCCCGCACGGGGCCGATGTAACGCCGGACGGCCAGTTCATCGTCGTGTCCGGCAAGCTCGATCCGAACGTCACCGTCTACTCGTGGCAGAAGATTCAGACGCTCATCGAGAACGGCGAGTTCTCCGGCACGGACACGTACGGCGTGCCCATTCTCGACTTTGCGTCCACGATCGACGGGCAACTGGAAGTTGGGCTGGGACCACTGCACACGCAGTTCGATAACGATGGGAACGCGTATACCAGCATCTTCCTCGAGACGCAGGTCACGAAGTGGAGCCTGGATCCGCTGGCGGTGGTTGACAAGATCGATGTGCACTACAACGTCGGCCATATCGCGACTGCGGAAGGCGATACGAAATCGCCGGACGGGAAATACCTCGTGGCGATGAACAAGTGGTCGATCGACCGCTTCAATCCGGTTGGCCCGCTGCATCCACAGAACTTCCAGTTGGTCGACATCGAGGGGCAGGAGATGGAGCTGCTCTATGACATGCCGATTGGGATCGGCGAGCCGCACTACGCACAGATCATCAAGGCCGACAAACTGCAGCCGCAGCTGTACTACCCGGAGGTCGGGTACTCGCCGGCCACGATGAGTGCCACGGACGACAAGGTCCTGGCCGGGCAGGAGCGGACCGAGCGCCGCGGCAACCAGGTGGACGTCTACATGACGGCCATGCGGAGTCATTTCAACCCCGAGTATATCCGCGTACGCGAAGGTGATCGCGTCACGGTCCACATCACGAGTATCGAGAATCAGGTGCGTGACGCGACGCACGGCTTCGGGATTGCCAAGTACAACATCAACCTGAGTCTCGAGCCTGGGGAGTCGCAGACGGTTTCATTCGTTGCAGACGAAGCCGGGGTGTATCCGTACTACTGCACCGAATTCTGCTCTGCGCTGCACCTGGAGATGGTAGGCTATCTGTTGGTCGAGCCGCGGTAACGCGGCCGACCATTCTTCCCTCCGTCCGTCCAGCTTCCTCCCCTTTCGGGGCGGGCGGAGGGGGATCCACCATCAACCGGTCGATCACGGGCGGCACCGATGGACAAACTCACGGATTTCTTTCAGGGACAGCTATCCACCAAGAGCCGCGTGCTGATGGTGGTGGCAACGCTCGCGCTGCTGCCGGCGGTCTTCCTGCCAACCTGGACCATCACGCTTCACGCACCGCAGTACCCGGATGGCCTCGCCGTGCATATCTACCCGCACACGGTGAAGGGCCAAGTCGGTGAGGTAAATGTCCTCAATCACTACATCGGGATGCAGGAGATCCACGCGGACGAGTTCCCGGAGTTCCGATTCATCCCCTTCTTCATTCTGCGGTTCTTCGGCTTTGCCCTCTTGACGGCATTGGTCGGCCGGATGGCGATCGCCGCGCTCGGGTGGATGGACTTCGTGCTGTTCGGGGTGGTGATGCTGTACGTGTTTCAGAAGTGGCTGTATGACTTCGGCAACAACCTGGACCCGACGGCACCGCTCAACATCGATCCGTTCACCCCCAACTTCATCGGACCGACGAGTGTTGCCCAGTTTTCGGTGGGGAGCTGGCCGGCGGCAGGAGCCATCCTGATGGGGATCGCCGGGTTGATGGGACCGCTAATCGTGGTCTACGAGTGGCGTCGTGCGAGGCGAAAGGGCACCGCGTGAACCTGGCCTCGATGCTCGTTGCAGCACAGGCCACGCTCACCGTCGGGTTGGGCGGAGACTACGCGTCCATCACCGAGGCGCTTCGTGCGGCCAATTCGGGAGACACCATCATCGTGAAGGCAGGTGTCTATCGGGAGCATCCCGTGATTGAGCGTCCGGTCGTACTGCTCGGCCACGACGGCGCCATCATCGACGGTGGTGGTCGAGGGATCGTGCTCACCGTTCTTGCGGGTGCGACGATCGAGGGGTTTACCATCCGCGGTTCGGGAGCTGTCCAATCGACGGAAGACGCGGGACTACTGGCAGAAGACGCCGCCGACCTTCGCATCGCTGGTAACCGGTTCGAAGACGTGTTGTTCGGGATCTACCTCAAGAACTGTCCCGACGCCGTGATTGCGGACAACGAGATCGAAGGCAAGCCGATTCCCATTCCGCTTCGCGGTGACGGGATTCGGCTGTGGTACAGCCCTGGAGGAACCATCTCGGGCAACACGGTGTGGCAGTCACGCGATGTCGTGATCTGGTTTTCCGACTCGACGCACGCGAGCGACAACGTCGTTAGGGAGAGCCGCTACGGCCTCCACTACATGTACTCCCACGGCAACGTCTTCGAGGGCAATCGATTTGAGGCGAACGACGTCGGTGCGTTCATCATGTACTCGACCGGCATCACGTTTCGGGAAAACGTGTTTGCCAACGCTCGCGGAACGGCCGGCCGGGGGCTCGGATTCAAGGACTCGGATGACATCCGGGCGATGGGCAACGTGATGGTGAAGAACGCCGTGGGTATTTCGATCGACAACTCGCCCTCGAGCCATCGATCGGTCAACGTGTTCGCCGACAATGTGGTGGCGTACAACGACATCGGCGTCTCGATGCTCCCCTCGGTGGCTCGGAACAGGTTCGAGAAGAACCACTTCATCGATAACGTGACGCCGGTGGCGGTGACCGGCGGGGGCACGGCACTGGGCAATCGGTGGGTGGGCAACTACTGGAGCGACTACGAGGGGTTTGACTCGGATGGAGACGACCGGGGAGATACCCCATATGTGTTCGAGCGACTCTCTGACGACCTGCTGGCGAAGCACGAGCCGCTCCGCGTGTTCAGCCTGAGTCCCGCGGCTGCGTCGCTCGATGTGCTGAGTCGCGTGTTCCCGCTGCTCAGACCGGAAGCCGTCGTCATCGATTCGGCCCCGCGGATACAGGCGCCGGAGTTGATCTCAGGGGCTGAGGGAGCTGCAGCGCGCTCACCTGTCACTGCGTTCTTGCTCGTTGGCGTTGCCGTTGGCGCCGCGGGTGTCGCACTGTGGCTCGGGCGTCCACTCGGCAGCTGGGCATGATTCGCGCGAGGGATCTGGTCAAGCAGTACGGCGGTGCAGCGGTGCTGCGCGGCGTGGATCTCGAGGTGCGCTCGGGCGAGCGGGTTGCCGTGCTGGGACTGAACGGCGCTGGCAAGACGACGCTCATCCGCTGTCTCCTGGGCCTCACGGGCTTTTCCGGTGACCTCGACGTCGCGGGACATGATGTCCGAAAGAACGGTCTCGCGGCACGACGGGTCATCGGGTACGTGCCGCAACGCCCCCCGCACTTCGACGGGACCCTGCGAGACATCATTGCCTTCTTCTGTCGGCTTCGAGGTATCGACCCGTCGGCGGTCCACGCGCAGCTCGCAGAGCTCGGTCTTTCCGTGAACACGCACGGTGACAAGCACGTCCGGACCCTGAGTGGGGGGATGCTCCAGAAGACGCTACTCGGTCTGGCTCTGGGCGCACACGTCGATCTACTGCTGCTCGATGAGCCGACTGCGAATCTGGATGCGCCCGCGCGGCGGGAATTCCTGCGTGTCCTCCGATCTCGCGCAGCGGATCGGACGGTCTTGCTCGCAACGCACCGCCTGGCGGACGTCGAGGCCGTGGCCGATCGGTTACTCGTGTTGCACGAAGGACGCATCGCGTTCGCCGGGCGCATCAAGGAGCTGTGGGACGCTGTGGGTGCAGACGTCACCCTGTGGATTCAGGTGCCGCCAGATCGACGCGACGAGGTCGAGCGCCGCGTTGCTGCAGAGCATGCGACCACCCCGGTGCTCCGTAATGGATCCGCGTTCGGCGTGAGGATCGAGCGCAGTCGGCGGGCAAATCTACTCGGTGAGCTCAGAAGCAGCGGCGTCTCGGTAGAAGACTTTTGGACCGAGGCACCGTCGCTGCACGATCTCATGGAGCAGCTGCTCGCCACCCAACAGGCCGCCGAATGACTGGCGCGCGAGCGACCCTGTTCGTGAGGCGCGAGCTCGCGTCCGCTCTGCACGCGCGGTGGTTCATTGTGTATGCGGGGCTGTTCCTCGTTGCCGGCGTACTGCTGGCCGCGTTCGGCATGGGCAACACGATGATCTACGGGTATCGGGGCTTTGCCAAGGCATTTGCAGGGTTGGTGCACCTTGCCCTGTTTCTGGTGCCCCTCATGGCCCTGTTCCCGTCGGCAGCAAGCATCGCGGATGAGCGGGAGAGCGGGGTCCTGGAGTACCTGCTGGCGCAGCCCGTTTCGTTTAACGAGGTGTACGTCGGCAAGTGGGGCGGCCTCAACGTGGCGATGATGCTCGCGCTGACGATCGGGTTCGGCGCAGCGGGCGCGGTCGCGGTGATGCGAGGCGTCCCCCCGGCGTTGGTGGTGGTCGCCTACGGATTCGTGCTCCTGCTGGCACTCGCTTTCGTTGGGGTGGGGCTCCTGCTGTCGTCGGTGGCAGCGTCCCGCGCCCGCGCACTCACGTTCGGTGTGGTCCTGTGGTTTCTGCTGATCGCGCTGGGCACGCTCGGGGTGATGGTGGTGTCGATTCGGTGGGGGATGCCGCAGCGTGTGCTCATGGTGTGGACGTTCGTGAACCCGATCGAGGCATTTCGCGTCGGCGTGATGAGCGTCCTCGATCCGGACTTGAGTCTCTTGGGCCCGATCGGTGTGGGGCTGGTCGGGCGATTGGGAGGCGTCGGCACCGCAGCGCTCGCAGCGCTCTCGCTTGCAGCGTGGGGCGTCGTTCCCGGCCTGATTGGCCTGCGACTCTTTCGCAGCCGTGTGTGAGCCACGGGCGTCGGTTCCGAGAAGTCGGGCCTCAACGGGGGTGATGTCATGAAAGCGACAAAGATCCTGATGGATGAGCACCGTGTGATCGAGCGAGTGCTGAGCGTGCTCGAGGCGGCGGTGGCTAAGGCGGAGCGCGGAGAGGCAGTCCGTCCTGGGATGTTCCTCGAGGCGGCGGACTTCATCAAGGATTTTGCGGACGGATCCCATCATCACAAAGAAGAAGGCGTTTTGTTCGAAGCCATGGCCGCGGCCGGCGTACCGCGCGAGGCCGGGCCGATCGCCGTGATGCTGTCGGAACACGAGCAAGCGCGTGCGTACACGCGGGCAATCCGTGAAGCAGCTCAGCGCTGGGAACGTGGCGACACCGCTGCCGTGTCCCAGGTGGCAACTGCCGCACGAGGGTATGCTGCGCTCTTGCGCCAGCACATTGCGAAAGAGGACCAGATCCTCTTTCCCATGGCCGAGCAGGCGATCCCGCGCGGAAAGCACGACTCGGTGATCGAGGCCTTTGATCAGGTGGAACCCGAAGCCGTTCGAGCGTCCGTTCATGCCAAGTACGTGGCGCTCGCCGAGGCGCTCGAGCGCGAGATCGCGAGCTAGGACCGCCGAATCCCAATGCTGCAGACGCTTTTGATTCTGGTACATGTGTTGGGGGCCACCATCTGGACCGGTGGGCACCTGGTGCTGTCACTCACGGTACTTCCGCGTGCGCTGCGCGCGCGCGACCCGAGAATTGTGGAAGAGTTCGAGGGCGGGTTCGAACGTTTGGGCATTCCGGCCCTCGTCCTTCAGGTCGTGACCGGTGTGTGGCTCGCGTTCCGTCGACTGCCCGAGTTCAGCTCGTGGTTTGCGTTCGACTCCTTCGTCTCGACCTACATCTGCGTCAAGCTCATGCTACTCGCGGCGACACTCGCGCTCGCCATGCACGCCCGGCTGCGGCTCCTGCCGTCGCTCGACGCCGCCAAGCTCACCACCCTGGCGTGGCACATCATCGCAGTGACCATCCTGAGTGTGCTGTTCGTGGTGATGGGCGTTGGGTTGCGGACGGGCGGCATTCTGTGACCTGTCTGGTCGTCCCGACCAGGGCGCCGACGAAGCGGTGTTGGCGAATCGCCAGCGGTGTCGCTAGGTTCTGCGACCATCGCCGGCAGCCGTCACCGTAACGCACTCTAGGAGTCACGGATGGCAATGAGTGAACCCGCATGGATCGACGACCTGTTCGCGTCTATCGACGCGATGGATCCCGACACGTTCGTGTCCTTCGTCACTGATGACGCGGTGTTCCGGTACGGCAGCAACCCTCCGACCGATGGAAAGCCGGCCATCCGGGAAGCTGTTGCCGGATTCTTCTCCATGTTCAAGGGGCTGAGCCACACGTTGGAAGGGAGGTGGGTGGCAGGGGAAACCGTGTTCGTTGAGGGGCAAGTGCACTACGAGCGACACGACGGCTCGACGGTGACCCTCCCATTCATGAACTGCTTCAAGATGCGGGGAGACAAGATCCGCGAGTATCTGATCTACATCGATCCCACACCGCTGGCCGCGTAGCTGCTCTTCCGGCGAAGGCTGTGAAACCTGTGCGCGAGCTCAAAGCTCGCATCGGGGAACGACGGATCGTGAGCTTCCCCCGCACCGGCCAACTGAACTCCATTCCATTACGGTGCGATGTAACGGATCGTTACGGACACAAGAGGAATGGTCCCATTGGCCCTCCGTGTAAGACGTTGGCCTACTGATGCTTAGGGCAGGGCCAAGTCTCTGGTATCAAGGCTGCCATACGGTAGACTGGCCGCCGCTGGTCGGCGGCGGCATACTTGAGGCGGGACACAGGGTCGGGCGCTCCTAACCACCCACGGATTGTCGTATGGCGATCCGCATTCTCGTAGTCGACGACGACGAGACTATCCGCACATCGCTCGCAGAGGCGCTCGCGGGTGACTCCACCGAAGTGCACACTGCCGAGAACGCTGAGGCGGCACTTGCCAGCCTTGCAGAGGTGCAACCCGACGTCGTCGTGTCTGACGTGCGCATGCCGGGTCTCTCCGGCATCGAGCTGCTCAAGGTGCTGCGTGAGCGCGCACCGTCGGCCGACGTGATCCTCATGACCGCGTACGACGACATGCCCACCGTCGTCTCCGCCATGCGGGAAGGCGCGTTCGACTTCCTCTCAAAGCCGCTCGATATCTACGAGCTGCGGAGCGTGCTGGCGCGCCTCGATGACGACCGCCGCACCCGCGAGCGCGCGAAGCGTGCGGTCGAAGATGATACCGACCGTTACGATCTCGGGCAGCTCGTGGGGCGCGATGCACGCATGATTGCCATCTACAAGCTGGTGGGCCAACTCGTCGTGAACCGCACCACCGTGCTCATCCGAGGTGAGACCGGGACAGGGAAGGAGTTGATCGCGCGCGCGATCCACTTCAACTCGCCCGACGCCGAGGAACCGTTCGTGCCGGTCAACTGCACGGCGTTGCCGTCCACGCTGCTCGAATCGGAGCTGTTCGGCCACAAGCGTGGCGCGTTCACGGGAGCAGTCGCCGACCGGCGTGGGCGGTTCGCGCTTGCCGGACGCGGTTCGATCTTCCTTGACGAGATCGGCGACACGTCGCTCGAGTTTCAGTCGAAGCTCCTGCGCGTGCTGGAGGATCACGAGTTCTACCCGGTCGGCAGCGAAGCGCCGGAGCGGACCAATGCGCGGGTCATCGCCGCGACCCATCGGAGGCTCGAGGAGCTCATCGCCGCTGGCAAGTTTCGCGAAGACCTGTATTATCGCCTCCGCATCGTCGAAATCTGCGTGCCGCCGCTCAGGGATCGGTTGGGCGATCTCCCGCTCCTCGCCGAGCACCTCGTGGCCATGACCGCCGAAGATCTCCACCGCCCGACTCCCGTGCTGTCTGCGGAGGCACTGAAGGCGCTGCTCCTCCACGAGTGGCCCGGAAACGTGCGGGAACTGGAGAACGCGCTGACGCGCGCGGTGGTTCTCGCGACCGGTGACGTGATTCGCCCCGAGCACTTGGCGCTGGGTGAGGCGGCCGAGCCGTCGCCCGAGCTCTTGAGTCTCGATGAGGTGGAGCGGCGCCACGTAGTGCGCATTCTCGAAGTGACCGGCGGGCACAAGAGCCGGGCGGCCCACGTCCTCGGTGTCTCGCGCCCGCGACTCAATCGGCTCATCGAGAAATACGGGTTGGAGTAGGAGAACTCGTGCCTCGCAGGCTGCGGTTGCGCACCCGATTCATGTTGGTTGTCCTCCTCGGCGCCATCCTGCCGCTGGCGCTCGTGGGGCTCTGGCTCACCCGCACGACGGAACGATCCGGGGAGGCGTTCTTGCGCTCGCGGCTGGACAGCAGTCTCGAGCAGGTCGCACGTGAGAGCAGTATCCGATGGACGCGGTTGCGCTCGCGCCTGCTCGATCTTGGAGAACATGCTGACGTGCAAGCGGCGCTCGCCGCGGGTGGCAGCGGTATCCAACGGCAGGCGATCGAGGCACTCTGGCAGCGTGTCGCTCGCAACTACGACGACGTTGAGGAGATCGAGGTGAGGGACGCCGACGGAACACTCGTCGCGCGGCTCCTCACCCATCCTGAGGTCGAGCGGACCACACCACCGCCCGTGTCGGGCAGCGTGCCGGTTTCGCTCGTCGTCCATGCGCCGGGATCAGCTGAGCAGCTCGGCACGCTTCACGCACAGATCCGTCTCTTGAGCCTCCTGCCCAGCGCCCCGGGCTGGTCCAGCGTGGGCGGCTCGGTGCTGGCGGTGTTCGAAGGTGCGACCGGCGCCGCACTCCTGCCGCTCACGATCGATCAAAGTCTGTTCTCCCGATCGCGCTTCCCGTGGATGGACGGCACCTGGGTCACGGCGCGCCGGAGGCTCGAGGAACCGCCTCTCGATCTCGTGCTCGCGGCACCGGTAGACCCCTTCAGCGAGCCGTTTCGCGAGGCTGCGAGTCGGGGGACCATTGCACTCGTGGTAGTTGCCGGGGCGGTGCTGGTACTCGTCACGTTGCTCACGCAACGGGTGACACGATCACTCTCGGGCCTCGCCGTGGCGGCCGATGCCGTTGCCGCGGGGAACCTGGACCGGCGTGTGGAGGAGAACGGCGGTGAGGAAATCGCCCGCGTCGCTCACGCGTTCAATCAGATGACCGACAGCCTGCAGCAGACGCTTCGCAGATTGGCACAACGGGAATCGCTCGCGGCCGTCGGGGAGTTCGCAGCCTCGTTGGCACACGAGATTCGGAACCCCCTCAGCGCAGTGCGGCTTGATCTCCAACGTGCCACGGAGCACAGCACCGATCCGGACTCACAACGGCTGATCGAGCGGACGCTCCGCTCGATCGAGCGGCTCGCCGCTACCGTGACGGGCGCACTCCAGGTTGCGCGGAGCGGCAAGATCGAACGGGGTGCCGTCGATCTGCGCAAGCCCCTCGCGGCAGCCATGGAGAGCGCGCAGCCCGAGTTTGCCGAACGCGGTGCAACGCTCGAGCGACTTTCGGATGGTATGACGGCGTTGCTGGTGGAGGGGGACGCTGCGGCGCTGGAGCAGCTGTTCTTGAACCTGCTCATGAACGCGGCCCAGGCACTGGACGCTGGCGGGCACGCCGGCGTATCCGTGGCGCGGAATGCCGGTTCCATTGTGGTCTCGGTGTGGGACTCAGGTTCAGGCTTCTCGGCCGACGCACTGGAGCGACTCTTCGAGCCCTTCTTCTCCACCAAGGCCGATGGCACGGGTCTCGGTCTCGCGGTTGCGCAGCGGATCGCGGCAGCGCACGGCGGCGACATCGAGGTGGAGCCTCGACAGCCCTGCGGCACGACGATGCGTGTACGCCTGCCACAACGACCATCTCGTGGAGAGTCCGAGGTGTAATGCTCCATTCCGAGAGATCGTCACGCACCGTTACGCTCGTGCGCTCGAATCGCGCGACGCACGGGAGACAAGTGTTTGCCGCATCAGCACATGGAGGGAGCACACGGTGGTGGCACGACCCTCGCTCCTTCGCGTCTTGAACGGCGCATTTCGACTGAGGGGTCACGTGCCATGACGAGGGAGTCCGCCATGAAGACCGCTGCAGCTTTTCTGGGATTGGCAGTCCTCTTGATTGCAGGATGGACACAGCGCGAGTACATCGGCCCGGAGCTGGGCCTCACGAGCCCGTCCGGAGCCGTGCTGCAAATCGACACGTCCCGCATCGTGACCCGCCGAGTGTGGGCTGGTGCGGCAGTCGACGCCACTGGCTCCCCGTCCCCGGACGGAAGCTTCCTGTCCTTCCGCGACGAGACGACCGGAGACTTGGCCATTCGTGACCTCACCACGGGAGAGTCGCGCCGCCTCACCAACAAGGGTCCCTGGATGGAGTCCTCAGAGATGGCGCTCTTTTCGGTGGTCGCACGGGACGGGCAGCACATCGCGTACACATGGCTGAATGAAAGCCTGGAGTGGGAGATCCGTGTCATCCGGTTCGATGGTGGTGAGGCCCGCGTCGTGGTTGGACCGTCACGGGAGTGGGTCCAGCCGTACGATTGGTCCCCGGACGGCCAACACATCCTGGTACGGATTGTAGACACTGTGGGAGTCAATCGGCTCGGGGTGGTCCCTGCGGCAGGGGGCGCGTTCAGACCGGTGACGACGCCCATCGATAAAAGAGCCCCGCTGCGCGCCACGTTCTCGCCGGACGGCAGGTTCGTCGTCTTCGACGATCGTGCCGACGGCGACACGCCGCAGCTGGACGTCTACGTCGTTCCGGTGGATGGGGGTCGCCGCCGGGCATTGGTGGAGCATCCGGCCAGCGATGTGGTGCTCGGCTGGTCGCCCGACGGCGCCACCATCCTCTTCGCGAGCAACCGGACGGGCACGTTGGCGGCCTGGCTGGTCCCCGTGGAAGACGGGAGACCGGCCGGGAAGCCCGTCCTGGTGAAGTCCGACCTGTGGCGGGCGAACGGCATGGGGTTCACGCGGGACGGCGCGTTCTTCTACAGCATTGACGTGGGCTCGGGCGACGTGTACGTGGCGAGCATCGACGTCTCATCGGGACGCGTGCTCACGCCGCCGACCGCGGCTTCCCAACGATTCCTCGGCTCCAACTCGACCCCAGAGTGGTCTCCGGACGGCCAATACCTGGCCTACGTCTCCCGCCAGGGGCCGGGGCCGATGGGCACGGGCAGCGTGATTGTGATCCGCTCGCTCGCGACGGGCGACGAGCGAACGGTCGCGTCGGACATGAGCACCTTTCAAGGTCTCCGGTGGTCACCGGACGGCCGCTTACTGCTCACCGCCGGCACCGACCGGCGGTCGAATTCGGGGATCCACGTGGTGGACGTACAGACAGGGGCGACACGCAGGATCGCGGAGTGGCCCTCGGGAGGAGCCGTCATGTCGCCCGTCTGGCTGCGTAGCGGAACGTCCGTCGTGTATGTGGAGCGATCTTGGTCAGAGAGCCGGGATCGAATCCTGAAGCAGGACGTCGCCAGTGGCCGAATCACCGAGCTGGGACGTTGGGACATGCATGAGCAATTGCTGTACATGGTGGCCGCGTCGCCCACCGGGGACTCGATCGCGTTTGGCCTGACCGACGCGAAGGCCAATGTGCCACGGATCTTCGTGATGTCGGCCGCTGGTGGGCCCGAACGCGAAGTTGCTCGCCTGCCCGCGAAGCAGTACGTGCCGTGGGACCTCAATTGGACCCCCGACGGCACGCACCTGGTCTATGTGACGAGAACTCCGGATGCCATTGACCAACCGTTCCAAATGTGGGCAGTCGCCGCCGCAGGTGGCGAGCCATATCGGGTCGGTATCCAGGATGCCCGGCTGAATCAGCTCCGCATTCATCCGGACGGCCGGCGTATCGCCTACCGAGCGGGCACGGAGCAGCAGGAGGTCTGGGTGATGGAAGACTTCCTTCCCGAGCCGACCGCACACGAAAGGTGACGGACGGAGGGAACCGCTGACCTGAGCGACACGGAGACGAGCGATGCCTGAGCTTTGGAGTGCCGGCGTGGCCATCCCGGAGGTGCTGCTCAGACAGGCCTATGTCATCCTCGGCATCTTCGTGCTCGGCTTCGTGTTGCTCGAGGCGGCATATCTCGTGGCGCTCGCCGTGTTTGTGACGCGCTGGAAGGCGGACAGCCGCCGGCCACGGCGACCACGGGCGGCGACGCAGGAGTCATCCGGCGAGCAAGAGCAGACTTACACCAGCAGGTTACACAGGTACGCCGTCGCCACTCCCAGGTAGTTCCCCAGCGCATAGCCGATCAGTGCCAACATGATGGAGATCGGCACCAACTCCTCGCGGTGGTAGCCCGCGGCAACCGGAGCTGAGGCTGCGCCACCCACCGCCGCCACACTCGCCACCGCTGCCATGCTCACGTCGAGTCGGAAGAGCCGGGCGCCGATGACGATGAACACGAGATGCACTGTGATGCACACGAACCCTGCGATGAGAAACCACTGGGCCCCGCCGATGCTGCGCAGGTCCGCGCCCGCTCCAAGCATGGTCATGTAGATGTAGACGAGGCCCATGGCGAGTGGCTCGGTGCCCGGCACGTTCTTGAGCGGTGTTGCAGACAGCACGATGCCGATAGTCGTAACCAACAGGATCGCCCACGTCCCCTCATTGAACACTGGCGGGATCTCCGGCAATACCCCAGCGAGCTGATTCGCGGCCAGGATCGACGTGAACCCAAACCCCATGAGGACGAGCACATCACGAAAGTGTACTTCGTGCTGCTTCCTCTCGATCTGGGCATCGAGCTGGGCGATGTGATCTATCTGCGCCTGCGAGACGCCGGTAAACCGATTGAAGCTCTTGGCCCAGCGCTTACACGTGAGGATGAGCGGGAAGTAGAGCAGGTAGACGAAGTTGTCGACCAAGACCACCATCCCTACCATCTCGCTCGGCGTGTCGAGGCTCTCGGCGACCGCCGCGAGATTCCCCGTGCCGCCAATCCAGCTCCCCGCGAGCGCCCCATAGCCCCGCCACGTGTTTTCGGGGAGGCCGCTCCGGAACAGATAGAACGAGAGCACGGCTCCGATCACGATGCCGATGGCGCCGAGTACCAGCACTCCCGCACCGCGCCAAGCAACCTTGATGGCCTGCCGGATGTTGATGTCCAGCAGCATCAGCACGATGAACATCGGCACCGCAAACGACCGGAACGTCGTGTAGATGGGGGTCTCTCTGGGAATGACGTTGAGATTACTCAGGAAGATCGGCGTCAAGAAAATCCAGATGATGGCCGGCAGGATGTTGAACACTTTCCAATTCGTGCGGCGTTCCAGCCAGATGAAGAAGACCGGGATCATCGTGATCACGGCCATGACGCCGATCAGATCATTGAAGAACGGTTGTGATTCCATCACTGCTCTCGATTGAAGACAATCTCACACAGGTATAGCGTGGAGATGCATCTAGCGCCGGACGCTCGACGCCTCGTCCATGACAAGATCTTCGTACGAGCGGTACCCGTCGCCGCTCATGGCACTGGTGAAGCCCCGTATGGACTGCACGAGCTGCACGCTCGCGTACCCCGGCACCGAGCTGGGATGCGTGTACCAGAACGTTCGGTTAAACACACTCCGAATGAACACGCTTCGCTCGTCGAGTGGGAGTCGGGCCACGTTGTCGGCGAATTGCGCGAAACCCTTGTTTCGCATCAGATAGAACTCGACGTTGGACGTGTAGAACGCCGAGACGGTGAGGTCGCGCTCATTCAAGAATGCTGCGATCGCGGTCAACGCGTGGTCTCCGGCAAGATCTCCCACCACTGGGATGATGCGGTCGCGCACCTGCAAGGACTTGACGAATCGAAACGCCGACTCGTCGGCCAGGTAGCTCGCCTGCCGTCCCGAGCGATCGGTTTCCATCAGCAAATCGCGAAAGGTTGGGTAGTGCGGGAGTGGACGCCGTCCGTAACTCTGAAACTTGAGACCCAGCCCTTCTTGCACGAACGAGGTGTGAAATCGGCGAATCGTCTCGCGATCTACCTCGGAGAGAAAGACGCCAAACGTCACCACGGCCGAATCGATCATGCGGAGTGTGTGCGGGGCGTCCGCCGGAGTGACCGAAACCGTGTCGATGTACATCACGAGATCTTCGATGGGGCGACCGGTCCAGGTGTCGATCCCCATGGGGAGCGGGCGCGCGTGCAGCAGGCTCAAGTACTCGAGACGATTGCGTGACAACTCGAAGAGCGCTTTGAACATCAGGTGCTGCAGCACGTTGTCCCGGCGAATGTCGACGATGAACGCTACCTCGGGCTGAATGGCCGCGATGTAGGAGAAATTCTGGTCGGGGCCCACGCCGATGTATGCTCCGCCGTGCACGGCCCGCTCGTCCAACTCGTCCATAACATGCAGGTACGAGCGCTCGTTGGAGATCAGGTTGTCCGTGTCGAAGTATCCACCGGGTTCCGAGAGCCGCTCGACGAGCTGGGTATAGCTCTCTCCCCACGCGCGAACCGCGCCGTGGTCGGCACTCCGTCCGCACGCAACAACACTCAGCACGCCCAGCACGGTGAACGTCGCCGTGCGTGTCGCGTGAGCAGAGGTGCGGACGGAGTCCGGGTTCAGAGTCCAGGGCAGCCGCTGCAGCATCGATCCAAGGTAGAGACAAGAAGCAAAGATGGAAGTGCTGGCGAGCTTTCACTGCTTGCCGCGGGGCGGACCGGCGCGCACTTTCCAATGAGCGCGCATGCATGACGCGCCAGCGACGGCGGACGAGGATAGCACTTGAAGATCGCCTTTCTTGGCACCCACGGGGTCGGCAAGACCACACTCTGCTTCGATCTGGCGTCGCGGCTCAAGCGGCTCGACCTGAGCGTGGACATCGTGAAGGAAGTCGCCCGAAGCTGCCCGCTCCCCATCAACCAGGACACGACCCTCGACGCGCAGGCCTGGATTCTCCACACCCAGATCGCCCAAGAGATTGCTGCCAGCACCCAGTTCGAGGCCGTAATCTGTGATCGATCGGTGCTGGATAACTATGCCTATCTGGTGCACCGCATCGGACGACGACCGGAATACGACGCCCTCGTGAAGCGATGGGTCGAGTCTTATAGCGGCCTCTTCAAGGTACCGATTCTCCAGCCACCCTCCTTCGACGGCACACGGGCGGTGAGTGGCACCTTCCAGCGGGAGATCGACGACGTCATCGACGCGTTGTTGCAGGCGCTCGGTGTGTCCTGCCACCGGCTCGATCCGGCCGATCGCGATGGGTGGGTCGAGGCTGTGCTGATGTCGGCTGGGCTTCCACTCGAGCCGCCCCAGATCGACCTCTTCGTGTCCGGAGCCTGAGCGAGGCTGCCGATCGTTCCGGGGTGCGCCCCGGACATTACGTTTCATCAGATGGCTTCCTCATCCAGGAGTTCTGTTCTGAGCACAGCGACCGTGCGGCTGGGCGCCGCGGCTGTGGGGGTGTTTCTGCTTGCGGCCGCGAACGTGGAGGCCCAGGTCGCGCGGGGGGTGGTGCGTCTGGCTAGCACGGGCGATCCAGTGGGGGGCACATACGTGGTGCTACTCAATCAGGACTCCCTGGAGGTCACGCGAGCGCTGACGAATCCGCTGGGACAGTTCACCATTTCCGCGCCCAGTCCCGGGTCGTACAGGGTGCGGACCGAGCAGATCGGCTATCGCAGTGCCGTGTCCGAGCCGTTTGTCCTCGCTGACGGAGCCACGACGGAGCTTCAGCTCGTTGTCGAGCCCGTGATCGTTCGCTTGGATGCCCTGCTCGTCGAGGGTCTGCGTGAGTGTCGTGTGGTGGGCGAACAGGCGCTCGAGGTCCTCGCCGTGTGGGACGAAGCCCGCAAAGTGCTCGCCGCCGTGCGGTGGGGTGAGCTCCAGGAGGAGTTCCTGTACGACCTCGAACGCTTCGAGCGCTGGTATAGCCCGACCTTCCGTCTGGTAAACGAGCGGCGCTACAGCACTCCGACGAGAAACGTCATGCCCTTCCGCAGTCGCTCGGTGGAAGAGCTCGAGGAGAACGGGTATGTGGTGGTCGAAGACGACAGTGTGCTCTATGAAGCGCCTGACGCAGAGGTCTTCTTCTCTGAGTCCTTTTTGCAGAACCACTGCTTCTGGCTTGACGAGCAGAGTCGGGGCTCCGGTCAAGCGATTGGCCTCCGTTTTGAGCCTGTGACCGGTCGGAACCTGCCGGACGTGATGGGCGTGTTCTGGCTCGATCGCGCGACGGGAGCGCTCGAGCGTTTGGAGCTGTCGTATGTGAACGTCGGCTTGTGGCAGCGTGAGCGGGGGGCCGCCGCCGATGTCGAATTCTCTCGTCTGCCCGACGGCAGGTGGTTCGTGAGCCGCTGGTGGATTCGGATGCCCATGGTCCAGCGAGTCGAATCCCTCAAGGGTCCCGTGTGGGATCTGGCCCAGGCAGTGGTGGGATTCGAAGAGGAAGGTGGGGAAGTCCGGCGGGTGTTTGTGCCGGACGGGCGGACCCTGTATGCGCGGGGGCGTGCGAGCGTGCGGGGCCTCGTATACGACAGCACCGCGGGCCGCGGCCTTGCAAATGCGTACGTCCGTCTCGTCGGCACGGAACGCGCGACGATCAGTGACGTGGATGGGAGCTACTGGCTGGCCGATCTCCCGGAGGGCCGTTATGCGGTCACCTTCGAGCATCCGCGAGCCGCGCTCTTCGGTCCGACAGATGAAGTGGAGGTGGAGTTGGACGTGAGCCAGGTCACGGCCGCCCGTTTGACCATTCCCACTGGAGCGACGCTCGTGGGGCGCCTTTGTCAGCCGCGCCGCGGTGAAGCCCCACCGGGCCTCCTCGTTGGCAGGGTGCGTGATGCGGAACAGGACACGATCGTGCCCGGGGCCAGCATCCGCATCGTGTGGCTCAGCCGTGACGCTGCGGGAGATCGGCTATTACAGAATAGAGCAGTGGCGGATTCGTCCGGGATCTACCGGGCGTGCGTCCCACGCGACGCCCCGTTGTCGGTGGAGCTGATGGAAGGTGACTCAACGGTTGCCGCCGTGTCGGCCGTATTCGGTGAGCGTTGGCTTCGCACAATCGACGTCGTGCGCCGTCCGCCGGAGGAATCCGACGAGGTCAAACCGGAGCAGCGCGAGCGGTGAGTCGGGTCAGGCTCTGGATCCTCGCCGTTGCTGCGATCGGTATCGGCTACGGTGTGCTCAAGGTCGGTGGAGGTGTGCAGCGTGTGCGAGGCGAACGCGACCGACTCGAGACGGTTGCGGCAAACCTCGAGGCGGAGCGGGCCGATCTCGATCGACTGGAAGCCGAGCTCGTCGCCGAGGAAGAGGGACTCGAGCGCTCCGAAGCCCGACTCGTCGAGCTTGCCAACTGGATCAAGTCGGTGGAATTGCGTTACCCCCGCGGAATCCCCAGCACCGTGTACGGCGAATACGAGGCAACGGTGGATCGGTACAACCAGGGAATCGACGACTACAACGCGGCCGCTACGCGCTACCAATCGCTGCAGAGCGACTACGTGGCCAGGGTGGACAGCTTCAACGCCCGCGTCAGCGAGGCGCAGGCGGACGCCGAAGATCTGCGCGATGTACGAGCGCTCTTGAAGGAGAAGAAGTAAGGAACCGAAACGGCAGGGCGGTGGTGCTGACCGCCCCACCGCCGACCGTCTGCCTACAACCCTATCGCCACTCCCAGCCGGAACGTCACCAGGTTTGCTTCGCTGCGAATCGGGAACAGGGTCAGCGAACCGTCGGCGTTCTCCACGATATCGCCGCGAGTCAGATAGTCGACCGTGCCGTTGTACGTCGACTGCGCCGACAGGTCGAGCATCACGGGGTGCCTGCCGCCCGACAATTGCACCAAGAACCCGCCGCCGGCGCTCAGGGCGAGCGCCACGTCGTCGAAATTCGTGCTGCTCGCGAAGTCGTCATCGATTCCCGTACCGCTCACCGACGAGATCGTCGCAAAGTAGGAGAACCCCGCGGTGCCGAAGACGTACGGACGAAGCGGTCCGTGGCCGAACGTGAGTTGCGGACCGGCGCCAAGACCGAAGATCATATTGTCGGTCTTTACGTCGATCCAGACTCGTGGGACCCATGCGCTGAGGGGTGACGAGTAGCGCTCGTGCCCGTAGATCAGCATCGACCCGTCGACTCGCAGCCCGAGAATGCCGTGGCGATCGAACCGGAAGACGCCGTTGACGCCGAACCCGCCGCCCCAGTCCACGAAACTCTGAAACTCACCCACTGGCCGAGCCACGGTGCCATACAGACCTAACATTGCTGTCGGCTGTTCGACGTACCGCACTCGCTGCGCCTCTGCCGCCGGCACCAGCATCACGGTGACCACGGCTGCGCCCAGAATTCCAAACATGTGCTTGCGCATGCGACCCTCCCCGTTCGCGCCCAGGGATGAGGGAGGCAAGCGGCATGCCTTTTCAAAGCAGTGCCGTAAGTGCTTACTTTAAATAGGTTTACGAGCCATGTGCGCGCACCGACGGCTGGTGAACCGTCCCCGCAAGAGGACATCGCGGAACTAACAACTGACAACTCCGCACACTACCCACTCGCCCTCACCGCGTGCTCCAGCGCAGTCTCCGGACAGATAGCGTCCTGGATGTATTCGAGGAGATTCGAGGCCACGGCGCGAACGCTGCGTTCCACCTTCGCGTCCGTACAGTGTCCCTGGTCGTCGAACACGGTCTGGACGCGCGCAACGGAAACCGGGCCGGGGAGCACGATCGCTCCGACGTGCGAACACACGCTTCTGAGATGTTCGAGCGATTTGATCGCGCCGATCTGGCCGGCGGCGACGCCGAGCAGCGCCACCGGCTTGCCGGATAGCGCTGACGGGAATCCCAGGTTTTCGATAACGAGCTTCAAGAGGGCGGGGTAGGTGCCGTGGTACTCGGGCGTGGCGATGATGACTCCCGTCGCACCTCGGACACGCTCCTGCACCTCTCGGACCGCGCTACCTGCCTTGCCGGTTCCGGGAAACGGCAGCGAGAGGGTCGAGGGATCGATGACATCCACGTGCACATCGCCGTGGCGCTTCAGTTCATCAAGCACGAGCGCGAGCGCCTGCGCGGTATAGTTGCCGGGCCGGCTGGTGCCTAGGATCGCAGCGAGCCGAATACGTGATGCCGTGTCCAAAGAGGTCATGTCGCAGTCCCAGTGGTTGGAGTCGGAAGCCAGCGTGTTTCTCCGTGTGCGAGAATCCAGAGGTCGTGGTCGGCCAAGCCCGCCGCGCGCCACGCTTCTGCAGCTCGTTGCGGTGGTTCCGTCATTGGTTCAACAGTGAGCTTGAATGTGCCCCAGTGCATTCCGCCCATCCCGCATGGTCGGCTGCTTGTCGATACCAGTTCGCCGAGGGCGCTCACGGCGTCTTCGGGACTCATATGCACGGGCGCCATGAACCAGCGGGGGGCATATGCCCCAATAGGCATGATGGCCACGTCGAACGGCCCGACGCGCTCGCCGATCTCTCGAAACGCCGGGTGAAGACCAGTATCACCCGCATAACACAGGCGATGGGTGTCCGATGCGAGTGCCCAGCCGCACCAGAGCGCCTGGTTTCGACGCCACCCGCGTCCCGAGAAGTGTTGTGCGGGAAGGCAGGTCACCTCGAGCCCGTCCAGGTCGTGAGCGGACCACCAGTCGAGCTCTCTGATCCTCTCGACACCTCGGTCGCGAAGCCACGGTCCCAGCCCCAGTGGTGTAATCCACTGAGCCTGATGGTGTGTTGCCACCAGCCGTGCAACCGTTCGTTCGTCCAGGTGGTCGTAGTGGTCGTGGGTGACGAGCACCAGGTCGATCGGTGGCAACGCGTCGAACGCGACCCCGGGCGGCATGTACCGGCGCGGACCGACGACGCGGACCGGTGAGGCTCGCTCACTCCACATTGGATCGGTGAGAGCGTTCAGGCCGCCGATCTGAATCAGGAACGTCGCGTGTCCGATCCACGTGACGGAGGTGAGGCCCGGGTCCGCCCGTGGCGTGGCGAAGTCCGGCACCGCCGAGGGGAGGGAACCGCGCTGCGTCCGTTCGAGGCGCGGCTTGAGAGCACGCGTGACCGCCCATCGAAGTAGACCGGGGAAGAGGGGAGGGCGCGTGTGCGGCCAGGGATTCCGAAAGCCGCCACCGGGAACGTGATGCTCTGGCGTCGACAGGGTGGTCATGGACGGGGGGAATGTAATGGGTAAGTGGTAAGTGGTGAGTGGTGAGTGGTGAGTGGTGAGTCGTGAGTCGTGCGACGTAGAGCGGTGAGCCGTGAGCAGTTGGGCTACCCCCAATCCCGCGTCACGCAGTCCTTCCCCCCTACGCCTTATCCCTTGTCCCTCCTCCGTCTACCTTTCTTTCGGATTCATCGCATCCCACCCCAGGAGGCACGATGTCCCGCTCTTGTGTTGGCACCATTCTCGGTCTCACGACAGGTCTCGCGCTTGCGCCGGTTATCTCAGCACAGGAGCTCACTATCCTCGATCCGGCCCATACGCAGCTCATCACCCAGGAGGTGTCGGGCGACGCGGCCTATGAGCACATCCGATACATGACGCAGTTCCACCGGCCTCGGGGCGGGTCGAACGGGTTGTGGGCGGTCGCGGCCTACGCCGAGCAGCGTGCGCGGGACTTTGAACTGGATGGCGTGCAACTCATCAAGCAGTCTGCCACGACGCGGCCCTGGAACGCCACGTTCGCCGACCTCTGGATCGTGGAGCCGGCACCCGAGCGCATCGCCAGCACGATCCAGTCCGTCCTGCATCTCGCCGACTTCAGCCGCAGTGCTGACGTGACGGGCGAGTTGGTCGACGTGGGGCAGGGGCGACCCGTGGACCTCGAGGGGCTAGAGCTGGCCGGCACCGTGGTCCTCACCTATGGGTCCGCTTTCTCTGTCATGCGCGAGGCCGTGTGCAACGAAGGAGCGCTGGGAGTCGTGTGGTATCCGAATCCCCGTTCCTCGGATGCCGGAACGAGTGGTGCCGGACTCTCGCGCCCCGACCAGTTGCGCTGGGCGACCATCTCCAGCAGCGGCTCGGAAGGCTGTGAGCCGACCTTCGCGTTCAACCTCTCGACGCGCCAGGGCGTGGCGCTCAGCAATCGCTTGGCACGGACGCGAGAACCCGTCGTCGTTCGGGCGGTGGTGGACGCTGCATTCGATTCCGATCAAGGAAGCGAGCCGTGGCAGGTGATGGTCGAGGCGTTCATTCGAGGTACGGAGCCCGAGTTGGGACAGGACATCGTGCTGACGGGTCACCTGCAGGAAGAAGGCTTCTCCGCCAACGACGATGCGAGCGGGTCCGCCAGCACGCTCGAGGTGGCGCGGGCGCTCAATCGGCTGATCACGGACGGACGGCTCCCACGGCCTCGTCGCAACATCCGGTTTTGGTGGGTCACCGAAATCTCGAGCCAGCGCCAGTACTTCGCCGATCACCCCGAAGCGCATCGATCGATGTGGGTGAACGTGAACCAGGACATGGTTGGTGCGGACCAGTCGCAGGATGTGATGCGGAAGCAGAACATCACACGCGTGCCGGCAGCGCGATTTCACTTTTTCAACGACGTTGTCGAGTCTGTCGTCGACTACATGGTGGCGTCCAACACGTATGAGCTCGCGCAAGGGCAGGCCGGCACCCCGATGTACCCCAAACCGCATCTTGCGCATCTGGGGACGATGCACCGCTACAACGCGGACATGATCTTCTTCCATACCTCCAGCGACCACATGACGTTTCTCGAGGCACCGATCGGTGTGCCGGGTGTGAGCTTCACCAACATGCCTGACCGGTTTATTCACTCGAGCGACGATGATCTCTGGAACATCGACCGCACGCAGCTGGGTCGAAACGCGGCGGCGGTCGCACTCATCGCCTATGCGATGGCGAGCGCGGACCAGGACGACGTCGCGTCGATGGCCGCAGCGACGCTCGGCAGGGGCTTCGAGCGAATCGGCCAGAATCTCGGGATTGGCCTGTCCTGGATCGCAAACGCTGACGACAAGACCGAGGCGTACCATCACGCCGCCGATCAGATCTGGTATGCGGCGTCCCGGGAGCGACTGGCCGTCGCATCACTCGCGGACATCCACCCGAGCGCGTCCTCCTATGTCAGTGATCTTCTCGATCAGATCGAGCGTCGCGAAGCGCAGGCCAAGCGGGAGGTCGATCTCGCCTACCGCCAGGTCACCGGTGAACGCCGCCTACCGGCCCGCGAGATGAAGGACGCGGAGACCGACCTTGCTGCGCTCCGACCAGCGCTCGTTGCTGGACCCCCGGAGTTCCTGCGGAGCCGTGGGCAGGTTCGATCGGTGGCTGGCCTCCATGGACTGATGGGATACGAAGTGCTGAATGCAGTGGATGGCGAGCGGTCTGGGCTCGACATCTATCGCTACGTGGCGGCCGAGGCCCGTGAGGCCGGCAGCCACTACTACGGCACCGTGTCGCCGGAAGCCGTGCTCCGCTATCTCAGGAACGTGGCCGACGCGGAGTTGATTCGACTGAACTGAAGACTGCAAAACTGACAACTGAAGACCGGGGTTAAAGCTTCCTGGCCACGTGAATGGCGATGCCGCCGAGGAGGCGACGGTGTACCCGTTCGACGACGAGCCCCCGCCCCTCCAGTGCTCGGCTGAATGCCTGCCACGAGATGTGGTGCGTGATGGAAGCGGCGATGTAGCCGTAGGCCACCGGCTCACGGTGCCAGAGCCACCCCACCAGATTACCGGCGCTCCGAAGGTAGCCCGTGTAGAGCCGTCGCCATGCCGCTGACTCGGGGCGATAGAAGTCCAGCGAGAGAAAGACCCCACCTGGTTTGAGCACCCGAGCTATCTCCTCCAATGCGTGCCGGAGATCCGACGCGTTGCGGAGCGCGTAGCCCCCGACGACGGCGTCAACGTTCTCGTCGAGAAACGGAAGGTCGTGCATGCTACCTCGACAGAAGTGGACCGAATCGAGTTTGTTGGACTCTTGCCGCGTGGCGGCAATGCTCAGCATTCGCGTCGACACGTCCACCCCAACCACCGAACCCCGTGCGAGCTGACGCGCCGCGCCGAAGGAGAGATCTCCGGTGCCGCAGGCGACGTCGAGCACGCATGCGCCATCGCGTACTCGCAATGCCAGCTCTTGAAGCAGCAGGCGCTTCCACCCGCGATCCATTCCGAAGGAGAAGATGCGCGTAAACCGATCGTATCGGCACGCCACGACCTCGAACATCGGCGTGACAAACCGTTGCTTGACTGTGGGGTCGGCGAGGTGGGCTTCGACGTCGAGCTCCCCGAGCCGAGCGTCGGGAGTGGTGTGCGGTCGATCGCCGCGTCTCACGGCGAAACGCTGCCTTGTGTTGACAGGGCTCGACCGCTGCGGCTACTCATCCGGTCGCTGGTCATCCCTCATTTTCGCCCCATGGCTTCCAGGATGGTACCTCGTGCGTGGTGAGGCTATTGCATCTCCCGGTGTGAACACTTCGTGATGATGGGCGTGTACGACGCGGTCGTCGTTGGGGCGGGTCCGGCCGGGTCGGCGACGGCAGCGTTTCTCGCCGAGGCCGGCGTGCGCGTGGCACTGCTGGACCGAGCGGAGTTTCCGAGAGCCAAGGCGTGTGCGGAGTACCTGAGCCCCGAAGCAGCCCGCGTGCTGGACCGCCTCGGCGCGCTCGACGCGGTCCGCCATGACGGCGCGGCACAGCTCACTGGAATGCGGGTGGTGAGTGCTGATGGATCCGTCTTCACCGGGCGGTTCGGGGGTGCGCGCCCCTTCCGAGGCTACCGCGACTTCGGGCTGGCGTTACCCCGCGCCAAGCTCGACGCGCATCTGGTGTCGGCGGCGGTACGCCACGGCGCCGAGTTGCATGAGCGAACCATAGTTGAATCCATCACCCACGATGGACGGGGATGCACGCTTCGCGTCCGTCGTGGTCAACGGACCATGACGCTTACCGCTCGAATGGTAGTTGGAGCTGATGGACTCAATTCGCGCATTGGGCGCGCACTTGGGCTCTCCAGACGAGGCCGGCGTTCCCGCATTGCCTTCGTTGTTCACGCGCACGGTGTGTCGGACCTCGGCGATGTCGGCGAGATGCACGTGGGCCCGGAAGGCTACGTGGGGTTGGCCCCGGTGGGGAACGGTCTCACAAACGTGGCGGTCGTGCTGGACCGAACGTGCCTACGCTCAGTGGGAAGAACCGAGGCATCGTTTCGCGTCCTGCTCTCCCGCTTCCCCGCGGTCTCGGACCGCATGGGGAGCGCGACCCTGGCAGACGAGGTGTTGACCGCGGGTCCCTTCGCACGGCGCACGACTCGGGCGACTGCCGATCGGGTCGCCTTGGTGGGGGATGCCGCGGATTTCTACGATCCCTTTACCGGTGAAGGGATCTACGCGGCGCTTCGCGGGGCGGAGGTGTTGACAGGTGAGCTGCTTCCAGCGCTGGAAGATGATGAGCTCACTGCCGGGGATCTCTCGTCGTATGATGCGGCGCGGCGCCGCGAGTTCGCACGCAAGTGGTTCCTCGAGCGTGTGATCGCCTGGGCGGTTGCCCATCCGCACGTCCTCAACCATGTGGCGCGTCGTCTCGCCGGGAGGCAGCGGCTGGCCGACCTGTTGGTGGGCGTGACCGGAGATTTCGTGCCGGCGGGCCAGGTGCTTCGTCCGTCATTCGTGTGGCAGCTGGTGCGATGAGTGTTTCAGTTGGGGCTTCACGCGAGGCGGTCGCAGGGATCTCTCCACTGGGCCGCGAGGCGTTGGATTCGCCACGCTTCGATCCGGAGCTCACGCGCCGGACCTTGAGAGACATCTCGCGTGCCAACGCGCTCCTCGGTGGACGGGCGGCGGTGGCCTACGGCGTCTCACGCCTCTTCGTGCATAGATCCCCGGGTCCCCTGACACTGCTCGACGTGGGAGCGGGCTGTGGGGATATCGCTCGCTATCTCGAGCAGCGGTGGTCGCGGGCAGGATGGTCGATTGCTGCAAGGGCCCTCGACTGGCATCGCGAGGCCGCGAAGATGTGCGATGAAGCGACCGTTCCGGCTGTCGTAGGCGATGGACGCGTGCTCCCGGTCGCGACGGATGGCGTGGACATCGTCGTGGCGAGCCAGTTGGCACATCACTACAGCAACGAGGCCGCCACGCTCCTTCTCGAGGAGCTCTCCAGGGCTGCACGCGTCGGGGTGGTCGTCGCGGACCTTCGACGCGCCCGCCTCGCGGAGTGGGGTATCTGGATGGCGTCGCACATCCTCCGGTTCCACCCCGTGAGCCGACGCGATGGTCTCATTTCGGTGCGACGTGGGTACACGCGCCGAGAGCTGTCGGGTCTTCTCGAGCGAGCAAAGATCCACGGGGTGGTGGAACGGCGGCCGGGCTACCGTCTCGTTGCCTACTGGGAGACTGCTGGTGCGGACGGTTGATCGGGCGACCATCGCAGCGCCGATAGATCGCGTATTTCGACTCGCGTCTGAGGTCGAGCGCTGGCCCGAGTTCCTGCCACACTATCGGTGGGTGCGGATGTTGGAACGTCGGGAGGGTGGAGGGGTCGTGGAGATGGCTGCCTGGCGGCCGTTCGGTGTGCTCAAGTACCCCACGTGGTGGGTCTCGGAGATGCACATCGAGCCAGAACGTCAGGAAATCCGGTACCGACACGTCCGCGGCATTACGACCGACATGGACGTTGTCTGGCGTCTGGTGTCGGGGGAGTCAGGGGTCGACGTGACGATCATTCACGAGTGGCGTGGACCGCGCTGGCCCCTGATCGGTACGATCGTCGCCGAGCTCGTGATCGGGCCGGTGTTCATTCACGGTATTGCCGCGCGCACCCTCTCAGGGGTCAGACTGGAAGCAGAGCGACAATGATACGAGTGGTGGTGACGGGTATCGGCTGCGTGACGCCGATCGGCACGGGTGTCGACGGGCTGTGGGCCGGTCTCGAAGCGAAGCGATCGGCGGTTCGTACGATCACGTGCTTCGACCCAACGCCGTTTCGTTGTCGCATTGCTGCGGAAATCGACGACTTCCGCGCCGCTGACCACCTGCCGGCGAAGGCCGCACGCCGGCTGGATCGGTTTTCGCAGCTGGGTGTGGTGGCCGCACGGCTCGCCGTCGAGGATGCGGCGTTGAATCTCGAGGCGGAGAACCGCGATCGTATCGGTGTCATGATGGGATCTGCTCTTGGTGGAGTTGCCCAGGCCGAGACGCAGTCGGCGATGTACCTGCAGCACGGTCTGCGGCACGTGGAGCCTACGCTGGCGACGTCGGTATTCGGCGGTGCGGTCTCGTGCAACATCGCCATTCAGTTTGGAACTACAGGTCCCAACGCGACCAACGGGATGTCCTGTGCCTCGGGTGCTGTCGCGATCGGCGATGCCTTTCATGCGATCCGTGCGGGGCGGGCAGACGTGATGCTCGCAGGTGGGGCGGAGGCACCCCTCGCACCGCTCAGCTTCGGTGCATTCACGCTCATTCGTGCGATGTCCACGCGAAACGACGAGCCGGATCGCGCGTCTCGTCCATTTGATGCCGCGCGTGACGGTTTTGTGATGGGAGAAGGGTCGGCCGTGCTGGTCGTGGAACGGTATGATCGAGCCGTGGCGCGGGGCGCCCGCATCTACGCCGAGATCGTCGGCTACGCGCTGACCAACGACGCATACCACATGTCGGCGCCCAAGCCCGATGGTCGCGAGGCGGCGCGAGCCGTGACCCTGGCGCTCGCTGACGGCAACGTCGAGCCAGCTGTGGTCGAGTATGTGAACGCCCATGGATCGTCGACGCCGCTCAACGACTCGACCGAGACGGTCGCCCTCCGATCGGCATTTGGAAGACACGCGGATCGGCTGGTGGTCAGCGGCACCAAGGGCTACTACGGTCATGCGCTGGGGGCGAGTGGGGCAATCGAAGCGGGCATCTGTGCGCTGGGCATGGATCGCGGATGGCTGCCGCCCACGGTGAACTTGGAAGAGCCCGATGCGGCGTGCGATTTGAACTACCTTGCCAACGGAGGTCTCTTCGCTCGACCGGACTGCGTGGTTTCGAACTCCTTTGGATTTGGCGGGGTGAACGCAGCGCTCGTGTTGCGCCGTACGTGAGATCAGGCGCGGTACCCTGTTCGTCGACCCGCTCTCACCGAAACGTGTTTGCTGGAACGTGGCTTCGGGGCTAGACTCCCCGATTCCATGCCTGCGCAAAGCTCTCTCGGAGAATAGGTCATGCGACGTCACTGTCTGGCTACCCTGAGCTTCATCGTGTTGCTGAGCGTTCCGGTCACAGCCGGTGCGCAAGTGGCCCAGGAATCGGTGGATCTCGCCGTCATCGAGCAGATCCGCGAAGAAGGTCTCGAGCGGTCCCAGCTGCCCCAACTCGCTCGACACTTGGTTGAGGTCATTGGGCCACGGCTCACGGGCTCACCGGGAATGATGAAGGCCAACGAGTGGACGGCGAGCAAGTTCCGCGAGTGGGGGCTATCTAACGTGACGGTGGAACCGTGGGGAGAGTTCGGTCGCGGTTGGGAGCGGGTGGAATACAGCGGTCGCATCCTCTCGCCGTTCGTGCAACCGCTCTACGGGCAGGCAGTCGCGTGGACGGGTTCGACGAACGGCACGGTGACGGGCGAGGCGGTGGTGGTCACGGGGGAGAGCGTGGAGGACCTGGAGCGCTACCGAGGCCAGCTACGTGACGCCATCGTCTTGGTGCAGCCGGCTCCGGACGTCGAGCCGGAATGGGAATGGACCGACCGGCGCACATCGAGCGAGGAGCTGCTCGCGCAGCCTGAGGGGATGGATCCCGAGGAACGGGCTCGGCGCGCTGCGGAACGAGCGCGGCAGCGCGAGGAGATGATGGCGCGATTCCGTGCCATGCGGGAGGTGAGGCAGCAGATGGGTCAGATGCTCACCGAAGAAGGCGTCGGTGCCGTTCTCACGCCGTCGTCTCGCAACTACGGTGTCATTCGTGGGGGCGGGAGCGCGTCGGGCCGCAATCCGGCGAATCCGATGCCGGTTGCGGAAGTCGTGGTGATTCGCGAGCAGTATAACCAGATCTATCGAAACGTGGAAGCAGGAGTTCCGGTTCGGCTCGAGCTCAACGTTCAGAACCGGTTTCACGAGTCGGACCTCCAGGCGTACAACACGCTGGCCGAGCTGCCGGGCTCTGATAAGGCGGACGAATACGTCATGCTGGGTGCCCACCTTGACTCGTGGCACTACGGTGGCGGTGCCACCGACAATGGGGCTGGCTCGGTCGTGATGATGGAAGCGCTACGCATTCTCAAGGCACTCGATCTCCAGCCGCGCCGCACGATCCGGATCGGGCTGTGGAGCGGAGAGGAACAGGGGCTTTTGGGCTCCCGTGCCTGGGTCCGCAATCATCCAGAGCTCCACGAGCGCATCTCGGCCTACGTGAACGTCGACAACGGTACCGGACGAGTCCGCGGGATCTGGGACCAGATGAACGAGAGAGCGATCCCGGTGTTTGAGCAAATCCTCTGGCCGTTTCGGGACGTGGGCGTCGTCGCCGTACGGCACGGGAACACGGGCGGCACCGATCACCTCGCGTTTGACGGAGCGGGCATCCCCGGGTTCAACTTCATTCAGGATCCCATCGAGTACGGCATTCGAACGCACCACACGTATGTGGATACGTTCGACGCTCTGATGCTCGATGATCTGAAGCAGGCGGCGGTGGTGGTAGCGGCGACCGTCTACCACCTGGCAATGCGCGACGAGATGATGCCCCGAAAGGTTCCGCCGCCAGCGACGAACTGAGCACGATCGCGCACAGGGGATGACAGGGCGGTGGCTCTCGGGGTTGCCGCCCTGCCGTGTCTGAGATTCCCTTCATCGTTCGTTTAGGGCGATTGGCAGCCGTGTTGCCTACCCTGACTCGGGACGCCATAAGGGGGAAGCCATTCGTGATGTTCGAGGCGCCGTGAAATGATGAAGTTCCTGCGACCTGACGAAGGACGCGCCGACCACGCGCCCGCAGAGGGCTCGGCTGGCGCATCTGCGGGAGCGCCGGCCCAGGCAACCACCATCCTGGTCGGCAATCCGAATGTTGGGAAGAGCCTGCTCTTCAAGAACCTCACGAGTCGCTACGTCACGGTTTCCAACATCCCGGGCACGACGGTCGAGATCGTTCGTGCGCGAGCCAATTTCAATGGCCGTCAGATCGAGATCGTTGACACACCGGGGATCAACGACCTCACACCGCGGAGTGATGACGCCCGTGTGACTCGACAGGTGCTGGATGAGCACGCCGACGCCACGGTCGTGCAGGTGGCTGACGCGAAGAACCTGCGCCGCGCACTGCTGCTCACGCTCCAACTCGCCGAGTTACGCCACCCGACCGTGCTCGTCCTCAACATGTTCGATGAGCTGGAAGAACGGGGTGGGAAGATCGACATCGACCGATTGAGTGCTCTCCTTGGCGTGCCGGTCGTGGCAACGGTGGCACCGGCAAACAGGGGGACCGCGGAGCTCGTTCGCGCGCTTCCGGCGGCCCGACCATTGCGAGAATTCTCTGGCGTCGACACGGAAGCCCGGTCGGACTACGAGCGCAACCGCGCCCTGCTGGCCAAGGTGCACGAAATGCTCGCGGAGACGTACTCGGTAGTGCAGCCTCCTCACCCCGCGTTCGGTATCCGGCTCGGTTTTTGGGCGATGCATCCGCTCCGCGGGATCGGCTTTCTGGCCTTAGTGCTGCTCGCGGTGTTCTGGTTCGTTGGACTGTTTGGCGCGGGAACGCTGGTGGACTTCCTCGAAATGGGGGTGTTCCAGCAGCGCCTCAATCCGGGGATCATGTGGCTGACCGACGCGGTGCTCCCTTTCCCTCACGAGCATGTGGTCGCACCGGTCAGCTACGAAATGTCGATTCCCCTCTCACCGGCGCATGACGTCGGTGTTGCGACGATCGACCGTATCGTATCGACAGAGGCGTATACACTGACGCCCGGCGTCGAGCTCTCCTGGTGGCAAGCCATCACTCGGTTCATTCACGACTTTCTGGTGGGAGAGTACGGCGCGCTCACAATGGCGCTGAGCTACGCTCTCGCTATCGTGCTCCCGATCGTCACCACGTTCTTCTTCGTTTTCGGCATTCTCGAGGACTCGGGATATTTCCCACGTATGGCGATCATGGTGAATCGCGTGTTCCGGTTCATGGGTCTCAATGGCAAAGCCGTGCTGCCGATGATCCTGGGACTGGGGTGCGACACCATGGCCACGATGACCACGCGAATCCTGGAGACGCGCAAGGAGAGACTGGTCACGACCATGCTGCTGGCGCTTGCGATCCCATGCTCGGCGCAGCTCGGTGTGCTCCTGGCGCTGATGGCGACGTTGTCGCCAGTCGGCGCGCTCGTGTGGATGGGACTGGTCCTCGGCGTCATCGTGCTCGTGGGGTGGCTCACCGCGCGCATCATTGGCGGCGAGGCGAGCGACTTCATTCTCGAGATCCCGCCGATGCGCCGGCCGCAGCTGTCAAATGTTCTGATCAAGACTACGAGTCGGCTCAACTGGTATCTCAAAGAGGTCATTCCGCTCTTCGTGGTTGGCACAGCACTCCTGTTCCTGCTGGATTGGCTCCGGATCCTCGGAGGAATCGGGCGGCTCATGCAGCCGCTCGTCAGCGGGTGGCTGGGTCTGCCACAGGAGATGGCCAACGCGTTTCTCGTCGGATTCATGCGGCGCGACTTTGGCGCGGTGTACATCCTCGACGCGGCGACCGGTCCTGTCCCGGTGCTCTCGACACATCAGATCCTGGTGGCGATGGTTACCATCACGCTGTTCATGCCCTGCTTTGCCAACTTTCTGATGATTGCCAAAGAGCATGGACTCAAGGTGGCGTGGCGGATGGCTGGGTTCATCTTTCCATTTGCCTTCTTTGTCGGCGGGGCGGTCAACTTCATCGGACGATGGCTGTCGAATATCTGAGCTGCCCGTTCTGCGGGTTTGAGTTTGCCAAAGAGGACACCCTCTGCCGGCACGGGTGTCCCCTGGGCAGCATGTGCCAGCTCATTCGTTGTCCTAGCTGTCAGTACGAGTTCGCGGACAAGCCGCCGGCCGTGTCGTGGCTGAGTGGACTCTTCCGGAGGCGGCAACGTCCTGCCGTGGAGCTTCCGGAGAACGTGCTCACCGTTCGGGACTTGCGGGGCGGCGAGCGTGGTCGCGTGTTATGTCTTGGGGCGGGGACGGCCACGCGTCATAACAACCTGGCGGTTTTCGGCCTCGTGCCGGGGGCCGAGGTCGAGGTGGTGCAACAGCGTCCGGCTCCCGTTGTGCGCGTGGGGGAGACGGAACTGGCGCTGGACGCCGCGATTGCTCGGGAGATCATGGTCGAGCGGCTGGAGCCCGAGCGGGCGCCAGCCTGAATGAAGTCGTCGTTCATCCGATCTTCATAGAATCTTCGTTCTCGGTGCGTTAGACCCTTGGACAGCAACTGCAGAGGGGAAACCATGGTGAGGTCGCTTCTGAGCCGCGCGGACATCCGGTTGTTGATTGGGATTCCGATGATGGTGCTGTGGCTTGCGGGGTGCGAACCCGCGCCGGGCGGAGAGGAAACCAGCCAGCAACCCGCGCCGTCGGCGAGCGATCTGGTCCTCGCATCAGCCAGCGTCGCCCTCCCACCTCCTGGGACGGCGCCCGAAGATCTGCCAGAGCCCGACTCGGAAGGCGCGCAAGCGTTGGTGCAGTACTGCACGGCCTGCCACCCCCTTCCCAGTCCGGCCACCCACTCGGCGACCGATTGGCCGGTCGTCCTGAGGCGCATGTGGCTCCGCACGGACGGGGTCATAGAGGACTACGACATCCCGGTCCCGGACACCCGCGAGCGGGTACTTCTGCTGAACTATCTGCTCGACTATCCGTTACGGGTCACGACCGATGAGCTTCCGGCAGGGGCGGGGCGGGATCTCTTCGTGGGGGCCTGCGCCCAGTGCCATGAGCTGCCAGATCCGCGGCAGCATTCGCCCAGTGACTGGGCGGCGGTGGTGATCCGGATGCGACAGTACTCCGTGCAGATGCTGCGGCAGTCACCGCCGCAGCGGGAGATACAGGAGATCATTCTCTATCTGGAGCGCGCCTCCGGCTGAGCCTCGAGTGGCTGGCGGACCATTCATGACGTGAGGCGGCCCCCTCGGGGGGGCCGCCTCAGTGTCTTAGGGCCTCTGCAGCCCGCACCGTATTGCAGTGGATCTCCACGGTGTCGTCCTGACGGCGGGCGTATCCGCCGGCAAGCACGACTGCAATCGGCACGTTCGCCTGGTGGAGGGTTTCGAACACGAAATCGTCGCGTCGACGCAAACCGCGGATTGTCATGGCGAGACCGCCTAGCTGATCCTCGGCGTACGGGTCTGCCCCCGCCAGATAGAACGTGAGGTCGGGCGAGTGCTCGCGCACGATTCGGGGCAGGTGCTCGCTCAGGAGCTGCAGGTATTCGACGTCTCCCGTGCCGTCCGACAGGCCAAGATCGAGGTCACTCGGCGGCTTCCACGCCGGGTAGTTGGCTTCTTGGTGCATGGACATGGTGAACACTGCGGAGTCGTCAGCGAACGCCTGCGCCGTACCGTTTCCATGGTGGACGTCGCAGTCGACGACCAAGACTCGCTCGAGCGCGCCGTCGCGGCGGAGGGCACGAATTGCGATCGCCACATCGTTGATCAGGCAGAACCCCTCGCCGTGATCAGGGAAGGCATGGTGGAATCCACCGCCCAGGTGCACGGCGATCGTGTGCTCGATCGCGAGGCGCGCGGTGCTGATCGAGCCGCCCGCGCACAGCCACATGGCTTCGCGCAACTCCGACGAAAAGGGAACTTCCAACATGAGTTGCTCAGCGACGGAGAGACTGCCCGTTAGAATCTTCTCGACGTAGGCGCCAGTGTGCACGAGCCGCACGTCGTCATCCGTCGCTGGTGAAGGGGGGACGAGGTCATCAGGTGCCAGGAGCTGCTCGTCCAGCAGCTGCGCGCGGACAAGCCGATACTTAGCCGTCGGGAAGACGTGCGGTCCGATGTCTACCTCGTAGTCCTGGTGCCAGACGACGGAAAGAGGCACGTCAGCGGTCTCGCGGCCGTCCAGCGCCAACAGGGCGGCCGCCAATCCTCCAGGCACTCATGAGAGCCTGTTGACTACGTGTAGCTCCACGACTCCCCGGGCTCCATGACCTTCACGTCGACGACTCGCGGCTCGAACCCCGTCGTATCCTGCTTCAGGAGTGGCCACGTCTTGTAATGGATTGGGATTGCGACCTTGGGCCGGATCATTTCAGCGGCCCGGGTTGCAAGTTCTGGTCCCATCGTGAAGCGGTCGCCCACGGGAATGAGAGCGATGTCCGGCTTGTAGATCTCTCCCAGGAGTTTCATGTCGCTGAACAGTGACGTGTCTCCTAGGTGATAGATCGTGATGCCTCCGAGATGTACGACGGCTCCGCATGGCAGTCCCATGTAGCGACCGTTGTACGACGATGAGTGGAACGCCTGCGTGAATGCGACCCAGCCAAAGGGCGCATCGATCTTTCCTCCGGGGTTCCCGGGCTCGCAGGTGACACCCTGCTCACCGAGATACTCCGCGATCTCGAACGCTGCAAAGACCGTCGCCCCGTTCGCCTTGGCGATCGCAACAGTGTCCCCGAAATGGTCCGCATGACCGTGCGTCAGCACGATGGACTGGCAGGTCACGTCGTTGGGCGTCAGGGTTGCGACGGGGTTGCCCGTGAGGAACGGGTCGATGGCCACCTGGTGCGAGCCATCGTCCAGCAGGAATCCGGCGTGTCCGAAGAACGTGAGCGTGATACCCATGGTTCCTCCCCTCCCAGCCATGAAGTGGGCAGTGTTCGTCCTCTCTGTAGAGATCATAATCGAGGATTCGGGCGCGTCCATATCGGGGAAACCCGTGGGGCTTTGCATATCCGACCGGCATTCCCCAAATTGCGGCGTTCGGCGATCCTACGCCCGGGAGTTTAAGAGACTAGGCATGACACTACTGGTACTGCTCTCACTGCTGATCCTCCTCGCGAGCGCCGTGTGGGCAGCGGTGCTTGCCGTCAGGTACTCGGGGCTCTATCTGCAGCTGTTCGCGGGGTTCCTGGCGCTCCTGTCCCTGGGGATTCTGCTTGTCCTCGCGATGCAGCTCGAATCGTGGTCGATCGTTGCCCCGTTTGAATCGGTGGACCTCCCGGCCTTCGGGACGGCGGTTGCTGTAGCACTCACGGTCCTTCTGTTCAGCCGGGTGGCATCCGAGCAGAGCCGGGTGCAACAGGCCTTTGGTGCCGAGCGCGCCTATCTCGCAGAGCTCATGGAGAGCTCTCCCGAGGCGATCGCGTTGATCGACAGGGAGGGGCACATCCGACGCATCAATCACCCGTTCACCGAGCTGTTTGGCTATGAGCCCGAGGAGACATTGGGACGCGAGGTCGACGCACTCCTCACGCCACCGGAGTTCGCCGAGAGCTCCCGCAGCCTCGCCCAGCGGGTTGCCTCGGGCGAGCGCGTGAGTGTCGAGGCAGTGCGCCAAAAAAAGAACGGCATCTCAGTCGAGGTTGCGATCGTCGGTGCGCCTGTGCAGGACGCGACCGGGCAGATCGCGGTGTTTGCCAGCTACCGCGACATCACGGAACGAAAGCGTCTCGAGCGCGAGCTGCGGCGTCTCGAGAAAGCTGTTGAGACCACACAGCTGGGTGTGACGGTGACAAACGCCGAGGGCAAGATCGTGTACACGAATCCGGCGGAAGCGACCATGCACGGGTGGACAGTCGACGAACTGCTCGGCAAGGACGTCCGGATCTTTGCGGCGGATCCCCAGACACCCGGCATTGCCACTGGGCAACTCGAGCGAGCGTCGAGCTGGCGGCGCGAGGCTATCAACAAACGGCGGGACGGCACGGTCTTTCCAGTCAACCTGATGTCGGACGTTGTCCGTGACGCGCAGGGTAGCGTGATCGGCATGGTCACGACATGCGAAGACATTACTCGCCGCAAGGAGGCCGAACAGGCCCTGCGTCAGAGCGAGGAGCGGTATGCGCTCGCAGCACGCGGAGCGAACGACGGCCTGTGGGACTGGGAAGTGCAAGCCGAGCGGGCGTATTTCTCCGATCGGTGGAAGGCGATTCTCGGGTTCGAGCCTGCCGATCTGCCCAACTCCATCGATGCGTGGCTGAGACGAGTGCATAATGAGGACATCGAGCGGGTTCAAGCAGAGCTTGACTCACACTTCCAGGGAAAGACGGAGCAGTTCGAGAACGAGCATCGAGTCCGCCACAAGGACAGCTCGTTTCGTTGGGTACTCATGCGTGGTATCGCGGTGCGTGACGCCGGTGGACAGCCGCAACGAATGGCGGGCTCCCTCACGGACATATCGTCTCGGAAGCGTGTGGAAGAGCAGCTGGCACGTGATGCGCTCTACGATCCACTGACGGCGCTCCCGAACCGTGCGTTCTTCACCAATCTGCTCGAGCGGTCCGTTCGGCGGATTCGGCGTCGGAGCGATTACCGGTTCGCCGTGCTGTTCCTGGATCTCGACCGGTTCAAGCTGGTAAACGACAGCCTCGGCCACGACACCGGCGATCAGCTGCTGGTGGGAGTCGCGGAGCGGTTGGAGCGGTGCCTCCGTCCCGGTGACGTCGTAGCCCGCCTGGCGGGCGACGAGTTCTGCATCTTGGTCGACGCGATCGCCGATGCCAACGACGCGATGCGCGTTGCCGAGCGCGTGCAGGAAGAGCTCAAGCCGCCGTTCAACCTCAACGGACACCGTGTGTTCGCCAGTGCAAGCATCGGGATTGCGACGAGCGAGGATTACACCGACGGTCCGGAGCACCTTCTACGCGATGCGGACACAGCAATGTACCGCGCCAAGTCTCGCGGCCGCGCCCGCTTCGAGGTGTTCGACAAAGCGATGCACGAGCGGGCCATGCGGGTGCTCGAGCTCGAAAGCGACCTCCGTGCCGCCATCGAGCGCGAAGAATTCCGTCTCGTCTACCTGCCGGTGGTCTCGCTTGGCTCCACGAACATCACGGGCTTCGAGGCGCTCATCCGTTGGGAGCATCCGGAGCGAGGCCTGGTGCCACCCATCGAGTTCATTCCCATCGCCGAGGAAACGGGCGTGATCGTGCCGCTCGGGCGATGGGTGCTCGAGGAAGCATGCCGCCAGCTGTCGCACTGGGAAGATCGGTTCCCGAACCACCCGGACCTCAGCATCAGTGTCAACCTGTCGGGCAAGCAGTTGCAGCAGGCCGATCTCGTGAACGAAGTGTCAGAGATCCTCACGCAGTCCAAGATCCATCCTGAGCGGCTGCGGTTGGAAGTGACCGAGACAGTGCTCATGGACGATCCCGACTACAGCACGTCCGTTGTACAGAGGCTCAACGATCTGGGTGTGCAAGTGCAGATCGACGATTTCGGGACCGGCTATTCGTCACTGTCGTACTTGAATCGCCTGCACATCGACACGCTCAAGATCGATCGGTCGTTCATCAACAGCCTTGGCTCCGCGGGTGAGCGAACCGTGGTCGTTGAGGCAATCATCCGGCTGGCCCGCGATCTCGGGATCAATGTGATTGCCGAGGGCGTCGAAACGTCACAACAGCTCGAGAGCCTGCGGAACCTGGAATGCGAACACGGCCAGGGCTTTCTCTTCTCCGAACCAGTGAGCGCCGATCGAGCAGCCGATCTGTTGGCAACCCAGCTGTCTGAGCTGTAGTGCCAGCGATCGACGTTCTCACATTCGACTGCTACGGCACGCTAATCGACTGGGAAACCGGGATCGCCGAGGCGTTTTTGCGGGCAGCGGGGGCGCAGGGAGTGACGCTGGATCGGGAAGCAGTGCTCGAGACCTACGCTGCCGTCGAACCCCAGGTGCAGGCCGGTCGGTTTCAGCCGTACCGTGCTGTGCTCACCGCTGCTGCGACTGAGACGGCGCGGCGCTTTGGGTGGCGGATATCACGAGATCAGGCGGCGTTTCTTCCAGACAGCCTGCCAAGTTGGCCTCCGTTCCCGGACACCAATGCGGCACTCGAAGCCCTGGCAGCGAAGGGGATCGCGCTGGGTATCCTTTCAAACGTCGACGACGATCTCTTGGCCGGGACGCGGCAACACTTCACCATTGACTTCGAATTCCACGTCACCGCCCAGCAGATTCGCTCGTACAAGCCGGCGATCGGCCACTTCGAGCGTGCGCGTGAGATCGTCGGACATCGTCGATGGCTGCATGTGGCGCAGAGCTATTTTCACGACGTGGAACCCGCGTGTGCATTCGGTGTCCGTGTCGTATGGGTGAATCGGAACGGCGAGCAATCCACCGGTACCGCCCGTCCGACGGCCGAAGTACCGGATCTCACAACCCTGGTCGAGTGGATGGACGCGTGAGCCGGCAACCCCTTTCACCCATCGCACGACGCTGAGCCATGGGGCACGCACCGAAGAAACCCAAGCGCGAGGTGGCGCGACCGGTTCTCGAGCCCATCACGAGTGAACGCGCCGGCGACGCCCAGCTCAGGTGCCCGTGGTGCCTGTCCTCGACACGCATGATCGAGTATCACGATCGCGAGTGGGGCGTGCCGGCGCACGACGACCGCAAGCTGTTCGAATACCTCGTGCTCGATGCGTTTCAAGCCGGCCTCAGTTGGGCGATCGTTCTCAAGAAGCGAGAGGGGTTCCGTCGGGCGTTCGCCGGCTTCAGTCCCGATGACGTCGCCGACTTCTCCGCGGACCGCGTCGAACAGCTGCGTCTGGATCCGAGCATCATTCGCAATCGCCAGAAGATCGAAGCAACAGTGCGAAACGCCCGGGCGTTCCTCGATGTGCAAGAGCGCCATGGGTCGTTCGACACATACATCTGGCAGTTTGTGGACGGCACCCCGCAGCAGAACCGCTGGCCCACTCAGGACAGGCTACCGGCAAAGACGCCGACGTCGGATGCGATGAGTCGTGCGCTCCGCGCTGACGGCTTTTCGTTTGTGGGGTCCACGATCTGCTATGCCTTCATGCAGGCCGCCGGGATGGTCAATGATCACCTCGTGGGGTGTTTTCGCTGGAGGGCGCTCGGCGGGCTGTAGAGCTTCCGTTCCCTAGCTGGCCAATGACGGCCTGATGCCGCCCTTTCGGCGCTCCTCGTAGGCGTTGACCAACGCGTCGCGCACGCCAGGCGATACTTCACAGAGTGCATCGACATCCTTGCTCGAGAGCTCGAACATCTGACAGCCCGTGACGGCCGTGACGGTGGCGGAACGGGCCTCCTGGGTGAGCAGCGCCATCTCTCCGAAGAACTCGCCGGCGTGGAGTGACGCGACCCGTTTGGGTGGCGCGCCCGGCGCCGCCACGATCACGGCGACCACACCCCGGGCGATGAGAAACAGGGACGTGCCCTTTTCGCCCTGCCGCACGACCGACTCTCCGGCGAGGACGGTACGGGGAACGAGTGCGTCGACCACGCGCTGAAAATCGTCAGGATCGATGTCCTGGAAAAAGGGGACTTTAGCGAGCAGCTCCTCAGGGCGCGGCTCGAGTGCCGTCACGGGTTGTCGCATGAGACGACGTTGTTCTCGCTCAACGGTGCGGCGTGCCTCGCGCGCGACCGTTTCGGGGATGCCGCCTCCGGCCGCCAGCCGCTCGATGGCGGCGGCTTCGCCATCCAATGCAATGCGACGAGCTGTGTGCCGCTGGACGGCATGCACATACTCGGGAAAGTGTTCGGCGACCGTATCGATTCGTTGAATCGCTGATTCGCCGCGCTGACGATACCATGCACGGCATTCTTCAACGAGTTCGGTGCTTGCCCCTCCCAGCTCCGCAAGATCTTTGACGACCTGGCCGGCCCGTGTGCTGGCGGCGAGAACGGCCGTATCGAACTCATACTCCGCCGCCAGCGCGCGCATCCGGTGCCGCCGCACGGCACGGCTCTTCGGTGCAACACGCTCGAGCAGAGCCATGAATCGTGACGCGATCCGCACCTCGATTGGACGCGCCGCCGGAACGTCCTGTTGGACGTCGTCACGCTTCAGTCGGTCACGACGCAAGTCCACGGACAGTTCGAGTTCGCGCAGCACAGGCTCGGATATGAGTCCGTGATCGAAGAGCTCGCGATAGACGTTGCGCTCGGTACTCAACGCCTCGGACCACACGACCCGGCGCATCTCCATCGACGTGCATTCCTCGCGCAACGTGTCGAGCTGCCGCTCGACCTCTGCAACGTGGTCTTGGTAGCTGTGCTCGAGGTCCGTCACGAGGCGGTTGGAGAAGTGCTGTGAGACACCGAGGTCTGCTATCCGGCGCAGCGCTTCGCCCTTTGCCGCCAACGACGCCTGCGCGTGAGCGACCCGTTCGAACAGCGACGGCCGATTAAGACCAAGCCGGCGGATCAGTGGTCCCATGGTCATGCCGCCACTCAGCAACGTGAACAGCACAACTCCCACCGCCAGGCTCACCAGGAGGTCGCGCTGGACGAAGTCGGTTGGCAGGCTCAACACCAGGGCGAGCGCAACGGCGCCCCGCAGCCCACCCCAAAAGAGCACGCTCTTCACCCGCCAATCGATGGGCTCCGCACCGGGCAAGCGACCCACTACGGGGATCAGCCCAAAGACAGTGATGATGCGGGCAATCATGATGGCCACGATGGCCCAGCCTATGGGACCGAGAAACTCTACCAACCCACCGAGGCTGACCGAGATGCCTACCATGAGGAAGATCAGGCTGTTCGCGACAAACGCCGCGTATTCCCAGAACTGGTGCAGGTAGGCGCGTACCGCGGGAGTGAACCGGGTTGAGCCAAGCGTGCCAACGACCAGCCCGGCGCCGACCGTTGCCATGACCCCCGATACCTCCAGGTAGTGATCCGCCACGATGAATGCGGCGTATGCCACCACCGTCGAGAGCGCTACCTCCACCAGCGGCTCGTCATCAGCCAGGGCGATCGTCCGGATCATCAAGTAGCCGATCAAAGCACCGACAGTCAGACCGCCCACGAAGACAACGAAGAACTCGAGGATACCGCGTCCGACGGTTGCCGCGCCAAAGGCCACTCCCCCAATGAGTACGCCGAGAATGATCCGGAACAGAACAATGGCTGTGGCGTCATTGAAGAGACTCTCACCCTCGACCAGAATCGCCAGGCGCTTCGGGGCGCCAACCTCCCTGAACAGCGCGATCACGGCCACGGGGTCAGTCGCGGAAATCAGGGCGCCAAAGAGCAGTGCGGGCCCGAATCCGAGTGGCGTGAGCCACGCGAGCAGTGAGCCGACAATGACCGTGGAGATGAGGAGCCCGGGGGCCGCGAGCGCGAGCACCGGGACCAGATTTCGCGAGAGGAGTCTGCTGTCGAGGTTGAACGCCGACTCGAAGATCAGGGTCGGTAGAAAGACAAACAAGATGATCTCGGGTGAGAGCGTCAGCTGCTCCAGCGGTCCCAGGGCGTCGACTCGGTCACTGATCGCGCCGAGCGCCAGACCCACTAGCACCAGGCCCACCGTATACGGCAAGCTCGTGCGCTTGAACCCAATGGCGGCGGCCGCAGCTACCAGGAGGAGGGCGACGACCCCGACGACCCCGCTGATCAGATGACCGTGGCTCATGGACGGAAGGTGGTGCCTACGATTCGTCGATCTTGAGATAGGCGCCGGTGGCGCTGCGGAACCGTGACCGAAGGCGTTCGAGTCCGTCCGCATCCGCCATCACGACAATCGTCATTCCGGCCTGCAGGGGCGTCGACAGCACCGGCTTGAATTCGAACTCGCCGGTCTTGGGAAGCCGTACGGCCACGAGCAGCGCTCCAGGGATGTCCTCGATTCGGAGCGATCCGAGCGTGCGGTCGCCCATGTCGGCGTCGGCGGGAATCGTGACCTCCTCGACGCGGAGCGTCCCCCCTTTCTGGCGCAGCATCTTGTCTAAGAAGGTCACGACCGCTGGTCGCACCAGTTCCGATGCCATGCGAAGGCCGCCGATACGGCTCGGGCTTACAACCGCGTCCGCCCCGACGGTTCTGAGTTTTGCCTCGGTCTCGGGTTCCTCTGTGGCGCCGACGATACGGGCATCCGGGGCCAGTCGCCGCGCGGTCAACACCCCGATGACGTTGTCCTTGTCGCTTCCCATCGAGAACACGAGCCCGGCGGCCCGCTCGACCCCCGCGGAACGGAGTATTTGGTCGTCCGAAGGGTCGCCTATCACCGATGGGATTTCACCGACCCGCGTTTGCACGTCTCCAAGCGACTCTTGGGTCGGAGCAACGACGACGACATCGCGTTGTGTTCGGGTCAACTCCTCCGCGACATGCCACGTCGCCGTGGTGTCGCCACAGACGATGTAGTGCTCCGACATCTTGCCGATCGTCTTCTGCATCCTGCGCCTCGCAAAAATGTTGTGAAGCTGCCCCTCGATCATCAGTGCGGCGAGCATGGGAACGGTGTAGGCGACGATCCCCATGCCCACGAGGACGAGCACGACCGTGAATGCGCGGCCGGCCGGGTTCTGCGACATGTCGATGATCTCTCCAAACCCAACGGTGGTGAGGGTGATCACCGTCATGTAAATCGCGTCGATGATCCCGTAGCCGCTCCCGCCGATGATCACGAAGCCGAGCACGCCGACCGCAGTCACGAGCACCAGGGCACCGAACGCCAGGCGCACCCGCCGAAGCAATCGTTCGAACTCGATTTCGTGGGAAGATCTTCCTGCAGAAGGTGGGGTCGGGACGTGGAACGGCCTCAGCATGCCCCTTGCAATAGCCTCCCGCTGTGGTGGAGTCAACCGGTGTGGCGAGGCGGTTAGTGGGTGGGCGTTCTGCCCCTCGCCCCTCCTGCCCCCTCTGTCCCTCTCCTACTCAGGCGGCGGGAGGGCGTTACGCTCCTTGGCTCGTGTCACGACGCGCTCCATGAAATCCACCCGCTCACCCAGGTCGCCCATCTCCACGCGCAGCACGTCGAGCTCTTCGAGCACCAGATCGAGCTGCTGTGCCATTTGACTGTTCAAGCCTGGAGGCGGGCTCGTTTCCCACCAGCGGACCAGTCGTTTGCCCTCATCGTCGCGGAACGCGCCCGCCGCGAGGATGATCACGTCGTAGAGCCACCACAATCCCAGCCCACCTGCCGTCAGCAGCATCAGGACACCGGTCACGGGTTTGCCCGCGTAGAAACGGTGGCCTCCGCACCACCCGAGTGGGCCGGCCAACACGAGCGCGAGACCGCGCGAGCGGTCAGAAATGTCGCTGGTATCCATAACGTCTCCCGAGTGGCCCTACGGACGATCCGAGGCACGGTTTCGTAGCGTACCGGAGATCTTACTACGAGACGAGAGGCTATGGGAGGGTGTCGAAAGCGAGTAGTAATCGGTTGACAGTTTTCAGTCCTCAGCCGCCGCCCTCCCACTTCTGCCGCCCTGCCGCACGTAGCGTCAACTCTCAGCCATGAGCCTTCAGCAAATGCCGCTTGTCAGGTGGTTGGGTGCTCGCGGTCGGGCGTGCTGCTCCTGCTGCGGTGGTGTGGTGTGGGGTGGGCAGAAGAGAGTGCCCCCAAGGGGAGTCGAACCCCTGTCCCCACCTTGAAAGAGTGGTGTCCTGACCGCTAGACGATGGGGGCGAGCCACCAGCTGTGGCGATGGTGGGAAATATAGCGGTAACGGGAATCGAACCCGTGTTTCAGCCTTGAGAGGGCTGCGTCCTAACCCCTAGACGATACCGCCACGGATCGGCGCGGATGCCGGGGGACAAATATCGCAGCGGGCATGTCTGACACGCAACCCGATCGACCCTTGGTGCGTTGGCGTTATGCGACCTATAAACCGCCGACGACAGATAGTCCGAGCCAGACATGCCGGCCCGCGGCGTCCACGCCGCTGGCGTGCGTGCGATACAGCGCGTCCGTGAGGTTCTCGACGCCAGCTGAGATGTTGAGGAGCGGGCTGATAGCCGCTGACGCCCGGACCCCATGCGTGGCGAACCCAGTCGTGCCGCCAGACGGAATGCGTGGGTCTTGGAGGTCGCGGGAGCCGAGCCGGTCTTGCTCGAGGGACCAACGCAGCAGATACTCGACCGAGAGAGAACGCACCGGGACGTTCCACCGAACGCTCGCGTGGCCGCCAAGCGGCGGGATCTTCGACATCGGCTCGTCCCCGCCACCGGGAGTTTTTTGGTCGCCGTGCGTGTACTGCACGGAGGTTTGGAGCCGCAGGGGACCGAGGCCGGCCGCCGCTTCGGCTTCGATGCCCCGTATCCGAGCGGTGCCCACATTGCGTCCTTGGAAGACCCGCTCGCCGTTGAAAAGCGTGTCACCAAGGAAGTCACCGGGGACGCGATCGATGAAGTCGGTCACCCGTGTGTAGTACGCCGTGACGTCGAAAGCGGCGCGCGCGGTGGCGTAGCGCACCGTGACCTCTGCGCTCACCGAGTGTTCAGGCTCCGCGTCGGGATTGGGAAGGGCGATCCCTCCGGGTACGGGTCCAACGCGAGTGAGGTCGTACAGATTGGGCGCGCGGAACCCCTGGGCGATACGCACTGCAACGCGCCAGGGGGGTGCCGGCGCGAGAACGAGCCCGAGCTGGCCGGTGAGCGCAGCGCTGGAGTTCGAGACGGTCCCGCCGAAGTCGGCGTCGAGCGTCGCCGCGTTGTGGAACCGACTCCAGCGCCCGCCAAGCGAGAGGCGCACGGCCTCGGCCAGCGGAGCTTCTGCTGAGAGGAAGACCCCGACCCGATCCGCTTCGGCCCCGTCAGGAAAGTTTCCCGTTTCGATGATGCCGGTGCCAGCGTCGATCACGAGTGGCGTGCGCGTGCCGTTCGTGAGGTCCTCCAGGTATCCGCTGCTGTTCAAGATGTCGTGCTGCCAGTCGGCGCCCCAGGAAAGCATGATGGGCCGGCCCGCCACGACGAAGAAGCTCGATCCCACGACGCTGGCACCGGGCGTGTAGACGTCATCCCGCCAGAACGTGCGCTCGTCGGCCGGTTGTCCGTCGCCCTCGAGGGAGATCCGACTGCGACCCTCCCGCTGCGTCGCCAGGCTCACCGTAGACACCAACCGTGTCAGACCGGCCTTTCCGGGCTCGAAGATGTGCCGCGCGTGCGCAAGCTGCCGGGTTTGTGGATTGAACAGGTGTTCAGCATCGCGACCGGGCACCGGGGCCCGGAAGGTCACATATCGATCGTATCGCGGGACGTCGCTCAAGCTAAACTGTTGCACGACGCCGTTGAACGAATGGCGTGCAGACGGTGTGAATTCCACTTCCGCGTCAAGCCCCGTGGTCGTGAAGCCGGTAGGTGTCTGGGTGCCGACGTCACCGCCCGCCCGCAGATCGCCGACCGAGGACAGGCTCCCACCCACACCGATCGTCCACCGCGCTCCCCGGTATCCCGCCGAAAACCGGCCTCGCACGCTGTTGTCAGCCGACGACCCGACGCCGGCAGCACGAACGCTCGCACCCCCGGCGTGGGAATGGGACGTCGTGATGATGTTGACAACACCTCCCTGCGCGTCGGATCCGTAGAGCACGGAGGCAGGTCCTCGAACGATCTCGATGCGCTCGACTGTTTCCGGGTCGATCGTCGCAAGGTATTGGCCGGGACCGTCGCGGTACGTGCCGTTGTTCATCGGGATGCCGTCCACCAGGACAAGCACTTGGTTGCCGACCATTCCGCGGAGCACAACGGCCCCCTGACCTGCTGACGTCTGTTGAACGTGGACGCCCGCGACATCACGGAGCAGGTGTGCGGTCACGGATCCCGCGGATCGCGAGGCGAGGGTTGGCTGGGCGACTGACAAGCTCAACGGCTGGTTCAGTCGCTGCACTTCCGTCGAGCGCATGGCGCTGACGACCATCTCGTCGAGGACGATGACGGTGTCAGGCATTGCGGTCGTGTCCTGCTGTCCTGCGGTGAGCGCAGTTGCAGCGAGCAGAGCGGCAGAGGCGATCATGGGGACACAATGTACTCGATGGTTCGGTCAGCGCGTATATGGTACCTTTGAGCTTCGGCAATGTTCACGTGCGCGGTTGTCTCGAGGCGAGTGAACACGATGGGGAGAGAACTGTTCAGATACCGGAGCCTGCGCCGACGGGTTGCGCCGCTCCGCGCTCCTGGCGATGTTCTTCGCCCACAGCCCCGCTAGCTCAACTGGCAGAGCAACTGACTCTTAATCAGTAGGTTCTAGGTTCGATTCCTAGGCGGGGCATGACGGCACATTGCTTCCGAAATTGATGAGGCCTCGGCGTCCGATAGGGACACCGGGGCTTTCGCATAGAGAGGTGGGCCGATGCCAAAGATCCTGAGGGTGACGAGCCGAGTGAGCGGTCGCAGGGAACCGGGCTCGACTGACCGTCTCAGTCGCTGGAGGGACTCGCCGGCCGTCCCATACGGGCGACAACGACCGTGATGTTGTCAGTTCCGCCACCCTCGAGCGCTGCGTCAACCAACCGGCGGCACGTGGATGCGGCGTCCTGTCCTTCCTGCAGAAACGCAGAGATCTCTTCGTCCGAGACGTGTTTGGTGAGTCCGTCGGAGCATAGCAGCACTGTGTCATCGTACTGCAGGTCCAGCAGGCCAATCGAGGGATTGATGTCAGCACCCACCGCACTGGCGAGCACATTGTCCAGTCCGGAATCTCGGGCCTGCTGCTCCGTGACCACTCCTTCGTCCACCAGCAACTCGCCCATCGTCTGATCTCTGGTGAACTGCCGAAGACGCTCACCGCGCAGGTAGTATCCCCGGCTGTCTCCGATGTGCACGATGTATGCGCGTGGCCAGAGGAGTGTCACCATGGTGAGCGTTGTTGCCGGGCCCTGGCCCTTCGGCGAAAAAGCCCGGACCCTCTCGTGCGCATGCTGCGCCGCCTGTTCCAGGCGCTCGAGGAGCTCGTGCTCCAAAGCAATGTCCGTGTGATAGAAGCATCCCGCCGTCTGCGCGAGGTACTCTGTCAGGGCCTCCACAGCGATCCCGCTCGCTAACTGGCCACCAGCCACTCCTCCCACGCCATCCGCCACGATGTAAATGTCTGCCGCGGTTTTGCCAAGGCGGTCGAGTGACGAAACAGTGCCGAGGCTCGTATGTGTGAGCTCGAGTGACCTCGTCATGCGGCCGACGGCGAATTGATCTTCGTTTTGCTGTCGAACCTTGCCCGTGTCAGTGATGCCATAGGCATCGATGCGCACCGGCGGCTCCGGTACGGCGTCAAGTGGTTGGGTTTGATCCAAGTCCGGCTCGGTCATGCCTCGGCGCCTCCGATCATTGTGGCCGCGAGCCAGTGGAACGCCTCTTCCACCCCCGCACCCGTCTTTGCGCTGGTCTTGAGCGAGTGCCATGTCGGGGCGTCCAGTCCTTCGATCTGCGCATCGGAGATCTTCCACTCCTCGGTGAGATCGACCTTGTTGACCGCGCACACGGACGGCACATCGCCAATGGCCTTCTTGGCCACGACACGAAGCTCGAGGATCTGCTCGAACGTCTCGAGTCTCGTTCCGTCGGCAACGTAGATGATCCCGGATGCCCCCCGCAGGTAGCTCGTCTGGATGTCTTGCACACCGTCGCGACCCTCTAAGTCCCAGAGCAGGAGATTCACGTCGGTCCCGTCCACCGTCACCGGCTTGCGGTCGATCTTCACACCGACGGTCGAGTGATAGCGCTCGGAGAATTTGGCGTGGACGAATTGCTGGACGAGGCTCGTCTTCCCAGTCCCATATACGCCGACCATGCAGATCTTCTTCTGAATCACCCTGCTGCGCTCCTTGCGGCGCATGCCGCCAAAAGGCCGTTGCGGATAATGCCCGAGGGCCGGTGGACGGTCAAGCGTGGTGGGCAGACGGTCATGTGTGCATGGCTGGTCGTGCGGTCGGGGGACACGTAGCTTACGGGCGACGCCGCATGAGCAGTTGTTGTCGCGCGAATCGTGATTTGTCGTGTGGTGGATGATCGCCCCAACGCAGATATGGCCATGGCTGAGATGCTGAGCCCCGAGTTCTTGACCCTGCAGGACGCCGTGAAAGGCCGCTATTCGCTCGAGCGTGAGTTGGGGCGAGGTGGCATGGGCATCGTGCTCCTCGCCCGCGACGTGGCGCTCGATCGTTTAGTGGCAATGAAACTGCTCCCTCTGCAGTTGGCGGAAGATCCCGAGCGCCGGGAACGGTTTCTCCGCGAGGCCCGGACGTCGGCCGGGCTGTCCCATCCGAATGTCGTCCCGATCCATTCTGTCGAGGAACACGGCACGTTGGTCTTCTTTGTGATGGGCTATGTCGACGGCGAGACCCTACGGGACCGGGTGATCCGCGCCGGACCGCTGTCACCCCGTGAAACGATGCGGCTCGTGCAGGAGATCTCATGGGGGCTGTCGTACGCGCATCAGCGCGGCATCGTGCATCGCGATATCAAGCCCGAAAACATCATGTTTGATCAGGCGACCGGCCGCGCGCTGCTGACAGACTTTGGCATCGCTCATGTGGAGGACGTCGATGAGCCGGCGGAACAGGGTCACGTCGTCGGGACCGCGCGATACATGAGTCCGGAGCAGGCCGCCGGCGAGCCGACCGATGCGCGCAGCGATCTGTACTCCCTCGGCGCGACGGCGTTCTTTGCCCTCACAGGTCGCGCCCCATTCGAGGCGACGAATGTGCCGGCCCTGTTGGCCAAGCACGTTGCCGAGCCAGCTCCGGCGGTGACCCAGTTCCGCCGCGAGGTCCCGGCAAAGCTCTCGGGTCTCATCGGCAAGTGTCTGGAGAAGATGCCCGACGCTCGCTACCCCAGTGGCGAGGAGCTGGCGCAGGCAATCGGTGAGATGCGTGGCCGGGAGCTCAGAGCTCCTCCACTCATCAGAGGTTTCCTCCGCAACGCCGAGGTTACGACAGCCGTGTTTATCACGGCGGCCATGGTCTCGCAGGAAGCCGGAAATTTTTCGGGACTCCTCAACTTCATCCTTTTGGCGCTATTCATTCAACTCGTCGCCCGAGCGCGGCGCCTGCTCAATGTGGGGTACAGTTTCGAGGACATCCGAGCGGCGTTGCTGGCCGAGGCTCAGGCGCTGGAGGAAGAGGCAGAGGCGGCAGGGTCGGGCAAGTTCATGCGACGGGTTAACGGCTTGTGGAACCGGCTCTGGGCCGGCTGGTTCGGCCGCACATACTTCCGCGCGGTCGGGTTTGGGCTCAAGAAGCCCAAGCATCGCGTATTGCCCTCGAGCGATGCAACCGAGATCGTGCTTGGGCGCGCCGCAGCGGATTTGTATCAGGATCTGCCCAGTGACATGCGTCGGCGGATGCCGGAAGTACCCGAGGTCATACGGCAGCTGGAGCACGACGCCGAGGCGTTGCGCCGCCGCGGCGATACGGGAGAGCGGCTGGCCACTACCGTGGCCGCGCTCGAGAACGTACGGCTCGGGCTGCTCAAGGTACAGGCGGGAATGGCAACGATGGACGACCTCACGGCCGACTTAGAGCGTGCGCGTGAGATCGGCGTGCAGATTGACGCCGAACTGGCCGGACGCCGAGAAGTGAAAGAGCTTCTGAGATAACGCACGGCGGTTCGTGGCGCGTGCCGCGCGGCCGTGCATACTTGGAGACCATTCTGAATTGGAGTAATCAGTGATGCGCAGGCAGACCTTTGCTTTGCTCGCGGCGGCAGGCGCGGCCGTAGTCGCGGTGACACCGGCAGCCTGTCAGGAGCGTGCGGAGCCCCTCCAGGTCGGGACCGTGGCTCCGGATTTCGAGCTTCCGGGCGCGACACGCTTCGGCGTGTTGCGAGACCAGGTCACGCTGAACGATTTCCGTGGCAAGACCGTCGTGCTCGCGTTCTTCTTTCGAGCACGGACCCGTGGCTGAACGATCCAAATGCACGCGTACCGTGATCAGTACGCGCAACTGTTTCGGAATGGCCGCAACGTGGTGCTCGTGGCCATCAGCACGGATTCACCCGAAGCGCTGGCCTCCTGGGCCAAGGACGATGAGTTCCCGTTCTTGTTCGGCAGCGATGAAGGAGCGAACGTCGGAAGGCTGTATGGTGCTCCCCGGAGCCGCGCGCTGTTCGTGATCGATCCGAGTGGCACAATCAGCTATGTCGCGGCGCCGTTCAGGGAGATCGATCCGACGGCCTATGAGGAGCTGGAAGACGCGATTGATGAAGTGACGCCGGCGGATTCCGGGTTATGATGCTGCCGGCCGAACGCGCGTGACGAAACGCGAAAACGGGCTCGGCCGTTGCCGAGCCCGTTGTGCTAGGGGCTTCCGGGCCCGCTGAGGACCCGCTCGAGCGCGCCCTCGAGATCCTGGTCTGCGCCAACTCCGGTATAGGCGACCTTCCCATCTGCGTCGAGTATGACGACGTACGCGGTTGTCGGGGCCTTGAAGGCGCGGGTCGCGCGGCCGCGGGCATCGAACACGAACCGGAAGGGCGCTGGGTGCCGTTCCCTGTGGCGTCGGATTGACCGGCGGCTCTGATTGACGCCAACGGCGACGACGAGGAAGTCGACCTGCTCGCCGAACCGATCGTGTGCGGCCTGCATGGTCGGTGCGAGCTCCTCACACACGTTGCACCATGTGGCCCAGAACTCCACGAGCACCGGCTTCTGTCCCACGAGCGCACCGAGGTCCACTGCGTTCCCCTCGAGATCCTCGACGACCGTCGCCTCGGGCGTGGACCCGACCGGCAGACCGACCGCATTCGTGGCCTGCGCGTGGAGCGCAGGCACGTGTGCGCCAGTGAGCAGTGCCGCGATCGTCCCGACGGTCAGCCAACGAGTGCGCATTACCAGACCATCCCCATCTGAATGAAGTAGTACTCTGCCATTGCCAGCATCGCGAGGCCGGCGAGCCGCTTGATCCACACCATCCACTGCCCGGACTTCGGCAGGGCCGCCAGCGTTCCTGAGGATACCCCGACCGCGATAAGGAGTGCCGTCATGCCGATGGAGAACACGAAGAGGTACATGAACCCGAGCGCGGCGTTGCCGGTGGTGGCCACCCACGTCAAGACAACGGCAAACGCCGGTGCGCCGCAGGGAGCAGCAACGAGCCCGGACGTCGCCCCCAGCAGGAACACGGCCGGATACGATCCACCACCGAGCTTTCCGGCCCACGCGACGATTCGCTGTGGGGCTGCTACCGGAATGACGTCGAGCATGGCCAGGGCAAAGAGGAGCAGCACGTTTCCGATGGCGAACCGGGCCCACGGATTCGACGCCACGCTGCCGAACAGCGACCCGGTGAGTCCGGCGAGCATGCCGAGGAATGCGTAGAGCAGCGCGAGGCCGGACACGTAGGTGAGCGTGAGGCGGACGGTTCGCCACCGTGAGGTGTGGCGGTCCGTGGACGCGGCGAGGACGCCCGCGGTGATCGGAATCATGGGGTAGATGCACGGTGTCAGACTCGTTGCAACCCCGGCACCGAACAATGCAAGGAGCGTGACGAGCGGCCGATCTTGGATCGTGTCGGCAATGCCCGACTGCGCGGCAGCAGTGAGAAGGTCAAGGGCGTGAATGTGCGGTCTCCAGGCAGTGACGCCGCCGACATCGGCGATAGGTCATGGTCCAAGATAGCCGGCGGCGCGCGGCGCGTCAGTCACGGCGTGAACAGGTCTTACATCAACGGGTTGCCAAGCCGCGGGCGCCGGTGAAGATTCGCGCAGCTTCATGCGGCCGGCTGGGCCGCGTCCCATGTGCGGGGAGGACCAAGGAGCGAGCATGAACGGTCGCAAGCTTCCGTCAACGGCATACGAGCTAAAAGAGGGCGAGACGTTCGTTCCTCTCACGAAGGGCGAGACGCTCGCCGAGTTCACGATCAAGGCCGTCATCGCCGGTGCCATCCTCGGCATCATCTTCGGTGCAGCGAACACGTACCTGGGGCTCAAAGCCGGACTGACCATCAGCACGTCCATACCGGTTGCAGTGCTCACGGTGGTGGTGTTCCGCGTGCTGACGTCGCTCGGGATTGGCCACACGATTCTCGAGAGCAACATGTCGCAGACCATCGGGTCAGCGAGCTCCTCGGTTGCCTCGGGCGTGCTGTTCACGATCCCCGCGCTGTTCATCTGGGGGATGAGCCCTGCATGGCGGCAAATCACCCTGCTCACCATGGCGGGCGGTTTGATCGGCGTGCTCTTCATGATTCCGCTTCGCCGATACCTCATCAAGGGCGAACATGGCAAGCTGCCCTATCCCGAAGGCATGGCGTGCGCCGAGGTGCTGGTGGCAGCGGAGGGAGGTGGGAAACAAGCGGCGGGCGTGTTCTGGGGGCTCGGCGTCGGGATGCTATTCAAGCTCATCACCGACGGGTTCAAGGTCGTACAGGGCACATTCCAGGTATCGCTCGGATACAAAGCGAGCGTTGCGGCGAGCGTCTCCCCTCCGCTCATTGGTGTTGGCTACATCCTCGGCATCCGCATCGCGACCGTCATGGTGGCCGGCGGAGCGCTCTCCGCGCTCATCATTATCCCAGCGATCAACTTCTGGGGAGCTGGACTCACTGAGCCCGTGTTCCCCGAAACCGAGTTGCTCATCCGAGACATGTCGTCCGGCGAGATCTGGCACCGGTATGTGCGCTACATCGGTGCCGGCGCAGTAGCCACGGGTGGTGTCGTCACCTTGATCCGGTCGATCCCGACCATGATCGAATCTTTTCGGTTGGGAGTGAGCCGGATAACGGCCCGAGCTGGTGCGGTCAGCGAGGTCATCGACCGCACCGACCTGGACCTCTCGTATAAGATTGCGGGCCTGTTGCTCCTGTCGGTGCTGGCGATCCTGACCTTTGTCCCGGGCATTTTGGGATATCTCGATTCGGTTGGCGTTCGGGCGATGGCGTCGCTGCTGATTGCCATCTTTGCGTTCTTCTTCGTGACCGTGAGTTCGCGCATCGTGGGTCTCGTCGGTGTGACGTCGAACCCGACTTCCGGCATGACGATCGCGACGCTCCTGGGCACGAGCCTCATCTTCTTCCTCATGGGGTGGACCGATCTGGCGGGGAAGGCCACCGCGCTCATGGTCGGTACCTCGGTATGTATCGCTGCGTCGATCGCGGGTGACACGTCGCAGGATCTCAAAACCGGGTTCGTCCTTGGTGCCACGCCACGACTCCAGCAGATCGGTGAGCTGATTGGTGTCGTCACCTCGGCGGGTGCTGTCTGCCTAGTGGTGACGCTGCTCCACCAGAACGTCCCCGGGGGCTTGGGCGGCGCAGAGCTTCCCGCCCCGCAGGCCGTGTTGATGAAGCTCGTGATCGACGGCGTATTGGATCAGAACCTTCCCTGGATGTTCATCTTCATCGGTGTGGGGATCGGGCTCGTCGCGTCGATGTTCCGAATCCCCGTGCTTGCCTTCGCCGTCGGTGTGTACCTGCCGTTGTCAACGATGGCCGCGGTCTTCATCGGTGGCGTCACGCGGTGGATGCTCACGCGCAACCAAGAGCCCGCCGAAGCGGAGCGACGGCGCGAAGAAGGTATTCTGTTTGGGTCCGGACTCGTCGGTGGTGGCGGACTCACGGGGGTGCTCCTCGCGCTGTGGGTCGGCGCGCGGGGCGGCGAGCCAATCCACGGTTTCCCGCTGGATGTCTCCGACACGAACCAACAGCTGCTCGCGTTGGCGACCATTGCCGCCATGGTCGCATGGCTCGTCTGGCACGTGAAGCGAAGGAGGGCATAGGGCACCGTAGGCCAGATGGCTGTCACTACCCTCCTCATCGCGACCGTCATCGTCACGATCGGCGCCACCTTGCAGGGCTCGGTCGGGTTCGGGCTCGGCATGTTCTCGGTGCCGTTGTTGCTGCTCGTTGCTCCCGCGCTCATTCCCGGTCCGCTCCTCTGCTCGTCGATGGCCCTCACCCTGCTCCTGACGCATCGTGAATGGCACGCCATCAGGGTTACCGACATCAAATGGGCCTTGGCGGGCCGGATCGTGGGCGTTGCGGTCGCCGTGGCGGTGCTTGCGATCATCCCCACCGACGCGCTGGCACTCCTGTTCGGTGCGCTGGTACTCGTTGCAGTGGGAGTCAGCATCTCGGGCCTTCGGCTCCGCGTATCACCGCGAACGCTCATGAGCGCCGGCACCGTGTCCGGATTCATGGGCACGGTGGTCTCGATCGGCGGTCCGCCGGTCGCGCTCCTCTACCAGCACGAGTCGGGGCCACGGATCCGTGGCACACTCTCGGCCTATTTCGTGTTGGGCGTGAGCATCTCGCTCATTGGGCTCCACCTCGTGGGTCGGTTCGGCCTCACGGAGTTCCTGCTGGCACTCCAGCTCCTGCCTGGGATACTCATCGGCTTCATCCTGTCACGAGGTGTGGCGGGGGTGCTCGATCGCGGTCGCACGCGGACGGCGGTGCTGTTCGTGTCTGCAGCATCCGGGGTCGCTGTGTTGATCAGACAGCTCTTCTGAGTCGACGGGACGCCGGTTGTATGCATGGAGTTCACGCCGATAGTCCCGTAGGTTCCAGGCACCACTCGTTGCGAAGGGTCGTCCATGGCCTACGGGCTCCACTGGGAGTGGCGTGGATTCGGCACGCCAGACGGTTTGTCTGTGCAGCGGCTGTCGGAGCTCGCCTTTCCGAGTCGGACCGAAGCGGTCGTTGACCGCTACCTTTGGCTTCCGGAAAGCCGAATCAACGTCAAGCTGCGCGCGTGGTCGGGTGGCCGGAGTCTCAAGCTCAAGCGGCTGTTGGACGCGGATGCGCAGCTGGGAGTCCAGCTTTGGGCGGAGTATCCCGAAGACGACCACTCACTGCCCATGGCTGCCGAGGCGGCGGCGCGGGTGCTCGTCGAGCTCGGTGTTCCGCCCATGCGCGCGAGCCGCCCAGTCGGTGATGAAGCACTCATCCATCACATCACAGGCGCACTCCCAGCGGCGCGCATTGTCACTGTACTGAAGAGGCGAGCGAGCGTGGCGCTAGACGTCGGAGATACGGTGGTCCGCGTCGAGCGGGTCGAGATCTCCGAGCCTGAGCTGATTACGTCCATCGGGATCGAGGACCTGGCGGGTCTCGACCGTGACTCCTCGCCTCCGCTGCTCGAACGAGCCCGCGCTGCCGTGTGCAACGCGCGCGATCGACTGCACCTGGATCTGCCGGCCCGGAGCTACGTGGAGGCTGTGACGGCATGGGCCATGGGTGCGTCGGCACTCTCGGCCGGATGATGCTTGTGGTGCCGATCAGTCTGCGTCGATGCCGGACACCTGGCTGTCGCGCTCATCGGCTCGGGAGTGGATCCAGTAGCTAAGCGCAACGAAGTCGTAGGTCGCGTGGACCACCATGGGAACCAGCAGGTTGCCGGTCAGTAGGAAGAGCCCTCCCAGGTATAGCCCGACGAGACCCGCCAGGACGGCGTAGGTGGGTGTGATCAGATGTGCCAGGCCGAAAAGCACGCTGGCGACCGCGAGCCCCACAAGAGGGGCGGATATGTGTGTGACCCCGCCTTGGATCGCGCCACGAAAGAACGCTTCTTCGCCCAGCCCGGCAGCCAACGCCACCAGCGCGAGTTCCAGTGTCGAGGAGTGCCGAAACAACGGGAGCAAGTGCTCGTCCAGCTCCCGCATGAGGCGTCGGAAGGGTGACCACGACACGCGCGTGAACAGCAGCATAAGCAGGAGCAGCGGAACAGTAGCTCCGAACCCGGCAGCAGCTGCCTGCACGGTGAGGTCCAGATCGTCGAATGGCGAGACGCCGAGGAGCCAACCCGCTGGCAGCGCAAACACCAGCAAGCTCGCCTCGAAGACCATCGCCAGCCAGACGATGCGTCGTGCCCCATCGCGCCTGAGTGCCATGGGACTACTCTACAGCGGCGTAGGGGTTGCGGTCCAGCCGACGAGAACCAGAATTCCGCTATACGCAGGATCGCAGATTTGCTGAGGAGGAAACATGAAGCGCTTGTTCTCCGTGTTTGCGGCCATGCTGCTGGCTGGTTCTGGGCTCAACGCTCAGGACGATGCCGCGGTCGACTCGCTCCGGGAAGTGGCGGAAACGGCTCCGTTGTTCGCGTCACACGACGTGCTCGAGCTGCGGATCGAGGCGCCGTTCAACACGATCTTCAAGGACCGGGAGCAAGAAAGCACATACCATCCTGGCACGGTTTCCTACGTCGACGAGAGCGGCGATTCCGTGGTGCTCGACATGCGGGCAAGAACCCGTGGCAAGTTCCGGCTGCAGAAGCGGACGTGTGGCTTCCCGAATCTCCACGTCAACTTCCGTCGGCGGCAGGTCGAGAATACGGTGTTTGCCGGTCAGAATCGGATCTCGATCGTCGCCCACTGTCAGGACAAAAAGGACGAATACGAGCAGTTCACGTTGCAGGAGTATCTGATTTACCGCACGTTCAATCAACTGTCCGATCGGAGTGTCCGCGTGCGGCTCGCACGTACGACCTACATCGATACCGACGACAAACGTGATTCGCTGACCAAGTACATGTTCATCCTCGAGCCATTCGACATGCTGGCCGCGAGGCATGGCTGGGAAGTGCTCGAGGTGCCGATTGTCCCCCCGGACCAGCAGGATCCCCCCAGCCTGCTCCTGTTCGAGGTGTTTCAGTTCCTCATCGGCAATACGGACTGGAGTGCCTTCCAAGCCGTCCCTGGCGAGAGCTGCTGTCACAACGCCAAGCTCATTGGCACGATGATCGGACCGGTGGTTCCGATACCGTACGACTTCGACTGGTCGGGCGTGATCTCCGCACCGTATGCTAAACCGGATCCGCTGGTCGGCGTCCGTCGCGTGCGGGACCGACGGTACTGGGGTATCTGCCGACCGCCTGAGGAGTTTGTGCCGCCCTTCAATCTCTTCAACGAGCGCCGAGAGGCGATCTACGACATCTGGCGCAGGCAGGACGGGTTGGAGGAGCGCCGCCTCGAACGGACCCTCGAATATTTCGATGAGTTTTACGAGATCATCAACGACTCACGAAAGACCGAACGAGAGATTCTACGGCAATGTCGGCAAGTGTGATGGAGGGCAGTGGGGGAGCGTAGCATCAAGGTCCGGCTGACTGGCTGGAAGGCCATCGCCGTTCTCGCGGTGGTGGTCGCGATTGCCGGATATCGTTATGTCGGGGCACGAACCACGCTGCAGTCGGCCGGAGCTGACGAGCTCCGGTTCTGGCTCGCCGCCGAGTACCAGCGCGAAGGACTGCCGGCGTTGGAGGAGGCCGTGGCGAGCGGCAACGCGCAGGCGGCATCGGAGCAGGCGCAGGAGATCATTGCCCGGAGCCGGATTGATTTTGTCTCGATGACTGCGCGAGGCACACCCGACGATCTCGCGGTGCGTGTTGAGATTTCGGTTGACGGCGGTGCTCCACCCGATGGGAAGACCACCCGGTGCTTTCGCATGCGGTACTCCAGTGTCACCGGCTGGCGGATGCAGCGTGAGACGTCGGCACTCAGCTACTATCTCAAATTGTTCTGAGCCGGCGCTGAGCGAACAACGCTATTTGCAGGGCAGGAACCGCACCGTCGTCTCGAGTTCCTCCAACACCCGCTCGAGGGCCGCAACGGTATCCTCGACGTCTTCCTCGGTCGTGTCGCGCGACAGGGAGAGCCGAATCGAGCAGTGCACCTGCTCGGGTGGGAGCCCCATGGCGATGAGCACGTGCGTGGGGTCGGGCGACCCGGACTTGCACGCCGAGCCTGAGGACAGTGCAATTCCATGCTGGTCGAGCGCGACCACGAGTGATTCCCCCCGCAAACCGGGCAGCGTGAGGTTGGACGTGTTGGGCAGCCGATGCTTGACGCTTCCATTGATCGTCGCCCCCGGGATGAGCCGAAGGACTTCCTGCTCGAGCCGGTCGCGCAGTCGTGCTACCGGTGAACTGTCGGTCGACGCCTCGAGAGCTAGCTCGGCAGCTTTGCCGATTCCCACGATCGCCGGGACGTTTTCGGTCCCGGCGCGCACGCCTGCCTCCTGCTTCCCACCGTGGATGAGGGGCGCCAACTCGATGCCCTTCTTTGCGTACAGGACACCGACGCCTTTGGGCCCGTGGAACTTGTGACCCGAGAGGCTCAGGAGGTCGACGCCGAGCTCCTCGACACTGATTGGGATCTTGCCCGCTGCCTGCACCGCATCGGTATGGAACGGCACGTCGTGCTCATGCGCGATGGCGCAGAGGTCCCTGATCGGCTGCACCGTCCCGACCTCATTGTTGGCCATCATGATCGAGACCACGATGGTACGGTCGGTGAGAGCCTCGCGAAGCGCGCTCGGTGTGACTATGCCGAGACGGTCGACGGGGAGGTAGGTCACGTCGTAGCCGATCGTCGCGAGAAAGCGACACGCCTCGAGCACCGCCGGGTGCTCGATGGCGCTTGTCACGATGTGGTTGCCGTGTTCGCGGCGCGCGAACGCGATGCCTTTGAGTGCCAGATTGTCGGCTTCGGAGCCGCCCGCCGTAAAGATGATGCGCCGGGGGCGTGCGTTGATGAGGCGAGCGACCTGTCGGCGCGCGGTGTCGATCGCTGAGCGGGCGTCGCGTCCTGTACTGTGAATACTCGAGGGGTTGCCGAGTGCGTCGCCCAGGTAGGGGAGCATTGCCTCTCGGACGGCGTCCGCGACCTGTGATGTGGCGTTGTTGTCAAGATAGATGCGGCGCTTGGGCTGCTGCCGCTGCTGCACGTTGTCGAGCAAGACGGGCCCACAACTGGCACCTCGATCGCACGTTGTGGCCCGACCGTCGCCGCTCGCGACTTTGACCACCTCGCACAGCAACGCCTTGTAGACCGGGAATCCCGAGATCTCATCGGCGTTGCTCAAGTCCGTAAGCTCGTTGACGTTCCACTCGTTCCACGCGGTGGGACCGACCGGTGTGCCGCCGCCCATGTTGCACTCGATTGCGCCGGGCACGATGTCGTCGGTGACTCGTGCCCGGAAGGGAACAGCGCCACGCGGTGTTTTGACTTCCACGAGATCGCCGTCGTCGATGCCACGGGCTTCTGCGTCATGTCTACTGAGTTCTACCGCGGGTTCGGGGTTGTCGCGGTTCAGCCCCTCGATGCCATGATGCTGTGAGCGAAAGTCGGTGTGCGGGCGGGCACCGGAATTGAACACGAGAGGGAACTCGCTCACCAAATCGGGTCGAGCCTGCGGCCCTTCGACTGGCTCAGTGTATTTTGGCAGCGCCTCGTGGCCATAGTCTTCGAGCACGGTCGACCAGATCTCGAACTTCCCGGTTGGTGTCTCGAAACCGGGCGTACCGTCCTCGCGCAGCCCACCTTTCTCCCACTTCCTGTACTCCATGATGGGGGAGGGCAGTTTGACCGATCCGCCGGCGTCGCGCACCTCCTCGAGCGAATATCCAGAGCCCTCGAGCGCAAACCGGACGAGCCCCTCTTCCGTCTGGGGATATAGGTCGCCGTACCCCAGCCTGGCGGCGAGCTCGGCCATGATGAGGTAGTCGTTTCGCGCCTCACCGAAAGGTTCGACCACCTTCTCGCGTAGCCGGAAGATCGGACCGTAGACCATGTACGAATCGATCTCGAACATCGTCGTGGCAGGCAGCACGACGTCTGCATAGGCGGCATCCGCGGTGAGCTGCCGATCGATGGAGACCACGAAGTCCAGCTTGGCCAACGTCTCGCGCCAGATCGAAGTCTCGGGCCACGACGTGAGCAGTGAAGCCCCGTGAATGATCAGGCCGCGAATGGGATAGGGATCTCCGTGCAGCACGGACGAGACTAATCCGCTCGCGTGCGACTCACCGCGGTACTCCGAGTACACGGGATACTTGTCTCTGGCCACCGCGCGCGCGAGATCGGGGTTCGACTGGTTACACGATCGGTTGATCGGGAAATGTGAGCCGCGCATCGCGAGCCCGATGCCGCCAGGCACATCGAGGTGACCGGCCAGGGCGAACAGGATGTGGACGGCTCGGATGGCCTGAATGCCGCTATTGGAGTATTCGAGGCCCGTGTACATGACCGGGCACGCGCCCGTGGCGCGGCCGATACGACGGGCGAGATCCCGGATCGTGTCGGCGGGTATGCCGGTGATGGTTTCCGCAACCTCCGGCGTGAAATGCTGCACGTACTGCCGCAGTTCGTCGAACCCGTGGCACCACTGGTCAGTGAAATCCTCGTCGTACAAATCCTCTTCGATCAAGACCTCGATCATGCTCAATGCGAGCGCGCCATCGGTGCCGGGCCGAATCGGCACCCACTCGGCTCCTGTGCGGGTGACGGTCTCGGTGCGCCGCGGATCGATGACGATGATGTCTGCGCCGCGAGAGGCCGCGGCTTCGAGGCGTGCCATGTCGAGCGGGGGCGAGTCGGTCGCCGGGTTTGCGCCCCACACCACCAGCGATTCGGCCGATTCCATGTCTGAGAACATGTTGACGAGCATGCGGCCCATCGTGACGTGCGGCGCGATCATAGCGAATGACACGTAGCACAACGCGCCGACCCCCATGGTGTTGGGGGAGCCGAACGGGAACAGCACGTTCGACGCAGAGGACACGGCAACGCCTTCTGGCTGAAACATGTCGCACAGGGACAGCTCGAACGCCCCACGGCCCGTGTAGACTGCTACCGCCTCGGGCCCGGATTCCGAGCGAATCGTTGAGAGCCGGTCGACGATGATGTCATACGCCTCGTCCCACGTGATGCGCTCGAAATCGTGAGTCCCTTTCGGACCAACACGCTTGAGGGGATGTGGAATCCGATGCTTCGAATAGACGATCTCCGGGGCATGCTGGCCCCGACGGCAGATCATGCCGAGGGGGTGGCCCGAATCGGGGCGTATGTCGACCAGCCTGCCGTCATCCAGACCCACCTCCACCCAGCACCCGGCCGGGCAGATACCACAGATGCCCTTCTCCCACTGCGTGCGACCGTTGGGCTGGGTCATGGAGCTCCTTCGGGAGGTCAGGAGAACGGAAGGCTGACGCTGGACCGGCCGATCGGCTAGGTGGTCGGCTCCTCCAGCAGGAACGCCCGGGTGATCACGATGGGTTCCAGCGGGACCGCTTCGTTCGATCCGCGTCGCTGGGTGGGAACCTTGGCGATCGAGTCGACGACGGCCATCCCGTCGGTCACGTTGCCGAACACCGCGTAGCCCCAGGGGATCTCGCGCGTGTCGCGATAATCGAGGCCGGCGTTGTCGACCAGGTTGATGAAGAACTGTGTGGTCGCACTGTGCGGATCGGGCTGCCGGGCCATGGCGATCGTGCCGCGGAGATTTCTCACGCCATTATCGCTCTCGTTCCGGATGGGAGGAGCCGAAGAGCGGCGGCGTGCCAGCTCAGGTGTATACGTGCCCGCCTGCACCATGAACCCCGGTCGTACGCGGTGGAAGATGAGCGAGTCGTAGAACCCGATCTCGACGTGGCGAAGGAAGTTCTCGACACTGCGGGGGGCAGTCTCACGGTCCAGCTCCAGCACGATGCGTCCGAGGTTGGTCTCTAAAACCACGCCTGGTGTGGGATCGATCTCAGCGGGCGCCGCGGTTGTATCGGCCGCACTGGCGTCGTCAGGCCGATCCTCTGTGCAACCCAGCCACAGGATTCCGAAGAGTCCCGTCAACAGTGCTCTCTGGTGCCGTCGCACGTCGTGCCCCCCCGAAGAAGTCCCGATCGTCACGATCTTTCAAAGTGATGTCGAAGCGTCGTCTTGACCAGTCCACGGGTCGAGGTCGCGGTGGAGGCAGGATTCACTAGTTTAGGGGCACACGAGCCTCATCTGAGGAGAAACGGTGGCCGAGGAGCAAGATCAGCAGCGCGCATACGTAGCGGCGGTGGCAGTTGCCACGTTGATGATCGCCTTCCAGGTCGGCGGCAAGGCCACGCGGGACGCGCTGTTTCTCTCGAGCTTTGACGTCGACAAGCTGCCCCGAATGGTCGTCACGTCAGCCATCATCTCCCTCGTGGCCGCGCTCGCGGCCTCGCGGTGGATGACCCGGCTGGGGCCGGGGCGACTGGTCCCGTCGGCGTTCGCCGCCAGCGCGCTGCTGCTCATCATCGAATCGGCGTTTGCAGTCCGGATGCCGCAGGCCGCCGCCATCGTCGTCTATCTGCACTATGGCGCCCTCGGGGCGATCCTGATCTCGGGGTTCTGGTCGGTTGTCAATGAGCGGTTCGATCCGCGGACGGCCAAGAGGTACATCGGTCGCATTGCCGCGGGCGGTACGGTTGGCGGGCTGGTCGGCGGTCTGCTCGCCGAGCGCGTCGGTGCCTACCTCTCGGTGGTGACTATGCTTCCGATCCTGGCGGCACTGCACGTGTGCTGCGCCGTGCTGGTGCTCGCCGTGCGGCACCGCGGTGAGACGACCACGGCCGGTGCAGCACTCGCGGACATGGAGTCGGCCGAACGCTCCGGCCTCAAGATCATTGCCGCCACGCCGTACCTCCGGGGGCTTGTGGCCCTGGTGCTACTGGCGACGGTCAGTGAAGTGCTCATTGACTACGTGTTCAAAGCCAGGGCGACCCAAGAGTATGGCGGAGGCGAGGAGTTGCTGCGGTTGTTCGCCCTGTTCTACACGGGAGTTGCTTTCCTCACCGTCGTCGTCCAGGCAGCAGCCAGCCGGCAAGCTCTCCAGAACCTCGGCCTCACGCGGACCGTGGCGCTACTGCCGGCCGGGGCTGCGATCGGGAGTCTGGGTGCCCTAGTGGTGCCGGGATTGGCCAGTGCCATGGCTGCGCGTGGTGCCGAGTCAGTTCTGCGAAATGGGCTGTACCGCGCCGGATATGAGCTGCTGTTCACGCCGGTTGCTGCGCGGCGGAAACGAGCGGCAAAGGCCCTCATCGATGTCGGCGCGGTCCGACTCGGCGACGTTGTTGGCGGTGGGATCGTGCAGGTGATGTTGCTACTAGCCGTTGGCGTTGCGACTCGCTCGCTGCTGGTCATCGCGATCGTGTTGTCGGTCGCTGCGGTCGTCGTTGCGCTGCAGCTCCGCGCCGGGTATGTGCGAACGCTGGAGCGAAGTCTGTTGTCACGCGCCGTCGAGCTCGATTTGGACGAGGTTCAGGACGCCGTGACACGCACGGCCGTGCTCCAGAGTGCGGCGACGTTGGGTCTGACTCGGGTTCGACCCAGTGTCGAGCATATCGAATCAACTCCTAAGGACGCGGAGCCTGCACAAGGAGCCGCGCCGTCACAACCCCATGCGCCGCTCGACCCAGAGGTACAGCGCATTGCGGCTCTCCGTACGCGGAATGCCACGCGCGTTCGCGAGGCGCTGCGGGAGGGGCCGCTCAGAGCCACTCATGTGCCTCACGTCGTCCCGCTCCTGGCATGGGATGAAGTGCTTCATGAGGCGATCCTCGCCCTCCGCGAGGTCGCTCCGCGCGTGACCGGCCAGCTGGTCGACCGCTTGCTCGATCGAGACGAGGAGTTCGCGGTGCGGCGACGCCTCCCGATGGTGCTTGCGTCGTGCCCGTCCGATCGTGCCGTCGACGGGCTGCTCCGCGGGCTCGAGGATTCGCGTTTCGAGGTACGCTACCGCTGTGGCCGCGCGCTCAGCCGGCTCATGACCCTCAATCCCGAGCTCCAGGTCGGTCGGGAGCGCGCGTACGAGGTGGTCCTTCGGGAGGTCAAGGTCGATCGAGGCGTGTGGGAAAGCCACCGCCTGCTGGACCGCATGGAGGATGACGAGTGGTCACCTGTAGTGGACGAAGTGTTGCGGGAGCGGGCGAATCGGGCTCTCGAACACGTGTTCACCATCTTGGCGCTCGTGTTGCCGCCCCAGCCGCTCAAGGTGGCGTTCCGCGGTCTTCACACGAACGACCGGCTGCTGCGCGGCACAGCACTAGAGTATCTGGAGACGGCCCTGCCCGAACGGATTCGCTCGCAGTTGTGGCCGTTCTTGGAGGTCCCAGCCGTCAAGCCGGCAGCCCGTCGCTCGGCCGAGGAAGTCCTCGACGACCTCATGCAGTCGAATCAGTCGATTGCGCTCAACCTCGAGCAGCTACGCAAATTGCGTGATTCACAAGGCGACAAGTAGCCCTGGGCGGCGCGCCTCCCTGATCAAGCAGCTACGGCGGCCACCCGCTTGTAGCGTCTCCCGATCAGCACCGCTATGACGATCCAGACCCCCACGAGCACGAGGTTGACCGCGGCCAGCTGTGTATAGGCGAAACCCAGGAGCGCTGTTCCACCCAACCACGTCAGCGCTGCCAGCACGTCGCCGACCCGCTGTGAGAACGAGTCGACCACCTGCTTCGCCTTGTATTTCTCCTCTCGTGTCGTGGGCAAGAACAGTGCGTGTCGCACCGTGTTGTTCAGCGAATAGTCGGTAGCGTTTTCGCCGGTCTTCGCCCACCGGACCGCTGCCAGCAGGGGAACGAAGAGAATCAGCGAGTATGCGGCAAAGGATACGACGGGCAAGATCAAGAGTGCTGCAGGGATGTTCAAGTACTTGATGATCCGCGACACGAGAAAGAGTTGGACCAGCATCCCGACGAGGTTCACGGTTCCCTGGAACCCGGAATAGAAGCGCCCGATGATCTCTTCCTGCGTTGCCTGTCCGCTCGCCACCGCACGGTCGGCCGCGTCTGTCACGAATGCAGAGAGTATCAGCTCTCCGCTCGTGTTGACCCAATTGAGCAGCAACACCAGCAGCGCCATCAACAGCAGGTAGCGATTGCGGAACACGAGTTGGAATGCGCCGCCCGTCGACTTCGGGGGCTCGTCTGCCATCGATTCTTCTGACGTAATCGCCTGGAACGTCCCGCTTTCTTTTTGGTACTCCGCATCCGGCACGCGAAACTCGCCGGTCGCTGCTCGGAATTGCCCGGTGGCGGCAGGCATCGTGCCTGTCGTGTGGATGTCCGGGAGATGCGCTTCGGTGCGACGTCGCTCCCTGCTGTCGACCATGTTGGTGACGGCCACTCCGAGAAGGAGGAGGCCGGCAGCGATGAGCAAGGCAAACCCGATGCCAACCGCGCTTTGCAGCACACCAGTGGCCCACGCTCCGACCACAGCCCCCGAAGCTGATCCAAAGCCGACGATGGGAAACAGGCGCTTGCCTTCGTCGGTGGTATAGACGTCGTTGGCGAACGCCCAGAACTGGGCAATCACCATCACGTTGAAGACCCCAAGCCAGATGAAGAATGCAATGCCGATCGGTATCTCTAGCGTGTAGAGGGCATAGAACACCCCGAGGCAGGCCACGAAGAAGACGGTAACGACATTGATCAGGCGGCGACGCGGCACGCGTGAGGCGATCATGCCGTAAAGCGGAACGGCTGCCAGCAGGACGAGTGCCTGCCCGCCCGCCGATAGGGCCTTACCCTCGACCTCTGCCTGGCTGAGAACCAGCACCTCTCGCAGCACCTTCATGATCGAATACGCCACGAAGATCAGGAAGATGTTGAGCATGAGGAGGAGCGCCGTCGTCGACTCGCCCGTCCGGATGTCGGTGAAGAGCCGCAGGAAGCGATCGAACGGACCTCGCTGTGGTTCCGTCGTCATTGTGGCACCGCCTTTCGTCTCACGAACACCCGATCACGGGAAGCCGGCTCCCTCGAGCTCACCCGACCAGAGCGCTTCGACTTCGGCGTTACTCTCGCCGATGGACTCGCCCACCGCCGGCTCCGCAAGCGGCAACAAGATCCGTCCACCCAGGAGCGCCACCGCTCCCGCGACGCCCGTGGCCACGAGCACACCCAGCTTCGAGACGGCCAGGAGGCTGGGGTCGGTGAACGCCAATTCTGAGATGAAGATGGCCATCGTGAAGCCGATGGCCGCCGTCACTCCGACAATGCCCATGCTCCTCCACGTGACCCCCTGGGGAAGCACGCACAGGCCCAGTCGTACGCTGATCCAGCTTGCAGCGAGCACGCCAACCGGCTTACCGACGAGAAGGCCCAATGTGACGCCCAGCATGACGGTCGTGGCGCCGACGGCCTGCAGCTCGATGCCACCCAAATTGACGCCGGCATTCGCGAGAGCAAAGAGCGGCATGATGCCGTACGCAACCCAGGGATGCAGCGCAGCCTCGCCACGGACACCCGGGGACACGGCTTCCCGACGGGCTTCAGCAAGGCGTCCCAACGGTTCAAGCAGGTCGTGGTCCCGAACGCCTTCTGCAACGCGTTGTTCGAAGTCGCGTATCGCGGTCCGCGCCACGTTGACGAAGCCCTCAGGACCGAACCACGCTCGGACCGGCATCGTGAGACCCAGCACTACGCCTGCGATGGTCGGATGAATCCCTGCTTGGTACAGCCCGATCCACATGAGCAGGAAGGGAAACACGAACACCAGGCCCGGCCGAATGCCGACCCACAACATCACCACGGTGAGCAGAAAGCCGCCGACCGCCACGGCCAGTCCTTGAACGGCAAACCCACTCGAATAGAAGATGGCGATGACGAGAATGGCGCCGATGTCGTCGATGATGGCGAAGGCCAGCAAGAGAACGCGCAGCGCGGGATGCACCCGTTTACCCAGGAGAACGAGAACGCCAACGGCAAATGCGATGTCGGTCGCCATCGGCACACCCCACCCCGAGACGCCAGGCCCGCTGGGATTGACCGCGAAGTAGATGCCGGCCGGAATTACCATGCCGCCGATGGCTGCCGCGACAGGGAGGGCCGCACGACGCCTGTCCGACAACGCCCCGTGCACCATCTCCCGCTTGATCTCGAGGCCCACAAGGAGGAAAAACACGGCCATGAGGAGATCGTTGATCCAGAAGTGGAGCGATTTCTGGACGGTCCACTCCCCGGCGCCGAACCGAATCGGCGTGTGCCACAGGGTATCGTAGCTGGCGGCCCACGGCGAGTTAGCCCATACGAGCGCCACCGCAGCAGCGAGAAGCAGGAGAATGCCGCTTGCGGCCTCGACGTGCAGGAAGCGCTCGATCGGGCGGAACATCGCCTCGGCTGCGCGGCGCGCCGGCTGCCACGTCTCTGGGGGAGGTGTCGAGCTGGCCGATTTCCGAATCACCGTGTGCCCTCTCGTTCCATGCACATCCGGACCTGCCGGATGATCCGGAGAATACCCCTGGCGGAGGCCGGCGCAAGCTACCACAGGGACCGGGTCCCGAAGACCCTCGCAGCGTGGTAACGTAGGGCGGATCGAGGACGGCACCATGGACCCAGCGGAATTCCCAGACGTCAACGTGCGGACCGGGCCTCTCGGTGCAATCGAGGAAGTTCCGGCCGATCTCCTTCAGATTGCCACCAAGCGCCTGGGCGTTGCGTGCCTCGTTGGAGCAGGGCTTTGGCTACTGCAGCTCGCGCTGAACAACTTCGTGAGTCCCATTCTCTCGCCGGGGGCGCCGCTGGACGACGCGTGGCCGGTACCGGGCAACCCGGCGGCGCTTGTCGTGATCGTCACCTCGTTCGTGGTCTATGGCTATACCCGGAGCGCCGCTGCCGGAACGCGACGGCTGCTGGACCTCGGGCTTGCGTACGAAGTTGTGATTGCGCTCGCAATCGGCATTGTGAATCAGTGGACACCGAACACGACTGGACTCTCATGGATTTGTGTGTTGGTGCTGGTGTTTCCGGCCATCGTGCCCAGTACCAGGCGACGCACCCTCGTCGCAGCGCTGGTCGCCGCGAGCATGGATCCCGTCGGGCTACTGATAACCGGGGCACGCGGTGTCGAATTGCCGTCAGTTCCGGTGTTGGTCTGGGCGGTTCTGCCCAACTACCTGTGTGCCGTTCTCGCCGTATTGCCGTCCCACGTCATCACACGGCTGAGCAATCAGGTTCGCCACGCTCGCGAGCTCGGTAGTTACCAGCTTGGCGACTTGTTAGGCCGCGGGGGAATGGGCGAGGTCTATGCGGCGACACACCGGCTGCTCCGCCGTCCCGCGGCGGTCAAGTTGGTTCGGCCGGCAATGTTGAGCACGGGTGAGGCCGAACCACCCGCGACCATCGTACGACGGTTCAAGCGGGAGGCCGAGGCCGCGTCGAGCCTGCATTCACCACATGCCATCGCACTCTACGACTTCGGTGTCACGGACGCGGGCGACTTTTACTACGTGATGGAGCTCCTACGGGGGCTCAACCTCGAGACGCTTATCGAGCGCTTCGGTCCGATGCGGCCGGCACGTGCCACGTATCTGCTGCAACAGGCTTGCCGCGCTCTGGCCGAAGCACACGCCATCGGGCTTGTACACCGGGACGTGAAGCCGGCCAACCTCTACACCTGCTGGGTGGGACTGGAAGCGGACTTCCTCAAAGTGCTCGATTTCGGCCTGGTCAAAGGGCGGCTCGCGAGCGAGACGGAGCAGGCCAAGCTCACCGCGCCGAACATGGCCACGGGCACCCCGGCCTTCATGTCACCAGAGCTGGCCCGGGGTGAAGAGATCGACGGTCGGAGCGACATCTATGCGCTCGGGTGTGTCGCGTATTGGCTGCTTACGGGCCGCCTGGTCTTCGAGGCGGAGACGCCCATGAAGATGATGATGTCGCACATTCGGAACACGCCGCTGCCTGCGTCGTATCACTCCGAGCTTCCGGTCACTCGTGAGTTGGACGAGCTCCTGCTCACCTGCATCGAGAAGGACCGCGAGCGCCGACCAGCCGACGCGATGACGCTCGGTCGGTTGCTGGCCTCCTGTGATGTCGGTGATCCCTGGACGGCAGAGCTGGCGGAGCGGTGGTGGCGGACGAATTTGCCAGAGTTGGTGCCGGCGCCACAAGTGCGCGACGGCGAGCCTCCAACGGTCAAGTCGTAGAGAGGCTTTGGTCACGCTGTCACCATGGCCGGGCAGAGCACGCCCTGGTCACAAGCGCACTCTTCCAGTGTCTCTGGACGGTTGGTGTGCCACCAACGGTGGGCACGCTCATCGGTCCATGGCTCACGAACCGGAATGACGGTGAGTCGCTGTGCAACCGCGGCGCCGCTCGCCGGACGGCCGTCGGGCACTTTGGCGAGACAATCCATGACGAGTTGCTCGAGCTCAGCCGGAATCGGGAGCTCGGTTCGGTGGGACGGGGGCGCCGGCGCGTCGCTGATGTGGCGGTGCATCATCTTCATTGGCGTGTCGGCTTCGAACACGAGTTGTCCGGTGAGGAGATAGTACAACACGCATCCGACCGCGTAGACATCGACCCGGCTGTCGATGTCGCTTTCTCCCATCGCCATTTCCGGTGCCATGTAAGCCGGTGTGCCTGTGGTCATTCCTTGCTGGGTGAGCAGTGTCTGTTCGCGGCTCTCCTGTGCCTTGACGAGCCCAAAGTCGAGCACCTTCACGAAGTCGACCTGCAAGCCCATACGCGTTAAGAAGATGTTCGACGGCTTGACGTCCCGATGAATGAGACCGCGGGCGTGCGCCTCGGCGAGCGATAGGCACACCTGTCGGATGATCGCGATGGCCCGCTCCGCGGGAACCGGGCCGTTGCGCTCGATGAGCTCATCCAGGCTCATGCCGTCGAGCAGCTCCATCACGTAGTAGAACGCGCCGTCTTCGGTGGCGCCGAAGTCGTACAACTCGATGGTGTGTGGCGAGCGGAGTGAGGCCGAGGCTTGAGCCTCGCGCTTGAACCGCTCGACCATGATGCGTGCCGTGTCCGGATCTCGGGCGCCAAGCAGCTCCGGCCGAATGAGTTTGATGGCCGCCTGTCGCGCCAGCAGACGATGCTCGGCCCGGTGCACGGTTCCCATGCCGCCGCGTCCCAGCTCATCGCCCAGCCGGTAGCTCCCTAAGTCGCGTGCCCGCCGGGCGTGCCGTCCTAGCACGCGGATCATCTTGGCTGGCACGACGGCCAGCAGGGCGCACAAATAGTTCGCCAGGAACTTGAAGCCGAGGGCGGAGCGCGGCGCGTCGTACTCCACCCCGCGCAGCTCTGTCACAAGAAGACCGAACGGATCCATGGAGGCGGCGAGAACGCCGGCCAGTAAGATCTTTCCCGGCGTATTCGGCGCAATCGCAGGGTACACGAGAATGACGACACAGATCCAGGAGATACCTCTACCCTCGAAGTTCGGGATCCACTGATTGAGAATGCCGATCAAGAGGGCCGTCAGCACCATGAAGACGAGGCTCAGGTCCAGCAGCAGGTTGGGGCGGTCCTGCAGCCTGCCGGCGAGCACGACCATACCGAGCGACATGGCCAGTCCGATGGTGGCAAACACGTTGCCAGGCATCGGAAAGGCAAACTCGGTCATGCGAACGGCCGGTTCGATAAAGCCGTGCACCACGTTGCCCATGAACAGCGCGAGGGCCCAGAATAGCGCAAAGACGATCCCGAGAATGCCGACACGTTTGCAGGACTGCTCGATGACGTCCGAGGGGAGGGAGACGAGCGGTGCTGTCGCTCTCCCCTGCGGAGTGGACATCGCGGCCGCCAACCTGATATCAGCCACTACGCATCCAGGGAATATCCAGCGACTTCCAATGGCCTACCCGGCCGGCGTCGCGCCGGACTTCTTTTCGGCAATCTTTGCATCGAGGCTCAGCGTGCCGGCGCCCAATGCCGAGAGTGCGAGAAAGACGAACGCAAACAACATGGAAAGCTCACCTCTGTTGGCCCACCACCAGAGGCTCCCATTCCCGATCACGTGCATCCAAAAGTACGTCACGGCCATCTGACCAGAGAGGACGAACGCCGTAGGCCGCGTGAAGAGTCCAAGGGCAATGAGGAGCCCACCGAACGTCTCCAAGACACCAGCCACCCCGAATCTGCTCAGGAACTCCACGGTCTCTCCGCCTCTTCCAAACCATCCAAACAGTTTCTGGGCGCCGCGGATGAAGAAGAGGATCCCCACGACGATACGGAGAGCGTTGTGCGAGACGATCGCAAAGGGATCTTGATTGTGGCTCATGAGCGGGCTCCCGTTGCTGTGGTCAAATGATTACGAGGCTCTGCGATCTGAAAGACCGCGCGGGCCCGTTTGGTTCCATGATGTGATTGTCGCGTGGTCTTTGGGGGGGCATCCAGCAGCCACGGCTATGGCACTCATGCCTTTTTTCGTTTGGGTGTCGCCTTGGCCTTCTTCGATGCCTGCTGCTCAGCGGCGCGCTGCTCACCCTTCGCCAAGCTGGCCTTGAGCGCCTCCATCAGGTCGATGATCTGGGTCTTGGGCTCCTCGGTCGGAGCCAGCGTGATGTCTTCGCCGGCAACCTTCCGTTCGATCTGCTCAAGCGTTCGCTTGCGGACCTCGTCCTCGAAGTTCTCGGGATGAAACTCCTCGGAGGCGGCCTGCTTGATGAGCTCCACGGCGAGTTTCAGCTCTTCGTCTTTGATCTCGCTCTCGCCCAGCGGCACCTCATCGAAAGAGCGGAGCTCATCGGGGTAATGCAGCTGCTCCATGGCCAGCCCCTCACCCATGGGCCGTACGAGCACGAGGTATTGCTTGCCGCGGGCGGCATACTTGGCGAGGGCGCAGAGCTTGGTCTCTTGCATGGCGCGGCTCAGCAGCTTGTACGCCCGATCCCCACCCTTGTCGGGACCGAGGTAGTAAACCTTGCTGAGGTAATGGCGATCGACCTGCTCTGCCGGCACAAATTCCACGATCTCGATCGACTCCGTCGCTTTCGCTTCGACCTCTTTGAGCTCCTCCGACGTAAACAGTACGTACTGGTCCTTGGCGAACTCGTAGCCCTTGACCATGTCGTCCTTCTCGACGATGTCGCCGTGCTTCTTGCAGACGTACTGTTGGCGAAGGCGCGAGCCGCAGTCCCTGTGCAGCCAGTTGAAGCTGATCTTCGACTGGGATTCGGCCGCCGAGTAGAGCTTGATCGGGACGGACACGAGTCCGAACGAGACGGTAGCACTGCTGATAGGTCTTGCTGGCATAGGCGAGAGACTATAGAGCGTTCCCAGGGCTGTCGCAAGAACGTCCCGCGGAGCTCACGGTCTAACAGATTGTTTTTCAAGTGGTTACGGGTCAGATTAATCCTCCCCTCATGCCGAAGAGTCAAGAGAAGGACAGCGATCGGCTGGAATCCTACCGCGCCAAGCGTGCAGTGGAGCGGACGCCCGAGCCTGCCGGCACCGTTGCAGACCGGAGCGGACGGTTGTTCGTCGTGCACAAGCATGCTGCCCGGCAGCTCCACTTCGATCTCCGTCTGGAGATGGGAGGTGTGCTCGAATCGTGGGCGGTGCCCAAGGGCCCATCGCGGGATCCCACAGACAAGCGGCTCGCCGTCAAAGTCGAGGACCATCCGCTGGAGTACGGCGATTTCGAAAGCGTGATTCCCGAAGGCAACTACGGTGCCGGTGCCATGATCGTGTGGGACCGTGGCGTGTGGATCCCGTTGGCTGATGTCGACGAAGGGTTCGAGAAGGGCAAACTCCTCTTCGAACTACGCGGCTACAAGCTTCGTGGCGCGTGGACATTGGTGAAGCTCAAGAAGAGTGAGAAAGATTGGCTGCTCATCAAGGAACGAGATCGGCTCGTTGCAACGCCGGGAGACGAGTTCCCCCAGGACTCGGTACTCTCAGGGCTCACGGTGGAGCAGCTGAAAGCGGCCGGGGGGCCGGCGGACGACATTCGGAACGAGCTCGAGCGTAAGCGTGCGAAGAAGCATTCGGTCCACGTGCGAGATGTCAAGCCAATGCTCGCTGAGACGCGCAAGCGCGCGTTCTCCAAGCCCGGGTGGGTCTTCGAGATCAAATATGATGGGTACCGTCTGCTTGCTGCACTCGATAGCGGTGAGCCCCACCTCGTCACCCGTAACGGACGGGACGCGACGCACGCGTTTCCCGAGATCGTGAGTGCCCTGCGGCACCTTCCGTTTCAGGACGTGGTCGTGGACGGCGAGGTCGTCGTGCACGATGATGCCGGCAAGCCCTCCTTCCAGCGGCTCCAGAAACGGGCGCGTTTGACGCGGCCGCTGGACGTCCGCCGGGCGGCGTCCGAACGGCCGGTCACATTCTACGCGTTCGATCTCCTGGCCTTTGAGGAATACGATCTCCGGTCGCTTGGGCTTACGACGCGGAAAGATCTGCTTCGCCAGGCCCTGCCCACCGTCGGACCGATTCGGTTCTCCGATCACGTTGATGAGCACGGCGAAGAGTTTTTCGAGGAAGTACAAAAGCTCGGCCTCGAGGGCATCGTCGCCAAGAAGTCCGGCTCCACATACCGCGCCGGCCGATCTCCCAACTGGGTCAAGCTCCGCGCCGACCGGACCGGCGACTTCGTCGTCGTAGGATTCACGCGACCCAAGGGCTCGCGCAGCGGCTTCGGGGCGCTGCACCTGGCTGCCTATGACGAGAAGCAGCTGATCTACTCAGGTCGGGTCGGCACTGGGTTCACCAGCGCGCAGCTGGACGAGATTCGTGACGGTCTTGAGGGGTCGCTCCGATCGGACCCTCCGTGCAGCGGCGCTCCTCGAAGTGAAGCTCACGCGTGGGTGGAACCTGAGTTCGTCTGCGAGGTGCGATTCAAGGAATGGACGGAAGACGGACTGCTCAGGCAACCCGTGTTTCTCCGTTTCCGCGACGACAAGCCTGCCGACGAGTGTCTGTTTCCTGGATCGGGTCAACGGGAAGGGGCCGACGACGAGTTCCCGGAAGATGGGGAGGGCGGCGCCTTCCCTGCGCCCGATCTCCAGTTCAGCAACCTCGACAAAGTCTTCTGGCCGGAAGAACGCTACACCAAGGGAGATCTCATCGACTATTACCGGGCGATCGCTCCGTGGATCGTTCCCTACCTGCGTGACCGCCCTCTGGTGATGACACGGTTTCCGGACGGCATCGATGGCAAGTCGTTCTTTCAGAAGGACGCGCCGGACTTTGCGCCTCCGTGGCTCAGGACGGAGACCGTGTGGAGTGAGCAGACGGAGCGAGAACTCAAGTACTTCGTGTGCGATAACGACGAGTCGCTGCTCTACGTCATCAACCTGGCCTCCATCCCGCTGCATATCTGGGCCAGCCGCATTGGCACGCTCGAGCAGCCCGATTGGTGCATTCTGGATCTCGATCCTAAGGACGCGCCGTTCCGGCATGTGGTGGACGTCGCAAAGGCCCTTCGCGCCCTCTGTGACGAGATCGAGCTTCCCTGCTTCGTCAAGACGAGCGGATCGTCCGGACTCCACGTGCTCGTTCCGTTGGGGCGGCAGTGTACGCATGATCAGTCACGGACTCTTGGTGAGCTCCTCGCGCGGGTGGTGGCTCACGAGCTGCCCGAAATCGCGACCGTTGCCCGAAGACCCTCGCAGCGCGAAGGCAAAGTCTATGTGGACTATCTCCAGAACGGCCACGGAAAGCTCCTGGTCGTACCGTTCTGTGTGAGACCCGTGCCCGGCGCGCTGGTCTCGATGCCGCTGCGCTGGCGTGAGGTAAACGCCCGGCTGGACATCGGACGGTACACGATCAAGAACGCCGCCCGGCGCATGAAGCGCTTGGGGGAAGACCCGCTTCGGGCGGTGCTGCAGCTCAAGCCGGATTTGGCAGTCGCACTCGCGCGGCTGCAGGAGCGGATGTGAGATGGGGGTGAAGAAGAGGCAGAAGAGGCAGAAGGGGCAGAAGGGGCAGAAGGGGCAGGGGGGGCAGAGGGGGCAGAGGGGGCAGAGGGGGCAGAAGAAAGGTGGCAGGGCGGCAGCGCGGCAGAGCGGCAGCATGGCTTCAGCAAGAGAGTCGTCTCAGTCGTCAATGTCGTCCCAGTCGGCAAGATTAGTGGAGATCTCGTTGCCAGACGGTAGCCACGTGTCCGGTCTGCTAATGCTGCCCGAGGACTCCTCCTTGCTCTACGTCATGGCTCATGGGGCCGGGGCGGGCATGACGCACCCGTTCATGGAGCGTGTGGCGATGGGTCTGGGGGCGCGCGGCGTTGCGACGCTGCGGTACAACTTCCCCTACATGGAGCGAGGTCGTGGACGGCCCGATTCGCCGCCGGTGGCGACGGCTACCGTGCGGGGAGCGGTCGCCGCAGCAATGGTGCACGCTCCGGCCTGTCGGCTCATCGTCGGCGGGAAGTCTTTCGGAGGCCGCATGACCTCGACAGCACAATCCGAATCCGCTCTGCAGGGCGTCGTCGGACTCGCATTGCTCGGTCTTCCGCTTCACCGGCCGGGCGTGGCAGGGACTGAGCGGGCCGAGCACCTGAAGGTGGTCGACGTGCCCATGCTGTTCCTGCAAGGCACGCGGGACTCGTTGGCGGACTTGGGCGCGATGAGATCCGTCTGTGCGGCGCTGGGCCCGAAGGCGTCGCTGCACGAGGTAGATGGCGGAGGCCATTCATTCAAAGTGCCGAAGGCGAGCGGAAAGACCCACGAGGACGTAATGACCGAACTAGTCCAGGCGCTCACTGCCTGGGCGGACCAGTTGTGAGGGGCGTATGGCGAATTACTGGATCGTGAAATCGGAGCCATCGGCGTATAGCTACGACGATCTCGAGCGCGACAGACAGACCGTGTGGGACGGCGTCCGCAACAACCTTGCGCTCAAGCACATCCGCGCGATGCGCAAAGGTGATCACGTGTTCGTCTACCACTCGGGGAAGGAAAAGGCCGTGGTTGGAGAGGCGAGTGTGGTGTCGGCTCCGTATCCCGATCCGGAGGCAGGCGATGACAAGCTCGTTGTCTTCGACATCAAGGCGCGCGAGCGTCTGCCCGAGCCAGTGGAACTCAAGACCATCAAGGCCGATCGCGCGTTCAAGGATCTCGCGCTGGTCCGGATGCCGCGGCTCTCGGTGATGCCAGCGTCGAAGATCCAGTGGGATCGGATCCGAAAGCTGGGCGGTCGGTAGCGCGCGACCTGTCGCTTAGAGGGAAGCGAGGAACTGCTTCGCGAGGGCAGGCCCCGCACCGGCATCTTCGTGCTTGAAGAAGACGAAGGCGCGGTCCCACGGCTGTTTCCCGACCCACTCAGCCCAGCTATTGAGCTCGGCCTCGTCATACTGCTCCCGGCGTAGTCGGAGATAGCCGTACGGCGCAGTGATCTCACGCGGTGTCGTGCCGTCACCGGTATCTGCGATGCACAGGGCGACTCGGTGATCGCCGAGGATGTGGTACACGTCCTCATCGAACCAAGAGACATGGCGGAATTCGAACGCCGCGCCGAGACCATCCGGAAGGAGCTGCACGAAGTCGCGCAACCGGTCGGTGTCCTTTTTCAGGTTGGGCGGGAGTTGAAAGAGGATCGCCCCTAGGCGCTCGCCGAGAACTCTGGCGTTCTGCACAAGGTATGTGAGGGCGTCGTCCGCGGCCTTGAGGCGTTTTTGATGCGTGATGCGTCGCGAGGCTTTGAGCACAAATGCGAAGGTGTCCGGAACTTGGTCGGCCCACTGTGAGAGCACCTGCTCCGAGGGCATGCGATAGAACGTATTGTTGATCTCGACTGTTCCGAACTGTGTGGCGTAGAAGCCGAGCATCCCGTCGTTCGGTAAGTCCTCGGGGTAGAACGAACCCTTCCATTCTTTGTAGGCGTAGCCGCTCGTACCTGCCAGAACCTGCATGGAGCTCGATTCCCGTGGTTTGTGGGATTGCGAAACGTGTGAGGGGCCCTATCGAGGACGCAAGGGCTCAGCGCGAAAGTGCCCCGCCGGAAGTACGATCTGAGTCGTGCTCAACGCTGAGTGGTCGAAGCTCAGCTCCGTTGCCATCCTGATGGGGAGCCTCGCGCACGCGGTTGGCCTTATTGACGGGCGGGGGTGGCACGAGCAGCCGAGCCCTGCGAGTTTGCATGCTCGCACATCCGATAGACCTCCAGTTGGAGAAACGCATGAGCTCGAAGACCCTCCCGATCATCACTGCGGCCGTGCTCGGTGGTACAGTGGCTGCCTGTGTCGCGGCACCCGAAGACGTTCAGGCACAGCGTCTCGTCGTAGTGAACAAGAGCGCCAGCACGATCTCGGTGATCGATCCGACATCTCGCGAGACGCTGACGACGATCCCAACCGGGTTTGCGCCACACGAGGTCGCCGTCTCCGCAGACGGCCGCTTCGCCTACGTGACGGACTACGGGACGGGTTCAGCACCAGGGAATACCATCACGATCGTGGATCTCGAGACGGGCGAGGCCCTCGGTGCCATCGACCTTGGCACGCACACCCGGCCGCATGGCATTGCGGTGGCTCGCGACGGTACGATCTGGGTGACGACCGAGGGTTCGCGACACGTGCTGCAGATAGACCCGGACACCCGGGAGATTCTGCAGGCGGTCGAGACCGGTCAGCAGGTCACGCACATGGTGGTCGTCGCCGAACGGGCGGGCCTAGCGTACACCGCCAACATTGGGAGCGGGACCGTCACGGTGGTGGACGCCGTCGCCGGCACCGTGGTGAGTCAGTTGCCGACCGGGGCCGGGGCCGAGGGCATCGACGTGACGCCGGATGGCTCAAAGGTTTACGTGACGAATCGAGCGGCTGGCACGCTGTCAGAGATCGACGTGACCTCGAACACGGTCACTCGGCATCTCAACGTAGGTGCGTTCCCCATACGCGTAAAGATTCGGCCCGACGGGCGCGAGGCACTGGTCTCAAACGCACAGGGGAACGAGGTCGCGGCAGTGGATCTCGAGACCTGGGAGGTCGTTCGTCGACTGTCGGTCGGCGCGGTCCCCGTCGGGATCCTCATCACACCCGATGATCGCACCGCCTACGTGGCCAACACGCAGGACGACAAGATCTCAGTGATCAATCTGGTCGAGTGGCGTCTCGACGGTGAAGTGGTGGCAGGCGACGAGCCCGACGGGATGGCGTGGGTGGGAAAAGACGACTAAGGACGAGTGAAGACGAGGAGAGACGAGTAGGGGACACCCGAAAACTGAAAGCTGAAAGCTGAAAGCTCCTTACGCTGCCTGCGTCGCTCGCTCCCGTCCTTCCATCGCGTAGACCACGTCGACCAGCTGCGCCAGGCGCCGTGGTGCGAGGAACCTGGTGATTGCCCGTTGGCGCGCGTTACGGCCAAGACGCCGCACGAGCGCATGGTCGTGCAGCAAACGCTGGAGCGCGGTGCCAAGCGCGGAGAGGTCTGCGGGATCCTCCAGGAGCAGGCCGTGGGTACCGTCGACGATCTGGTCCTGAATGCCGCCGATGGCGCTGGCGACAACGGCGCGCCCCTTCCACATCGCTTCGGTCACCGTGAGTCCGAAGCCCTCCTCGAGGCTCTTCTGTACCACCACCGTGGAGTGCCGCTGGAGTGCATTCACCATCACCGCGTTCTCCTCGACGTCGTCCATCGGGAGGCTCACGAGGTGAATGTGGTCCTTCGCGCGGTCGGGGAGATCCCGCCAGAGGGTGATGCACTCATTCCATACTTGGGCACCTTCGGGATCGTCGGTGACACCGGACACGTCCGGGCCGACCAGTGCCAAGTGGGCTGAGCCCATGGCGTCGAGGTGGGCGGCAAAACCACGCAAGACGCCCTGCATGTCCTTGAGCGGATCCCAGCGGGAGACCTGCGTGATGACCGGAACTCGCCAGTTGGGGATCGGCGCGGTCTGAAGGATCTCTGCATGTCGCTGGACGCGGCCGAGGGACCCGTTGGTCCGCATGAAATTGAGCTCGCCGTTGGTCGATCCATGGGCAAGCAGGCCAATCTGATGCAGAATGGCACGCACCGATCCGCGCGAGATCGGCATGTTCTTGACCGCGAACGCGTCAATGGCCGGTGGCATGATGTGGGTCGGCCCGTCTCTGAGCCAGGCCGGAACATATTCAGGCCGTGAGAACACGAACGCGTCCGCCTGCTCGAGGTGTGGCCGCAGAAACTTCCACACACCGTGCACGATCTGGTTGACTCGGTCGCACCCCACATGACACCGCCACACGACGAGCGCCCCCGCCCGTTTGAGGGGAGCAGTGAGCCCGGCCGTCTGGGGATCGTGCAGCACGACGACGTCACCCGCCCGAACGTGCTGAAGCACCGCACGGGCATTGCGCTGCGCGATCTCGAGGTAGTGATCCTCGTCACCGGCGGAAAAGCGTGGGCCGTCGCCGTTCCGCCCGTGAAGGTGGTGGTGAATCCGCTTGGTCAAGGTGAAGAAGTCGGCGTCGCCGTCAATGACCAGCCAACGCGCGTCGATCCCGGCACCCCGCTCATAGCCCAGAAACGTCTGGAGCATTTCCGCCACGCCGCCGCCGGACCGTGTGGAGTTGATGTGCCAGATTGTCCGCCCGTCCAGAATCGACTTCGCGTCGTCGACAGTGTGGCGCAGACGCTCCGCCCCGGTCCGGCCAATGATCGCCAAGAACCGGTCGAACGAGAGCTGTGGAATCTGGACGTTCTCCATCCTGTATCTCCAAGAGCGCAAAATCCATACCGGCGATGGCCGCTGGCTGGCAGCCTTCTAGCCTCCACCGCGTGTCAAGCGTACTGTTGTAGACCGCTCAAACCGGACGGCGGACGCCGTCCGCCCTGCTCGGCTGGCAGGGGGATAAAATAGCTAGGGAAAAGAACTTAGCAAGACTATGGCCGTTAGCGATTTCGCGAGGCTCAAGAAGCAGCTGAGGCTGTTCGACGTCTATGTGATCAGCACGGGCGCCATGGTCAGCTCGGGGTTCTTCCTCCTCCCGGGTGTGGCGGCCGCGGGCGCTGGGTCGGGTGTGGTGCTCGCATATGCCATTTCGGGACTCCTGATCATCCCGGCCATGCTGAGTCAGGCCGAGCTGGCGACAGCAATGCCGAGAGCCGGCGGAGCCTACTATTTCCTCGACCGCACGCTTGGGCCTCTGATGGGGACCATTGGCGGTGTCGGCACGTGGCTCGCCCTGGTGCTCAAGAGTGCCTTTGCGCTCATCGGCATGGGCGCCTACTTGGCACTGGTGCTGAATGTGCCGCCCATCCCAACCGCGCTCGTGATGACGGTGGCCTTTGGGGTCCTCAACATTGCCGGGGCGAAGCAGTCGAGCGGTCTGCTTCGGATCTTCGTGGTCGCGCTGCTGACGATACTGGCGTTCTTCATCGTCGCAGGCTTCCTCGAACTGGGCGTTGGCGGTGAGATGCCGAGTGTGCGCGACCGATTCACGCCGCTGTTGCCGAACGGTGTTGACGGGCTGCTGGGGACGGTAGGGTTGGTCTTCATCTCGTATATCGGGTTGACCAAGGTTGCGAGTCTCGCAGAGGAGGTCGAAGACCCGGAACGCAACATCCCGTTGGGGATGATGCTTGCCCTCCTCACGGTGGTGGTTGTGTACGTCGCCGGCGTGTTCCTGATGGTCATGGTGCTGGGTGCGGAGGGCCTGAGCAATAGCCTCACGCCGGTTGCGGCGACGGCCGAGGGCTTCACGGCCGTGCTGCCGACGCGCGCAGTGGTCTGGCTGGTGGTGCTGGCGGCCATTGCCGCGTTTGCCTCGATGGCCAACGCTGGCATTCTCGCGGCATCACGCTATCCGCTCGCCATGGCGCGGGACAGAATCTTCCCTGAGCATCTGACCGCAACGGGGCGGCGGGGAACGCCCACGAAGGCCATCCTGCTCACATGTGGCTTGTTGGGGCTCTTTCTCGTCGTGCTGAACGTTGAGGAGGTGGCGAAGCTTGCGAGCGCGTTGCAGCTCCTCCTCTTCGCGCTCATCAACGTGGCCGTCATCGTCATGCGCGAGAGCCGCATCGAGTCGTATGACCCGGGTTTCAAGACACCGCTCTATCCGTGGGTACAGCTGATCGGTCTGTTCGTCCCAGTCGTGCTCGTGGCAGAAATGGGCTGGATGCCGGTGCTCGCCACCGTCGGGGTCACCGCACTCTGTTTTGGCTGGTACACCTATTACGCGAAGCCGCGCATCGGACGTGACGGAGCGATCTACCACGTGTTTGAGCGGCTCGGCAAGCGGCGCTATGCTGGGTTGGACCGCGAGCTGCGCGACCTCATGAAAGAAAAGGGCCTTCGCGCGGAGGATCCTTTTGACGAAGTCGTGGCCCGCGCGGCGGTCCTGGACTTCAGCGTCTCGGTCAGACTCGAGAGCGTCATTCGCGAGGCCTCAGACCGGCTGGATCGACGCCTTCCCGTCCGGAGCGACGAGTTGTTCGAGGCGTTTGGCCGAGGCGTGCAGATGGGTGGGACGCCGGTCTCGCACGGCGCAGCGCTTCTGCACACTCGGCTTCCCACGCTCGAAACGTCGGCGATGGTGCTCGTACGGTGCACCGAGGGCGTGCAAGTGCCGAGCGAGGACGAGGACATGGTGCGGCAAGCAGCAGACGTACCCATCCGGGCGGTCTTTTTCCTCGTGAGCGGCGAGTTGGATCCAGGCCAGCATCTCCGCATTCTCGCGCAGCTAGCCGGAAGGGTCGAGGACGAGAGCTTCATGCCGGCTTGGCTCGACAGTCGACATGAGCAGGATCTGAAGGAGACTCTCCTCCGCGACGACCGGTTCATGTCGCTGAAGATTCGATCGGAGGCAGCGACGGAATCGCTGATCGGTCATCCGATTCGCGATCTCGACCTACCGCCCGGGTGCCTGATCGCGTTGATCCGTCGGTACGGCGAGATGCTGGTCCCTCAGGGCCGAACCGTGCTGCGGGAAGGCGATCGCCTCACGATCATCGGCACTCCGGCCGGTCTGCGGCAGCTCGAGCAGCGCTTTGCCCACAGCACCATGTGACCATGCCGCGGCGGCGCGGCATGGTCTAGAAGGTGTACGGAATCGTGATCGGCTCGGCGGCCGTCCAGAGCCTGAGGAGAATCGTCCCGGACGGCGACTGGTACGACCGCTGCCACTCGTGCTTGATCGGCTCGAGCGTCGCGCTCAGCACGTCCTGCAGGAGCGCCTCACACGCGTCCTCATGATCGTCATGTGACAACACAGCCCGTGTCTGCACCGGCTCCGACTCCATGAAACTGGTCGACAACACGAGTTGGAACTGATGCTGCCGACACCCACCCGCGTACGAAACGCCCAGATAGAGACTGTCGGACTGAACACGTAGGGAGTCGATCGTGTAGGGAGCACCGGCAGCCGCGGCAGGATCGAGCGTTGTGACGAGACCCGTCGGGATGAGTTCGACGCCGGGGGCTGGTAGGGGTCCGAGGCGGTCACTACATGCAAGCACGGTTCCCACGGAGACTAGGATCGTGGCGACGCGGCGGCGTGGGTGGGTGAGCGCCAAGTGAGACCCTCCTGCGACGGTGCTGATCCACCCTCAGATACTGTGCGTGGGCGCGCGCGGTCACACGCTAAAAAAACTGGGGCGCCCGCTCCGGTTGTGATCGGGCGCCCCACACATCAGTTAGCCGGGGACGGGGGATTGCTCCCTCCGTTCTTCTTTCCCTCGCCGCCGGTGCCTCAATTTGGGTTCGCGGTAGGGCGACGGGAAGCTCCGGCCTCCATTCCCATACGGTTCGGCCGCGACCGCATGGTTCGCCAATGTGAGCGCTGCAAGTCAGAGCCTGTCGCGAATTGCTCTTCTTGTACGGCACCTCAGCGCGCCATCCTGAGGTGGGTAAGGGAGCGACATACCCTACCGGGGAAAAAATGCGTCCGACGTCCTAAAACGAGTGTGAATCCCCGATGAAGCTTGGCGTCTTGCCATCAACGGTACGCTGAGCACAGGATTATAAGTGGCTCCGGGAGGGGGACATCATGCCGCTCAATACGCTCAAGAAGTTTCTCGACGAGAACCGGGTTGCCTATGAGACTGTTCGCCATTCGCCGGCGTACACGTCGCAGAAGACGGCCGCGACCGCGCATGTGCCGGGCAAGGAACTCGCGAAGACTGTGGTCATCAAAGTCGACGGGAAATTGGCCATGGCAGTGCTGCCGGCGCCGTCACAGGTCGACTTCGCCCGCCTCAAGGAAGGCCTCGGTGGTGCGCGCGTCGAGCTCGCCAGCGAGGAGGATTTCCGCCACAAGTTCCCCGAGTGTGAAGTCGGAGCAATGCCGCCCTTCGGCAATCTCTACGACATGCCGGTCTTCGCCGATCGTCAGCTCGCCGCCGACGATGAGATCGCGTTCAACGCGTGCACACACACGGAGCTGATCAGGCTCGCATACCGGGATTTCGAGCAACTCGTGAAGCCGACCGTATTCGCGTTTGCCGTGGGTGGGTAACCGGCGGCTCTGCGGCGGGCGCGCCGAGCAGACGAGACATCGGAAGCCACTGGTCTGTGGGATTGGTGGCTTCCATCGTTCCAGCTGCCAATCGTCGCCCTTGACCTCCGCGTCGGGGGAGCGTGACCTCAGACGACCGATTACATTCGGCGGATCTCTTCTCCCGGGGGCACGCCCGATGAACGCAGTGCGGTCATACCACACGGTCATAGTCGTTGCCATGAGTTCCATGATGTTCGTCCCGCGTTCACATGCCCAGGCGGCGAACCTGACGACTCTCTTGACCAGACCGGAACGCACACAATATCGGGAGACCAGCACGTACGACGATGTCATCCGCTTCGTCGATCAGGTGGCGGCATCCTCGTCGCGCATCCACGTCACGACCTTCGGCTACTCGTTGGAGGGACGTCCACTACCCGTGATTGTGGTCGGTGACATACGTGGGGCGGACCCGGATGCTGTGCGGGCCTCGGGAAAGACGCGTGTCTTCGTGCAGGCCAACATTCATGCCGGCGAAGTGTGCGGAAAGGAAGCCGTGCAGATCCTGCTCCGGCAAATTGCGGCCGGCGAGCACGGTGAGTGGCTCGATTCGTTGGTGTTGATCTTTTCGCCCATCTACAACGCCGACGGCAACGAGCGGGTACGGCTCACCAACCGGCCGGGGCAACACGGTCCAGTCGGTGGGATGGGACAGCGTGCGAATGCCCAGGGGTTGGATCTCAACCGCGATCACATGAAGCTTGAGTCGCCGGAGGCGCGGTCGCTGGTCGCATTCATGAACCGGTGGGATCCGCATGTACTGTTGGACCTTCACACCACGAACGGAACGCGACGGGCCTATCAACTGCTCTACGCACCTGGGCTCCATCCTGATACCGATTCGGGTATCACGGACTTGCTCCGTCGCGAGTGGCTCCCGGCAGTGACGCAGGTGATCAAGGACGAACGCGGGTGGGACTACTACTACTACGGCAATTTGCCGTGGCGGGGCAGCCGCGCCGAACGTGGGTGGTACACCTTTGATCACCGGGCGCGGTTCAACACCAACTACATTGGACTGCGCAATCGGTTCGCGATCCTGAGCGAGGCCTATGCGTACGCCACGTTCGAGGACCGCATCAATGGGACGCGGTGGTTTGTCGAAGAAGTGGTCGACTTCGCGTACCGGCATGCGTCCAGCATCCGGACCGTAGTCGAATCGGCAGACAGGACGAGCATCGTTGGGCGTGAGCTAACCCTCCGAGCCGTCCCGCGACGATCTCCGGATTCGGTAACGGTGCTGCTGGGCGAAGTCACCGAGGAGCGCAATCCCTACACTGGGCGGCCCATGTACCGCCGCCTGGATGTCGTCCATCCTGAGCGCATGCCCGAGTTCGGCGCGTTTCGCGCGAGCGAGGCGTCGCCGGCGCCGGTCGCATACCTGGTGCCGGCGGAACTCACGCCCGTGCTCCGGCTGTTGGCGGATCATGGAGTGCGATCGACGCGGCTCACGCGCGATGAACGGTTCCTGGTTGAGCGGTTCGTTATCGATTCCACCACCGTCATGGGGCGGGAGTTCCAGGGACATCGCGAACGCACCGTCCACGGTTCATATGAGTGGCTAGAGACTACGGTTCCGGGCGGGACGGTGCGCGTACCCGTGGCGCAGCCGTTGGGCCGGCTCGCGTTTGCGCTGCTCGAGCCACGCGCCGACGACGGCGTCGTCAATTGGAATGTGGTGGACGAGAGCCTCGATGGTGCCCGTTACTACCCGATTCTCCGCGTTCCCGAGGACTAGACCAGTGAGCCAACCGAACACCCGAGCATTGCTCCGGCGGTGCTGCAGCGCCATGTCCTGCATGGCCACGGCTGCAATCATACACGCTGCGCCGTTGGAGGCTCAAGAAGCGGAGGCCGTCGAGCGATATCGACCCGTTGCCAATCGGATCATCCACGCTGCGTTGTCGGACAGCGGGGCCTATGAGCGACTCGCGGAATTGGTCGACCGGTTCGGCGCGCGGTTCAGTGGATCGGAGAACCTGGAGCACGCGCTGGACTGGATCCTCGCGGAGATGGCCCGTGATGGACTGGAGGACGTGCGCGGCGAACCCGTGATGGTGCCCCGATGGGTTCGAGGCGAAGAGTCGGCGGAGCTGCTCGAACCACGGCGTCGTGAGCTGCCGATGCTGAGCCTCGGCGGGAGTGTCGGGACGCCGCCGGACGGCATTGCCGGTGAGGTGGTCGTCGTCCGAAGCTACGAGGAGCTCGAAGCTCGGGCGGGTGAAGCCCGAGGCAAGATCGTGCTGTTCAATGTGCCATTCACCACCTACGGACAGACCGTGCGCTACCGTGGAGGTGGCGCCATTGCGGCGGCGCGGGTCGGGGCCGTTGCTGCGCTCCTGCGGTCGGTGACACCGCACTCGCTGCAGACCCCCCACACCGGGGCAATGAGCTATGCCGATGGTGTGCCGCGCATCCCCTTCGCGGCGATCACGGTGGAGGATGCCGAGATGCTGCAGCGGATGGTGGATCGCGGCGACCAGGTGGTGGTGCGGCTCAGACTCGCAGCGCGCACTCTCCCCGACGTGGCATCCCGGAACGTGGTCGCAGAACTTCGGGGCTCCGAGCGACCTGACGAGGTCGTCGTCTTGGGCGGTCACATCGATTCGTGGGACGTGGGGCAGGGTGCCATGGACGATGGTGGCGGCAGCGTGGCGGCGTGGGAGGCCGTGCGACTTATCCAGCGCCTCGGCCTGAGGCCCCGTAGGACGCTCAGAGTGGTGCTCTGGGCCAACGAGGAGAACGGCCTTCGGGGTGGAATCGCCTACCGGGACAGCCACCGGCAGGAGCTCGACAAGCACGTGCTCGCGATCGAGTCGGACGCCGGCGTGTTCCAGCCCAGGGGCTTCGGGTTCGGAGGGTCCGACGAGGCGTACGCGGTGGTTCGGCAGATCGGGAACCTTTTGGAGCCCATCGACGCTGGTACCGTAACGCCGCGAGGTGGCGGCGCAGACATTGGCCCGATCATGCGTGAGGGGGTCCCAGGAATGGGGCTCACCGTGGACGGCTCCAAGTACTTCTGGTACCACCACTCGGATGCGGATACGATCGACAAGCTGGACCCGGCAGACATGGCTCGCTGTGTTGCGGCGATGGCGGTGATGGCTTATGTCGTCGCCGATCTCCCGCAACCACTGCCGCGCTGATCACGAACTCTTGGAGAAACGAAATTCACCAGCTGAAATGGAGAGAGACATGAGGCGATTCACGGGAATTACACTTGCTGTGGTGGTACTGGCGGTGGGGGCGTGTGCGCCGGCCGAGCAGGAGCAGGCTGAAGACACGCCGTCCATGCAGGCGACGATGCCGGACACGACTGCAGCGTCGCTGTGGGCACACCTGACGGATGCCAGCTACACGGCCGACTGGCCGCTGTGGCCCGGAAAGGGCGAGTTGTACCCCGGCACCGAGCCGCACGGAATGCTGCTCACGACCTATGTGAACGGCCCCGCGCTCGACGCGTTGACCAACAAGACGGGCACGATGCCGGCGGGGGCCATCGTGGTGAAAGAGAATTACATGCCCGACAGCATGCTCGCCGCGGTGACCATCATGTATAAGGTGGACGGCTACAATCCGGACTTCGGCAACTGGTTCTTCGTGAAGCGTCTGGCCGACGGCACGGTCGAAGCGCAGGGCCGGGTCGGTGGATGCCAGGGGTGCCATGCTCAGCAGGCGGACAACGACTACTTGTTCACGGGCTCGCTGAGCCGGTAGCAGCGGTCGTTTCGATTGCGCGTGACGCGGCCGGGTGCAGAAGTGCTCGGCCGCGTGTACGTGTGTTACTGGGTCGCGCGGTCGCCTGCGAGGTCCGCCAGCGTCTGTAACTGCTCGTGCGTGCCCAACGCGATGATGACGTCCTTCGGCTCAAACCGCATCTCGGATGGCAGATTGGTCAGGATTGCCCCTTGATCGTGTCGGCGGACCGCCAGCACGTTCGCACCAGTCTGCTTGCGGACTTCGGCCTCGGCAACCGTCTTGCCGTGGATATTGCTGCCAGGCTGCACCCGGCACTGCTCGAGCACCAACTCCAGATTGTCCGAGTGCATCACGACTTCTAGAAAGTCGATGATCTGCGGGTAGAGCAGTTGTCGGGCAATCCGGTGCCCGCTGATTGTGTAAGGCGAGATGATATGTGAGGCCCCTGCACGGCGCAGCTTGGGTTCCGTGGACGGCTGGTTTGCCCGCGCCACGATCGTGAGACCCGCATTGAGCGTCCGTGCGGTCAAGGTCACGAACAGATTGATGGCGTCGTCACCGGTCGCCACAACGAGTCCGGCCGCACGGTCGATTCCGGCCCGTCCCAGTACCTCGTCGTCCGAGGCGTCACCCACCACGGAATAGGCGCCCTGCGGCGCACCACTGACCGGCTCTTCCTGCAGCTCGACCACGACGCACACCTTCCGCTGCTCGAGAAGGTCGACTACGACCTGCTGACCCACTCGACCATAACCACACACGATGTAGTGGCCACTCAACTCGTCAATGCGTTGCTGCATACGCGCCTTCCGGATGGAACCTGTGAGCTCACCGCTCACGATGTATTGACTGATGGCTGCAAAGAGATAGGTGACCGCTCCGACACCCGCGACGATGAGTCCGGCAGTGAACAGCTGCCCCGCGGGTGACAGCGGTCGGACTTCCTTGAAGCCGACAGTGGAGAGCGTGATCACCGTCATATACAGGGATTCGAGAGCGGTCCACCGCTCGATCAGCAGGTAGCCCGTGGTCCCGGCCGCCACGATCGCGAGGTAAGCGACGCCGAATTGCAGAAGCTTCCGGCGCATTCGCAGCTGCCGCGCCCTGGCCGATCGCCGTTTCATTCGATCTCTTCTATCCCTCTCGACATCCGAGTGTCGGAGCGGTAACATGCCGACCGACGCACGCACCGGCAAGCGGTTCCATCGCAGGTTCGGTGAAACAGCCGATCGGCCCCGTGCTACCTCAACAGGAGGCAGTATTCATGACCGACCACGTCTACAAGATGACCGAGGTCGTTGGCACGTCTCCGGAAAGCATCGAGACCGCCGTGTCCAACGCGCTTGCGAAGGCCAAAAGTACCGTGCGCAACATGCGATGGCTCGAAGTGTCCCAGATCCGCGGCCACATCGAGGACGGCGCATTGGCCCACTGGCAGGTCATGCTGCGGATCGGCTTCACGCTCGATGACTGAGGGCTGACACCCACAGTATCCGCTATGTAGGGGAGGACATCCTCGCGGTGTCGAAGGTCATGGAATTCGTGACGAGCTATTCGGTAGGACTGGAACCATGAGTTGTGTGCCGAACGTGGTGAGTCACGAGTGGGGGATGCAGCGGATCGCCGTTCCCCACTCATCCTCACCCCTTACCCGTTATCCCTCGACCCTCACCTGCTGACTGCTGATAGTTGAAACCCGGCAGCTGCTCACACATAACTCTCGTACCGCGGGTCGTACATCTGGGCGCGCACGTGTGCCTCGAGGTTGCGCGGCCGCGGTTTTGTGGCAAGCCGCTCTCTCCAGGCGTAGTTCCCAACGGCAGTGGCGATCGTCGCCGAGACTTCCCGAATCTGTGTGAGCGGTGGAAGCACCGAGCCGTCGGCGAGCATTTCGTCGGTCGTCATGTTGGCAAGTGCTTGCGCCGCTGCATAAAACATCTCGTTCGTGACGTGCTTGGCTCCGGAGAGGATGGCGCCCAGCCCCAGCCCCGGAAAGATGTAGGCGTTGTTTCCCTGCGTGGGCACATGGCGTTTCCCGTCCAGCTCGACCGGCTCGAACGGACTGCCACTCGCGTAGATGGCTCGACCATCGGTCCATCGATAGGCCTGCTCGGCAGTGCACTCGGCCTTCGAAGTCGGATTGGAGAGTGCAAACACGAGAGGCCGCTCGTTGAGCGACGCCATCTTCCGCACGACCGGCTCAGTAAACGACTGGGGTCGGCCTGAGACGCCGATGATCGCCGTCGGCTTGGCCGCGTCGATCACGTCTTCGAGGGTCTTCAAGAACGCGTGCTTCCGCGCGTACGGGCGCTTGTGCTCAGGGAGGTCGGTCCGAGAATCCACGACCAGCCCCTTCGAATCGACAAACCACACCCGACCCTTGGCCTTTGCGGGTGACAGGCCCTCCTTGACCATGGCAGAAGTGACGAGATCCGCGATACCTATGCCTGCTTCGCCGGCGCCCAGGAACACCAGCCGCTGGTCGGTCAGGCTCTGTCCCGTGATGCGGATGGCGCCAAGGAGTCCCGACAGCGTGACCGCTGCGGTCCCCTGAATGTCATCGTTGAACGTGCAGATCCGGTCGCGGTACCGCTTGAGCAGCCGGAAGGCATTCAACGTCGCGAAGTCCTCAAACTGGATCAACGTGCCGGGGAACACCTTCTGCGCGGCCTCCACGAACTCCTCGAGCAGCGCGTCGTAGTCGGTGCCCCGCAGCCGACGATGCTTGAGACCGATGTACAAGGGATCCCGTAACAATTCTTCGTTGTTCGTGCCAACGTCGATGGTCACGGGGAGCGCGTGGTTGGGATGGATGCCGGCACAGGCCGTGTAGAGTGAGAGCTTGCCGATCGGGATGCCCATGCCGTCGGCTCCCAGGTCCCCCAGTCCGAGGATGCGCTCACCGTCGGTGACGACAATGATCGCAACGTCTCGGTTCGGCCAATTGCGCAGGACTTCTGCGATACGGCCTTTGTCATGGGCTGTGACGTAGAGACCACGGGGACGTCGGAAGATGTGCCCGTACTTGGCGCATGCCTCCCCGACGGTGGGCGTGTAGATGATCGGTGTCATCTCATAGATGTTGTCGATCACCGTGCGGTAGAACAGCGTCTCGTTCCGATCCTGCAGCGCCGTCAAGAAGATGTATTTCTCGAGCGCATCCGGCTTGTGGCGGTAATTCTCGAGCACGCGGCCCTGCTGCTCCTCCATCGTGTGGACGTGCGGGGGTAGCAGGCCGCGCAGCTTGAATACGTCCCGTTCCGTTTCGGTGAACGCGGTGCCTTTGTTGAGCCGTGGGTCGTGCAAGAGCTCGACCCCGGTCGGCACCACCGGTTCGCCACGCGTTTTTCTGACTGTCCCATTCGACTTTGCGGCACGCGACGATCCGGACCGCGTGAGCCGCTTCGCTGACTTCTTCGCTGGCACGGATCACCCCTCCTCGAGTCGTGACGAGCTATTAGCCCGCCGGCTGCGGTCTCCGCGACCGGCAGCCTTCCCTCTCTGCTCCTCCGCACTCGTGACCCTCGCTGACCATGGGTCGGCAGAAGAAGACGCAACCACAAAGGTACGTACAACGCGTTGATGGGAGCCCCAAGACCCATTGAAAGGGCCTTCATGTTGGCAGATGGTCTGGCGGTTGTGCGGTTTGGCGGTCAGCCCAGCAGAGTCAGGAAGACACCGGCGGCAACGGCAGAGCCGATGACGCCGGCCACGTTGGGCCCCATCGCAGGCATGAGTGGGTTTACCCGCCCGTCTGTTGCCTCCGAGACGAAGCGCTGCACCACGCGAGCGGACATTGGCACGGCCGAGACGCCCGCTGCACCTATACAGGGGTTGATCTTCCGACGAAGGAACACGTTCAGGCCCTTGGCGAAGAGGATGCCGCCGGCCGTGCTGAACGAGAACGCGACCGCGCCCAAGACCAGAATGAGAATCGTCTGGAACGTGATGAAGTGCTCCGCGTCCATCGTTGCCCCGACGGCGACACCGAGGAAGATCGTGACGACGTCGATGAGCGACCCGCCGGCTGTCTTACGGAGCCGTTCGGTGACCCCGGACTCGCGCAGCAGGTTGCCGAACATCAGCATGCCGATCAGCGGGGCACTGGATGGAACCGCGAGTGACGCGAGAACGCCGGTGACAATGGGAAACAGGATCACCGCGGTCCTGGAGACCGGGATCGCCTGGGGCATGTCGATCTCACGCTCTGCCTGCGTCGTGAGGAGCCGCATGATCGGAGGCTGAATGATCGGAACCAGGGACATGTAGCTGTACGCCGCGACAGCGACCGGCCCAAGCAGGTGCGGGGCCAGTTGAGATGCCAGGAAGATGGTCGTAGGGCCGTCGGCTCCGCCGATGATGCCAATGGCTCCGGCCTCCTGCGGCGTGAAGCCCAACAGGGTTGCCGCGACCAACGCCGCCGCAAAAATCCCGAGCTGTGCCGAGGCGCCAAGCAGGAACGTGAGCGGCCGACCCAAGAGCGGCCGAAAGTCCGTGAGGGCTCCAACGCCAAGAAAGATGAGTGGCGGCAGGAGCTCGGTCCGAATACCGCCTTCGTAAATGAGCGCAATGATGCCCTCGCCATACGAGCCCATCTCGGCGAGCGGCAGATTGGCCAGGATGGCGCCAAAGCCGATCGGAATGAGCAGCAACGGCTCGTATTGCTTTCGGATAGCCAGGTAGATGAGCACCGCCGCCACGACGAACATGGCGATGTTGCCGAGACTCAGATTGGCGAGGCCCGACTCCCGCAGCAATTCGGTGACGGTGCCCATCGATGGCAGCCCGCTAGGCGATGACCATCATTGGCTGTGAGGAGTCGATCTCGTCGCCGATGCTCACCCTGATCTCGCTCACTGTGCCGTCGCACGGCGCTTTGATGTCATGCGTTGCCTTCATGGCCTCGATCTGGGCGAGTACGGTGCCCCGTAGGACGGGGTCTCCCACCTTGACGCGGATATCCACGACCTCGACCGATCCTGCAAAGGTGGAGAACACAGGAGTCCCCGGCGCTGTCGCAGTGGCGGAGGCGACTGCGGCCGGTGCGGGCGAGGGAGCACCACCGGCGCCGAACGCGGGCTCCAAGGTGATCACGAACGTGCGCTTGGTGCCGTTCTCCTCGACCGTGCAGCGGGACGTCATTGGCCCCGCCATCACTGGGGCGGTCGGAGTCGCTGCAGCAGTGGCCGTGGCCGGTTTGGCCGCTTCGGCCTTCTTCTTGAGCGGGATGTCGATCTTCGCTTTGCCTGTCAGCAGCCGGATGCCCTCGTTCACTTCCATCTTCTTGTTGGGCACCATGGATGCCAGCACCAGGAACGTGTTACGGTCCGTGACAGGCAGGCCACGCTCTTCGAGCGCGCGTTTCGCGGGCTCGATATTCTTTGGGGCGGCCTCGAGGGGGTCGCCGTCGAAAACGGCGAGCTCGAGCTGCTCGGAGGCGATCTTGACCACGTCGGGGTCGGGAGCGAGGGGTGTCTTGCCAAAATATCCAAGTACGGCCTTGCCATAGCCCGGATCGATCTTCTGCCACCTGCCGTACAGCACGTTGTTGAAGGCCTGGAGCCAGTACTGCTGGCTCCCCGGCGTGACGCTGGTCCAGGCACCTCCGGCCTCCACCACCACTGGAAACTCAGCCAGGACCTCACTGTACCGCTCCAGGATCCCGGCCTTCTCCATCATGTGCACGTTGGGGCCAATCGCCCCGCCTGGCATTGGAAATCCGAGTACGCGGGCGTCTGCGGTCGTGGTGGTGGGATTGAAGCTGTACTCCTCGAGAAGGTCGGATAACAACTTCTCGATGGCACCGATCTTCGAGACATCGAGATCGAGCGAATACCCGGTCCCCTTGAGCGCATGGGCGAGCGATCGCACGTCGGGTTGTACGGTACCGCTCGCCAGCGGGCGCACGGAAAGGTCGACGCCGTCGGCACCGCCTTCGATGGCTGCCATGTAGCACGACACTGCCGTGCTCGCGGTATCGTGGGTGTGCATCCACAGCGGCATCTCTGGAGGCATGATCTTCCGCAGGCCCAGCGCCGTGTCGTAGATCGTCTTCGGGTCCGTCGTGCCACTCGCATCCTTGAGGACAACGCTGTCGATCTGGACGTCACTCTCCAGTAACCGACGGCCAATGTCGATGTAGAAGGCCGGGGTGTGCACCTTGTCGGACTGAAATGGCAATCCCATCAAGGCAATGGCCACCTGGTGATGCATGCCCGCGTTGACAATGGGCCTGCCGGTGTTGACCAGGTTCCTCACGTCGTTCATGTAGTCGAAGTTGCGGTCCCACGTCGTTCCTGCCTGCTGCATCAGTTTGGCCTGGAGATCGAGTGCCTCGGGGGACTGCGTGGTCAGAGTGACCCCGGAGACCGAGCGCGTGAGGATTTGCAGGTCGACGTCCGGCCCGACGGCTTCCCGCATTTTCTCCATGTCTTCGAATGGGTTCTCACCGAGGTAGAACAGTGGAGCCTGGAAGCGAGCACCACCACCGAACTCGAAATGGCGAATCCCGGCTTCGACGGAGGGCTGCATGGCTGGTAGGAAATCGTTCAGGCGGACCTTCCCACCGAATGAGCTCTGCAGGCCGTCCCGAAACGGAGTGAACATCACCCGGATCTTCTTGGCGTTCTCGGTGAAGATCATCGTTGCTCCTGGATTTTCGAAATCTTGGCTCCCGGGTAGGCAGCCGATACTACGGCTGCTACAGCCGCCAACATGGCCGGGTCACTGTCCGAGATGCGTTCGGGGAAGACCGCGATGAGAGCCCGCATCACGAGCGCCAGAATGGTGAGAAGGATGAAGACCGCGATGAATGCGGTGACGCAAACGAGCAGGATGTCAGGCGATCCCATGGTCCCCCAGCGTGCCCATGTCGCTCCCAGCTTCCAGCGGTTCAGCCCTCATATCCCGATCACTGCAATAGGCAGTACGAGGCGGATTTCCGCAAGCTCGGAAAGGCCTTAGGAAGGCAACGTGGCATGGTCTAGAGGACTTCACTCGAGAATCACCCGACCGTGAGCGAAGGGACGCTCGACACCGGCGAGGTAGAGCTCGAGTTCGTCACCCAAGGCGTCGACCCGCCCTCTCGCGATGACCACGGGCTCGCCTTCCGACCGATCCGCGCAAATTGCGATGTTTCGACCCAAGACGAGCGATCGCGCACGGTACTTGTCGCGAAGATCGTTGTCGGGGCTGGCAACGAGAGTGCGGTAGTTTCGTACCAGCTCTTCCAGCAGCAGGTGGAGGACCGAGCTCTGTGAGACGTTTGCGGGGGACGTGAAGTCACTGAGCGCAGCGACACGGGGAACAAATGGTGTCGGCGCGACCTCGGGACTTGTCGCGACGTTGAGTCCGATGCCGATGACAATTCTCGGCGACCCGTCAGCCGAGAGTTCCGTGTGCGCCAAGATTCCCGCCACTTTGGCGTTCTCGATCAGAATGTCGTTCACCCACTTGATGCCCGCTTTCCCGCGGAGCGCGTTGATGCGATCGATGGTGTCGACCACCGAAACTGCCGCGAGGGCAGTCACGGCCGCTACGGGGAACGGGATGTCGCGGCGCGGCGCAAAGTGTGCTGACAGATGAATGTTGCCGGCAGCCGCCAACCACGGACGAGCTTGATGGCCGTGAAATCCGCTCCCCGAACCCGCGATGCAGACGAGCCCATCCGGAAGGGCAACCGGATCGTGGATGCTCTCGATCAAGGCGTCGTACTGCGACCGGGGCGCCTCTTCGAGCACAAAGAGCGAATGGATGAAGGCGATCTCCTCGTGCGTGCGGCGTGCGAGTCGTTGTCCGGCGTCGAACAACCGCTCCCGGATCAGCTCGAACTCGGGGCTTGGGAACGAAACGGAGTGCCACTGCGGGCTGGGCGAGGGCAACAGCCGATCGGCAAGCCCTGGACTGTCCGTGTAGACGACCACGCGATCACGCCCTCATTCCGATGGGGTGTCAGCGTCCTGTGGATCGAGATCGAGCGAGACGGAGTTGATGCAGTAACGCTTGCCGGTCGGCTTCGGTCCGTCGTCGAACACGTGGCCCAGATGCGCGTCACAGGCGGCACAGAGCACTTCGGTTCGCCGCATGAAGAGGCCGTTGTCCGCCTCGAGCCGCACGGCATCGGCGCGCACGGCGTCCCAAAAGCTCGGCCAGCCGGTGCCCGAGTCAAACTTCGAATCGGAAGTGAACAGTTCGTTGCCACAGCACACGCAGCGGTATACACCTGGTGTCTTGGAATCGACGTATTCACCGCTGAACGGCGGCTCGGTGCCCTTTTCCCGGGTCACGCGGTACTGCTCCGGCGTCAGTTTGGCGCGCCAGTCGGAAATGGAGTTGTCAGTCATCAGTAGACAGTTATCGGTTGACGTATCCCGTATCCCGCCCTCACCTCCACATCCGCGGGTTCACGACGTTATTGAATGCGGAGCCGAATCGATAGCTCATCCCAATGTTCATCCCGTAGCGGAAGTCCGTCTCCCGCGCTCGCTGCCGTAGCAAGATCTCCTCTGGCGTCAGGCCGGCCTTCGAAAGGTATAACTGGTCCTTCACTCTCGAGATCCGCCCGCCCACGTTGAAGTCGAGCCCACGGAAGATCCGCACATTGAGTCCACCCGACAGCGTCAGGCTGTGTCTGGCGAGGTCATGGAGGTATTGAAACGCCTCGACCTCCCCGTACACGCGACCCCACGGTTCCTGCGCGCCGAGGTCGATCTGCAAGGCGTGCGCTGGCCGCACCTCCGACGTCTGGTCGAAGATGGTCTCCTCGACATAGTCGAAGCCTGCAAGCCCGGCACTGTACCGGAACGTGATCTCGCGACGCGTGGACTCCTCATACGGAAATATGTTGTATTCGATCGCTGGCCCGACTCGGACAGCGAAGTCCCAATTGAGCTGACTGTTGCGGTCGAACTCCCCGAGGACGCCAGTCGACCAGTGCGCACCGAGGCTCCACACGGAGAGCGCATCGAAGCTGTAGTTGGTGCGCGTGCTGACGAATGTTGTATCCAGACCTTCCGTGGTATCGACGACGTCGAATTCGGAACGGTTACCGTTGGCACGAGCCGAGAACACGATTTTGAGCGCCTCAGTGACTCGGCTGGCCGATACAGAAGCGTTCCCCGACCAAAACCGCTCCTGGCTTTCACCGTCAATCGAACCCCGCACGCTGAGTCGAAACACCCAGTAGTTCCATGGATCTTCCTCAGGAGGAGTGGCGAGCGGGTCCGAGCTGGCGATCGGCTGGTAGAGAATGGACAGGCCGGCGCCTGTCGCCGTGCTGGCCGCATATCCGGCCAGGCCGATCTTCAGCATCCGGGTGAATCCGTCGCGGAACTCGTCTCTCGTGTTGTCCGGGCCCGATATGTACATGACCTCGGACCGTTGTCCGTCGAACGCTCGAAGACCCATGAAGTCCAGGGTGAGCTCCGTGCCTCCCGTCCCCGTTCGCTGTGCCGTCACCAGCACATGCACGTCCGCGTCCTGACGGTCGCGCACCCAGGCCACAAACGTGATCTCGCGGCGGAAGTGATCGAAATCGCAGCCCCGCGTATGGCAGTCGAGAAAGACCCGGAGCGTGCCGTTGGCAGCCTCGGCCCCCTTCGCAGGGATCTCTTGGCCGCTAACGCTCGCCAGCGGTGCGACGCACATGATTCCAGCGAGGGTGGAGATCAGGGCGAGTGGTTTCATATGCGCAAGTTCGTGGTTTGGCGGCCGATCAGGTCGTTGTAGGACGGACACTCCAGTTCTCATACGCGTGTGAGGCGAGATTCGTTGTGCCGCCCACCTACATGATCATCATGATCATGCCGCCGCCGCCACCGCCCATCCTTGGATTGACAACATTGTTGAATCGCGAACCGAAGCGGTAGCTGAAACCGATGCTGAGGTCGTAGCGAAAGTCCGTTTCGCGTTGCGCCTGCCGGAGGAGAATCTCCTCCTGGGTCAGCCCGACGCTGGAAATGAAGAGCTGGTCCTTGATCCGTGCAACACTGCCGAAGACGTCGAAGTTCAAACCCCGGAACACGCGAAAGCTGACGCTCCCGAAGAGTGACAACTGGTGCTTCGTGAGGTCATTGAGGAACTGCGACGCGTTGAACGACGTGAAGACCCTGCCCCATGGCTGGGTGACAGACAGGCCGACTCGGAGGTTGTGCGTGGGCAGGACTTCGGATGTCTTGTCGTAGATCGTCACTTCATCGTAGTTGAACGCGGCAAGCCCCAGCGAATACCGGAACGTCAACTGCCGCCGGGTGGACTCATCATAGGGAAAGATGTTGTACTCGATAGCCGGGCCGCCGCGAAGGGTGAGGTCCTGGTTGACCACGGTTGAGCGCCGCGCCGATCCCGAGACGCCGAGCGACCAGTGTGGGTCGAGGCTCCACACCGAGAGCCCCTCGAGCTCGTAGGAGTTTCGCGTGCTGACAATGGTCGTGTCGAGACCGACGAGCGTATCGATCAGGTCGAACTCCTGTCGGTTTCCGTGCCACGATGCCTCAAACGAGAGCTTAAGGTCCTCGGTCGTGCGGCTCGCTTCGACCGAGCTGCTCCCCGAGTAGAACCGCTGTTGGCTTTCGCCGTTGACGGAGCCGCGCGCACGCAGCTCAAACACCCAGAAGTCCCACGGGTCTTCCTGCTGTGTGGATGCAACGGGCGCCGCAGCCGTCGGCGGTTGATAGAGAACGACGAGGTGCTCGGCAGCCGGCGTCCCTGCCACGAAGGGCACGAGCCCGATCTTGATTGCGTTCGTGAGTCCCGAGCGAATCTCGTCCTGTGTGTCATCACGATCCGCGATGTACAACAGCGTATCCTCGCGCCCCGTGAACTGGTTCGATCCGATAAATGCGAGGGTCATTTCCCAGCCGCCGCCACCTGTCTGCTGTTGGGTGATCAAGATGTGCACGTCGGCATCCTGACGGTCCCGAGCCCAGTTGACGAACATGATCTCGCGGCGGAAGTGATCGAAATCGCAGTAGAAGGTGTGACAGTCCAAGAAGACGGTGAGTGTGGGATCTGTCGCTGCTTGTTGTGCCACGGCTGACCCGACGGGCGCTGCCACGAGTAGTATGGCAAGCCAGTGCACGAAGTAGCGTTTCAACATGTCACGGCCTCGGTGTCGAAGGCGGACTACCGCTGTTGGGTTGCTCTCGATGAACAACCCAATCCTGAGATGCATGGGAGGTGGGATTTGTTGCGCCGTCCAGAGCTGGCGCGACGAAAGGTAGTATGTGGTGGGAGGGAGCGGCAGATGTTCGCTGCCAGCGAGTAGCCGATTGGCTGAAAGCTGAGTTGCGGACCGGTGCTTCAGGCTCTAGGTTTCGCGTTCCCAGTTCATGTTTGGCTGCCTCCGCTCCGATGCTCTCTTACTCTGGCCCCTGCGCAATGCGCTTCGCGCTCGTGACCCCTGGGTTTCACGCCGACACCTGACGTGTTCCCGAGCGACGTGCTTGAGTTTGCCCGTGCCGCAGCGACGGGTCTTACGGACACCCCCAGGTGGCTTCCGTGCCAATACCTGTACGATGCCCGTGGCAGCGCGCTCTTTGAGCAGATCACGCGCCAGCCAGAGTACTACCAGACGCGCGCGGAAGCTGTGATCCTCGCCAATTGTGCGCCAGCGATTCGCGAGGAAACCGGTGACGTCACGCTGATCGAGCTCGGATCGGGGAACTCAGAGAAGACCGGCTACCTCCTCGAGGCGTACACGTCTGGAGACACACCAGTTCGATACGTCCCGGTGGACGTCAGCGCCGCTGCGCTTCGGCAGGCGAGCGAGCGACTGGCCGTCGACCACCCCGGCGTCGATGTCTCGGGCCTCGTCGGCCGATACGAAGAGGCATTTCCCTTGTTTCGGGAATACTCGCCATCCGTCGTGGTCTTTCTCGGGTCGACAATCGGCAATTTCAACAACGGCGAGTCGCTCCGCTTCTGGCGCAGCGTGGCGACCCACATGGCCGACGGTGACTACTTCCTCCTCGGCGTGGACTTAGTCAAGGATCCCGCGGTGCTTGAGGCGGCGTACAACGATGCGGCGGGGGTCACAGCGGAGTTTACGAAGAACCTCTTTGCCCGAATGAACCGCGAGCTCGAGTCGGGACTCGACTTGAATCAGCTAGAGCACGTTGCGCGATACAGCGAGGAGTGGCAGCGCATGGAGATCTTCGTCCGGTTTGTGAATGCTCAGTCGGTGCACATCGAACCGATCGGCGCAACAGTGGCGATCGACGCCGGCGAACAGGTGATGGTGGAGATCAGCCGCAAGTTCGTGTTGGCGCATCTCGCCACCTATCTGTCGATCTTCGGCCTGCAGCTGCGAAACGTCTTCACCGACGCGCAAGAGTGGTTTGCCGTGCTCCTGTTGCAGAAGAGCGGGGTCCAGAGCTGAGTGATCGACCGGGGGCGCCACAGAGGCACCCCCGATCCTGCGTAAGGCTATTTCTCCGGGCGCCAGTCGATAGTCAACGCCGCCTCCTGCGGGAATAGCTCCAGCTCAGCCGCCCGCACTTGTGCGCGGAATGCCGCGATGTCCTCGGCAAAGACAGTGTTGACTTCTTCGAGCGCTTCCTGAAGTGCCTGCTCGGCTTGCTCGAGGAGGAGGTGTTGCGCCTCGGTTGGCGCGTCGGCCGACGAACTGAGCGATCCGTACGCGGCAAACAGCAGCGCCGACACCGTTGTTGGGTCGCGCCGAATGCCCTGCACGTCCTGCTGACCCATCATTCGCTCTTCCATCTCACTGAGGCGGGTGTTCAGGCTGCGCCCCGCCTCGGAGAGCGCGGCGGAGGCACTGTCGTCCCTGGATTCGAGGTGACCAAGGACTTGATCGACCGCGTTCTTGGTACGACGGATTCGCTCAATCGCCTCGGCCATCACCTCGCCGCGCCGCCCAGCCTGCATGACCATGTCGGACTTGGCGCGGCGATCAGCGGCTGGGATGTCAAACCGCGGGTCTGCGATCACGCGCACGGTCGCTGAGCCTTGCGCGTCGCCGTGCGTGACCCGCACGGCATAAGTTCCCGGAAGGGCGCTCGGGCCAGGCGGGAGGAACTCGGCGGGCGGTTCCTGCGGGTCTGTCGGTCGACGAAAGCCGTCGCGCTGCAGGTTCCACGCGATGCGGTTGATCCCCATCGCTGCCGGTCCTTCGAACGTTCTCACGACCTCGTCGCCCTCGAGCACCTCGATTGTGACCTTCGCGCTGTCGCTGCCGTCTGCCACGGAATAGGTGAGGAGAGCGCCGAACGGCCGGTTCTCGCCGATGAACATCCCGTCGGCAAAGAACCGGATGCCGCCCACCTGCGCGACCTCATGTTGAATTGCATCCGGAATTGGAAAGAGATGGACCGGCCGCTCGAACAGGGTCGGATCATGTGCCAGTGCCCGGATTGGCCGCACGTCGTCCAGGATGTACGCCGCTCGCCCATGCGTGCCGATCACCAGATCGTGATCACGAGGATGCACAACCAGCGCCCGCACCGGTGCGCGGGGCACGCCGTGGCGCCAGAGCATCCAGTCGGCACCGCCGTTCGTTGACACGTACATGCCATACTCGGTCCCGAGGTACAGCACGGCGGGGTTCACGGGATCTTCCTCGATCACGTGCACGAAGGTGAACGGTTCGATGTCGTCGGTGACTAGGCTCTCCCAGTTTTGCCCATAATTGGCGGTCTTGAAGATGTACGGCGCGTTGTTCCCACGGCGGTGATCGTCGAAAATCACGTAGGCGGTGCCTGCCGCATGCTTCGAGGGCTCGATGTGCGGCACCCACGTTCCGGAGGGAACGCCTCGGATGCGACCGACGAGGTTCGTCCACGTTGCACCGCCGTCCCGCGTGAGCTGGACGTTCCCGTCGTCCGTCCCCACCCAGACGACTCCCTGTTCGACGGGGCTCGCGGCAATGGTGAGAATCGATGTGTGGTTCTCAGCGGCGGTCACGTCGAATGTGAGTCCGCCGCTCTCGAGCTGTCGCTGCTTGGTGGTGTCGTTGGTGGTGAGGTCGGGGCTCACGATCGTCCACGAGTGGCCCATGTCGCAGCTGCGGTGCACAAACTGACTCCCGTAGTACACACAGTCGTCGAACGGATCGATCTCAATGCCCGCGTTCCAGTTGAAACGCAAGAGCGCCCCGCCCGGATGAACGGGCTTGATGTTCTTGCGCTCACCCGTCTCCTTGTCAAAGCGCGCGATGTTTCCGCCTTGTGACATGGCGTAGCCATACCGCGGGTTCGTGGGGTCGACGAGTGTTGCAAAGCCGTCACCGAAGTTCACTTCGTCCCAATGGTAGAACCGAATTCCTCCGTTCTCCCACAGCGAGCTCGGCCCCTGCCATGAGCCGTTGTCTTGTAGCCCGCCGTAGACGTTGAACGGTGTCTCCATGTCGACGTTGATGTGATAGAACTGAGCCAGCGGAAGGTTGTCGACGAAACGCCAGCCCTCGCCGCGATCGCGTGAGATATAGACGCCACCGTCGTTGCCGTCGACCAGGAGATTGCCGTCGGGACCTACCCAAAACGCGTGGTGGTCGACGTGCACTCGCGCGAACGGGAGGAGCGTTCGGAAGGTCTTGCCCCCATCCTCGCTGAGGTCGATCGTGCCGTGCACGTTGTAAACGCGGTTCTCGTTGGTGGGATCGACCCGTACCTGTGCATAGTAGAACGGACGCTCGGCGATCCCCCGCTCCCGGTTCACGACGGACCATGAATCGCCACCGTCATCTGAGCGCAGCATGACACTGCGCGTCGCTTCGGTGACGGCATAGACCACGTCCGGGTTGCTTCTGGCGAAGTCCAGCCCGATCCGGCCAAGCTCACCGTTCGGAAGACCGTTGTCGGTGCTGAGCTGCTTCCAGCTGTCGCCACCGTCGTAGGTGACGTACAAACCACTGCCCGGCCCGCCCGACGTGAAGAACCAAGGCCAGCGTCGGTGCTCCCACATGGCGGCGATCAGGTGGAGCGGGTTGGACGGGTCCATCACGAGGTCACCCGCTCCAGTCCGCGAATTCACGTAGAGGATCCTGGACCAGCTCTGCCCACCGTCGGTCGTCTTGTAGACACCGCGGTCCTCGCTCTCGCTCCACGTGTTTCCCAGTGCGCCGACGTAGGCGATGCCGGGGTCGGTCGGGTGCAGGATGATGGCGTCGATGGCACCAGTGTCTTCGAGACCGAGGCGTGTCCACGTCTTGCCGCCATCCATGCTCTTGTAGACGCCGGTCCCGACTCCCGCACTGTTGCGGCGATTCCGCTCTCCCGTGCCGATCCAGACCACATCCGGCGCAGCCTGGAAGATCGCGACCGCCCCGATTGATGAGGTGGGGAGGTGGTCCATGAGCGGCGTCCAGGTGACGCCACCGGTGGTCGATTTCCACAAGCCGCCCGTTGCTGCGCCCGCGTAGATGATGTTGGGGTCGGCGTTCACGGCGTCGATTGCGCTGATACGACCACTCATGCCGGCGGGACCGATGCTCCGTGCCGCCATGCCGTGAAACAGCGCAGTGTCGAGCTGTGCCGTGACGTCCGATGTGGTGAGTGCCGCCAGTGCCGCAAACGCGGCAAGCGGCCGAAACGAGACTCTCAGTTGCCGAGTCATGTATAGAGCTCCTGCTGGATCGGTGGTGGAGGATCGGGAATAAGCAAACCGGATGACGGACTGGCGCAAGGGCGGGGGAGGATGTGAAAGGTGAAACGTGAAATGGGGAACAGGAGTTCGGAGCAGTGCGCCGTAGGCTGAAGTCTGTACGCGGACTCTGGCGCCGTGCCCGCCAGCGGGATAACATCCCGCGTTCCCGAACATCGTTCCCGAACATCGTTCCCAACAGCGGAGCCGCGCCCCATGCAACGCCTTGCTGCAATTCTCATGTCGTCGTTGGCCGTCTGTGTCGTCCTCTCAGTCGTCTTTGTCCAACCAGCTGCCGCCCAATACGACGCTGCCCTCTATGATGCTCTCCAATGGCGAGACCTGGGGCCCAGCCGAGGTGGTCGGTCGACTGCGGTCGTCGGCAGCGCGGCACGGCCGCTGGAGTACTACTTCGGTGCGACCGGAGGCGGGCTCTGGAAGACCACGGACGCTGGACAGACGTGGCGGCCCATAACGGACGGTAAGGTGAACAGTGCGTCGGTCGGGGCGGTGCAGGTGTGCGAGGCTGACCCCGACGTCGTGTACATCGGCATGGGCGAGACGCAGCTCCGCGGCAACATCCAGCAGGGCGACGGCGTCTACAAGACGACCGACGCTGGTGAGAGTTGGCGCCACGTCGGGCTCCGGTCCGTCCAGAACGTGTCTCGCATCCGGGTTCACCCCACCGACTGCAACACCGTGTGGGTGGCAGCCTTTGGCGTCCACTCCGCCCCAAACGCCGAACGCGGTGTCTACAAGTCGACCAATGGAGGTGAGACCTGGCGCAAGGTGCTGTACCGCGACGAACGAAGTGGTGCGGTCGACCTGACACTGAACCCGAACAATCCGGCCGTGATGTACGCGGCGCTGTGGGAGGCCTGGCGCAAGTCCTGGGGCATGTCGTCCGGCGGTCCCGGAAGCGGCCTGTTCAAGAGCACGGACTTTGGTGAGACGTGGATGGAGATCACCCGGAATGAGGGTCTGCCTCAGCAGGGTGTGGTCGGCAAGATCGGTGTCGCGGTGTCACCGGCGGCTCCGTGGCGGGTGTGGGCCCTGGTGGAGCACGACGAAGGCGGTCTGTTTCGCTCCGAGGACGGCGGCACGACATGGACTCGTGTGAACGAAGAGCGTCGACTCAGGCAGCGCGCATTCTACTACACGCGGGTGTACGCCGATCCGGCGGATCCAGACGTGATGTATGCGCTCAATACCGGCTTCTACCGCTCGCGCGACGGCGGCAAGACGTTTCAGCGGATCTCCGTGCCGCATGGCGACAATCATGATCTGTGGATCGCGCCGAATGATCCCAATCGTATGATCGAGGCCAATGACGGCGGCGCGAACGTGTCATTCAATGGCGGTGAGACGTGGACGGAACAGGATTACCCGACCGCGCAGTTCTACCGCGTCATGACGACCAACCACGAGCCCTATTTCATCTGCGGGGCGCAGCAGGACAACTCGACGGCGTGCATTCCGAGTCGCGGCTGGAACCACCTGGGGCGGCAGGGCGGCGGCTCGGGTGCGTTCTTCTTCGCGCCGGGGGGTTGTGAGAGCGGCTATATCGCCAACAGTCCGGCGAATCCCAACATCTTCTTCGCCGGCTGCTACGGCGGCAGCTTGAGCCGATTCGACTATCACACCGGAGCTCGACGCCAGGTCAATGTGTGGCCCGAGAACCCAATGGGGCAGTCGTCGGAGGATCTCATCGAGCGCGTGCAATGGACGTTTCCGATCGTGTTCTCGCATCACGACCCGAACATGCTCTACACCGGGACGCAGAAGGTATGGATGACCGCAGACGAAGGAGGAAGCTGGACGGCTATCAGTCCCGACCTCACGCGGCATGTGCCGGAGACCATGATCGCGTCGGGTGGTCCAATCACGAAGGACCAAACAGGCGTGGAGACCTATGCGACGGTCTTCGCGATCGCGCCCTCGTATCACGACGCGAACGTGATTTGGGTCGGATCTGATGATGGCCTCGTGCACGTGACGCGCGATGGCGGTGGGAGTTGGCAAAACGTGACACCTCGTGACGCGCCAGACTTCGTTCGCGTCAACACGATCGAGGCCTCACCCACTGCACCAGGGAAAGCCTACGTGGCCGGAATTCGCTATCTCGTCGAGAACGACCGGAGCCCGTACATCTGGAAGACCGAGGACTACGGGGCGTCATGGACGAAGATCGTGAACGGTATTCCAGAAGACGACTTCGTCCGGGCCGTACGGGAAGACCCGGCGCGCCCGGGGCTCCTCTACGCCGCCTCGGAGCGGACGGTCTACGTCTCGTGGAACGACGGTGCACTGTGGCAGCCGCTTACGCTCAATTTGCCAACGGTCCAGGTGTCCGACTTGGTCGTCAAGGAAGACGACATTGTCGTCGCAACGCACGGCCGGTCGTTCTGGACGATAAACGGCGTCGGGCCGCTCCGGCAAATGAACGGGCAAGTTGCCGAAGCCGACGTGCACTTGTTCGACCCGGCTGATCCTGTACGGGGTGTCGACTTCGGCGTGCAGGTGGTCTACTACCTGAAGCATGCTGTGGATACACTGCGGCTGGAGTTCCTCGACGCTGAGGGGAACATCATCCAGAGTGACACCGGCACAAAGGGTGAGCCTGAGGAGAGACCACAACAGGGCCAGGGACAGTTTGGCTTCGGTGGGGGGCAGCAGCGTCCGTCAGTCGAGGCGGGCTCGCACACGTTCTCATGGAACATGCGCTATCCGGGCTACACCGACTTCGATGGCCGAATCTTCTGGGCAGCCGGCAACAACGGACCGATGGCCGTTCCGGGTCGATATCAGGTTCGACTCGTCACCGGTGACGTTCAACAGACGCAGGAGTTCACCGTCGGCGTGGATCCGCGGATGGAGGGGCAAGTCGCCGAGGCCGATCTTCAGGAGCGATTCGATCTGGCGCTCCAGATACGCGATCGCGTGAGCGACGCGAACGAGGCAGTCATCTTTAGTCGCGATATCAAGGCCGCGATCGACGAGCGGCTGGAGGAGACCAACGATCGCGCCGTCGCTCGGCAAGCGGAAGCGGTAAAGGTCAGCCTCAGTGCGGTCGAGGCTGAGATCTATCAGGTCCGCAACGAGAGCAATCAGGACCCACTCAACTTCCCGATCAAGCTCAACAACAAGCTCGCGGCCTTGATGGGAGTCGTGGAGAGCGGCGACGCGAAACCGACCGCGCAGTCGTATCAGGTGTATGAACACCTGAGCGGATTGCTGCAAACCCAGCTCGACCGCATGGAGGAGATAATCTCAACCGACCTCCGTCGGCTGAACCAGCTGCTGGAGGGACAAGGCCTAGAGTCCGTCGAAGTGGAACGACCGGTGCGAGGTGAGCGTACAGAGAGTTGATTGCAGATTCGGATTGCAGGTCGGCGATTGGGAGATGCGGGGACAGCGCAAGGCTGACGGCAGATAACTGATAACTGATAACTGATAACTGACGTGACCGAGCAAACACACGCCGATGACCACATGTACGATGTGGTTGATGAAGTCTTTCGCAGTCAGGTGAACCCGGCGGTTGCCCAACACGGGGGCCGCATCGATCTCATCGACGTGCAGGATGGGATTGTCATTGTCCGCATGATGGGTGGGTGCCAGGGGTGTGGCATGGCAACGCAGACGCTCCGCCAAGGCATCGAGGCGTCGCTCAAGCGGACGGTGCCGGGCTTCCGCGGTATCCAGGACATCACGGATCACGCGGCCGGGACGAATCCGTATTACGAGTGACGGCGGCAGAGCGGCAGCGAGATGGTTCTGCCGCTTTGCCGCCGTCAGCTATCAGCGATCAGCCGTCAGCTGTCAGCAGCAGCGGTGCCAGTTCTACCACCGCTGTGTCTCCCGCCTCAACGACCCTGCCGCCCTGCCGCTCTGCCGCTTCTGCCGCTGCCGTCCCTGTCTTGATTCCCCCTCCGACCCCCGGTATGTTCCCCTCCCTTGGGAGGTTACGTTCCCCCGAAGCCCTGGTGGTGGAACTGGTAGACACGCTGTCTTGAGGGGGCAGTGGCGCGAGCCGTCCCGGTTCGAATCCGGGCCAGGGCATCCCTAGTTCGTCGGCAACCCGCCACCGTAGCTCAGCGGTAGAGCTCTCGATTCGTAATCGAGTGGTCGTCGGTTCGATTCCGACCGGTGGCTCTGAGGGCTGTAAGCTATCAGCCATCAGCTTTCAGCTCATCGTGACGAGAATCTTCTCCGCCCTGGCCCGAACCCCTATCTCGCGCACGTCCAGTGGCACACCCTTCCGTTCATCGCGCACGAGGGTAATCGCCTCGGTGTCGCACTGGCCCTCGCACACGCCGCATCCCATGCACTTCTCCCACTCGACGGTGGAGCGGCCGTTGACGGAAATGGCGTCGAACGGGCAAAGCTCCTCGCAAGTGCCGCATGCGATGCAGGCGAGCTCGTCGACTTCTGCCACGAAGCCCGAGGACGCAACCATCGGTACGTCGTGGCGCATCGCCTCGAGGCCACCGCAACAGCAGGAGCAGCAGTTGCAGATCGCGAAGAAACGATTGTCGCACGCGTCCTTGAAGTAGGCCGTGTGCACGTGCCCGCGCTCGTGCTCCGCATGGAGCAGCGCCAGGGCTTCCTGCTGTGACACTCGTCGCGAGCGTTGGGGGTGGTGCTCGAGGGTGAAGGATCCTTCGCCTACGATCATACAGACATCCGTCGGGTAACACGGATGCTCGCGAGCATGGCGGCACGGACACTCCAGCAGGGTGACCGCCGATGAGACTTTGAGCACGATGTCACGCGCTGTAGGATAAGGGATGATCTGCTCGAGGTCGGTCCGCTCGACGTCATGATCGAGCTGGATGATCGCACAGGCCAACCCGGTGGGCACGATCTTCCCGTGGTAGCGATCGGCCCAGCGCTGCTTGAACCGCGCCGTCATGCGCGGTAGCACCTTGTGGATGAAAATGCTGATGTACTGATAACACCATCGGCCGTACACGTACCCATGAAGCGCGTTGAGCAGGGAACGACGCCCCTCACGCTCGACACGCTGCCCGAGACCGGCCCGAGTTGATGGCAGCAGCAGATGCCCGCGCTCGCCGACGATCCACAACACGGCAAGTGCAACGAACGGAACGGCGAGGACGAGGAGCCAAATCATGGGGAGCTCCATTTGAGGAACCGAGAGCACCTCACGTAATCTGTGATTGCAGGGAGCGATGCGATAGGTTTGCGGCAGTGCAAGACGCTGACGGCTGACGGCTGAAGGCTGTTGGCTGATAGCCGATTCTGAAACCCCGTGCCTCCTACCCTCCGTAGTGACACCCGAGGAGGAACACCATGGACTTTGGGACCATCATCTGGATTGCGGCGACCGGTGCCGCGAGTGTGTGGGGATACGTTCAGACGCGACAGTTCGTGCGGAAGAGGCTGCGGTTTGTCGAGGCGGCCCAGAAGCCGATGACGCCGGTGGTTGTGGGAACCGCCGCCGCGGTCGTTGCAGCGCCTGTGGTATGGCTGCTACCGATCGTCGGTGTGGGGACAGCGGTGCTCTTCGGAGCCGGCGTCGGAATTGGCGCAAGCCACGGTCAGAAGGACGTAAAGCGGTTGCCCGGCCCCTAGGCGTGTCGTATCGTAGGTTATCCGAGTTGTTCCCGGCATCCTTCTTGTAAGGATGGGATATTCCCCCGCACCGGAGCTGGGATGAACGACGAGCCATTCGGCTTCGAGGCCGCACAAGAACGTCGGACGGGCGCCGAGCGACGAATCGAGTCGGATCGCCGATCCAGTCGCGATCGTCGGGTGGGTGATCGGCGCGCCGGCCGTTCCTCCGGTGCTGATCGTAGGGGTGAAAACGACCGCCGGATGCGCGAGCGTCGGACCGGTAAAGAACGACGCGCGTCGGGGGAATCTGGAACGTCCGGCTGGCAGCTTCCGGGTCGGTAACTGGAGGTGGTTGAGAGGCACGAATGCCGCCCGCCGCGAAACACGCGGCGGGCGGCATTGTTGTGAGACTCCACGGGGGCTAGACGAGGTCCTTGAGAGCCTCGTCCAAGGTCGGGAATTGGAACGCGAAGCCCGCGTTTAGAGCAGCTTGTGGAATCACACGCTGCAAGTCGAGTAGCGCGTCTGCTGCCTCTCCGAAGGCGAGTCGTAGCGCGAACGACGGTGCCGGCAGCAACGTCGGTCGATGCACCGCGCGACCGAGTGACGCGGCGAAGGCGCGCACGGTGACCGGGTTGGGTGCCGTGAGATTGAGTGGTCCCGCGATCCGACGATCTAGAGCGTAGAGCATGAGCTCAACGTGGTCCTCAAGGTGGATCCACGACCACCACTGATCGCCGCTGCCCCACGGTCCCCCAAGTCCCAGTCGAAAAAGGGGCAGAAGGGTGCCCAAAACGCCGCCTCCGTTCCCCAGTACGAGACCTGTCCGAAGAAGCGTAACTGCTGTCACTGTATGGGCTTCCAGGGCTGCGTGTTCCCAGTCCTGGGCCAGGTCGGCGAGAAACCCCGTGCCGGCGGGGGCCGACTCAGTCAGCGCCGTGTCACCACGGGGCCCATAGAAGCCGATCGCCGACGAGCTGAGAAAGATGCCGGGAGGTCGCTCGGCCTTGGTGATCGCCGCCACGAGGTTCTTGGTCGTGTCCACCCGACTCCGCCTGAGGAGGGCTTTTCGCGCTTCCGTCCAGCGGTGCGGTGGATCCACGATCGGGGCCCCCGCAAGGTTGACGACGGCATACGCGCCCGAGACCTCGTTCTGCCAACCCCCGGCGTTTACGGGGTCGCCCTGGACGACCCGGACCGCGGGGTGACCCCATGGGTCATGGCCCGAGCGGGACAGAACGACACACTCCTCTCCCCGCTCGACGAGGGCCTTCACGAGTCGGGAGCCGATGAACCCGGTGCCACCGGTGACGAAAACGCGCAATTTAGGTTCGACTTATCCTATTGATTTTATTGGGTTTTGGTGGAACAAATCTTGGCTTCGGGCGTACCACGGGATAGCTTTACACGCTGATCGAATGTCCTCATAGGAGCCGGTGTAGCGCTGAGCATAAGCTATTGGATCTGACCATGCGAGCCGACACAAGGAGGGCCCATGCGGGTGCGCTACCTCACCAACTTGTCGAAGCTCGACGGCCTCACCCCCGAGGAGCGTCGGCGGCTTGAGCCTGTGGCCGCGCGGTACGTTTTCCGACTCAACACCTACTACCAACAGCTGATCAACTGGAACGACCCCAACGACCCGCTCCGTCGGCTCGTGATACCTCTGGAGTCTGAGCTCAACGACTGGGGGACGCTGGACGCGAGCAGCGAGGCAAGCTATACGCCGGTTCGGGGCTGCCAGCACAAGTATACCGATACGGCGTTGCTCTTGGTCAACGAAGTCTGCGGAGCCTATTGCCGCTACTGCTTCCGCAAGCGGCTCTTCATGAATGACAACGACGACGCCGCGATCGACCATCGGTCGGGCCTCAAGTACATCGCCGAGCATGAGGAGATCACCAATGTTCTCCTGACAGGCGGCGACCCGCTCATCCTGTCCACCCGTCGGCTCGAGACTATCATCAGCGACGTTGCGGCAATTCCGCACGTCCGCATTGTGCGGATCGGCTCGAAGATGGTGGCGTTCAATCCCTATCGGGTGCTCGATGATCCGGAGCTGCTGAGGATGATCGAGGATTTCTGCGAAAGCGGGACGCAGATCTACATCATGAATCACTTCGACCATCCGAGAGAGCTTACGCCTGAGGCCCGTCGGGCCATCAAGCTGCTCAAACAGGCCGGGGCGATGACGGTCAACCAGTGCCCCATCGTGCGCGGCGTGAATGACAGCCCGAGGACGTTCGGCGCGCTGTTCCGCGAGCTTTCGTTCGTCGGGTGTCCGCAGTACTACGTATTCCAGGGTCGTCCGACCGCCGGGAACGAGCCGTATGAAGTCCCCATTGTCGAGGGGTACCAAATCGTGCTCGAGGCAGCACGGCACGTCTCCGGGCTTGCCAAGCGTGCGCGGTTTGCCATGTCGCACAAAACGGGCAAGATCGAGGTGTTCGGGGTGGACGACCGCTACATCTACATGCGGTATCACCGAGCCCACAATAAGGAGGATTTTGGCCAGATCGTCGTCGCCCGGCGGGATGACGGCGCCTATTGGCTGGATCAGCTGACGGTGGTATCAGGGCCGCGGTCCGCTATCGAGTCGGCGGCCGGTTTCGAGCCTACGAGCGGCTTTGGCGTGGATGAGTTCGGCGGCCGTCGGAGGTGGACGCGCTAGTCCTGGGCTCAGGCGTCTGAGGAGCAACGTGCCGCGCAGTGGCTTTCACTGCGCGGCACGCGGTCTTTTAGCCGGTATCTCCCTCGCTCTCGTCGCTCACTTGGATACGCGCATCGATCGCGAGCGTACCCTGTTCCAGCGCGATCAGCGGGTTGATGTCCATCTCGGCGATCCGGGGATGCCGCTCGGCGAGCTGCGAGAGGCGTAGGACCGCCTGAGAGAGGGCAGCGCGATCGCGCGGCGGCTCGCCGCGAACGCCTTCCAGAAGCCCGTACATCTTCACTTCCCGCACCATCTCCTCCGCGTCCGTGTCGAGCACCGGGGCCAAGCGTAAAACGACGTCCTTCATGACCTCGACGTAGATACCACCCATCCCGAACATCACCAGCGCCCCCACTCGTGGCACCCGCGTCAGACCGACAATAGTCTCGGTTCCTCCAGATGCCATCTGCTGGACCAGGATTCCATCGATTTGGACCTCCTGCCGACCTGCCGCCCTGCCGCTGCTGTGCTGCCCCTCCTGCCCCCTGTCACTCACTCTCCTCACCATATCCCGAACCGCACGCTCGACGTCCGTCTTGCTGCCAAGCCGCAGGACAACGCCGCCGACGTCGGTTTTGTGCACGATATCGGGGCTCACTACCTTGATCGCTACTGGAAACCCCAAAGCTGCCGCCGCTTCGGCCACCTTGGGTGCCAGGCTCCGTGATCCCCCATGTGAGACGAACTGCCAAGGGACCGTTGGAATGCCGTAGGCTTCGAGCACGTGAAGAGCATCGGGTTCACTGAGCTTCGAGTGGCCGCGCTCGACCGCGGCATCCAGGATGCGCCGCACGCTGTCGTCGTCCGTGTCGAACGTGGTGCGTGCACCCGGAGCCTTGGCGGTGTGGCGTCGGAAGCGCCACATCCCCGCGAGCGCGCGAGCCGCCGATTCGGGAAAGATGTACGCGGGTATCTCAGCGTCGTGCAGCTCGGCGAGACCGGCGGGGAGACCCTCGCGGCCCATGAGCACGGCAAGCAGCGTTTTGTCTGGGTGCCGCTCGTTCACCCGCACGAGGGCCTGGGCAACATCCTTCGTCTGAATGCCGAGCGGCGGCACGAAGGAAGCGATGGCGGCGTCGACGTTGGGATCCGAGAACACGCAATCGAGTGCGAACTCGTAGCTCTGCGGCGTCGCGCTCGCGATGAGATCGACGGGGTTTTTGACACTGGCCTCTTCGGGGAGACGGCGCCTGAGTTTCTCCTCGGTCTCCGGTGTGAGCCGCACGACGTCCAGGCCATTCGATTCGGCAGCGTCCGCAGCGATGATTCCCGGCCCGCCGGCGTTCGTGACGATGGCCACGCGGTTGCCCGCAGGCAGGGGCTGGTTGGAGAACGCCATGGCGAGATCAAACAACTCGTCCACTGTCTGAGCGCGGATGGCTCCTGCCTGAGCGATGAGCGCGTTGGTGGCAAGTTCGGTTCCACCCAGCGCACCGGTATGTGAGGCCGCAGCGCGTGCTCCAGCCCCCGTGCGTCCCGACTTGACGACACAGATCGGCTTCGTCCTCGTCAGCTCGCGACCCAACTCCACGAAGCTCGCCGGGTTGCCGAAGCTCTCGAGATACATGAGCACGACTCGGGTGTTTGCGTCGTCTCGCCAATACTCCAGAAGATCGTTACCGCTCACGTCCGCCTTGTTGCCGCTGGAGACGAACATGGAAATCCCGATGCCCATGCTGTGGGCGTAGTCGAGAATGCTCGCACCCATCGCTCCCGACTGGCTCACGAAGGCGACTGGGCCGGTCGGGGGCATCGCCGGTGCGAACGTCGCGTTCATCGACACGGCCGGATCGTTGTTGATGACGCCAAGGCAGTTGGGGCCGACCATTCTCACCCCCGCCTCGCGCACGACACGAGTGAGTTCCCGTTCACGGGCTACCCCGCCGCCTCCAACCTCGCGGAATCCCGCGGAGATGACGACGAGTCCGCGAACGCCGGCCGCCACGCATTGCCGCGCGACGTCGACGACGTGCTCCTTTGGAACCACGATCAACGCTAGGTCCACGGGCCCCGGCACGTCGGTGATCGAGGGATAGGCCGGAATCGAGTGAACCGACGAGGCTTTGGGGTTCACCGGATAGACCGGGCCGTTGAATCCCTGTCGCACGAGGTTGTCCAGGATCTGCCAGCCGATGGTGTTCTGCTGCCGCGACGCGCCTATCACGGCAATCGACGCGGGTCGCAGAATAGGATCGAGTGAGTGCATAGGAGAAACTACTATGGAGAGGGGGCAGAGGGGGCAGAGGGGGCAGAGGGGGCAGAGGCGGCAGAGGCGGCAGAGGGGGCAGAGGGGGCAGAGGCGGCAGAGGGGGCAGAACGGCAGCGGCAGGGCGGCAGGAGCGGCAGAACGCCTCTCCGGCTGACCGCCGAAGGCGGAAGGCTGAATGCCACGTGCTGAAAGCTGAAGCTTGAGTACCGACAACTGACAGCTTGTCTCCCATCCCCGTAGTCTCGATTATTCAGAACCCATGCTCACCCTCCTCAAGCTCATCCAGTCGCTTTTCAAGGCTCTGAACTCCGAGGGCACGCCCGGTCAGGTTGCCGCAGGGATCGCTGTCGGGTCGGCGCTTGGGCTCACGCCACTGGCGAGCCTGCACAATCTCGTCATCGTTGCGGCGATCGCGTTGCTCAACATGTCGGTCCCCGGGGCAATTGTTGGGTGGTTGGTGGCGGTTCCGTTCGGGTTCTTGCTCGACCCGATGTTCGACGCCATTGGCCGATGGCTGCTGGTGGAGGTGTTGCCGCTAGTCCCGATGTGGACGACGGTCTACAACACGCCAGTGCTTTCCCTCGCCAACCTCAACAACACGGTGGTGCTTGGGAGCTTGGTCGCGTGGATCGTCCTTTCGATGCCGATCTACGTCGTTGGGCGCATGGCGGTACGGCGCTATCGAAAGGCGGTCTATCCGAAGCTTGCCAAATCCAAGCTGTTCAAAGCGGTCCAGGCGTCCAAGGCCTACAACTTGTACCGGCTCCTCAGACCCTGATGCCGCGACTCAAGCTCCTCCGCTGGAAGGCCATTGTCCCGCTGGCACTGGTGCTCGTGCTGTTGGGTGTCGCCTGGTACCTCTTTCTCGACAAGATCGTCGAGCGGCGTGTGGAACTGACGGGGGCGGAACTCGTCGGCGCGCGCGTCGATGTGGCGTCCGCCGACGTGCGGCTCGGAGAAGGGACGGTTGTGCTTCGGGGACTGCAGGTGGCCAATCCCGACCGGCCGATGACGAATCTGATCGAGGCGGATGAGATCGTTGTGAAGGTTCGTATCGTGCCGCTGCTCGAGAAGAAGCTGTTGATCGATACCCTCGCGTTACGAGGCATGCGATTCGGGACCGATCGAACCGAATCGGGAGCACTCGAAGACCTGCCTCCGGGAAGCGGTCGCTTGTGGCGCGAAATCGATCAATGGTCCCGGTCGGTGCGCGTTCCGCCGCTCACCCTCGGAACACTGGGGCAAGTGGTGAATCTCGATGCAATCCGCGCGGAGAGTCTGCAGACGGTGGCGCGCGCGCGGGCGATCAAGGGCTTCGGAGATTCGCTGGGTGGGCGGTGGGAGCAAGAGCTGCGGCGGCTCGATCCGCGACCGGTCATCGACTCAACCAGAACGCTGATCACACGACTTCGGACCGCTAATGCCGCGCAACTTGGTGTCGTGGGTGTCACCAACTTGGCAAACTCGGCGCGTACCACCCTGACCACTGTACGCGGACTCCGTGGCCGAGTGACTGTTCTGGACTCGACGGCTCGGGGCGAACTGACGGAAGCACGTGCCCGGCTGGAAGCGCTGACGACTGCGAAGGCCGCTGACCTTGCGTACGCCCGCGGGTTGCTCAGACTGCCCACGCTGGAGGCGCCAGGGATATCGCCTGCGATCTTCGGCGAAGTGGGTGTGGCGTGGATGCGGCCCGTGCTCTACTGGGTTCGGCAGGCGGACCGCTACCTGCCACCAGGACTGAGCCCGCGGCGTTTCGCGGGACCCAAGCGCCCACGCGCCGCCGGAACAACGGTGCAGTTTCCCAAGCGGTTCGGGTATCCCCGGTTTCTGATCGAGCATGGGGAGGCCACATTCGAGATCGGTGGCTCCGGTGCAGGTGCGGGGGCATACGCCGTCGATCTGTCGGGCTTGACGTCCGAACCCGCGCTGGTCGGGCGTCCGGTCCAGGTCTCCGCGTCGCGCACCGGAGCGCGACGCGGACCCACGGAACTCCGGTTGGGAGCGCAATTGGACCATCAAACGCAGCCGGTGCGGGACTCCGTTGAGGCGCGCGTCGCGGGTATCCAACTTCCGACGTTCGATCTCCGGGCCTTGGGCGCTCGACTCGACTTGGGGCAAGGCACGACCGAGTTGACGCTCCGTCGGCTAGGCGATCAGATCGAGGGGCGCTGGCATTGGCGCACCAGCAATGCCACCTGGAGTCGGCTCGGCGCGCTGGCGGAGCCGGCGACCGACGCTGCGCGCCTAGGCTCGCGCCAGTGGGCCGAAAACCTGTTGTGGCGGTCCGTGTCGGGTGTGCGCGCGGTTGATATCGACGTGCGGATGACCGGAGACTTGCGGAGGCCGTCCCTCTCCATCCGCTCCACCATCGGCGACGTGGTAGCTCAGAGCCTGCGGCAGGAGTTGGGGCAGGAGGTGCAGCGGGTCGAAGCCCAGCTGCGCGCACGGGTCGATTCACTCGTTGAATCTGAGGTTCGGCGGGCGCGCGAAAGCGTGACGGCGCTGCAGCGGCGTGTGAGCGAACAGATTGCGCCGCGTCTCGCGGAGCTCGCCCAAGTCGAGGTGCAGTTGGAGGACGAGATTCGCAAACTCACGCGCCGACTTCCCGGCGGCATCAGGATCCCGTAACCTCTTACGGCAATGGTTGATCCCCAGCATTCCTCGCCAGTAATCGGTGTTGAGCGAAGCGACGCAACCGCTCGAGTCGGGGCGTTGTTCGACGAAGCCGCAACGTTCGATACTCGTGACCCTCGAGGGATCGAACGAGACCGTGACGCCGTGGAGATGCTCCACGAGTCGCTCGCGACCGACGTGTTGCTCGAGCAGATCGACCTCGGCCAGCTCGCGGGGCTCCTGGATCGGTGTGTCGTGCGCCTTGATTCAGACGAGAAGGATCGAGCGCTGCGGCAACTCGCCTGGAGCGCCCTCGATCTCGTACGACGCCCGACGGTCGTGCGACGCATTCAAGCGGAAGATCGCGCATCGTGGGAGCAGCGCACGCTCGCCGCGATCGAGAGGTCGCATTTCACGGTTGGTCCGTTGTTTCGGCAACGGGTTTCGGTCTACGGCGCAAAGGTTTTGTTCGCGGTCGCAGAGCGAGGGACAGAAAAGAACCTCACGTGGCGTGACGTCGAGGCACGAGTGGACACGCTGGCGCGTGGTCTGTTGTCGCTGGACGAGCCCGATGCCGTTCAGCCCATCGCCATTCTCTCTGAAAACCGCCCAGAGATGGCGCTCTTGGACCTCGCGTGTCTCACGTCCGGTCTCTCAAATGTCATGGTGCCGGCGAATGCGACCGAGCAGG